>JBKCTT010000137.1:0-21785 GCA_046318795.1 Pirellula sp.
AATCCAAAAACTCGCGTCGTTGCGACATTCGATCACTTTCAATCCAGCTCATTTCTTAGCTCCCTTTGGAGCCAATTTTAGAGCTTAAAATTGTGTTACCTATGTCTCCGAACGACTGTTACCTATGTCTCAGGTCTGTACACGCGGGCTGACCCTCCCCAAACGAAGTTTTTGGGGAGGTGAAATTGCACATCTTACTTCACAACCAGCACGCCGTTCATCACCATCCAGTGGCCGGGAAAGGTGCAGAGGTATGGGTACCGACCTGGCTCACTCGGGGCCTTGAAGTAAATCGTAAACTCATTCTTTGGTTCGACGACATCGGTAAAACAGATCACATCGTCGCTAGCTGGGACATAGTGAGTTAAGTAAGCATCAGGATCATTTACCAACGCATTCGCCAATGTGCCAATTTTTTCGAGAGAGTCGGGCTTAATGAGGGCCCAGTTGTGAGGAACTACGTCGGGGTTTCGAAAGGTGAACTGAATCGTTTCCCCGGCGCGAGCTTCGACGACTCTTTCTGAAAATTGTAAATTGTCTTTGGCGTCAATCGTAATCGCTCTCGCTCCCTCTAAACGATTTCGCCATCGATTGGGCAAACTCTTCTGCAATCGATCCAGGTCACGTTTTAACGGATGAGGAAGCTCCACTTTGCTGGTCATAGCAACTGCATTTTCGAATCCAGTAAAGGGACGGTCCATGGCATGTACGGTTAAGTAAAGATCGATAGGTAGTACAGAAGAATCACTTTCCTCCTCTTTCTTTACATTGAGATGCAGGTGGAGTTGATTGCATTTCTGAAGGCTAGGTATTTCAAGAAACAGAGACTTGCTATTATTGAGAACGTGCGACGAGGTCACGTTTAATCGGTCGTGTCCTGCGATGGTCGGATTGAAAACAGAATACTCCTTGGACCCGTAACCAGGTGAGTAGCGATAGTTCCAGCATTGGGCAAAGTGCTTGAAAGCATCCTGAGCCGAATCGGCATCAATCCGGTTAGAAAAATCGACTTGTACTCCATTGGTGAATACATGAAATCCAACCGGAACTAGAATGTCGTCCCCTGTGTATCGAAGACGTTGAAACGCACCAGGTTGGATCCAATAATTTCCCCAACCGTACATACCACTCAGATACAGTTGTCCATCGGCTGAATTCGTTTTGGCGCGATGAACTCCTGACAAGTATTCGCCGGGAAGTACGAAGATGCCTCCTTGATCGATTCCGTCGACTTGGTCTCGTAACAACAGCATTGCGGTGGCTGCTCCGTAAGACGTGTGCAAGATCTGATTTGCAATCGGTCCCATGCGTTCATCCGAAATCCAGAACTGCCCGCCACTCGAGTTATCGACGCCTCGCGGCAAATACACAAATGGCAGTTCGATTGTTTGATCCGCTTTGGGCCCTCGATAACCGTAAAAAGGAGGCGGCGAGGTTGCGAACTCCCCGGGTTTCCCGTTAGCAATCGGTTTGACCAAGCTCACCATGGATGCCGGGGTCCATTCCCCTTCCGAGGCTGGAACCGTAATGGAACCATCAGGCAATAAGCCGATCCCATCTGGATTTCTAAATCCGGTCGCAATAACCTTTGCCGTCAATCCATCGGCTGAGATTTGCAAAACACCTTGATTCCCGGAAGCCGCGTAGAATCTTCCTTGCGGGTCTCTTACCAGACCACAAATGTAGTCGTGGCCGTTAGGAGAAGTCTCAAATGCATTGGAAAAGCACTCGTAGCGATCGATTAGCTTGTCACCATTAAGGTCATGTAAACGAGTGATTTGATTACGACCTAGTACATAGATTTCATCATTATGAACGACCACGCCTAGAGCATGATGTAAGCCCGTAGCAATACGTTGCCAATATGCTTTGTTGTTATTATTACCACGCTTGTATGCTATGCCTTCGACCCGGAAAACGTCACCTTGCATGGTGGCAACGATGGCGGTTCCGTCGCTGAGGAAATCGTGATCTCCGATGGCCATGGAGGCACGCCATGGGTTATCAAAGGGAATCTCAATCGTGTCGACCACGTATCCAGTACCCGTTCCGAGCTTAACATCCGTCTCTAGAGTCTGTGGGGGGCGAGATGATCCTCCTCGCAGCCATTCGGGGTTCGCGAATTCCGACTTCGGCACGACATTTCGTGTTATGACGCCCGACTTTTCGCTAACGAAGTCGATGTAGACGGTACCGGCTGCTTCGAACTCAAAGAGAACTTGTTCCTCATGGATGAAGTAACCGAGATAGCGAACCTGTTCCTTCGGATTGAGGCCTAAAATCGACAACGCAGAATCGGTTTGATTGGGTTTCACGATTTCCTTTCCAACGATGCGAACACCGTCCATGAAACCATGGCGCACATCCGAGTAAGAAACAAACCCACCTTGCCAGAAGAAGTCGTACTGCAAGCGATCGGAATCGTAACAAGCAGACCAAGCTAGCTCCTTTCCAAAGCGAAAACACACAGCCCTGTTTATAGTTTTGGTTGGGTGGACCAGCACATTGCACTGAACGAGATTTGGCTCGACAAGATTCCATTCGCTTCCACGCCACGACTCTTCATTTTGGCTTCCCCAGTGACCGAATTTTTCTCCGTCCAATCCCGTGAATTCTTGAATGAGATCGATCTCAGCAGGCTGAGAAAGAAAGTAACGGGCTTGCTTACTGTAAAAGTCGTAGAGTCGGTTTTGATTGATCGGTTGCTTCCAGCCTGGGCGTAATTCCGGATTGATTGGTGCCAGGTCAAACGGGAAGCTTGCAGGTTCATGGCGGACGGCGTTGCGTATCATCGACTCAATATGAGATCGATCTAGTGATGGGTTGGTCCCCAGGTCTAGTAAGAAGCGTACTAGATCGGCTTGTTTGTTGAATTCGAGAGATTCAAATAACCCGTTGGGCATTAATGATAGCGATTCCTTTTTCTCTTCGATCGAGTCGCGGGCGTACGATTGAATGACACCTGTTGCCGGATCTTTTATAGCGATCGAATCCGTATTGGACTTGGTATTGTCGATGTAGCCAGTGATCACGGCACCGTCATCTAATAGCAATTTCCAAGGTCGAAAGTTGGGGTCAATTTTAAGGTTTGGCCAAAACAAGCTCTCAACGATTTCATGGGGTGTTCGGTTCTTTGCGATCGAAGTCAGTTCGGGACCGATATCGCTTCCTGCTGTACCGATGCGATGGCACGAAGAACAAGCTGCCTTGGCATTAGTAAAAATTTTGAGACCACGCGATGCATCACCCTGCGACTGGGCTGCATCCAGTAGCGATTGAATTCGGCTCAGTCGCTCCGATTCTGGCGGAAGATTATCGTCGCAGTATCCTGGATTCAGCGCAACGAAAAGTACCATCGCGATTGCCAACCAACCGCTTTTTTGAAAAAAAGACTCGTTGATTGGCGGTCTCGTACTGCATTGATATTGTGCTTGCATTTAGTCAATTCTTACCATTGGAGCAATAACGCGGAGAGGGAACGTCCCAACTCATTCTAGTCAAGTTTCACAACATTTTGTTCTGTTTACAGAGCTCGTGAAAATGAAATTCAAAATTCCCGTCCTCGTCATCGTGACAGCTCTCCAAGCGTTCTGGATCCTAGCCGGCATTGGCATGCAGTGCATTGGTCAGGAAAGATCCTCGCCGTCTATGGAGGATCTCTTTGGCGCAATTGAAGAAGATGAAGAATCGGAATATGTACCCGCCGCAAGTAAAATCAGCCTACCTGAGAATCTTGCGGAAGTGCCGATTGAGATTGACGAGAGCGAACAAGACGAGCTGGCGGCTTGGGTGAAGTGGCTGGTTTTAAAGAATCTTCCGCCGCACTACGAGGATTTACGCAAATGGGATCAGACCAAAGAGATTGTGAGTGGTCTCAATGTCCGTTGGGAAGATGGCAAGATTAAAACCAATCGTCGTCGCAAGATGGTTAAGCACGGTACCTGGCAGCGGCATATTATCGACTTTATCGATCCACAAGCGAACTTGGCCATAGCTATCAACAAGATTGACTTTTCTCAACGGGGTCAGATTGGCTTTGCGATAAAACTGGAGATGCCTCTCGCGCTGTATTCGCAACTCAAGCAGTATCAACGAGACTTTCAGTGGTATTCCATATCGGTCAAAGCGGATGCGACGGTATTGCTCGAGATTGAGAGCATCGTGAAAATTTATGTGAATGCAGCCAAGCTTCCTCCTGATGTTCGGTTCGACCCGGTTGTTGAGCGAGCAAGCATTAGTTTGGTTCGATTCGAAGTGAATCGCATTAGTCACATTGGAGGAGATGCTGCGGAACTCATGGGTAAACAGCTTCGTGGATTGCTCGATAAAAAACTCGAGGAGTACGATGAAAAGCTGGCGGAGAAGATGAATAAACAAATCGCAAAGCAAAAAGATCGATTATCGTTATCTCTCAGTGATTGGATGCAAAAGAAAGCCGGTCAGAAGTCTCAGCAATAGTCACTGAATCTTTTGTGACACCAAGAAATCACAACCTGCAGCGTGAAGGCTTGTTGCTGTAATCGATACAGGATGATTAGCGAACGTAAAATGGGCTCTCTTGCCCGTTTAATGACGCCAGAGTCGGTCAAGAGTGACCAACCTAACATTAATGCAACACGCCGCTGTGCAAGGGACAGATCGAAAGCTTATTCCCTCGCCTAGTCGTTGGGTTAGAATTGATCGTGCGTTTTGAGTTATAATTGACATCAATTGTTGGGGGGAGGATTTGTGGTATTCAAGGGCTTTCCAAAATCAACGTTGCCGTTTCTGACTAATTTGGAGCAGAACAATCGGCGTGAATGGTTTGCTGAGCACAAGGAGCAGTACGAAGAGTCGGTGCTGAATCCCGCCTTGCAGTTTATCGAGGCTATTTCTGGGCCGCTCGCCAAGGTTGCCCCAAAACTTACAGCTAAAGCAGCCAAGAGTGGTGGTTCGTTGATGCGGATCTACAAAGACACTCGGTTCTCTAAGGATAAGACGCCCTACAAGACCAACATTGGCATCCAGTTTCGGCACGAGGCGGGTAAAGACGTTCATGCACCTGGAGTCTATATTCACATTGCGCGTGACGAGATGTTTTGCGGAGTGGGGCTGTGGAGACCTGACGGACCTGTCCTACAGCAGATTCGAGAATTCATAGATGGCAATGCGGAGGATTGGAAGTCAGGCTTTCATAACAAGTCGTTTCGCCGAACCTTTACCGTTTACGATGATAGCTTGAAAACTATGCCTCGCGGCTACTCGTCTGATCATCCCAATGCGAGCGATCTGAAGCTAAAGAGTTTTCTGGGCATGGTTCCGCTTCATGGAAAAGAGATACAGTCACCGGAGTTGGTCGATCGAATCATCGAGCTTACCAAGATTGCTCGCCCGATGATGAAGACACTATGTGATGCCGTCAATCAACCTTATTAAGATTTGTTGATTACGGTTATCATTCCAAATTGTCGAATGCTAACGCATTACTTTGCATTTCCGATAACGTCTTTGCCGAGCCATGGTTGCAAGACCTTTGGCACCTTGATGGTTCCGTCGGCTTGTTGATGGTTCTCCATGATCGCAATGATGGCGCGGCTAATCGCGATGGCGGTGCCGTTTAACGTGTGAACGAAGTGGGTTCCCTTTTCGTTCTTGTTCTTGTAACGGATGTTTAAGCGACGAGCTTGGTAATCGGTGCAGTTCGATGTGCTCGTCACTTCGCCCCACTCGCCGTCTGTTCCTCGGCCTGGCATCCAGGCTTCCAAGTCGTATTTGCGATAAGCTGGGCCACCGAGATCGCCGGTTGCTGTGTCGACAACTCGGTATGGGATCTCCATGGCATCGAATATGTCGCATTCCAGTTGTCTTAGCTCTTCATGGAGTGCGTCACTTTGGTCAGGCTGTGTAAAAGCGAACATTTCGATCTTTGTAAACTGATGAACTCGGTACAGCCCCTTGGACGCGCGACCTGCGGCTCCTGCTTCGGTTCGGAAGCAGTGACTGATGCCGACGAGCTTGAGCGGGAGTTGCTCAGCTTCGATAACTTGCCCTGAATACATTCCACCAAGCGTGATTTCGGCCGTCGCAACCAGATTGAGATCGGTGTTTTCAATACTATAAATTTGAGTTTCAGGGCCACGAGGTATAAAGCCAATCCCGTGCAGAGTATGCGTATTAGCAACATCGGGTGTAGATACAGGCACAAAGCCATTCTTAACCAGCAACTGGACGGCGAACTGTTGGAGAGCGAGTTCGAGCAATACGGCATCATTCTTCAGAAAGTAGAAACCAGCTCCGGCTACGCGTGCTCCAGACTCGAAGTCGATCATGTCGTGCTTCTTGCCTAGCTCTAGGTGATCGAGGGGCTTAAAGTCGAACTTGGGTATCGGCGTTTTGCCAAGAGCTATTTCTAAGTTCGCTTGATCATCGTTGCCGATGGGAGCGGCTGGGTTGGTCATGTTGGGAATGTGGGCCAAAATATCCAAGACCGTTTTATCCAGCTCATCGTGGGACTTTTGAGCAGCTTCTTTTTGCTCTCGCAGCGACTTGCCCAACTCTTTCAGCTTTTCACGTTCTTCGGGAGTGGCCCCCTTCATCTTGTTATTAAGATCGTTGGCCTGGCGATTAAATTCCTCGGCTTCAGCTAGCAGAGCACGACGCTTCGTTTCCGCATCCATGAATCGAGTCAGACTATCCGCCGGCACTCCGCGGTTAATGCAGTTTTGGCGTACAGCTTCAAGGTTTTCGAGGACAAATTTGCGGTCAAGCATCGATTCAAGATCTCGTAAAAATTGACTAGGTTTGCTAGCAGTCGTACTGTTCCACGATTGTATCCACACGATCGCGTCGAGCGGTGTGTGCACCATTTCGGCTTTCGCGTGGATCGGGGAGCAGTCCCATCATCACGAAGTGTATCGAATTGTTAAGATCGTTCCAGATTAACTAAGGCAGCCCTCGAAATTCCTTAGGTGAACACGAAGCAGATTTCCTAAAAACGCACAAATTTTTTAAAGTTTACAAGTAAACACCTCAGCGCACGCCCCGCCCCAGGAGCGAGCCAGACCTCTGATGGGATTGCCTTCCGGTGCTCGTCAATAGTCCTAACACTCTGGCTTTTTTTGATGCTGAGCAATGCATAGTTATTAACCGAACGCTCACGTCCTCTTTATTTTCGCCGCATCGAATCTTAACGATCCGGGTCTACCATGCTTGCAAGTAATTTTTCTCTGCTTGTGCCGTTGGTGGGGCGATCAGAACTTTTTGAAATGGTTTTCCAGGAGTATGGGGACTTGGCTATGACGAAAAAGCAAGGCCTAAGAAGTGGGTTCACGTTGGTTGAACTTTTGGTGGTAATCGCGATTATCGGGATTTTGGTCGGTTTGCTACTTCCTGCAGTACAAGCTGCTCGGGAAGCAGCTCGACGTATGTCCTGCTCGAACAATCTCAAGCAGATGGGATTGGCTCTACATAACTACGAGAGCACGTTCAAAAAACTGCCACCGGGAGCTTACGGTGCAAGCCAATTACGCGGCGAGCCGTCGGGCGAAGATGATGATGGATTCGGTTGGATGGTTTCTATCCTTCCTTACATTGAACAGCAAGCTCTATACGACCTGATCAATCCAAATGGTCACTTTGGGGTTCTCGGAAACCAGACCATTCGCAGCCGGGTTTATCCAGAGATACCTGTGGGACAGGTTTTCCGTGGTGGCGATCGCATTGTTTCGACCTATCGATGCCCATCGTCGGCATTGCCTGATCGCGTACCAGCGATGTGGGTGGTTCCTGGCAGCCAGCTTATCGGGGGTGGGGCAGTTCCTGCTCAATTTCCGATGGCAATTGGGCATGCTACTTCTGATTACAAAGGTGCCGGTGGTAGTTGCAATGGTGACTTTGGTGTCCTTCACAAGTTGTGGGAAGCCCCACCAGCACGATTCGCGGAAATCACTGATGGTCTGAGCAATACGATCGCCGTCGGGGAATCTTCCTATGTAACGACAAACGTATCCGCAAGCCAGCGGCGCACGACTCCACCAGCGAGCTTCCGAGATTGGCCAACATGGATTGGAATGTTCGGTGACGGACAGGATGAAACGATTCGGATTAACGGAAGAACAGAGAGCCCCATCAACGCACAGGTGAATCCGAACACCATGGCGTTCGCAATCAATGACGACAATGCGTTTAGCTACCATCCAGGCGGTGCGCAGTTCGCGTTCTGCGACGGCTCGGTGCAGTTCATCAGCCAAAATGTCGCCATCCAAACCTATTGCAACCTACACGACAAACGTGATGGGGTTCCAATCGGTTCCTGGGAGTAGAACCACTTTTTAGATCGTTGAATTTGTCCTATCACGACTTTCGTAAGATTGGTCGCGATACGTCTCAGCCAAAGAACATAAGTCGAACTAGGGAGGTTGTATGAATGCAAGATTCTTGGGTACTGTAATCACTGCTATGCTCTTTTTGGGGTGTAGCAAAGGGGACTTTCCCACCGCGAAGACAGAAGGTGTTGTTCTCTGCGAAGGCAAGCCAGTTGTTGGTGCAGCGGTGTATTTTGAACCTCTTCAATCAACCGGACAAGATGCTTCGATCATCGTGGGTAAACAAGGCTTCGCCTTTACGGATAACGACGGCAAATTCCAAATTTCGACCTATTTTCCAGGTCAAAATGACGGTGCTGTCGTGGGCAAACACCGAGTCCGAGTTGGCCGAGGCGATGCGAAATGCAATTGCCAAATGAGTGATCAGATCGATGTCATGCAGGTTGACGTTAAGGCAGGTGAAGTTAACAAATTTGAACTCGTCTTGAAGCCAGCCAATGCGGCGCAACTGAAGCAAGAGGAGAAGAACCGTATTCTGCAAGGACTCGATGAAGACGGAACCTAACATCTGTGAGTTCGGCTGATAAAATCCCTGGTTCCTCTACGCTAAGCGTCGAAGGGTTGATGATTTGGCTTCGTCAGCCCGTCGATGCTTCTAGCGTTATCTTATTCCGAGTTGCTTTCGGAGTCGTCTTAGCCGGTTGGGCGTGGAATTATCTCAGCACAGGCCGAGTCACACGCCTCTATATTGAGCCCAAATTCCATTTTCCTTACGGTGGATTCGAATGGGTGCAGCCGCTTCCGGGTAGCTGGATGTACGCTCCATTCGTACTGTTGCTTGTTCTGGCTTTACTTATTGCGGCTGGATTATTCTATCGCGTTGCAACCATTCTTTTCGCCGTTGGAATCACCTACGTATTTCTTCTCGAGCGTACCAACTACCAAAATCACTACTACCTCGTCTGCTTGGTCGCGTGGACTCTCACGCTCTTGCCGTTGAATCGATTGGTCGCAGGCGATGTCTGGCGAGGGGTGGTTAAGGAGCAGGCTTTCGTGTCTCGATGGGTGCTAGTCATTCTGCAATTTCATATCGCTATCCCCTACTTTTATGGTGGTGTTGCGAAGATTACGCCTGACTGGTTGCTTGGTCAGCCTATGGGGATTTATCTAGAGTCCAAGGCGAATTGGCCTTTTATCGGGCCTTGGTTGGCGTCATCTTGGGCCGGAGTGTTGTTCTCCTACGGAGGTTTGTTATTCGATCTAGCTATAGTTCCGCTACTCATTTGGAAGCGAACTCGCATGCTGGCTTTCCTGGCAGCCGTTGCCTTCCATTTGAGCAATGCCGTTCTGTTCAGCATTCACATCTTCCCGTGGTTCATGATCTTAGCCACGACTCTTTTCTTCTCACCCGACTGGGTAAGACGGCTTCTTGCAAGCGGTCGTCGCAAAGAAGAGGATGCGACTCCATTCCATAGTAATACACCGAACCAGCCCAAGGGTGAATCGATGTTGATATATGGCTTTGTATGTTACGCGGTCTTCCATCTTTTTTGGCCGCTAAGGTGCCAGCTATATCAAGAAGAAACGAGTTGGACGGAGCGAGCCCATCTTTTCTCATGGCGAATGATGCTGCGTGCAAAAGAAGTTGGTTTGGGATTCGCTATTCGCGACCCAGAAACGGGTGCTGTTAAAAACATCAATCATGCTGAGTACCTAGATCCCGAACAAGCTGAAAAATTTGGGAGGGATCCACACAACATTCTTTCTTTCGCGAGATTTATTGCTCGAATCAATCGATCACCATCAGGAAAAACGCCTGAGGTTTATGCCTTTGTTGCGGCGTCACTTAACGGACGCAAACCTCAATTGATGATCGACCCCAATGTTAACCTCGCTGGGTTAACCAAAGAAGAAATTCGCGAAGGCAAGTGGATTATGCCACTTGTGGAACCGCTGAGATTTCCGGCTTGGAATCTCCCTCCGAGTCAATGGAGAGAGCACATGGATTTGCCTGAGATCAAATTCTTAAAGCCAACGGTTTCTAATACAAATCAAGCATCCTAAGTGATTCCACCGGCAGTGTTTGTTTAGATCAACAAGCCCTTCATCATACCGTCACTTAATCTTAATCATCTCTACATCAGAGCAACATATTCATCCGTTATAGTCCCAGCGGATGAATCGATCGTCGAACCACCCGGATGTTGGTTAAACATTCTCAGGCATCGGTCTAAACACCTACCAAACGAAAGATGACTAGCATGTATGCGTGTTGTTATTCGCTCTTGTTGATGCACATGTCGTGTATGCTATTTCCCATCGTTGCTCTTGAGCAACCAGTAACGGGCGATGAGACTGCCAAAAAGCAAACCACGACCGACGAGAAAACGCTCTCCTTTCAACAAGGTGTAGATGATTACTCCGGTACCGTCGATACGGAGATTTGGGCTCTCGCACCCAACACAATTCTTGCCGACAATCCCAATGCTTCATCCGATTCGGATAACGACGGTGGCGAGAGCCAAGTTGTGATCCGATTCGATGGCATCTTTGGAGCTTCTGAGGGACAAGTTCCCAAAGGTGCGCGAGTCGTTAAAGCTAATCTTTACGTTAGCGCATTTGATCAGGGTAGTACTGTTCACTTGCACCGTATGAACGTTCCCTTTTCGAAAACAGCTACTTGGAATTCTCTCGTGGATGGTGTCTCTGCGGATGGCTTGGAAGCTTCTCGAACTAAAGATAGCCTCACCTTTGGCAAGATCGCAGCTAACACATCAACCGCCATATTCGACGTGACAGACACCGTGCAGTATTGGTCCGCTGGTCATCCGAACCATGGCTGGGTTTTTATCAACACCGGTGGAAACGGCTGGGATTTTTACTCCAGTGAATTCGAAGACCTGAAGCAACGGCCACGCCTCGAAATCATTTATGCCGTACCTGCCAAATCAGGTCGTTTAACTAAAAACTCAACCAACAATTCCGACGGAGTGAACGATGCAACGAATCAATAACCAGTCGCAATATAGCAGCAGTAATTTTCAAGCGTGTTATGCTCCAAATCGACGTGCATTTCTTTATGCAGGTTGGTTGGGAGGCGCCGGTTTGACTCTCGGACAAATGCTACAACTGGAAGCCATTGCAGGCGAAAGAAAAGGGCCGGAGCCCAAAGCGAAATCGGTCATCCATATTTATCTGCAAGGTGGCTTTCCTCACATGGATAGCTTTGACCCGAAGCCAGATGCACCGGCCGAATATCGAGGCATTCTGGACCCCGTGAAAACAACATTACCGGGTGTTTATTTCAGTTCGCACATGGCATCGACGGCGAAAGTTGCCGATAAGCTTACGGTGGTTCGCAGCATGTCTCACACCGAAGTGGATCATAGCCGTGGTGAACACAGCATGTTTACCGGATATCGTCCAAGCCCAGCCTTGGTCTACCCAAGTGTTGGTTCGGTGGTCGCACAAGAACTCGGTCCACGCGATGCAATGCCGCCTTATATCTGTGTACCCAACCAAGGGAGCCAATTTCTTGGTAGTGGCTACCTAAGCAACGCTGCTGGCCCGTTTTCATTGGGTTCAGATCCTGCTAGAGCCAACTTCTCGGTTCGCGATCTCAACTTGCCAAAGGGTGTCGATGTTAACCGATTCGAAAAGCGAAAGAATTGGAAACAAATGGTGGACCAACATTTTGCTCAAATGGAATCGGACGACTCTCTCGCCACGATGGATTCGTTTTATCAGCGAGCCTACGATCTGCTTGCCTCGCCTAAAGCTCGCGATGCCTTTAGCTTAAAACAGGAGTCTGCCGCAACCAAGGAGTTGTATGGAATGAACGCTTGGGGGCCAGTCCTCAGACCAAGCGCCGGAGCCAAGTTTCTCATAGCTCGTCGATTAGTCGAGGCTGGTGCGCGATTCGTAACGGTCACCTATGGTGCCTGGGACACGCACGCGTTTCACTACCGAGGGATTGAGGTCTCGATGCCGGACCTGGATCGAGCCTTTGCAGGCTTGATCCAAGATCTAGACTCACGCGGTTTGCTCGACTCGACATTAGTGCTCGTAACGAGTGAATTTGGTCGAACACCTAAGATAAACGCTGGCGGCGGTCGCGATCACTGGCCACGTGTTTTCTCCATTGTGATGGCGGGTGGTGGTGTGAAACGGGGTCAAGTCTACGGTGCATCCGATGGTTTAGCGGCCGAGCCAGCCGATTCTACCCTCTCTGTAGAAGACTACGTGACAACGGTTTATCACTTGCTCGGAATTGATGCGAGTCAATCCTTGATGTCGCCCGGCGATCGCCCTCAGCAAATTGTTATGAACGGAAATGTTGCACAGGGGCTCTTGGCTTAACGGCTGCTGGCTAAGAATCTTTTAGTTCCAATGAAACATATGAAATACTACATTCGACTTAGCGTGATGGTCTGCATTGGTTTATCCGGTGGACTATCCTCGGCGTCAAAACCGTCGATGGAGAAGATCACGCCACCAATCGGAACGCGTGGTACCAGTTTTTCTGTCGCCGCCATCGGATCTGGGTTAAGCGATGTTAAGAACGTTGTCTTCTATGAACCAGGACTGCATTGCAGTTCCATCGAGGTCTTACGGGATGACGAAATACGACTTCAAATAGAGGCTGAGACGAATTGTAAATTGGGCAGTCACCCATTTCGCCTTAGCGGCCCTAATGGCGTGAGTGAAATTCGCTCGATTACATTGACGCCGTATTCGATTCTTTCAGAAGAAGAGGCGAGTAAGAAGGTTCTTGCTGGGACCATTACCATTTTGGGATCCCTCGAGGGAGATGCGATCGACTCGTACGAAATCGAACTCAAGGAAGGGGAGACTTTTTCTGCCGAGGTTCACGCGATGAGACTCGGTGCAGGTTTTCTCGACACGAAACTCGAGCTAGTCGATTCCGATGGCTCGTCAATCGTAACGAGTGATGACAGCCCACTTACCAAACAGGATCCTAGTTTTTCTATCCGTGCTCCTAAATCAGGGAGGTATCGATTATCCATTACCAGCGTAGACGGACGGGCCGACGCAGATAGTCCGTATGCGCTTCATGTTGGTTCCTTTCCGAGGCCGTATGGCATATTTCCGATCGGAGTTTCTTCCGGTTCAGAGCAGCAAGTTTTCGCGGTACATGATGACCCTACGTTAAAGGCTGAATACACCGTTACAACCGATCGAGACTCGAGGGGGACATACGGTTTCGAGATTTCCCAAAACGGAATCAGCTGCCCGTCTCTCATTCCATTACGAGTCTTTGACGGCTCTATAGTCTATGCAGGTAAAGAACCCGATCAATCTGCAACTTCGACGAGCACTGTGCCGTGCTCTATTCAAGGAGCAATTCTCGAAAAAGGGCAAACGGATAAGGTCTCCTTTGTTACTCAGAAAAGTGGCCTTCATCGGATCGAGGTCTTCGCGTCTCGCGTGGGATCAAAGCTTGATAGTGTAATCGAGCTAAAGGATTCAGAGGGCTCTCTAATTGCCACAGGAGACGACTTTGAAGGACTCGATGCCAAGATTGATTTCAACGCTGAAGAAGGCGAGTTGTACCAAGTCAGCATCTTCGATAAGCGAGGCAATGGTGGTTTTAACAATGCTTATTGCCTCGAGGTAAGCCCTAACCAGCCAGTGGTCACCGCATTTTTACCTCGTCGCGATAAGCGATCCCAAGCACGTCAAGTTATTGAAGTCCCCGCCGGCAATCGAGTGTTCGCCTATTTCGGTGTCCGCAAAGAAGGGACGAATAATCCAGTAATGATCGGGCTCACCAATTTGCCTTCATCGCTCAAGGTGCAGGCAGGAATGGAGCAACCCGACTCCTTTGTCGTTCCGGTTGTGATAGAGTCATCTTCCAGCGGAGGGGAGATCGTTTCGTTAGCTGGGGTTTTAAATACACTAACGGGCGAATCAATTGATTTCCAGCAGGTCGTGGATTTGATTCATGGTCCAGCGGATACGTTGTTTAATGCGGCTACGACCGATCGGGTTGTGGTTGCTACCACGAACCCTAATCCATTTAAGGTTGATCTCGATCCCCTCGTTGTTCCTCTTGCGACTGACGGGACGCTAGGCCTTAAGGTTCGCGTCGAGCGAGGTGAAGATTTCGATCTACCCGTCGAAATCAAGCTCTCCTACTTGCCGGAATGGATCGAAGCGACGGACAAGGTAACTGTACCTGACGATCAATCTGAAATCGTTATTCCCCTAAGATCGTTCGAGCAGGCACAACCCAGAGAATGGCCTATTGTCGTAGAAGCATCGGCAGGTCTACCGGCGAAAGCATCCGAAGAGGATGGATCAGAACGTCCCAATCGCAGGCGAACTCGTTCTCCTTTGGACTACGGAACCGTCGCCAGTAGCCTGCAGACGCTCCGAATTGTCGAAACACCATGCACCGGCAGTATTTCTCCTATCTCGGCTGAGCAATCTCAGACCGTTTCGGTGCAATGTGATGTTAGGTTAGGTGATGGTATCCCGGACCGGATGATCGCCACACTTGAGGGACTGCCCAATCGAGTCACCGCTGAGCCAGTGGAAATCGCTAGAGATGCTTCATCGGTAACTTTCGAATTGATCATGGCCAGCGATGCTCCGTTAGGTACGTTTCCCGACATTTACTGTCGTTTGAGTGGAGAGATAAACGGGACACTCGTTTCTTATTGCCTAGCTCGTCGTACCAAGTTGGTCATCTCCAAAGCGGGGGAATCCATGAAAGACGAAAATGGTAATCCCTTAAGCCCATTGGATGCCCTACGTCGTAAATCGTCCATAATCAGTCCAAATACCAATCCTTAAGCAAGCATGATAAACATCAGACACCGAATTGAACGCAGCCGGTTGCTCGGGCTTCTAGGTTTTATCATTGGAATGCCATTCAGCCAGTTTCTGTGTGCGACAGAGCCGAATCTCACCGACTCGAAAAATCGAATCACTGAGATAAAAACAGCAGCGAAATTGGAATCTATCAAGATCGAGCAAGAGGCGATCGAACTCAGCGGAGCACGATCCCGGCAAAGTTTGTTAGCCACGGCAATCTACTCGGATGGTAGTACTCGCGATGTGACGGAATTCGTTACCGTTGCTTCTGAGCCAGAGGGATTGATTCAGTATGAGGCGGAGACCTTTTTTCCAAACCAAGACGGTAAGGGGAATGTGACGGTATCCTTTGAAGCCCAATCGTTTAAGCTCCCTTTTTCTGTATCGAATGCTAAGTCGAATCCGCCTATCGAATTTCGAAATGAAGTTCTCCAGGTACTAACTAAGTCGGGCTGCAATACAGGCAAGTGTCATGGCGCCGCTTCAGGGAAAGATGGTTTTCGGCTGAGTTTGTATGGCTACGACCCCGAGGGGGATCATTTCCGCCTTACCCGCGAACAATTCGGCAGACGAATCAATTTGGCTTCTCCAGATAACAGCCTTTTACTTCTCAAAGCTCTCGGTGAAGTTGCTCATACCGGTGGTCAGTGTATGGAGATGGAATCAGAATCATTTGAGATTCTTCGACAGTGGATTCGCGAGGGTGCTAAGTCTGATCAACTTGATGCGCCGGAGCCTACGGGGATTGAGGTCTATCCCAATCGCTCTGTTTTTGCTAATCCAGTCGGTGAGCAAAAAATGGTCGTCATGGCAACGTTCGAGGATGGTACACGTCGCGATGTCACGGCGTACTCCGTATTCATGAGCAACAACGAAGGTGCCGCTTCGGTCGACGAGTATGGTATGGTATCTGCAAAGGGAGCTGGTGCCGCGTTTGTGATGGCTCGTTTCGATAAGTTCACACAAGGAACCGCGTTTGTGGTTCGATCAGGAAAAGAATACTCTCCCAATTTTCCACAACCGGCTAACGAAATCGATCGACTCGTCAATCAACGCTTAAACTTCTTGCATATCGAACCGTCTGAGCTCTCATCAGATGAGCAATTCCTTCGTCGAGTTTACTTGGATTTGGTGGGTTTGTTGCCTACCGAACAAGAGTACGCAGCATTTATGCAGGACACCTCGTTAGATAAACGTGCCAAGCTTATCGATTCGCTGATTGATCGCGATGAATTTAAAGATATCTGGGTCATGCGATGGGCAGAACTATTGCAAATTCGAACCTCGAATGGAATCAGCCCCAAGGCCCTAAAACTGTACGATAAATGGCTGCGCGACTATGTTCATCAAGGAGCCTCTATCGACGAAATCGTACAAGCGGTCATACCTGCATCGGGTGGAACGATCGAAAATCCGGTTTCGAATTACTATCAAACAGAAACCACTCCTCAATTGATCGCTGAGAATGTGGCCCAGGTTTTTCTCGGAACACGTATTCAATGCGCTCAATGTCACAACCATCCTTTTGATCGCTGGACCATGGATGACTATTACGGATTCGCTGCTTTCTTCAGTCAAGTGGGATACAAACAAGCGAATGATCCTCGCGAGCTTACCGTTTTCGACAAGAAAGAAGGAATGATCGAACACCCCGTGGCAGGGCGAACGGTAGTTCCTCAGTTCTTGGGAGATAACGCTCCCCCAGAGGTTGATGGTAAAGACTACCGAGCGGTAGTGGCAGAGTGGTTAGCGTCGAAAGAGAATCCCGCCTTTGCTAAGAACATCGCCAACGTCGTTTGGTCTCATTTCTTTGGAATTGGTATCGTTGAACCAGTCGATGATTTTCGTGTGAGTAACCCTCCGTCAAACCCCGAACTGCTTGACTACCTCGGCAAACGAATGGCTGAAGAGGATTTCGATATCAAGAACGTCATTCGAGAAATCTGTAATTCCCGAACCTATCAAACTGCGACGAAACGAACCGATATCAACCGACTCGATGAACGCGAATTCTCACACCAGAAAATTCGGCGACTACGAGCAGAAATCCTATTGGATTGCATTTGTCAAGCGACCAACGCAGCAGAACGATTGCCAGGCTTACCACCTGGAGCAAGAGCGGTCCAAGTGGCCGACGGGACTGCGGCTCATTACTTTCTGAATACATTTGGGCGATCCAATCGAAGCACCCCATGTACGTGCGAAGTCAAGACATCACCCACGTTATCCCAGGCCTTACATTTGCTTAACGGCGAATCAACTACGGGCAAGATTAAAGAGGGCAACCTGATCCGAAGTTTGCTCGATCAAGGTCAAAGCCCCATCGAAGTAGCTAAATCTCTCTACAGGCGCTGCCTAACACGTGAATGCACCGAATCAGAGATCAAGAACTTGCAAACGAATTTGGCTGACTATAAAGATCCCGCCGAAGGGTTAGAAGATCTCTTCTGGGCTATTCTTAATTCTAACGAATTCATATTCAATCACTAGGATTATTGAGATGATGTCACAAGTACTCAGCCGGTTACGTGGCGATAGCCTCACAACATTGCTGACCATTCTGGTTAGCATCGCGACACTCCGGGGCCTAGCAACCGTCGTTTTCGCTACGCCGGTGATTACGGTTTCTCCGTCGGCAGAATTAGCTCCCGCACCGGAACGACTTGTTGAGGCCGATGATGAGGTTGTAACCTATGATCAAGTTCAACCGATTCTCAGAAAACACTGCCTCAACTGCCACAACGAAAATCAACCGCGAGGCGGTCTGTCTTTGTCCGGTCTAGATAAAATTGAGGCGGGTTCTACGTCGGGTGATGTTGTTGTTCCAGGAGCTCCAGAAGAAAGCTTGCTTTATCTGGTAACCGCACATCTCGAAAACCCAAAGATGCCTCCCAATAAGCCGAGAATACCAGCTAGGGAATTGGCATTGATTGAAAAATGGATCGCAACAGGATTAGCAAAAGATCTTGGCAAAGATGGCGTGGAAAATCAGCAATCGGCTCGCGATGCTGAAGAAGAAGTGACAGGCTCCGGCTCCATGCAAGGGATGCAACCCGTTTTGTCATCCGATGCAGAAAAAAGCGAAGAAATGAATGCGGCATCTTACGTTGATGCTATACCGTTACCACAAGCCACTCCGATTACCGCCATAGCTGCTCATTCCACCAATCCATCGATCGCCATACCCGGATTAGGGCAGATCCTGTTTATGACCAGTGATGAAGCTGGCGCCGTTAAGGCGGTGCCTGTCGCCGCCAATACGATTACCACCTTGGCTTATAGTCGCAATGGCAAGCAGCTGCTCGTTGGCTGCGGAACACCCGGTGACTGGGGCAAGATTCTACGGTTCAACCTGAATTCATTGCAATGGGATGCACCGATTGGAGCTGAGTCAGATACGCCTCTTTGTATGAGCGAATCACCAGACGGTCGATTTCTCGCTGTCGGCAACTCTTCTAAGAACGTCAGTATTTACGAAATGGCCACAGGAAAATTGGTCCATACGCTAAAAAAGCATACCGATTGGGTTACGTTTGTTACTTGGAGTCCGGATGGTTTGCTGTTAGCAACCGGGGACCGCTTTGGGAGCATTCTTGTTTGGGAGGCCCAATCAGGAAACGTTTTTACTAATCTGAGAAATCACGTTGGCTCCGTTACGGGCCTGATATGGTCTGAGAATGGAGACGAGCTCTTTTCGACTGGTTGGGATGGAACTCTTCGTCGCTGGAATTTACATACCCAAAATGAAGTTAAAAACTGGACTGTTCATAGCAAAGGGAGTCATGGATTAATCAGTCTATCGAACGACCAAACTGCTTCCGCGGAATATCCACTCGCGAGCTACGGTCGAGATGGAATGGTACGGATATGGACCATAGACGGCAGCTTAATTACGGAACGGTCGCTGGGAGAAGAAGTTGTTGCGACAACTTATGCGGGTTCGACAGATAGCCGGCGAATAGTTGTCTGTGATGCAAGCGGCTCCATTAATGCGATTTCCCTCGATGAGAACAACCGGTTGAATGAATCGATGGTGAATCTGGCAATGCCGGTGAAAGAAGCTACTTCCGAATTCACACTCTATCGACCAAAACCACCAGCAAGATTGGCGTCGATTGCCAAGACAGAGGCAAACAAAGTCACACTACCTCCAGTCGTTAACGATGTCGCGATTGAATCCCAAAAGCCAGATAATTTGGGTACTGAAAACTTTGGTTCGAGCGTTTGGAAGAATCGATTAGCAAGCGACTTGGCCGATAGTCAACGAGCGCTCGAGAGCATCGAACAATCGCGGGCGCAACTCATAGAGTCCCTTTCTCAGATGGAAGAATCTGCTGCTAGACTAAAGCAACTCATCGCCATACAAGAAGCACGGCTCAAGCAATTGGAACTATCAGAGGAATCCAAATGATACTAGAAACATGTCTTGTAGTCGTCCGAAGATATGCTTGGCGATTGTCTGTTCTAGGTTCGATCGCTGTAGCTTCAATCTTTTCGGTCATGCAGTGTGTTGCCGATGACTGGCGAGCATTCCGAGGTACACGTGGCGACGGAATCAGTCGCGACGAAAAGGCACCTCTAGTTTGGTCAGATAAAGAAAACGTTAAGTGGAAAATTCCATGCTCTGGCATCGGCGCGTCGTCTCCTATCATTGTTGACGATAAGGTCCTATTTACCTCGTTTGACCCAGAGTCTTCCAGCAGAAGAATTGTTTGCATCAAGCTCGAGGATGGATCGTTAGTTTGGTCGACCGATGCCCATCATGGGCCCATCGAAAATCAGCACCGCGATAACACGAGCGCATCGGCCACGCCGACCAGCGATGGTCAAGCTATCTACGCCGTCTTTGTCGATGACAAGGAACTCAATGTCGTAGCGTGTGATATGACTGGGAAAATCCTTTGGAAAAAATCCCCAGGCAGTTTCTTTTCTAAGCATG
Organism: Pirellula sp.; assembly: GCA_046318795.1. Classification (GTDB taxonomy): domain Bacteria; phylum Planctomycetota; class Planctomycetia; order Pirellulales; family Pirellulaceae; genus JBKCUI01. The sequence goes on from JBKCTT010000137.1 coordinate 20,083, forward strand.
GTTTCGCCGCGTCCCCCGTTCTTTGCAATGAGGGACTGATCGTCAACGGTCATCAGGACGGTCAAGCATTTATTGTGCTTCTGGATCCGAAGTCTGGCGAAACCAAATGGCGTTATCAACCTGACATCAATCTGCGTTCTTTTTCGACCCCTTTTGTAACAGAGTGCGGCGGAGAAGAGCGAATCATTGTGGCAGGTGCCAACCAAACCATCTGCATCGATCCCAAAACGGGGAATCGCATTTGGCATGTCGATGGCCCAACAGAAAAAGTGGTTTCGACAGTGTCCGTAGGGTTTGAGCATGTTTTCAGCTTTGGAGGGTCACCTGAACCGCGAGCTATCGCTTTTCGGATATCAGAAAACGGTCCCGATGGGCCAAAATGGCTAGATGGAGACCTGACTAAAACTCAAATTAGTTGGGCACTCAAAAAGAACATGCCTTACGTTCCAACACCGCTTTTGTACGGGAAATTTCTGCATGTCACAAACGACGAGGGAATTTATAATTGTTTGGAACCGTTGACCGGAAAAACGAAGAAAGCAACTCGACTAGGGGCGAGCACTTACAGTTCTCCCATTGGGGTTGCCGATCGCGTATACATGTTTGACGACGAAGGGAATTGCACTGTAATCAAGAACAGTGATCAATTCGAAGTACTCGCCAAGAATGCATTGGGAGAAAGAGTTCAAACCCTGCCTGCCTTTTCAGATGGGGTGATGATCGTTCGAAGCGCAGAGCACTTGTGGTGCATCGAAGAACGTGAACATTTATCTACCCAGAACTGATCCCACCTAAGCCTGTTATTGCCCGTCCCACCACAACTCGTAAGTTAATATTGGCAAAATATGAAGAAAGAAATTCGGTTTCTCAGCCTATCGGTTGCTTCTGGACTCCTTGTAGCAACATTTCATGTTTCTACTGTTAGTTCCCAGGAAGCAGCTAAAGCAGAAGTCAAAGCAGAGGTTGCCACCCCCAAGATCCCGCTAGCGGATCCCGCGGAGGTTCACAAACCTAGCTTGATCCCCGATCGAGTTGTATTGACATGGAAATCCGATCCGAAGACAACACAATCGGCAACATGGCGAACCAGTACAGCAGTGAAAGAAGCTGTGGGTCAAATTCAATTGGCCGATCACGGTCCTTTAAAGGAGCAAAATGCTGTTACGGTCAAAGCAACTACGGAGTATTTAAAATCGAATTTGAGCGAGGCTCATTATCACTCGGTGGAATTTACCGATCTCAAGCCCAATACAAAGTACGTGTATCGTGTCGGTGATGGGGCTAATTGGAGCGAGTGGTTCCAGTTTACAACTGCACCGAGCAAGGCTGAACCGTTTTCTTTCGTTTACTTTGGCGATGCGCAAAACGATGTGCGCAGTCAATGGTCGAGAGTTATTCGTCAGTCTTACGCGGAAGCACCGAATACTAAGTTCATGATCCATGCAGGGGACTTGATCAACGTTGCTGAGTCGGATGCCGAGTGGGGAGATTGGTTCAAAGCGGGAAGCTTTTTACATGCGACGATCAACTGTGTACCAGTACCAGGAAATCACGAACAAGCAACTTTAGAAGATAAGACGAAGCGTCTGTCGCATCATTGGAGACCACAATTCACACTTCCCGAAATGGGCCCTCCAGGTCTCGAAGAAACTTGTTTCACATTTGAGTATCTGAATACAAGATTCATTTGCTTGAATAGTAAT
>JBKCTT010000138.1:0-3023 GCA_046318795.1 Pirellula sp.
ACAGCACTGGAACTAGGTACGACGAAAAATACTGTGTACCTGAGCAAGAGTCGTGTCAAGAAACGCCTCAAACAAATATTCGATACGGTCGACCATCCGGATTAGTCGTTAGTATCTGTCCCCACAGGAGACGTGAATAACACGACATGCGTCGCCTCCACGCTCGTTTGACTAAATTCGTTTCGCTTTGATCGTTTTGCGCATCGGATTCCGCAAACTTTCGATGCTGCGAACAAACTGAGATGAAACAATTTTCACATCCCTTCCTTTCGTTAAGAGATAAAAACGATGCTGGTACATCGTGCAACTGCTCTTATGAATGCCCAAAAACCGAGTTTCATTGAACGACTCGACTATTTGCGACCTCGCTTTCCGCCTATAGTTTCCCAAGCACCACCCAATGACTAGCTCGCGCTCAATATTTTTCCTACAAGACGGAGTTTGAAGGTGTTTACGTTTGATCTAAAGATAGCTGCTCGACAAATCGCGTCGGACTTGCAACTGGCCGAGCGCGGCGTTCTAGCTGCCGCCGAACTACTAGATCAAGGCAATACAATTCCCTTTATCGCCCGCTACCGCAAAGAAGCCACGGGCGGGCTCGATGAAATCGCTGTGCGCGCTATCGAAGACGCATTGGAAAAAATCAAGACGCTACTGCAACGCAAAGGGACGGTTTGGAAAACTATCGAAGAACAAGGTGCCTTGACTGACGCTCTCCGCAAACAAATCATCGATTGCCAAGATCTGGCTACCCTGGAATTGATTTACCTCCCCTACAAACCGAAACGTCGAACCCGTGCGACCATCGCTCGCGAACAAGGCCTCGCTCCTCTAGCCGAACTATTGATGCAACAAAAAAACCTCGGCGAACCACGCACCAAAATTTTGAATCGCTATGTGAACAAAGAAAAAGGGGTAAACAGCTCCGACGAGGCCTTGCAAGGAGCTCTGGATATCATCGCTGAAGTTTGGGGCGATGATGCGGATACTCGGACATGGTTGATGGACCAAGCATTGAAGTTTGGCAAAATCACATCGCAAGTAAAGCGTGGCAAAAAAGAAGAGGCTGCGAATTACGAACAATATCTAGATCGCACCGAGTCGGTGTCGCGAATCCCAGGTTTTCGTGTCTTGGCCATGTTGCGTGGAAGCGATGAGGGAATTTTGCGAGTCGCCCTAATCTTTGAGGGAACCCACGAACTGAACGAATGGAAACGACGTCGCGTTCACAATCGACAATTCGATTTTTATAACGATCTGATTCGTGCCGCCGAAGATTGCTATGAGCGAATTTTACTCCCGGCTACCGAAACGGCAGTACTACAAAAGCTAAAGGAACGATCCGATGAGGAAGCGATCGCCATGTTCGGAAAGAATTTGCGGGAACTCCTCATGGCACCACCTGCCGGCCCTAAAGTAACGATGGGCATCGATCCCGGTTTCCGCACTGGTTGCAAGGTCGTTGTATTGGACTCGACCGGCAAGCTGTTGGCTAACACAACGATTTATCCGACTGCACCAAAAAACGACGTCTCGGGGGCAGGCAAAACGATCAGCGAATGGATCGAGCTATATCGAGTCGAACTTATTGCCATCGGCAACGGAACTGCATCGCGAGAAACCGATGCTTTCATCTCCGATCTGATCCAAAAACAATCATTGCAGGTGACCAAAGTAGTCGTTAGTGAATCGGGTGCGTCGATCTACTCGGCCAGCGAAATCGCCGCCCAAGAGTTTCCAGATCTGGATCTGACGGTACGAGGTGCGATCAGCATCGCCAGGCGACTGCAGGATCCTCTAGCTGAATTAGTCAAGATCGATGCCAAGTCGATCGGTGTGGGACAATACCAGCACGACGTGAATCAACCGTTGTTAAAAAAGTGCTTGGACAGAACCGTCGAATCGTGCGTCAACCAAGTGGGAGTCGATCTGAACATGGCCAGCCCATCGTTGCTGTCCTATGTCGCGGGCATCGGACCAAAATTGGCCGAGAGTATCGTCAACTATCGCGACCAAGAGGGACGTTTCCAAAATCGAAACCAATTGTTAAAAGTCCCCAAGCTAGGCAAAAAGGTCTTCGAACAGGCGGCCGGGTTTCTCCGCATTCGGGGTGGTGACCAACCGCTCGATAACTCCGCTGTGCATCCTGAATCCTACGAAGTAGTAACGACAATGGCTCGCAAATTGAATCTGTCGATTAGCAATCTAATCGGAAACGAGTCTCTACTGCACAAGATTCAGCCTGCCGACTTCGTCGATGCTAAGTTCGGGATACCAACCATTACCGACATCATCAACGAGCTAGCCAAACCAGGCCGTGATCCACGCAGCGAATTCCGCGTGGTCCGATTCGATGCCACAATTCAAAAGATCGAAGACTTGCGACCCAATCTCGTCCTCGAAGGAGTCATAACCAACGTGACTCAATTCGGCGCGTTTGTCGACATCGGAGTCCATACCGACGCCTTGATTCACATCTCGCAACTATCACACGAATTCGTCAAGGACCCCAGCGAAGTCGTTTCCGCAGGAGACATCGTAAAGGTAAAGGTGCTCGACGTCGATCTACCACGAAAGCGAATCTCCGTCACGCGTAAACTGTAAATGTCGTCATGACAAAACCGTTTCCCTATTCGACGGCGAGCTGTCAACTTGTGGTATAATCGAAGCACAAGGAAATTTAAGAGGAATACCTAATGTCAACGCCTCCACTTTCACGACTCTCACCACAGCAATATATGGAGCGAGAACGTGCGGCTGCTTTTAAAAGCGAATACTACCAAGGCGAGATGTTCGCCATGGCAGGTGCTAGCCGCGAACACAATTTGATCGTTGCGAATCTTGTAAGAGAAATCGGAAATGCCCTCAAAGATTCCGACTGTGAGGTTTACCCCAGTGATATGCGTTTAAAGATCTCCGCTTCGGGATTGTATACTTATCCCGATGTCACGATTGCATATGGTGCACCGAAGTCCGAAGATGACGAATTGGACACGCTGCTCAATCCGGTCGTTTTGATCAAA
>JBKCTT010000139.1:0-50849 GCA_046318795.1 Pirellula sp.
GCTTTATTCAATCGGCACGAGGCTTTGTGGTTTCTGCCCGCGGTGGTGTTCTGGTTGACTCGTGGCAGGTCGCCGCGACTGCAAAAGCTTCGGACAGAGTTGTTAGAGTTGAGGCTGCAAAAGAATGGAAGTACTCGGACCGTGTTTGGAAATACCCAATGTCTACTAAACCGAAAACAGAACAACAAAACGACCGGTTCCTACCGGTCGTTTTTTTTACGTCGCTCAATTGTTTAGAACGCGATGTGAATCTAAGGCCTACTACCAAAACAAACGATCGATCCCTTTTCGGTTGCAATCACGAGTTTGTCGTTGGAGATGGCCGGGGAAGCCAATATTTGTCCGGAAAGTTGATAGGACCAGACTTCCTTTCCAGTTGCCAAATCCAATCCATAAACCTTACCATCGGACGAACCGATCCAAACACGATCGCCGCAAATCACCGGGGAACTGTCGGACCGTTTGCGTAGTAGAGACTCCCATTTGACTTTTCCATTAGAAGCATCCAACGCGAGAATTCGGCGATTACGACTGGGTAGAACGACCGTCCCCTTGAGAGTATTGCCGTCGACCGTTGCGGAGGTCGCGGGGGAACTGCGTACATCGAGTCCGAGCGCCGGGTCTGGAGTATAACTCCAAACTTTTTCACCGGTGTCTACCCGGATAGCGTAAACATTGCCAGGTTGGGTCGGGGTTATAACAATATCACCGATAACATTGGGAGTACACAATGTCGGCGACATCAACGGGATCGGTGTGCCGAGGGATTGCCCGTTTGATATGTCCACTTTATGAAGCTGACTATCACAGCCGCCCAAAAAGGATAGATTCTTCCAGACCGATGGCGACGACTTCAGTTGATCCCCAGTTTCATAGATCCATTTTTCTTTGCCTGTTTCCAGGTCTAGGCACACCAAGGATCCGTAGTCGCTAGCGTAAATCACATCAGCGCCGAGAATGATGGCCCCATTGACCATAGGCTGTTCTGTTTCCCGAGCCCAAACTTCTTTGCCCGATAAATCAAAGCAATAAAGGTTACTATCAAAGTCGGCGATAATGATCCTGTTGCCATTGCATGCGGCAGGCACCACTACACCTTGTTTGAGCTTATTCTTCCAAACCAGTTTGCCTGTAGCTAACTCAATTGCATAGAACGAACCTTTAAAATCGCCAACAATCACTAGCCCGTTGGCGATGATCGGCGTCGCCTCAAAGCCTTCGTCCGATTTTTCCGTTTTGAATTCCCAGAGGGAAGCGGGAGTGTCCGGTAATGAGCCTTCTGCGACACCTGTACCGCTAGTATTGCCTCGCACAAAAGGCCAGTCCGCACGGGCGCATCGGCTGGTTAGGGAGGTATAGCAATGAGAAAAGACAGAGCAAGTCGCCCAGGTCAAAAAAAGGGTCGATCGCAGTTTCCTGCGAAAAGAGAACCGTGATCGTTGGCTGCAAGATTTCTGCATTTTTAGGTTCAGTTCGTTGTTTTGAAAAAAGGGAACGTGTTCTGAATGCATTATGTCTTGATGGGCGGGACCTCGTGTACAACGAGCAGGTTATGGGTGTTCACAAGAACGCCTGTTCCCGTCACATAGACCACGCGATCACCGGGGACCAACATGCCGCGGGCAATACCCCATTGAGTCACTTTTTCGATAAGTTTCTCAGGGTTTTCCAGGTTCTCGACACGGTGAGGCATGATACCCCAGAACAAAGTCATCCTGCGTAGAACTGCATCGGAATCGCTGACTCCCAAGGTTGGAATGTAGTTTCGTTGTTTCGCTTTGACCCATGCTGTACCTCCCGTGTGACTAACAACAACGACCAGCTTGGCATCTATGGCTTCAGCGATGTTTGCTGCATTGTGAGTCACTGCGGAAGTGACAGGGTGCACACGACTGGAAAATCGAGTTTTGGAGTCTACTGGCTGTGATTTTAGAAGTACTTCGGTTCGAATCATGATTCGGTTCATCGTTTCGACCGCGAGCACAGGATAGTCGCCAATGGCGGTTTCGCCGCTGAGCATACATGCATCGGCGCCATCAAGTATGGCGTTCGCGACGTCGCTCGCTTCGGCGCGAGTTGGTCGTCGATTATGGTGCATGCTCTCTAGCATTTGCGTTGCGACGATGACAGGCTTCAGTTTTTCGCGGCAAATGCGAATGATCTTCTTTTGAGCAACAGGGGTATCGGCCACATCGATTTCGACCCCGAGATCACCGCGAGCTACCATGACACCGTCGGCCGCATCGACGATTGCCTCGAGTTGTTCGAGCGCCTCCCGTTTTTCTATCTTCGCGATAACGAGAGCAGATGCGTCCATGGAAGCTAAAAGATTTTTAAGAGACAGCACATCTTGCGCTGATCGAACGAATGACAAGCTAATAAAATCGATGTTGTTTCTGGCTGCCCACAGCGCATTGTCAACATCCTCTGGTCGCATCGACGATACGGAAAGAGAGGTACCCGGAAGATTGATCCCTTGTTTCGAGCGAATCGTTCCTTTAACAACGATTTCGCATCGAACGGAATCTTTGAGCTTTTCAACGACATGCATACTAATCATGCCGTCGGCGAGCATAACACGATCGCCAAGTGATAACTCATCGATTAGGCGAGTGTAGTTGCTGGTTAGTTCATGTTCGTTTCCTGGAGTATCGCCACGAACAAAGGTAACTTGGTCCCCGACATCAACCTCGAGAGGTGAATCGTTAAACAGTTTTCCTAGTCGAATTTTGGGACCAGCCAAATCTAAGAGGATGCCGACATGGAAGCCTGTCATTTCGCCTGCTCGGACAATTTTGCTACGCATTCGTTCGTAATCTGCTTGCGTACCGTGAGCAGCGTTAATGCGAAAGATATCGACGCCATGTTCGATTAGTTCGGCCAGAGTTGCTTCGTCTTCGCAAGCGGGACCGACCGTGGCCACAATTTTGGTTCGAGCTTCGTTCAGAGAATTCCGTGTCATAACTTACCTGCGAATGGGATATCGTGATAAAGGTGGTGAAAGAAAAGTTTGTGTGTACAAAGATGGATTAAGGGACCAGAACAATTTTTCCAGACAAAGCCCCACTCTTTTGAATCGTGTTGGATTCCTGTAGCTCATGAGCGAGGCGAGCTTCCGAGAACTGAAGTACTCGATCGATTTGAGCTCGGATCGCTCCCGTGCGTAGCCAATGATTCAGGTCGGATGCGGCGACCGATTGTTTTTCTGGTGGTTCATTGAACATCGCAAAACCGAATAGAGAACAACCTTTTACATAAAATGGTCCTACGGGAAACGATGGCCTGGCATCGCGGCCTGCCATCAGAACCATTCGCCCTCCCGTGGCCATTGTTTGTACAGCTTGGTCGAAATCTGGGTCGCGAAGAGTTTCCCAGTAAACGTTAACGCCGTTCGGCGCGAGTTGATGGAGCGCCTCGGTTACGTCGCGGCTTTGATATTCGATTACATGATCGGCTCCCAATTCACGGCATTTTTGCGCCTTTTCCGAGTTGCCAGCCGTAGTGATGACAGTCGCGTTCATAGCTTTGGCGATTTGCAAGACCATGGACCCTACCCCGCCGCTCCCACCGCGAACGAAGATGGTTTCCCCCGGTTGTAACTGAGCTTTGGAAACGAGACCTATATGTGCAGTGATGCCGACCAGGGAAATGGCAGCGAGGTCTCGGTCCGCGACATTCTCAGGGGATGGATACACCCACTTTGCGTCAACACAGATTCGTTCTGAAAAGGTGCCTTGACGGCCCATAAGTCCTTGGTTCGATCCCCAGACTCGCTGTCCAATATTCAAGCCTCGGACCTCGTGGCCCGTCTCAATAATAGTTCCTGCGAAGTCGCAGCCGATGACGTAGGGAGTGGGTAATGGCCAAAAGTTAGCCCCATTCCTTATGTAGGTGTCGATCGGGTTGACCGATACAGCAGCCACATTGATTTTGACTTGATTGGGACCGCAAATCGGTTCGACGAGATCGCCGTATTGGATAACGGCTGGCGATCCGGTGCTTTCAATAAATGCAGCTTTCATGATTTTCGTCTTATTGGTTTTCGTTCCTTCTAGACTTGGTTTCGGGTATACTACCAAAAGATGGGGGTGCTTGTCTTGGCGACTCACAGATTATTCTCAAGAGGAGTTTGTTTAGGGTGGATCGAACGAATCGATGGAGCAGAGTAGCAGTCGTTGTTTTGGCTTTCTTGATTTTTCCCTCTCGAGTGCGAGGTGAAAACGAGGCGGTCGAATCGAATCTGTCCGTTGCCGTTTCGTTGTTGGATGGACGAAATTTCGATGGCCGTTTGATTTCTTTCGCAGCGTCGGGGGTTGTGGTCGAGGTAGCCGGCAAGAGCGAGGCCATTTCTAACAATGCTATCTCTTCGTTACGTTTTCCTAGTGCGAAAAAGGGGCAGGATGTTGGGGGAGACCCGAGTGCTGGTGGACCTGCTGGGGCAGAGAATCGATTGCTCGAATTAATCGATGGATCGAGAATTTATGGGAAGCAGTTCACGGGCAAGGGGAACAACTGGCTTTTCGAGTCGGATGTATTTGGCCAAGTCTCTTTGCCGACGAGTTGTTTGAGGACCTTGTTGTTTACTCCGCTGATCGATGACATACAAAAGACATCATGGGAAGAGTCTTTGAGTGAAACCGGAAATAGTGACGCTTTGATTGTGGTGCGAGCCACGGGAGAATTGGTTCGAGTCGGTGGGACGATTCGGGAAGCCAAAGCGGAACAAGTCAGCTTTGATTTCGACGATCAAAATTTAGAGATGCCTTTGGAACGTCTCAAAGGGTTGTCCTGGTTCCAAACGGCAAAGGTTTCTGGAGGTCCATCGGTAGAAGTGCAGTTGAGCAATCGCTCGAGTTTGCAGTGTAAATCGATTGCGTTATCCGATTCGGGATTCATTTTTTTGATTGGCTCTGGGATTGAACTAAAGGTCCCTAAAGACAATGTTTTGATGATCCAGTTCGCAGCCGCCAACATTCGATGGGTTGCAGAACTCCCTCCAGTTGATTCGACACTCCAGGCTCCTGTCCCTTGGGAGTTCTCACTGGTCGATTCCAAGAAGGCATTGTTGCCCCGCTTTATAAAAAACCGTGCTCGCAATGATTCGAACACGGGAGCTTTGCCTGTAGAAGATCAGAATTTGCTATTTGCTTCTCCCGGTAGTTATGTCTTCAGAGTCCCTGATGGCTTTTCAACTTTGCAAGCTAACGTGGAACGCCCTGAGCTTGCATATTATCGGTCTGAATTGCTCATCGAGGTCTGGCAGGAGGACGAAAAGCTATTTTCCCAAGTTCTTGCTAATACCGATGATTCCTTACAAGTAAAAGTAAATGTTGCCGCAGAGAAAAAGACTAGACTGACCGTATCGGCAAAGGGACCCTCTTATTTAGGAACGGAAGTCCAGTGGAAACAATTGCGAGTATTGCGATGATTGGCTGCAAAGGTCATGGATTTTTACTCGGTCTTAGTCGACCAATGCTAGCCTGGAGTGGCGTCAAATCGATGCTTACCACGCTCAGTGCGATTGGGTTTGCGTCGCTTACAATCGGAAATACTGCATGGCCGGACACTCAACTGTTCAAGACCGATAGTAGCGAACAGGACGGTGCGCCGAACGAGTCAGTTCCCGATGGATCTTCTGGAGAATCTGTAGCTGTGGATACTTCGGTTGCACCACCCACGCCATCAGCGAGCGTTCTGGCTGCACAGCAAGCTCGAATCGAAGCGATGAAGCGAGCATCCCTTGCGACGGTAGCCGTACATAGCAAAGACGGTGAGGGGGGCGGTTCGGGGGTCTGCATCTCGTCGGACGGCTATGTTCTGACAAATTTTCACGTATCAAGCCCGTTTGGACATCGTATGAAATGCGGTCTCAACGACGGCAAGATGTATGACTGCGTTGTCGCAGGAATTGACCCAACCGGCGACTTGGCAGTGCTCAAGATGTATGGGAGAGATGACTTCCCCGTAGCTGCTATGGGAGATAGCGATTTGGTACGGGCCGGTCATTGGTGTTTCGCAGCTGGTAACCCTTTTGTGCTGGCTACCAATTTGCAACCCACTATTACCTACGGAATTGTCAGTGGAGTTCGTCGGTATCAATACCCAAGTGGAACATTTTTGGAATATAGCGACTGCATTCAAACGGATGCTGCCATCAATCCTGGCAATTCCGGTGGTCCACTCTTCAATATGGATGGTGAGTTGATTGGAATCAATGGTCGTTGCTCGTTTGAGAAAAGAGGGCGAGTCAACGTCGGTGTCGGTTATGCGATCAGCATCAAGCAAGCAATGAATTTTTATTGGCAACTCCGTTCGGGGCGTGTGGTTGACCATGCCACTCTCGGCTTCACAGTCGCGACCGACACAAAAGGCAAAGTTACCGTCTCGAATATACTCGAATCGAGTGATGCATTCAGGCGTGGTATTCGATATGGCGATGAAATCCTCAAAATCGGCGACCGAGAAATCGCGACGACTAACCAGCTAAAAAATATAGTAGGCATTTACCCCGACAATTGGCGAATCCCGATTCGTTATCGGAACGCAGAAGGTGTTCTAGACACCTACGTCCGTTTGCCGAGTTTGCATTTACAGAGTGAACTCGAAGAAATCGTCCAAGGAGAAAATCCTAATCCGAGACGAGAACCCGTACCTAAACCCGATGAGAAATCGGACGAGAAAGATGGCGGAAAAGAGAAGAGCGGTGAACCATTGGCAGAAACCGATCCACTGATCGATAAGTTTGAACTAAAACGAGGCTTTTCTAACCATTACTTCAATCGACTCGAAAAGATTAGGGTTATGGATCTGCTCCATGCCTTTTCGGAACCCTTTGAAGCATCGCAAGCTGTTCATTGGACCGGAACAATACTTGCCGAGAATCAGGACTATTCAGGTGTTTCATCCGAAACATCCATTTTGTGTCGAACTGGATCGGATGTTGAAACGATACATCCGACTCAAGGATGGTTACCCCAGATTCGTTCTAAGTCCAACGTATGTATCGGGATGGCGATTCGGATTTGGCACCTTTGGAATTCGATTGGTCCAGATAAAATGGGAGAGGCAGTTTACCTGGGCCGCAATCCGATTGTGGGAACAGAGGAATTATTCGATACAATCAAATTAACGACGGGCGAAGTCAATTGCTTGGTTTACACGAGCTCTGCAAATGGGTCGATTCGCCTCATCGAATTGTTTGCTGACAATCAAGTAGATCCTGCTGAAGTCTACTTCGATGCCTATTCGACGGAAAGCAAGCCCAAAGCCCCGAGTATTATTCGCCTTCAATTCGGCTTAGATCTTCAGACCTTGGTCCGCCTAACAGAGGTAAAGCTAGTTAGCCCAAATGGAGGGGCGACAGAATGATTTTGATGTGCCTTCATCGAGGTCTAAGGGGACTGCTCGTTGTTTCGAGTCTCGTTTGGTTGCACATGGAGGCTTTCGCCGTTGGAACAAATCCCGGCACTCCAACGGTAAACCCAGACCAATTGACTACCAGCACAGTCGCTCCGAGTTCATCCACTACGAACTCAGAACGCGATCAAACTTTGTTTCAGCACGACGACCTCGTGGATCGAGTGCAGGAGAAAATGGTCAAGATCTTTGGGGCGGGCGGAGCACGCGGCCTCGAAAGCTACCAAAGCGGTTTTTGGATTGGCAAGGAGGGGTTAGTTCTTACCAGTTGGTCAACGGTGTTGGATGTATCGAAATTGAGAGTCGTTGCTTTTGACGGACGAAAGTTTGATGCAGAGATATTGAGCTTTGATCCTTCTACGGAATTGGCTTTGCTCAGGGCAGGCGAATCGCAAATCGAGGGCTTTGATTTTGATTCCAAATCAACTGTTCGCGTCGGTCAGCGAGTTTTTGCGGTGAGTAATCTCTTCAAAATCGCGACAGGGGACGAGTATTGTAGTGTTCAAAAAGGGGTCATCATGGCTATCTCATCTTTGACTCAAAAACGGGGGACAACAAAAAATATTTCCCTGGGCAAAGTCTATATTCTGGATGTAATGACGAATAATCCCGGCGCGACTGGCGGAGCGCTAATTGATATTCGGGGGAGTCTCGTTGGGGTATTGGGTAAAGAAAATCGCGATGCTTCGACTGGGATTTGGGTCAATTATGCGTTGCCGATGGAGGTGGTCGCCGCATCGGTAGAGCGGATGAAAAGTGGCGCTGTCGCCAATCCTACTGTTGAGTTAGCCATGGCGGAGAAACCGCACAAAGTTAATGATTTAGGAATCAATTTGATTCCCGATGTTTTGCCCAAAACCCCGGTCTTTATCGATGAAATCCGTGTGGGATCACTAGCGGATTTGTCGGGACTGAAAGCCAATGATCTAATATTGTTGCTTAACGATCAACGAATCGATTCGCGTAAGAATTTCGAGCGTCTGCTCGGTACGTTGAATCGCGCTGACTCTTTCGAATTGCTCGTCCAACGTGGACAAGAACTAATTCGAATTCAAGTTCGGCCGTAGCTCTAGCATCAACAGAAAGTTGACATGAGATCTGAAATCTCGAATTTGCCCCTCGCCAACACGATCGCTTGCCTGATAGGCATCGCGTGCTTGTCAATTACTCCAGTCGAAGCCAGGCAATCGCTCGATGAACTCGAGGAACAAGCGCTGCAGGCCGCTGGTGATTTTGCACAGGAATATACGGTGCAAGTCGAAGCGTTTGGTGGGCAAGAATTCGTTAATCGACAGGCCATTGCAAGCGGCCCGTCGACCGGAACCGTCTTGACCTCAGATGGCTGGATTGCTTCGAGTACTTTCTACTTTCGAGGTCAACCAGCCTCTATTACCGTGCTGCTACCAAACGGAGATCGAAAGCCTGCCAAACTTGTTGCTCGCGATCACAATCGAGAAATAGCCATCCTCAAGATCGAAACCGATAAGCCCTTAAAGGCGGCGGTAAAGAGCGACCACAAAGGCTGGCAAGTTGGTCAGTGGACGGTAGCTTTAGGTAAGACTTTTGATGTGAGAATAGCCAGTCGCTCGGTTGGCATTCTTTCTGCGATGGGCCGGGTCTTTGATAAAGCCATTCAAACCGATTGCAAAATATCACCCCAAAACTATGGTGGTCCGCTCGTCGACCTCAAAGGGGAAGCCATGGGGGTTTTGACTCTGCTAAATCCCGCTATTGCGACAGAAGGGGAAGTCGAGCAGTGGTATGATTCAGGTGTCGGATTCGCAATTCCGATTCAAGATATCTTGGATCGATTGCCTATTCTGCAGACGGGGACTGATTTGTATCCTGGCAAACTCGGAGTAAGAACCCAAGGGAAAGACGAATTCAAAGAGGGGATCACTCTGATAGGTTTGAGTCCTGGTGGTCCTGCTGCAAAAGCCGGAATGCAGGCGGGAGATAAGATTACGCGAGTCGGTCGCAGCCTCTTAACTCTAAAGCCTGTTGCCACCTACATGCAATTTCGGCATGCGATTAATCCGATCGACGCTGGGCAAGTTGTTTTTGTGGAGGTCGAACGTGAGGGAAAAACCATCCCGTTCGAAATGACTATGGCAAAAGAACTACCCGAATATAAGGAGCCCTATCTCGGTATCGCTTCCCTGAAAGAATCCGATTACTCGGAACGAATCCTGCATGTTGTGAAGGATAGTCCGGCTGATGTTGCAGGTCTCGTTGCTGGAGACACTATTACGAAATGGTTCGGGCTCCCTTTTCTCAAAGAAAAAGGGCTGCGTCAACATTTATGGTTTCACGACTTTCGAACACCTATCGAACTGACCATTAAGAAAGCGTCGGGGGACGAAAAAACGGTGAGCATTGCTACAACGCCCAGGCCCACGGGGGATATTGTGGTGCCGGCAATCACTTATCCTACACCCGAGAACAATGAGCCTGCGCCAGAAACAACGATTCAACAGATTCCGATGGGTGACGTGAGAAATCGTGCCTTTGCGATCGTTCCCAATACCTATAGAAGCAACGTCCCTCATGGCTTGCTTTTACTCTTTTCCGAGGCGGGCCCGTCAGAGCCTAAGTCGTGGTCGATTCAGTGGGAGAAATTCGCAGCTGCGAATCGCTGGATTGTCGTCGTTTTGCAATCTGCGGATGAGCAAGAATGGACCTTTGAGGAAATGGAAATTGCGGCCAGAGCCAAGGGGCATGCGTTAACAAACTATACAATCGATCGAAATCGAATTGTAGTAGGAGGAATCGCTTCAGGCGCTGTTCTGGGTATCATCACGGCAGTTCAGCAACCAGGAGAATACCAAGCGCTCTGGGTTGGCAACGGTAAACTCAAAGCCAGAATTCGGCTAACTCCACCGGAACCTGGCGAGTCTCTTAGGTTTTTCTTAAATGGTACAGATCCATCACTCAAAGACCTTTCGGAGAACGCAAACAAAGCTGGTTACAACGTTAACTTCTACGAACAAGACATTGAACCGAACAAAGACAGCGTTACCCCCTCGCCGGTTTTGGATAAAGTGCAAGAGTGGCTTCAGTTTCAAGAAATCTTTTAGAGAATTCGCCAGGAACTCAAGGAAGCAATTGATTGAATGCTTGATCCAAGCATCGGGCTCGAAACGGATAGGACTCTCCAGCGAGACGGGATGGGGTGGCCCGAATGCTCGCGAGCAATAGCTCATCTGCCATTTGTCCCAACATCAATTTCAACCCGAACTTAGGTGCAGGAAGAATTGCCCAGCGTTTGAGTTTACGAGATAGCACGTGGGTAAACTCATTGTTTGTTACGGGTTCTGGGGATGAAAGATTATAAAGTCCGGAGCTGGACGGATTTAAGGCGAGATGTAGAAATGCGCCCGCAGCATCGTCGACGTGGATCCAGCTCCAATATTGTTTGCCGCTCCCCAGTTTCCCTCCTAAACCCAATCTAAAAAGTGGGATCATTTTCGAAAGGGCCCCCTCGAGAGGGTGAATTGCCATGGCTAACCTGCCAATGCACACGTTACCGCAGTCTAAATACGCTCGCGCAGCTGCCTCCCACTCATAACTTACTTGTTCTAAAAAAGAGCTACCGTTTTGGGGTTGGCTGTCTAAATTATCATCAGAGCAAATCGATTCCCCTTGATCGCCATAGGCGCCGATTCCCGAAGCGCACACAAATTTTTTGGGGGGAGTGTTAAGCGCTTTCAAGCCTTTCACAAGAGCTGTGGTGCTATCGACTCGACTGGAGAGAATCTTTTGCTTGGTTCTTTCAGTCCAGCGATGGTCTGCGATACCGTGACCGCCTAAATGAATAACCGCATCAAGTTGCTCGACTAAATGCGGATTCGAGAAGGTTCCGTTGGCGAATGTTGTCACAGAATCAGCTGGAATGCTCGCATCGGCGCTCGGCGTTCCGGGGCGAACTATTCGAACGACATGAATACCAGACACCGAGGCTAGGGCGCACACCCGGCGGCCAATCATCCCGCTGGAGCCTGAAACACCGATTCGGATCGTTCTCCCAGCTGGAAACCAGGAATTGATATGGGCTGAAAATTGAAGATCTTCCAGCGTCGTACGGTGCCTGTAGTCGAACATCGATGCGACTTTAGTCTGGATCCAACGCGAGCCCAGCTGCCCAAGCAACCCGTAAGGTAAACGAAATTGCACCGAGTCTGTGAGGCGGCTCGTCTGATTAGAAGTTGATTCTATGAGATGGTCGTGGATCCAACTGCGAAACGGACCGCGTACCTGAATGTCCTGGAATCTATTAGGTGGTTGAAAGGCCGTATGTTTGGCCAGCCATTCCATTTTCAGCGGACCCAATGATTGCTGTAACAAGACTTCGGCCCCGACATTGAGGGAGTCGTTCCGCTTGAGAATTTTTACCCGCTCCCACGGCGGAATCAAGCGATCGATTGCACCACGGCGAGCGTGGTAGTCGAAAACCGTCTTTTGATCGAAGGGGAGCTCGGAGGATTTCTTGAACACTAAATATCGGAGTCCGGTAGGATCGGTGCAGCTTCAGTCATCCCTCTTAGCTTATCAAGAGCGCGCTTCTCTAGTTGTCGAATTCGCTCTTTCGATACACCAAGAACATCCGCTAGCCTTTGCAATGTTTGAACTTTGCGATGACCACCGAGGGAAAACCTAGCTCGTATGATAAACTTTTCGCGTCTATCCAAATGGTCTAGCATGAGTGCCAAGCGGTTGCGTAACGCGTGCCACCGCTCTTCGCTCATGGAGGATGACTTTTGATCATCACTAAAATCTAAACCGTTTTCGCTCAAGCTCGCGATATTCTTTTGGCGTTCTTTTTGCTTTTCCATCACCTTGCGGTAGGTATTACGCCTCACGACTTGTGTCGCATAGGTACTGAATCGGAACCCGAGAGCGACATCGAATTTCTCAACGGCGCGGAGAACCGCCACAATCCCATCGCTCAAAAGGTCATCAAAACCGTTATGTTGATTAACGAATTTCTTGATGATGGAAATTACCAAACGCATGTTCGATTTTACAATGCAATCGCGATGCCAATCGGAAGCCTTCATGAGACCGTCAATGCGACGAAGCAACCAATCATCCGGCTTGCTCGGGTCAACCATGGTCCGCAATTGCAAGGCCCGGTATTTCAAAAAGTTCATGCGGAAGAAGAGCACCTTCTCCTCGTCAGGCGTCAGGAGTTTTGTCTCGCACAATCTGGCCAAGTGAACGGGCAGGTCAGCTAGTTTCGCTGACTTCTTTGCCGGTTCCGCTGTAAGTTGGGCGAGAATGTGTTCCCCCATCAACTCCGCTTCAGCCGTTTCGGCAGAAAATAAGTCTGGGCTGCCAATAAATGCTATTTCGGTCGCAGCGATCCGCTTTGACTTTCTCTGGAGATCAGCCTCGTCGCTGGCCTCTGGAAAGGATAGCTGTACAAAGTTCACGAAAGATGATTCCAGCTTGGCATCTTTAAAAGTTTTTGAGCACTTCCGCTTTGACTTTGCCTTGCCTTCTACAGACCTGCTAGACGCTGAAGCTCTGCTAGACTTCGGGATCCTGTCGACGGTGGCAACCGACTCGTCCATCGATCCTGTCGGGAGATCTGCGAGATCGCATTGCGATGTCGCGGTCCTGCTGGATTTCGACACTCGTTTCTTAGCAACTCGAGCAACCATATTTTCCTTCACCCCAGTTCTGATTGACAAATCGTCCAAATCGTTCATATCGATCTTTATAGGTGGTATTGATGAACGATTCAAGAGACTTGAAAGCGAATTCTGGGAATTTAGTCTGTTTAAATATCCAGATGATTCCCACAAAAAAATCATAGTGGCTTGAAATCACCCCGACCAATATCCTATACTGTTTTGAACGATTTGGACGATTTTGGTCGCGAAGCTAGGATATTTTGTAATCTTGGAAGAAACATTCACTCCAAAACAGATAGCGCAAGCCCTACAAGTGAGCGAGTCGTCGGTGAAACGATGGTGCGACCGAGGGGTTATTCGGACGCATCGAACTTTGGGAGGGCACCGACGGATTTCATTAGCCCAGCTGATGGAGTTTTTGGAGTCAACAAACCGGAAGGTTGTTGCCCCCGAGGCTATTGGTACGCCGGAACCGTTGGCGAGTTCACCGGTTGCGGACGCTGAAGACAAGGGAATTAGTCCTGTTCCCGCACTTGAGAAAGTATCGGATCAGGTTATTCCATTTGATCCGGGAACTAAGGCGTCGTTGAGAGAGGGGTTTTTACGGGCGGTCGTCGGTGGCGATGAGGGAGAATCGCGGAGAATTGTCAGTCGTTGGTATGCGGCAGGCCATGGAATTGTTTCTGTTGCCGACCATTTGATCGGGCCAACTTTCCGTTCAATTGGCGACTCTTGGGCGTGCGGCGATATGGAGATTTACCAAGAACGACGAGGCTGCGAGATTTGCATTCGATTAATTCACGAGCTTCGCCGGCTCATGCCAGATCCGATGGGCACAGCTCCCTTAGCGATGGGGGGAACGGCTAGTGGCGATCAGTATCAGTTGCCAAATTTATTGGTGGAGATGGTGTTCCGTGAAGCCGGATGGCGATCGATAAATCTTGGAAATAACCTGCCATTTGCTAGCCTTTTGTCTGCAGCCCGCAAGCACATGCCGAAAATCTTTTGGCTCAGTGTCTCCTACGTTCCCGATGAAGAAAGATTCGTCGCGGACTGTACCCATTTTGCTCAAAGTCTGCCCAAGGGGGTGGTTTTTGTGGTTGGTGGTGGTGGGATTCATGAGGGGCTCAGAAGACGAATTGCCTACTCATCGTACTGCGACAACATGGCACAGCTATCTAATTTGGCTCGTACAATTAAAGCTGGATTATCCACCTCGTTTAAGACGATCTAAATAAGCTATGTTGCAAGGCGGGGATTTTGCCTGTTTTTTCATCAAAAACAGCCTTTGGGCTTCCCAAATCTTCGATCGATCGTCAACATACTCCGTCCTGATTTTGGGAAAATTCTGTTCACGTTTTTTTGTTGTAAATAGGAATCATGAGCCAAAAATTGCTCCAACTGGTAGAACAGTCTTCGCTTAAGCCGAATGTGGATGCATTCGATATTGGTGACACTGTCGACGTGCACACCAAAATCCAAGAAGGCAACAAAGAGCGGATTCAGATTTTCAATGGCACCGTGATTGCCAAGAGTGGTTCCGGAACCCGGGAAATGTTCGTGGTTCGTCGGATTGTGGCGGGCGAAGGTGTTGAGCGAAAATTCCCGCTACACTCCCCGAAAATTGAGAAGATCGAAGTGAAACGACGATCGGTGGTTCGACGTGCCAAGTTGTACTTCTTAAGAGACAGAACTGGTAAGGCGGTTCGACTCAAGGAACGTCGAGTCTAGTGTGAAGCCCTATGGCTCTCGGGCCTCTGGGATTTTCGCGACCCTCGCAGACCGTATCTAGGACATTAGTGTACACGGTTTGTCAGATCAATTCTGGTTTTGTGCGTGGCAACTTGAGGCTCTGACTGGGAATCTCGCCGGTACTGACCGAGCGAATAACGTTGATGCAAGCGGCCACACAGGCCGCTTTTTTCGTTTTCGAAATGGATAATCGTGTTCCAGGTTATTCATTCGTGTTCGAAAGATTCCTGAAAACGGTTACCATAGCAGCGGGAGGTTGAGGCGCGAACCAATTTAGTACGAACGCTTCGCGATACTTCGAACGGGGAGAGGTTGCAAGTTGGATAACAGTGGAATCAGCAGCAAGCTTGCATCTTGGATGGAATCCTATTCGATCATGCTCAGCCCCGATTCCATTGCTGCGATCGAGGACTGGTTAAACCAGTCCGCGTATTGGGATCCAGGTGTCGCACTATTGGAACAGCTCGGTCTCCTCCTTCAGCAGTTCCCTGATCTGGAAAGGGGGATCGTTCATCTCGTTCCATTCATATTGTCCACGAGAAGTCCTGGAGTTTTCATTGGGTTTTTGGAGCGTGATCGAGACGCGTTACCAGTATTGATGCGAATTTTGTCTTTGCCCACACCCGCCGCTTCTTGGCTGCGCGATGATGAAGATTGTTTTGATTGGCTCAGGCTGTCTGCTGGTAAGATTGTTTCATCCGAGCAACTACGAGACGTCATCGCGACTGAGGTTTTGTCGATAGAAGACGAAGAGGTGCGGCTGGCATCAATGAGATCGTATCGACGCAGAGAGACGCTGCGCGTACTTTGTGCTTATTTTCTTCATGGACTGCCATGGTATGACGTTCAGCAGCAATTAACGTGCATTGCAGACGCCGCCTTTTACTCTTCTTGGTTGCTTGCGATTTCCGAACTGCGAGGAGGAATCGAAAGAAGAGAAAAAGTCGAAGATGGATTAATTGCCATAGCTGGCGGGGGTTTTGGTGGTTTCGAAATGGATTTTGACACACCACTTTCCGTCCAGTTTCTTTCAGACGATGACTCTAGTCAGGATAACAGGGGGGCTCACTGGGAGGCTGAACGAGCTCGGGTTGTGCAGCGGACCATTTTCTGGTTAGCTCACAAGGACGGCTTTGCTTACGATGTTGATAGTTTTTTCGGATCTAGGGAACGGGAGGGGAGCGAGTCGGCCGAGAGTTTTTCGAGCGATCTGTTGTTATGTAACGGACGCCAATGGTTGCAGCAGATTGAAAACCAGGGAAGAACATTGCATCGATTGTCTTTACTAAGGCGTCGGCTTCTGGTGGGAAGCGAGACATTCTTTAAGGCAATCGATCAGCAGATTCCTGATCTAGTCTTTCGAAGAAGCATATCCGGAGCGGATCTAGCAGGTTTATCGGCATTCTATCGACGCATTAAGCGATCCTTCATGTCCGATGAAACACCGTCGTCGTCGATCGCGTTACGCGAGATTCTGATTTCTTGGCGAGAGGAGTCAACGTTCCTCATTCATTATCTCCAATTGCTTCATGGCGCAGACGATGAGTCCATACGCGTTACCAACACACGTTCAGCCATAGGGGCCTTAGCAAACGTCAATCACATTACCGAATCCGAGCGGAGAATACTTGATACCACTTGGAAGGAGATTTCGACCTTAGTTCTACAGCTGCAGGCGCGAACATTAACTCTTCCAACCGTTTCTTCTGTGGAGTTTTCTCTGACAGAGGCACTTGCCTCGGCTTTTGAAAGCTGTCGCGAGAGCGTATGCAAAACGAGGCAGATTCTGCAGCATATGCAATCAGATGCTTTTCTTGGGGATAAAGAAGTTGAGGCAGAAACCGATTTGATTCTCGATCCCAGTCCTGCCGCTGTTTGGGCTGACGAGATATTGAAGAAGCACGGTTTTGTGCGATTGCAAGCGGCTTATAGAAATCTACAAGAGTTGGCAAAGGAGGACATTCAGATGCTCTCCACTAAACGCTGCCGTCACTTCTTAGCATCTATAGCGCCACGGTTGTTGCGGAAGATACAATTAACTCCCAATCCAGATCTAACGCTTGAAAATCTTGTCGAAACCACCCGATCGTTAGGGGGGAAGGGCATTTTGTGGGAACTCTTTAGCGTCCATGAGCCTAGCATGGATCTCTACATCCGGATTTGTGGAGCCAGTCCTTATCTGGTTTCTATTCTCACGAAAAATCCTGGAATGATCGACGAATTACTTGATTCTTTGATGCTGAATCGACTTCCAACGGAGCCTCAACTTGAGGGCATGTTGTACGATCTGTGCCGAGGTGCCGTCGATATAGAACCCATTCTCGCATCCTTTAAGAATGCGATGCATTTGAATGTTGGGGTAAGAGATATTCTCGGTAAAGAAAGTGTAACAGCCACGCACCGAGCACTAGCAGATATTGCAGACGTTTGTTTACGTCAAGTTATTGAATCCTGCTACGGCGCATTGGTAACCAAGGTTGGGGTTCCAAAGAACGCTGAGGGAACCGCATGTCCATTTTCTTTTGTAACCGTAGGAAAGTACGGAAGTCGTGAACCGAACTATCACAGCGACATGTTATTGCTTTGTCTCTATGAATCCGATGGCTTAACGGCTCCGCTCGGTTTTGGGCGTCACCAACCACTAGAGAACTGTGACTTCTTCCACCAGTTAACTTATCGGGTTACCCAAACAGTGAATCGGTTGGGGCGATTTGGTCGGCTTTATGAAGCGAAGCCTTGGCTAATTGCAGAAAATTCGAGAAGTACCAGTGCTTGGCGAATCGACGAATTCGAAAACCTGTTTCAACTCTCAGAAGTGACGGCAATCAAGAGATTGGAGTATTGCTCTGCCCGCGTCTTTTACGGGGATCCGCTATTTAAAAGCCGGATAAATGACGTAAAGATCAAATCACTGGTTTGCCGCCACTGGACGGTCAAGGACTCACTGTCGGTTTTGCATCACCGTACTCAACTCGAGCATGGAGTTGCGGCAACAAATATAAAAAGAGGTTCAGGAGGAACCATGGAGGTTGAGCTGCTTTCCAAACTGTTGCTCTTGCAGAATTGCGGAGACAAACCAGAGAAGCTTGTGAATGGCACAGTGGATTGTTTGTACAATCTAAAAGACCTTGGTCTCATCTCTAACAATGACTTTAAGACGCTTCACGATGGCTACCTTTTTTTAAGAAGAGTCGAGTCTGGATTGCGTCTTATGAACACTACCGCTAGGCACGACTTGCCCGTCGATCAACAAGAGTTGCAGAGATTGGCTTATGTGCTCGGATTGGACAGTAAAGCGCGAGTAGACCTTATATGTCAGGAGCACCGCTCTGCCATTAGGCTCGCCTATGTGCGAATTGCGAACTCGCTTGTATCTACTTAAATCGAAGGAATTGACGAACCTATTGGCTTTGTTGTCGAACTCGAATCACCAACACTGAGCCGCTGGAATCGCAGACTTCGATTTCGGAACCCTCATCAATCCATCCGTTTTCCGCAGACACATTCACGATCTTATTGTCGATCATCGCGCGGCCTGCAGGGTTACAACGTGTCAATGTTGTACCCCATTTACCAATAAAAGAGTGGGCTTCTTTTTGAGCCTCTTCCATGACTTCTATATCGTGTTGATCCTTGGGTGGTTCCAGCGACATCCATTTTACCATGGGAGAGTTTGCAATCTGTTTGCGAAAAACGATTGCCAGGCCAACCAGGGAGATCACCGCCAACCCTAATTGTCCTGACGCTTCAACGACCCTTTGTCGCTGATAGGCGTTGGAGGGCAAAACAAAGGTTTGACCTGTGAGCAACAGGCCAATACCGAGCATAGAGACCCCTAAGAAACCAAAGATACCGAATCCAGGAACGACGAAAATTTCGATCAAGACGAATAGTATGCCGCCAACTATTAGCAATATCTCAAGCCATTCAACCGTACCGTTTAGGAACTGCATCCAGAAAAACAATCCGAAACAAACCGCAGCGATTGCTCCGCCAACTCCTAGTCCAGGGGTGTTGAGTTCCGCAAACAACGCTCCGATCCCAATTGTGAACAGGAGGAATGCGAGCCATGTTTGACTAGCCAGCCAATCGACGATCATTTCGCCCGAGCTAGTCTCCTTCTCTTTTGGCAATGCGTCGATACCGAACTTGCTCGCAATTTCATCGATCGTGATCAAATTATCCGACGCAACATTCAACTCGGAAGCCTTCGAAAAATCGAGTCCCTGCTCAAAACTTACTTGCCCACCTTTTGTCCACTTCGGTGCCAATGGATCCTCGGGAAGCCAGTCTGGATTGCTCAGAATGACTCTGCCATCGATTGCGCTATATTCGAAAATCGGGATCTCAGGTGTAATGCAACCTAGTAGCAATCCAATCGGTCTTCCAGAGGATTTCGAGAGAGCCTCCAATGCGAATCGTTTATCTTGAACAATAGTCTGATTAATGGTCGCCTCGCCAGGTCCACCCAACTTAGCAGACGGGTGCATATAGATCGCATCGCAAGCTAGTGCGACTAGCGACGCATCGCCTAGTAAGCTATGAGGCAAGTAAGCCACGACCTCAGCGCGTGATGGTTTAATATCTGCTAAGTATTGCGCAAAGCGAAGAGATTCGTCAAAATTGCCGCCTGGGGAGTCGAGTTCGATTACGATTAGATTCATGTCCTCATTCTTGAGCCCTTCATCTATCGCCCGGATAACACGATTGACCAAACGAGGTGTTACAATACCTCGTAGATGGGTGCGCATCGCAACGCGTGGACCATCAAAGGATGGTAGCGTAATCATGGGACCGTTAAGCCGGAGAACCTGACCGAGCTGTTCTAAATCCATGGCAGTGTGAGCGACCCATTGCCATCGCCTCAAGGAGTGGCCGTCAACAAAGAAGAGTTGATTGTTGGGCACAAGCTGTTCTTCATTCCACGCTCCTTCTGGGCGGCCGTCACTCTCGAGTTGCTTTGAGGTCCGGTACTCCGTTTTCTTGTTTTCAAGTTCCAACTTAAAGAGGGTTTCGGCGGGATCCAACATCGAAAGCACTGCAGCGGCTGGGAAGCTGTTACGCCTCTTCGCAACATCTACATAGGCTTGCTTGATTGTGTCATCCACGGACGGTTCGTCCATCGCCGCGCGACCGAACTCGACATCAGCCGCCATCGCAATTTCCTCGCAGGCTAACGCCACTAAGACGGCGTGTCCAACTAAGGATTCATTGAAGTAAGCGATCGTTCTCAGTCGACTCCCTTTTGGGCCGGTAAGCCAACGGGAAATGGAGAGTGCTTTTTCAAACGATGTTCCTTGCCCAAGCAGGCTTTCCGCTTGATTGAGAGACGCCGATGTACGTTCAAAATTGAGAATGACTATTGGACGATCCAAGCCAGAGGCACGAGCTGAAACGGATTCTAACTGTCGAATGAGACTCGCTTCGGAAGCCGCATCGAGGGGCAGCTTGACTTCGATTGCGATGGCCGTTTTCGAATCGGTTACTTGTGGGTCGCCAACCTGAGCATGGGCGGATCGGCCCTCCACGTAGGTGTCTACTAGGAATGCTGTCAAAAGAAATAGAATCGATAAGCCATAGAATGGACTTCGAGATAACCCATTCATTTGATTCATTTAGTCTTTCCTGGATTGGGTAGCAAACGTCGGGAATCGTGTTGGAGAAACTCGACCCCCGAAACTGAACGGGGCAAACTTCGCACTCAGCCGATCTGTTCACCTATTCTAGAGAAATTGCTACCCCTTGGATTGTCGGGGAAGCTAAATCCTGATTTTCCGGAAGGGTGGTTAATCAAAACGACCGAATCGCTACAAAAAACTTTGTGTTGCGGCTTTCTTATCGCCTATGTTCCGCTGTCCGGAGCTGCCATTTCGGTGCACATGAACTTAGTGTTGGGCCTACTCCCACCCGAATTGGGGCCGATTTTCTGCTCAAGAATACGAACTTTTAGGAAATTTTTTACGCTTTGTAAGTTTTCTTCCGAACCTTACCTACGCTACTATAGTCTAACGGGTAAGCGAACGCAGAAATGGGTTCGCTTACTAGACAGTTGGCCAACGGGCCACTGCTTATTTTGTTTCAATGGAATCTCTCTACACATGCGCCGAAAAGGGCGTTGGGAGGATGTAATGCGTCAAGTGAATATTGCTAATCGATTTGTCAATGTTGTCGCCGTAGTGCGAAACAGCGCGATTGTAGCAGTGGTCGAGGCAGCATCCTTACTCCGCCATCTACACAAACGCATGACAGGTACGACAGATGATCGCAATGGGCTCGGCAGGCCCAGCGGTTATCCGTGGTCAGAGGAATGGCAAGGACTCCAGGGAAGAATGCAAGTTCAACTAGCATTTCAACCCGTTGTCAAATCCATATCCGAAACGACCAAGTGTACGAGTTCGTAACTCGACCGCACTACTCAGACTTGTCTGAAACGAGGCTAGCCATTCATCGCCGTTGGCTGGATCTCGAAATCGTACCTGGCGACACACGAGATAGATCAACTCCTGTATTTGTTGAATTCCAACCGAGGCTTATTCGGATGGGTTATTCCTCACGTGCAGAGTTGTGTCATCAATGAGCTGACCTACTCTGTTTATCGTATCGGCAAATCCGTGCGAAGACTGGTATGTGGTACGCCAGCGATGGTTATCTCGTGATCCGCAACAACCACTCAGAACCGAGGCTATTTTCGACGCATGAGAACTGCGTTGTAAGTGCCGGCTTTGGTTGTGGGTTATGAGAGAGAGATTTTCAATATGACCACTGCTGAATTACTTGAAGACAAGACGCAAGAATCTGTTGTGGAGCTGGTTCGCTCTGCACAACTTGGTGATCACAGCGCCATGGAAGCTCTGTACACCAGATTCCAAAACCACATCCTTTCCATCGCTTACAAGCGAATGGGGAACTGGGATGAGGCGCAGGAACTAAGCCAGGACGTATTTATCCAAGCGTTTCGACGCATCGATCAGCTTCAAACCCCTGAAGCGTTCGGTGGGTGGTTAAGGCAGATCGTTCATCGCATGGCGATCAACCGTCTGACCAGACGGCCAAAGCCTAACTCGGTGGACCAAGAGATCTTGGAAGCGACGGCCTCGTACGATGACGAGCCACTTGAGACCGTTTTATCGACGGAGCGATCGGTACAAGTTCGCTCTGGACTGGAGCGGCTTGGTGAACTCGACCGACAAACGTTGGTTGCGTTCTACCTTGACGGGCAAAGCTTGATTCAAATGAGTCAGGCCTTTGATGCGCCGGTTGGAACGATCAAGCGTCGATTGCACGTCGCGAGAAAGCGGCTCGCTAAAGAGTGCGAAGAGCTTCTTGGTGTCTAGCTAATCGCTATAACGAGGAAAGGGACCTGGTTATCCGGGTCCCTTCTTGCGTTTTGCTTTCAAGTAATCGGCTTTCGAGCCTCGTTCGCAGACTATGCCTCGTCGAGGATTTCCACTGCCTTGAATTTTTCGCCTTCAAGCATTTGCAGGCTAGCTCCACCACCTGTACTCACGTGGGTTACCTGATCTGCGAAACCTAGCTGTTCGATTGCGGCTGCACTGTCACCTCCACCGATGATGCTAACGGCATCGCCGTCCGCAACAGCCTTCGCCACTGCCACTGTCCCTTGATCGAAAGGAGGCATTTCGAAAACTCCCATCGGACCGTTCCAAACTACTGTCTTAGCAGCACGGACAATCGATGCGAACTTTTCAGCAGATTTCGGTCCGATGTCGAGACCTTCCCAGCCATCCGGTATTTGCCCCGCGGGTACGACTTGCTTGTTACAGGTGCCTTTGAAGTCATCACCGCAGTGGGTATCAACTGGTAAAACCAGTTTGTCGCCACCTTTGGCGATGAGCTCCTTCGCGAGATCGACTTTGTCTTTCTCTACCAGGCTCTTCCCGGTTGCGCCACCTTGGGCGAGAGAAAACGTGTAAGCCATCGCGCCACCAATAATGACTTGATCGCAAACGTTTAGAAGGTTGTTGATGACATTAATCTTATCACTTACTTTAGCGCCACCCAAAATAGCAACAAAGGGGCGAGATGGGTTAGAGATGGTGTCACTGAGGTACTTGATTTCTTTTTCCACCAAGAAACCGACAACCTTTGGCTTAGATCCCATAGCGAGAGGTACCGCTACCATAGACGCTTCCTCGCGGTGACATGTTCCGAATGCATCGTTGCAATAAATGTCAGCCCATCCGGCGAGTCGATTTGCGTACTCTGGTTCCCCCTTCGCTTCGCCTGGATTGAAGCGTACGTTTTCCAGAACGGCGACCTCACCATCCTTCAGACCTTTGATCACGCTTTCAGCCTGTGGACCGACCGTATCTGAGGCGAATGCGACTGGTTTTCCAAGCAGCTCAGCGAGTCGCTCCGCTGCTGGCTTTAACGTATATTTTGGCTCCGGACCAACCCCCTTGGGACGGCCTAAGTGGCTCAGCAATACCAGTTTCCCACCTCGGGAAATCACGGATTCAATCGAAGGCAATGCCATTCGAATCCGACGATCATCGGTAATTGCTCCGGCATCATCCTGAGGGACATTAAAGTCAACTCGCATTAAGACAACTTTTCCTTTGCAATCCACTGCTGCAATGCTCTTCTTTGCCATGTTATTCTCGGTCAAAAAGGGTCTAAGATTTTCGTTTTGCGCATTGTGAGAAGGAATGGCCGGGATGTCTAGCCGTTCGAGTTGTTCATCGCAGAATTAGCATCATCGTTCTTAAAGGGAGATGCCACAGTCGGCGTGTACTCTGCGTCCAAGTTGGCCCATGTGGAGTTATGATCCTTTTTTACCTGCCTAAAATAGTCCGCTATCGTCGTGCGTGCGTAAAACTCATCACCTGTTTTCTGGAGCAGACTTCCGAGCGCGTTGATATGCTGCGAGAAGTTCTGTGTCGACGGAGTAGGCAGCTCGGACGGTCTGCCAAAAATGGGCCAAAGATAGAGCAAGGCCACTAATCCCAAAAAGACAAGATGCGCTGCTAGCAAATTCACCGGTTTGGTCAGCAGTGCGGTTAGTCCGCTGGAGCTATTGTCGCCATCCAAGACGATTGGGTCTTGTGGTTGAGATAGAAAACCGACACGCCCTGGTGCAAAGGTACTGATTAGGCGGTTGGCGATGATTCGATTACCTTCAAACGTAAGGGACAGGTTGGATAGTAGAGACGCATTAGCGAGAAGAATGACTCGAGAGCCACTCCAACTAGGTTTTGTTACGATCGATATCAGTGGTGATCGATCAGGCCCCGATAGCACGACATCATGATTCAGGATGTCATTTGCTGGGTAGCCATCGTCTCCGACGAGGAGATTAGAAGCAGGTTCATCTTCGAGCTGGTCCGTAAATACGCTCCAAAAGTCACTTTCGTTGGTTGCTTCCGCGGATGGTTCTTGCTCGTTAGCTTTGGCGGTATCGCGGCGTGCTTTTTCCGCCAAGACATACTCCTCGCCCCAAGACTCTTGTTTTAACCAGGAGGCAAGAAAACCTGGTGGTGCATTTGGTTGAGAAGCAGGGGGCGTAGGGGCTGGCGTAGGAGGGGTGGCAGGCTTTGTACTCGTCCCTTGGGCTTGCAATAACTGATCGATTTCGTTGTCGGAAACTTCACTCCAGACTTGAAAATAACTTCGATGCTTCAGATGGATTTCGGTCTCGTTGATTTCTTGCCCCCAGTCCCCCTCCACTTGTGCTATTGTTCTTTGTTCTCCCAACTTTTTTCTGTAGAGTCCCCAGGGAAATGCGTAGACCTGGTACCCGCTAGTTAGACTCTTGAGAAGGTTCGATTTTTCGAACGCGGCATCGATATTCGTATTGTCCGATTTACCTTGTGCATGATTTAGTTTGCTGACCATTTCCCAATAGTCGGCAAGTGGCGAGTAATCCGAACCCACATAAACGAGCGTCTTGTTGCCAGACTTGAGCCAACGTTCAACCCAATCCATCGTTTCCGAATTGTGCGAACTGAAACCATGCGGAGCCCATACTAAAGAGGATAGTTTTCGTTCTCCATTAGCTGGTAGGCTTCTTACTGAGGTCGTGGCATAGCCCGCCTCAACGCATAACTGCCGAACAATCGAGAAACCGTCGGGACTCGATCTAGAGGTCGCACCCTCGCTTGCACCATAATCGCGTGTTGGCTGAGTTGGACCGCAACCCGAGAGGAAAAGTAGTAATATAAAGGCAATAGAAGCGACACAATCTAGGGTTCGAAACGTGCTTGTCATTTAGCGTTGCTCCTTGCGTGCTTCTTTCAAGCGTTCGTTAAACTGGGGAAATGTGGCCCATAGCGACTCAAACGCCTGAGCATCCATGTTCTGCTTCCCAAAAAAAACGTGCTCAAACCAATAGACAACCTTCGTGGCAAACGCATTTTCGTGCTGTCGTGGAGTTAACTCGCGAAGATAGGTCCAATTCGTCTTGCCTTTCGCCAAGCGAATCAAACCCACAGAGTCTAGTTCTATGAGCATTAGGCTATAAAGATAGACAATGGCTTTGGAGTAATCGCCTCGCGCTCGGTGTTGCTCTACGAGTTGAAAAAGCGGGATGTCAGGGCTATCCAACTCAAAAGGAAGGTCAGTCACTTTACGCTGTTGAGTTGCGACGGAGGTGGTACCACTAAGTTGTCTGTTCGGAGCCTCAACCAGGTTCTGTATTCTAACAAGAAGCAAAACGACTAAGGTGACGGCGGCCACTAAGACAACTATCAGAACGATATGCCATGTGTTGCGGAAAAATTCCAATAGCCCCTCGAAAAACTCGGTCAACCACGAATAACTTTTTGTTTTCGTGTTGTTCGTGGAGGCGATTCGATCGAGTCTATCGGAGGCGTCGATTCTATTGCGAGAAATCGGCGTGACAGGAACTAAGGATCTTTCTTCAGGGGAGTACCAAACGGGATCGGAACCCCTCTTTAAAGCAACATCATCAGGACTCTCGCTCCTCGCAATGGATGTTGAGCCAAACATGGTCCACAGTACAAGTTGCATGAAAATGATTCGCAACAGAAGGGATGATTTAGTCTGACGCCCGGAGTCCACCAACAACAATGAGTCTATTTTCTGAGGTGAAGCGAGAATAATCATTGCACTCCTGCCTCTGCCAATCGATCGCCTTCGGCTTTAAATTTTAGTTCGACTTCCCAGCCTTCAGTTTGGATGCGAGTGTTCATGTACAAAAGAAATCGGATGATGGTCATCCAGATGGCGATTGTCCAGCAGGCGATCGGTAATCCCAGCAAATCTATCCACTCGCTCCATGTCCAACTTTTCGATATCACTCCTACTAAAAGAACCAAAGATATCAACAAGCAAGCAACACCCCAAATCGCAACGCAAGACAGCAACAAATGAGCACCAAAGTTGTCGCTAAACTGCATGGAGTGCAACCATTTGTTTCGTTGTGAATAGTTAGGCGAAACATTCGACGACTTTTTCTTCAACAGATTTGTTCTCTCGAGCACTAGAATCTCCGGTGCAAAGGGGCGTGCCGCTCGTGTGATGAAAACAGAACCACAAACTAGAAACAAGCAAATTCCTAGTTCCAGCCCGACGTTTAATTCCGGTGTGTAAAACATATACAGAAGCTGGAAGTAACCAAGAATTGCAACTCGAAGAAATCCGAGGATTAGCGTCAATTGCAACCAACGCTCTAAACACGACTTGAAAACTTGCTTGATCGACTGCTGCTCGACAAACACAGCTTGTCCAATGAAATAAGTTAGGCCGGACAAAGCCAGCGGCATCTGCAAAAACACCAATGTCATTTGAATGATGTAAAACCTTATCCGATAAGCGAGTGGATCAGAGACGTCGACCGATCGCATTGCGAGGTATTCATAGTTCCAAAGCGGAAACGTCAATGCAAAGTTGAGCAATGCGAAGGGAGCGATTCCAATCAATGCGCATAGGACAATCTTTCCAAAATACGAACGCAGAACGATCAAACTTAAGTCGATCAAGTCCATCAGTCGTCGTTGAGAAATCGCGATCGCGGTTTTATCAAACTGCATCTCGTTTTCTCCATGGGTTATCTGGATGGTGAGCCAGTTGATTCAGTCGCTGTGGTGTCGGCCATCCTAAAAGGAGAAAGTAAGCCGCCAGACCAGTTGAAGAGAGAACGGCAACCGCTAATTTAACCAGATACAGAAACGGAAAATCGACCGGTGATAGACATCCTTCGGTAAAAGCCGCCAGAATAAAAAGGAACACAGAACAGAGAATTACAGGCAGGGATCGCTCAGCATTGATGCGAAACGATGCCCCACGAGAAAATCCTTGGGTAGAAAACAACCCAACCCCAATTCGCATCCCCGCTCCGGCAGCCAATGCAATGGCGGTTAATTCAAACGCCCCATGAGCTGTTACGAACTGAAAAAAATTCGCAGAGGACAGGGCATCATCTGTCGCCATGTATCCAAACACCGTGCCCAAGGTACAGCCATTGAAGATTAACATGGCAATTGTGGGCAATATGAGCGGTCCAAGACAAAAGCACTGCAAGCCGATCCCAGCGTTGTGTTGAATGTAACCTGCCGAATTAGCTAAACCCGCAGAGCTCGTTCCAAAGGATCGAATCGACCGAGAGTGCATTTCCTCCATCATCTCAATTTGTTCCTCTCCTAAAACCCTGTTGGCATGCTCCCGCGCCTCGGGGGTTGAGTAGGCAATATAAGCTGAAAGCCCGAACGATCCAAAGAAAAGCAACGCTGCCAATATGACACACGGGTCGCGAAAGACTGCATGGGGTACGATGAGAAGCACATATTGCAATATGCGGTCTAATCGGGGAGCTGTTGATCGATAGAGTTGGCTGTGAGCGCGACCTACGAGTCGATGCAAATACTCGATTGTAGAGGGGGGAAGTTGATATTGGTCCGACATGGCTAAGTCGGTGCATGCGGCCCGATAAAGAGATGAGAATCGAACTAATTTAGCTCCGTTCGCTTTATAAGAAAACTTGCCCAACTTCATTTCGTTGCACATTGTCTCGAGCTCGGCCCAACCTTCGCGTCGTCTTTCGAGAACCTCAGCAATTTTCATAGATTGTACCTTTGTTCTATCGGGGCGACGGATGAGTTGGATGGGTTGGACTCAAAACAGGTGGCATGTCGCCCGATGCTGGCAATTGACTGGAGGCAACCAACGAGTCCAGTGGTGAGTTGGCCAGGAGCTTTGACGGTTTTGCTGTCGGGAGCTCTGACGTAAATGCCTCGCGCGCGATGAACTCTCGATAGTAGATCGCACACAAAAGCAAATCCGAACTAGTGTCCTCGCGAAATCCAAACTTGCGAAAAAGTGGCATCGCGATGTAGTTAGCCAACTCCGCCCGACGACTCATTGGGATTTTGGCTCTCCGTTCGACGTACAGAGCGATCGCTTTGGCGAGAGTCGCGCTAAGTCGGAAATCGGCAGGTATATGTTCGGCCAGCGATGGCACGCGTGCATCCTCGAATTTGACATTTGGCGGAACCCAGGAAACCTGGTTCACAACAACCATCGTTCCCGCCGCTAAATCGCCTAATCGTTGAAATCGTTCCGTGACGGTCATTGAAACCATCCCAACAATTCCCGTTGGAAATAAATCAGCAGTTCTCAATAGATTGCGAACAATCGCTTGGGAGATATTGATCGGCCGCCCATCAACAGAAATGACTCTCAATCCCGAGAGCCACTTGCCCGGGGTCTGCCCATTCCAGTACGCTTCAAAAAAAGCCCCGTAAAACCACTGCAAAAAAAACTGAAACACCACCAAAAAAAAGATGATCAGATCCATCGATGCCCCAAAGCCAGATCGGCCAAAGAGCAGTGCACCTATAAGTACAAACAGGAACCAAACCGCCGCAATGATCAGCGTGCGCACGACAACATCGATCACAAAAGCCGGTAAACGACGAAACGGCCCCGCTAGCCGATATTGAAACTCAATATTCTCAGGCGTTTGGATGCGAGCAATCAAATCGATAGGAGGTCGGTTTTGCTCCATAGACCTTGGGAAACTTTCTGCGAACCCTCAAAGACCAAATGTATTTGTGCCTCATGCATTGATGGTCATCAGTTTAATTCCGACCTTCAACGAGCTAATAGTCTAACAGCTAAGAACCTGAAATCCAAACTGCGAATTGAATAGAGGACTACCGTTAGCCACTCGTTGCAATTTTGAAGCATACCCAAACCAAGTACGCAACCCACGCTCCAAGGAGCAGGGTGGTTGCTATCGCACGACGTCTTCGATTAGCCGTGGCCACAACTAACTCGCATCCGATGAGAGTTCGAATCGTGGCTGAAACGCTTCTTCGAACTCAAATTGGTCATCAAAGTCTTCGCGACGGTCGGTTTTACTTTTTCGCATCTCTTTGATACGAATCAGATTGTATACGATTTCCCCAAAGTCGCTCGTGCTGTAAATTCCCCAGGAATTGAGAACCGTTTGGGCTAGGTACCCATAACGATCGAGTGCATATTCTTTCAGTGCGACGCAAAGCTGCTGCCCTGTCAGATGGTGATCTTTGGCTCCCGTTTCGACGCCGTCCTCTTTGGTTGCCGGCATCTTCATGACCTTTTGGGCATAACCAAGCCCCTCGCGAACAAATTGATAAGCCTCCAAATGATAGCGCTGATCTTTTTGTAGTAGCTCAATAATTGCTAAAATTTGTTCATTCACGGTATTGGCTCGGGGGGGGAATTCGCTCAGACTCGACTTATCAGGGATAGCTCTGCAAGTGTCTTTTGCGTCAGAGGAGGTCCTACAAACTGATGCCTCGCTTGATCACAGTAAGGCAGTCTGACAAGGGGATCAGTATCCGCCGATCATCCTCCGTGACTACCAGCAATTGTTGACCCAGGATTTCCTGTCCCAATACTCTAGCTTTTCCTTGCGGAGTCACAATCTCACTTCCAGGTGGCGGCATGTCCGCTACGAGCTCCTCGTACGTGTCGTTTTCGTACCGTAAACAACATTTTAAACGACCGCAACGACCTGAAATTTTATTCGGATCAAGCGTCGCCTTCTGAAGCTTGGCCATTCGCATGGATACCGGAGGCATGGAACTCAAGTGTGTATTGCAGCACACGGGCTTGCCGCAATCACCATAATCCGCCAAAGCTTTGGCTTCGTCCCGAGCCCCGATCTGTCGCATCTCGATACGTGTTTGAAATTGCCCCGAAAGTTTTTTTACCAACTCGCGAAAATCGACCCGGTCCTCCGCTGTGTAGTAAACGACGACTAGCTCGCCACCGAAAATCCGCTCGACATCGACCAAACTCATCGGTAACCCTGTTTCCCGAATCAGCCCCTTGCACGTTTCGAAGTCTCGCTCCAAGGATTTCTGGATTTGCTGATGCTCCTTTTCGTCAATGGGGGTCGCATCTCGCTGAATTGACCCATTGAGAGGATCTGACATCTGTGAGATGACGCGATCGGTTGCTTCACATAGAACCTCACCCCGCTCCAGGCCACGATTGGTTCTCGCTATCACAATACGCCCTCGCGGATGCTCGCTTCGCGAGGTCATTATGTAAAGCGTTCGCATTCGTCCGCATCGGACAACATATTTCGACATGGATCTATGCGTTGAGGAGTATTTCGTTAAAAGGCTATCCGCACTCGAAATCTAATTCGAACGGTATTCTGCCATACGGTGAATCGATAAGAATCCACCAGTCCATTAATCCGAGTTGTGATTCTTCACCGAAGTATAACGCCCAACGGTCAAAACCGGAATGCGGCGCACATCAGAACCATCGCTATTGTCAACTCCCACAGGCAATAACTCCCTTTACAATGGATCGCTGATTGTATACAATCCCTGTGGTATTATGTACAAATGACCCGTCCAGCAAGGCTCCACCGGCGAAACCTCGGAAATCGTATGGATTCATTACCTAGCCATGGCGAAAAGCGAGAGCATATTGTGGCTTTTGTTTTGAGAAAAATCGTGGACGGGGGGTTCGTTCCCGGCTCTCGCGTAACCACGAAACAAATTGCAGATGAACTCAGGGTGAGCTTGACTCCTGTGAGGGAAGCATTTGCGGAACTGGCTGGGATCGGGGTCATCGATTTGGAACCGAATCGCGGGGCGACCATCCATAGCTTCTCGAAACGCGAAATCCAAGATGTTTGCCGAGTCCGGCGTGCGTTGGAATGTGAAGCGATTCGAGGAGCGGTTCATCGCATCCCGAGCAATGTCTTAAGGAGACTGGATCATGAGTTCCGAGTACTCGTGACTGGTCCTATCCAAGGCAAAAAGAATATTCTTCGGGCGAGAAAGTTGGATTCGCAGCTGCACGACTCGATCGCAGCCCACTGTGGCAACGAATTTCTGAATCGGGAGTTGCAACGCTTGTCGAAACTTTTTCGTTCCTTTCGCGACGCATCATGGATTGAGTCCGAGACTCGTGAAGATTGCGATCGACTGGCTGAAGAAGCCAAAGAGCACGCCGCGATTACCTCTGCACTAATTGCCCGCGACAAAAAGCAAGCAGTGATGGAAATGAGCCGGCACATTTCCGCTTCGTCCAAGTATTGGGCTCGCGGAATCGTTTACCCAGAGCAAACCATAACCCCTCTACCTCTCAATAGAAAGCAACCATGAAAACCTATTCCATTGTTCCTACCGATCAAGAGCTTCAGTCATTGGATCGCGATCTTAGGTTCTATCCGTCTTCCAATGATTCCCCCAAATGTTTGACACGTAAACAAATCGATGGATTCAATGCGGACGGATACGTTGCTCCGTTGCAGATATTCAATAACGAAGAGATTGCCGCAATTAGAAGCTATTTCGATGGCTTGCTAGCTCGCGTGATCAAATCAGGTGGTGATAGCTATTCGATTAGCTCGGCGCACATGAAGTATGGGCCGGTATACGACATATTGACTAATGCTAAGATAGTGGACTACGTGAGCGACCTGCTCGGTGATAACGTCATTGGATGGGGCTCCCACTTTTTCTGCAAAATGCCTGGAGATGGCAAAGCAGTCGCGTGGCATCAAGACGCCAGCTACTGGCCATTGACTCCATCCAAGGCGGTAACGGTCTGGCTCGCCATCGATGATGCAGACGAAGAGAACGCATGTATGCGATTCATCGCCGGTAGCCATCATCATGGACACATGACTTATCGTCCGAGTAGCTCGAATGACCATAACGTACTCAATCAGACGATCGACAATCCCGAGCAATATGGCCGGGTCGTTTGGAACCCTCTCCCTGCAGGCTGGGCATCGATCCATTCGGATTTGCTTTTGCACGGCTCCGAAGTAAATCGGTCTACACGCCGCCGCTGCGCCCTTACGTTGCGTTACTGCGCTGCAGACGTTCACGCAGCATTAGGTTGGAATGAAAAGGGGGTTCAAGTCCGAGGTCATGATGCCCGCAATCATTGGACTAACTTGAGCCGACCTGCTGCTGAATAGCAACGAAGAGAAAGGTATCTTTCTCAAGAAAACCATCGAATTCTAAATTGTAGGCCGTGTCTCGCAGCGAGCCTTGTCGGAGTTGCGGCCTACAAAAAACGCTAGAAGAAAGCTGGCGATATGCTGTGAGTCTTCGTTGGGGGACACCTCGGCTTATCTTCTCACGGCATTGAGAACATACTCGCCAAATCGGCCGCACTTGATTACCGGGAACTGCCAACATTTTAATGGGCCGTTCGAAATCGTATTGGCTACAGGCACTATTCACAATTATGTTTTTGTAGTGTGCCATTGCCAACGGTGTTTGTTTAGTTGGATATGCCTTTTTCTCGGAAGCGTTTTGCGATGCTTATGCAGTCGAACTAGGGTGCGACGAACAAAAGTTACGCGAGTGCCTAGATGTGTTCCTGCGTAAGGCTGGCTGGCGAGTTTTTCTGATCCTGGGGTTGCCAACGCAGCTTGCAACCGCAACTGGATTACTGGTCGTTATTGGGCGGAGAGGATCGAGACATGAGTCTTCGCAAAACGATTAATTTTCTGGTCGCAAAACATAAAACCTGTTGAAAACGGAGCGGGCATCTGCCAAAGTAATTGAAGCGGACAGATTTGTCCGCCTCCAATTTGTCAATTTACTTTGCGAAGCAAAGCTTTATGTCAGACCAACCCTTGCATGCTATTTCAGACGTTCCCCTCTCGGGTTCATCTCCAAGCTTTTCTGATCGAGAGGAAGGTCGCGTATATATCGATCCGCATGAGGTTTCGGACGCCACACGACCTAGGCTTTTAGATTTAGTTCTCGTGATTGCATTGATGTGTGCCACTGATTATGCATTGCTTCAACAGAGAGTTGGGTACGCTGGTTGGTCGTTATGGGGAGTGCTCGTCGGGTTCTTTTTGATGTTTGGAATTGGTATGAGGAAAGGGGCGAGTCTTCAAAACCGATTAACTTGGTTTTTGGAGGCCACCATTTTGATTTCTTGTCTGAGGCTGGTGTGGCAAGGGGATGAGCTGATTGTGGTGGCCTTGATATTTCAAATCCTATTTCTAGCGTTGGCCATGCACGGACTGCCGCTGCGAGGGCTACCGTTTACAGCGTTCTTGGTTGGATGGATCCCGAGCGGCTTTAGTGCATTGCCTGGAGCGGCGTATAGTGTGTCTGGATGTACTAATGATCGAATTAGAAAGCGATACGTGGAGTGGGGGGTGCCATTGCTTCTCGGGGGGGCTTTCGCAATGATTTTTCTCAAAGCCAATCCAGATAGCTTTTTGCAGTTTTGGGAATGGAGTAATAGTTGTTTTGAAGCAGCAACGTTATGGTTTCAAAATGTAACCTTTGGGCGTATGTTTGTTTGGGGGATCGTTTGCCTTACAGGTTTTGGCGCTCTCATTCCCAGCTTGATGCCTGATTTTTCTTACGACGATTCTACCCTTGCAGTATTACCATCGAATTCCGTTTCTGATAAAACGGCGGATGTCGCTGTCTCCAATTATTTGACCTTTCGGAACACGCTAATATTTTTGATCGGCGTTTTTGGCGTGTACTTATTCATCGAATTTCGAAGCATGTGGTTCAGGGAGTTTCCCGAGGGATTCCATTATTCAGGCTATGCCCACGAGGGAGCTGCCTGGTTGACCGTGGCATTGGCATTAACGACTATCGTGTTGTCTGTTGTTTTTTATCACCAAGCTCCATTATCTCAGCAAGGGGGGGCGTCCAGTGTGCGTCGATTGCGGTCACTCGGGCTCATCTGGTCTCTTCAGAACTTGTTGTTGGCAATTTGTGTATACAATCGAATGTTTGTCTATATCGGCTTTAATGGTATGACGAGATTACGAGTATTGGGACTACTTGGGATAACCTGCGTTATTGTTGGGTTAATACTCGTCTTGTTCCGCGTATATCGCGGCTGGAAATTTTCCGATTTGGTCTATCGACAATTTTGGACGATGATGTGCTTTTTGTTTGTATACATCATCTTGCCCACCGACACGATCGTTTATCGATACAATGCTCGGTGCATCGATCAGTTTAACATTCGGCCGAGTGTCCAGATTATGGCACATACGATTAGCCCGTTGGGTATCTCAGAGCTCTTGCCATTAGTTGACGCGACTGATGAAAATCTGCGTGATGGCATCAGGGCATTCCTGGCTGAAGAAATGATCCAACTGAAGAATTCGTCTGAAATACCCACTCAGAATTGGCGAACGTACCAATTTGCTGAGGTCTCGCTTAGGGGAAAGCTTGAGGCGTTGCCAGACGACATACTAGCCCCTTATCTTGCAGATGACAGTTTGCGAAACCGAACCTTAGAACGGTTCCGCACTTACGTGATGAGGTGGTATTAGAGCTGTTGTCTCATGCAGCAGTTCTTGTATTTCTTCCCAGATCCGCAGGGGCATGGATCGTTTCTACCAACTCGATTTCCTCGGTTCCGAATGGGTTGAACTGGTTCGTCGTTAGACTGACCGGCTTTCTCGGCGGCTTCGAGATCTCGTTGCTTTTCTTCCAGCATGGTCGGTTGCTGACTTTGCATCATCTTGCGCAAATCGAATTCATCGTGACGCGCGGTCGCTTCAACCCAGGAATCGGCGATAATATCTGCATCCATAGCTTCCATGCGGAAGATAACATCAGTTAGGCGTTCACCGATGGAGAGCCACATTTGGTCGAAAAGTCTCATGCCTTCTCGTTTGTATTCCACCTTGGGATCCATCTGGCCCATGCCGCGGAGTCCTACGCTGGATCGCACGTGATCCATCGCGAGCAAATGTTCTTTCCAAGCGGAGTCGAGTTGCGTCAACAGAACGGTTCGTTCCATTCGTCTGATTTCCGGGAAAAACTTATCGTCGATGGCCTGCAGCATCTTGGTTTCGAATTGCTTTTTTGTCCATTTCGACAAATCAGATTTGTTCCCGTTCCAGAATACGGTCTCTCTCGCCCATGAGTCGATCTCGTCGATACGGCTATCGCTATGGCTGAGCACCTCACGTAAAAGTGATTTTTCGGTTGTACCATAGATCTCTTCCGTTTTCTTTGCCACGACATCTCTCATTTGAAGCCCTTGCTTAATCGAGGCTCGAGCGACCTCTACAAGAAGCTCAAACGCTTTGTCTGGGTTGTCGGACAATTGCTGGAGGACAGTCGTGTCTTCGAAACGTGCGGTAGCCCAAGTAACAAGAGCGGTTCCATCGATCGAGAACTCGTTTTCGCCAGTTGGGACACTAAAACGTCGGAAGGACAAAATGACAGGGAATTGGCATTCACGTTCCGCATAAGTTTCTTCAGCGCGGGCAAGTAGCTTTGCGGCAATTGCATCGTTTTCCAAACCGCGAAGCTCATCGCTAGAAACTTGAATATCGAACTTGTTCGCCATCCAACCAACAAGTGATTTATGACCGAAAGCGTCATCGAGGTAGGGGTAGCCTTCGCTTAGGTCTATCGAATCAATATATTTCGAGGCCACGTCGATAAGATGTTCGTCCATGGAGTCGCGTGGGACTCGTTTTAGTTCACTGATCGTAAACTTGGTGTTGAATCGGTTGTTCG
The DNA here is from genome assembly GCA_046318795.1 of Pirellula sp. GTDB lineage: Bacteria > Planctomycetota > Planctomycetia > Pirellulales > Pirellulaceae > JBKCUI01. The sequence continues at coordinate 35,771 of JBKCTT010000139.1, forward strand.
CCCATTTTGTCATGGCTTCCCAATTCCATTCTGCCTCTTCCGTTTCTCGGGGTAGGTTTTCATCAATGGCATCGAGGATTTGAGTTTCTGCGATTCTCTGCGCCTGGTCCTTTGCATAGATCTCGGCGACGTTCGCTTCGACTCCTCGGAAATCTTTGGGTTCTAATTGAACACCAAGCCGCGCGCCACACCATTTCGCGAAGGATTCAGGTCCAAATAGTGGATCCATGAATTGTGCGACGTTCGTTGCGATTTGTTCCGAGAGATGTTTCATGACCAAATCGCGGCAGCTAGCCCCCTCAAGAATATCTTGACGGTAGCCGTAGACCTTTTTCCGCTGATAGTCCATCACCTCGTCATACTCGAGGAGATTCTTTCGAATTTCAAAGTTGCGTTCTTCGACCTTCTTTTGTGCGCCGGAGATTCGTTTGGAAACGTAAGGGCTTTCGATGGCTTCGCCGTTCCCCATCCCCATGCGTTTGAATAGGTCTCGGACCCATTCTCCGGCAAAGATTCGCATCAAATCATCTTCGAGTGACAGGTAAAAGCGGCTTGAGCCCGGGTCACCTTGACGACCGCATCGTCCACGAAGCTGTAGATCGATACGTCGGGATTCGTGACGTTCGGTACCAACGACGTAGAGGCCGCCTTTTTCGCGGACCTTGACTCCTTGAACCTTCATTTGCTCTTGTTCGTCGATTTGGTTGACCAGTGTTTCCCATTCTTCCTTGGGAACTTCTAGCCTGGTTGGGTATCGATCCTGGAGTTGTGCCCAAGCCATGGTTTCGGGGTTGCCACCCAAAATAATGTCGGTACCGCGACCGGCCATGTTGGTGGCAATCGTGACGGCTCCCATACGACCAGCTTGGGCGATAATTTCCGCTTCGCGACGGTGCTGTTTCGCGTTAAGAACAGCGACTTTAACGCCACGTTGGTCTAGGAGTTTCGCGAGTTTTTCACTCTTCTCGATCGAAACCGTTCCCACCAATATTGGTCGACCTGAGTATTCGATGCGTTCGATATCGCTCTTGGCGATGGTTTCTACGCCTGACTTATCCGATTTTTTGAGGACGATTTCGGAATCGGTCTCCGATTGGATGTTACCGATCAAGTATCCTCGCTTTTTATCTTGGAAGAAGACCGTATCAAATTTATTGACACGTTCGACTTCATCAGCGATCGCGTTGAATTTTTCTTGTTCGGTTAGATAGATGGCGTCTGGATATTCGATGCGTTGCAGTCCGCGGTTCGAGGGGATTGCGACCACGCCCAGATTGTAGATCTTGGAGAATTCGCCCGCTTCGGTCATAGCGGTTCCGGTCATACCAGAGATCTTTTTATAGAGCTTAAAGAAATTCTGGAGAGTGATCGTAGCGAGCGTTTGAGTCTCTTCCTTGATTTGGACACCTTCTTTGGCTTCGACCGCTTGGTGAAGTCCATCGCTCCATTGCCGGCCTTCCATGAGTCGACCAGTGAACTCATCAACGATTATCACTTGGCCTTCTCGGACCACGTAATTCACATCGCGTTTGTAAAGTTGATGGGCCTTGAGAGCATTGTCGAGCAGGTGGGGCCATTCCATGTTCCCGACGGTATAAAAGCTTTCGACGCCGGCGAGTTTTTCTGCAGCGCGAATACCAGCATCGGTTAAGTTAACGGTGTGGTCCTTTTCGTTGACAACAAAGTGTTCTTCGCGAACGAGGGCCCGAGCGACGGCATCCGCTTCTTTGTACTTGCCCAAATCTCGAGCAGCGCTGCCGGAGATGATGAGGGGAGTTCGAGCCTCGTCGATCAAAATATTGTCGACTTCGTCGATAACGGCGTAATTCAACGGCCCTTGGACCTGCTGTGCGGAGGCGGGGAATCTGCTGTCACCGCGAGCCGCCATTCGCATATTGTCCCGCAAATAATCGAATCCTAATTCGTTGTTGGTGGCATAGGTGATGTCGGCTGCGTAGGCGCGTTGACGTTCATCGCCGGACATGCCACTTTGGATATTAGCAACCGTGAGCCCCAGGCCCATGTAAAGCGGCGCCATCCACTCCATATCCCGACGAGCCAAGTAGTCGTTTACGGTGACGACGTGGACCCCTTTTCCTTCGAGAGCGTTCAAGTAAGTAGGAAGAGTTGCGACCAGCGTTTTACCTTCGCCGGTGATCATTTCTGCGATGTTTCCACCGTGGAGAACCATTCCCCCGATCAATTGCACATCGTAGTGCCGCATTTTGAGGAATCGTCGCCCACCTTCACGGCAGACTGCGAACGCCTCGACCAAGATATCATCGAGCGTTTCGCCGGCAGCGAGTCGTTTTTTGAATAGTAAGGTCTGTTCACGAAGCTGCTCATCGCTTAGAGCCATAATTTTCGGCTCTAGCTCTCCAATCAGTTTCGCGAGTTCGGTACAACGCTTGATTTGGCGTGAGTTGGCCGAACCAAAAAACACGGTTAACCCGCGGTCGATACCTCCCAGAACTCCGTTGACAGCGTTCGACGTGCCTTCCCAAATTTTCTCGAGCAGTTGCATTTTTGTAACAGTTGAAGGAGGATTTCGGCGTCAGAGCGTGTGGAATAGGTACATTCTACGCATATTTACAAAACATTCGCAGGGGAAGGTACCGATTCGGGCATCCCGAGTCAATTCAAGCCAGCCCCGCGCCCGCGCTGAAACCAAAGAATAACGATATGGCCGAGTCCAAAAATACCTCTTCCGAGCTTCCTTGGTATTCCGAGGGGCTTTCCTTCGAGTGCACTCAATGTGGAAATTGTTGCTCCGGACCACAGACGGGGTTTGTTTGGGTCACGGAGGAGGAAATCGCTCAAATTGCCGAGGCTATTGGCATGGAAGACGACCTTGATGAGTTTCAGCGGAAATTTACCCGCCAAGTTGGTGCGAGGGTTAGTTTGGTGGAGTACTCGGATGGTGATTGCATTTTTCTGGATCCGACACTTAGGAATTGTACGGTTTACCATGCTCGCCCGAGCCAGTGCCGGACGTGGCCATTTTGGGGCTCCAACCTAAAAAGTCCGAAATCCTGGGCTCGAACCGCGTCGGGTTGTCCTGGCTGCAATCACGGGCCCCTCTACTCCATCGAGGAGATACGAACGCGTATCGACCAGACTATGTAGCCGCACTGGGCAAAACCACAGCCGCTACAACCGGACCTCAGGTGTCCAACAAGCGTGGTTTTTTGTCTGCCCCTCGGAATCATCGAGTCGACGGATCGGGCGAGTAATTATTATGGGTTCAGGAGTTTAAAAGTCTCCACGAGGGTTTTGATCTAAATCGGGGCGAGACACATTTCCTGCAATGATGGCAATTTGATCCGACATGGTTACCACGCTTCCAGAAGCCCAAACCGAAGCAGAAAAAAGCGTTGTACAGCTTTCCATCGTGGTTCCATGCTACAACGAGGAGCTTGGGTTAATCCAGCTTCATCAGCGACTATGTCTCGTGCGGGAAAACTTTGTTGGCGGCGAGATTCACGAGGTCGTTCTTGTTGACGACGGCAGCAGTGATGCAACTTGGAATCTTCTACAGCAGCTCTTCGGTCACTACTCGTGGGTACGATTGGTTCGCCATCCCTCGAATCGCGGAATCACCGCAGCTATTCGATCGGGAATTGAAGCGAGCAGCAGTCCGTGGGTTGCAACAATTGATGCAGACTGCACTTACGATCCACTCCAGTTACAAGAACTAGTCAGTATGATCGACGAACGGGTCGCGATGATCACTGCATCTCCCTATCATCCGAGCGGTCGGGTTATCGGCGTTCCCAAATGGCGATTGGCTTTGTCCAAGCTGGCATCGGCGGCCTATCGATTGCTCTTAAAACAAAAACTCCATACCTACACCAGTTGCTTTCGTATCTATCGCAAGGATGTGTGGTCAAAGTTACCAATATCTCATGATGGATTTGTTGGAGTCGCCGAGATCGCTTGGCAGATCGATCGTATGGGAGAATCGATCATCGAAGCGCCCGCCATTCTGACAACGCGAAAACTAGGCTTCTCGAAAATGAGAACCTTGCCAGTAATACGACAGCACATGGTGTTGATGTCGAGAATTTTCGTTTCCAGGATCTTGTCACCAAAACGTCATAACAGTTAACGCACTCTCGATCGTTGTTATCTCAAACACGATCATAAGAACATAATTTGATAAACGGATACAGCAATGAGTAACACCTTAGAGAAGACCCAAGTATTACCGCTCCCATCTGACCAAGATATTTCCGGTCGTACGTTGGGCCAAGAAGAGATCGAAGGGGTGGCTAAAGCAATATTGTCTGGCACACTCACTTCAACCAAAGGTGAGTTTACCAAGGAATTCGAACAACAGTTCGCAAAAATCTGCGAGGTGAATCACGCGACGGCTTGTTCGTCTGGTTCTGCAGCATTGCATACAGCCATAGCGGCAATCAACCCGGAGCCGGGTGAAGAAATCATTACCACCTCCATCACAGATATGGGGGCCATCTCTGCCATACTCTACCAAGGTGCCGTGCCTCGTTTCGCAGATGTTGATCCACGGACTTACAATGTCACGGCACAGAGCATTGAAGCGTGTATTAATGCTCGTACACGAGCAATCATGGTGACGCACCTTTTCGGAAACCCATGTGATATGGGGCCGATCATGGAGCTAAGTCGTCGGCATAATATTCCCGTAATCGAGGACTGTGCTCAGGCCTTTATGGCGGAATACAAAGGGCAGCCGGTTGGTTCCATAGGAGACATCGGATGTTTTTCGCTGCAACAAGGAAAACACATCACGACCGGTGAGGGAGGAATTGTGACTTCCAATATCTCGGAATTGGCCAGACGATGCTTTTTGTTTGTGAACAAGGGGTGGGGATATGGCGACGCCAATCCTGATCATTATTTTTTGGCTCCGAACTACAGAATGAATGAGCTGACTGGAGCGGTTGCTTTGGCCCAGCTCGAGAAACTAGACTTCAGTGTGCATTCGAGAATTCGAAGAGCAGACGAACTGTCGAATTTATTGTCTGATATACCTGGCATAGGTGTTCCAAAGGCCAAGCCTGGTTGCAAGCATACCTATTGGAAGTATTCGATCGATATCGATCCAGAAATGATTCCTGGTGGAACGGTCGGCTTGGGGCAAAAACTGAAAGCCGCAGGTGTTTTCTGTGCCCCTCGTTACATCCAAAAACCAGCGTTCCAGTGTGAAGTGATTCGAGACCAGAGGACCTTTGGCAATTCGAGATTCCCTTTCAATCTCGCAGCAAAAGAGGCCCTAGATTATTCCCCCGATAAATTCCCTGGCACCTTCGAGGCATTGTCGCGAGTTCTGGTACTGCCGTGGAGTGAAAAGTATAAATCGCATCATGTGGAGTACATCGCGGAAGCAATTCGAAATGCAGTAAAAGGTTGAGGCCAAATATGGTTGAGTCACCAATTCGTTTTGCGTTGATTGGAAGTGGAGGAATCGCGCAGACCCACATTCAAGCCTTTGCAAAAACCAACTTAGCTAAATTGGTCGCCGTGGCAGACGTGCGAAGGGAATCCGCCGAAGCTGTGGGGGCAGCGACACATTGCGAGGCCTTTGGCTCGGTTGAAGAATTGCTCTCCTCAGGCTGTCGTGTCGATGGCGCAATCGTTTGCACTCCTCCTAATACGCACGCATCGATTTGTCGAACTCTTTCTGATGCAGGAGTGCATGTCCTGTGCGAAAAACCGATCGCACTCAATCTTAATGACGCTACGCAGATGATTGAGTATGCTGACATCAATAAGACAATACTTACGATGGCGTCAAAGTTTCGCTATACGAGCGACATGATTTATGCAAAGCAATTGGTAACATCGGGCGTCTTAGGTGAAGTGTTGCTATTCGAAAACACCTTCGCTGGTCATGTGGATATGAGTAGGCGGTGGAACAGCAATCGCGCGATTAGCGGCGGTGGAGTTCTTATCGATAACGGTGCGCATTCGGTAGACATCGTTCGCTATCTGCTCGGCCCTTTATCCTCGATTCAAGTTATTGAGGGGAAGCGATATCAATCCATTCCGGTGGAAGATACGGTTCGTATTCATGCCAAAACGGAATGTGGGGCCTTGGCTGCCATGGATCTTTCCTGGAGCATTAACAAACAAACTCCTTGGTATGTCAGCATCTATGGTTCCCAAGGGACAGTATTGGTGGGCTGGAAAGAATCCAAGTACAAGCGATCCTCTGATAGTGAGTGGACCGTATTTGGATCAGGCTACGATAAAGTTCAAGCCTTCACGACTCAACTGAATAATTTCTGCAACGCTCTGCGTGGCATCGAGCCACTGCTGATCACTTCGCAAGATGCGTTGGCATCGGCCGATGCGATCGACAAGGCTTACGAATCTATGCGAACCGATGGTTGGGTTGCCGTGGATAACTATCCCCCGATTGCGGGACGAATCGCATCGTGAACGCTCGCATTCATCCCACGGCCATGATTGAAGACGGATGCAAAATCGGTAACGAAACCGCGATCTGGGATCATGTTCACGTACGACATGACACTCGTATTGGAGAACAATGTATCGTTGGGGGGCGGACGATCATTGCGTACGGAGTGTCGATTGGCAATCGTTGTAAGATCAACTCCAACGTTTACATCTGTACGGCGGTTACGATTGAGGATGGGGTCATGATTTCAGCTGGGGTCATTTTTACCAATGACCGTTTTCCACGCGCCGCGAGTCCGGATCTCACCACATTACGGTCGAGCGAGCCTGATGAATCAACAGAGAGTACGCTCGTATGTTCGGGGGCAACGATTGGAGCAGGTGCAATCATTGGAAGTGGCCTACGAATTGGTCGCTGGGCCATGATTGGAATGGGGGCGATCGTGACGAAATCGATTCCTGATTTTCATCTTGCTATGGGAGCACCGTGTCGCAGCGTCGGTGTCGTATGTCGATGTGGCCGATTACTAGCTATGTTTTCCGATTCTCAAGGCCGAGACGAAGACTATACGTGTGCTGAATGCGGTAGACAGTTTCATCGAAGTGAACAAGTTATCGTAGAGCGTGTTAGCGGATGTTAGCCAGCATCTCATTGGATCTCGATAACAAGTGGTCTTATATGAAGACCCACGGTGACGCAGGATGGGAGTCGTTTCCTTCCTATTTGGAATTACTGGTGCCTCGGGTGCTGGATCTTTTGGACGAATTCAATCTTAAGATTACGTTCTTTATCGTGGGCCAAGATGCTGCGATCGAAAGCAATCATAGAGTGCTTAGGCAGATATCACTGCGTGGTCACGAAGTTGGCAATCATTCCTTCCATCATGAGCCATGGCTACATTTGTACGATCGGCAGCAAGTGATTGAAGAGTTCGAATCGAGCGAGCGAGCGATTCAACAAGCCACCGGAGAAACCCCCCAAGGCTTTCGTGGACCTGGCTTTAGTTACTCTCCGACGGTCTTGAGTGTCTTGCGAGATCGAAAATACATTTACGATTGCTCAACCTTTCCAACCTTTTTGGGACCGCTAGCACGAATGTATTACTTTTTGCATAGCGGGTTAGGTCGGTCGGAAAGGGATAAACGAAAACAACTTTTCGGCGACTGGAACGCAGGCTTCCAAAGCTTGCGTCCGTATTGGTGGCAAATCAACGGAACGGAATGTGTTACCTCGCGAAGCCGTAGCGCAACGGGCCTTCTCGAGATACCGGTTACCACCATGCCTTGGCTCAAAGTCCCAATTCATTTGAGCTACGTTATGTATTTGGCGACCTATTCTAAGATGATTGCCAAGTCGTATTTCTACAACGCTATGCGATTCTGCTGGATCAATAGAGTGCAGCCATCATTGTTGCTACATCCGCTCGATTTCCTCGGTTGTGACGACGAATCAGATCTGTACTTTTTTCCTGGCATGAGTTTGAGGTCTCATGCAAAGCTCAACGTTGCGAAGGATGTGTTGGGTTGGATGAGTCGCAAGTTTCAATGCGTCACGATGCTTGAGCATGCAGAAGCGATGGGTCGAGATGCATGACTCGCGTTTCCACTGGCGATCGCCCCTTGCCAATCGACTCAGCGTTGTGAATCGCAATCGCTGTCTGTTCAATAGCACTGGAAACTAAGGCCGGCCAATCGGTGGCACCCCGAGCTAAGAGGGCCGTTATGGCGGACGAAAGAACGCATCCTGCGCCATGGGTGTGAGGTGTTGGGAACCGCTCGATGACCAAGCTAAAATTCTTTTCACCTGTTCCGAGTATATGATGAGATTTGCCGCCAATGTCCCCCAATTTGGCGAGCACGTAGACTGCTCCCATCTGATGCAACGTATGGATCGCCTCTCCAACGGCTTGTTCATCCACCAATTCAATGCCGGTCAACTTCTGGAGTTCAAATCGATTGGGAGTCACCAACGTTGCTCGTTTCAATAGATTCTTGTAGGCATCGACCGCATCATCATCGATGAGCGAGTCACCGGATTTACTGACCATCACAGGGTCAACGATCAGCGGCATCTCCAGTGTCTCTGCCCACTTGGCAACCGCATTAATGATCGCGGCGTTACCCAGGGCGCCAGTCTTGACGATGATCGGCGAAATATCGTCCATCACCGATTTAATCTGAGCCATGACAAACTCGGGGCTCATAATCTGTATCTCACGAACCCCTAATGTGTTCTGAACAGTGAGTAGAGTTATCGCCGTGGCGCCATAAACACCGAATTGTTGAAACGTCTTCAAGTCAGCTTGGATGCCGGCCCCACCACTGCAGTCAGAACCGCCGATCGTAAGAGCGATTGATTGGGGGGCGAATACGATGTTTTCAGCCATGGGAATGTTCGCTGCAGGTAGATGGGTTAATGCTGTTCGAAACGGCGCATCGTGATGCAAGTGGGAGTTGGCGTTTATTACCACCCCATTCATATGTACGGGGCGACATTACAGGTCTTCTTCGCGCCCGTGCATCATGTTGTAACGGAGACAAACTCTCCACCGAGCAGGTAGCTTAATACGGCCGACTGCAAAGTTCGATGCCAAATTGACTGCGATCGTTCGCGGAAGCTTAGCCTGCAGATTGTGACTGATTTCTTAAAGAAACCGAGTACAGCAGGACAATAGATCCGCAAGCAATAAGCGACCAGGGGAACCATTCAGAAGGTTTGAAGACTCGGTTTCCTGTGGAGGGGGATGGCGGAGAAAAGAGGCCCCCAGAAGAGTTGTTCACCGGCTCATCCATCACACCAGCAACGAACACAGCACTATCTAGGACGAGACACTCGACACCTACGATCACCAAATAGATACCAACGGCTGCAAAGAAAGCCCGCATCATGGTTGATGGACGAATCATATTCGAATTACCTTGTCGCCGGAAAATCTGTCGTCGAAAGAATAGTTGGGGAATCGGCAGTGGCGATCGCGGGATTTAGTTTACTCGCCGCGAAGAGGATGACGCCAGTTAAACCGATTGTTCCGGGGTTTGAAGCGAGGTCCTGAAATGCGAGATGAAAGGTTCAGAATTGCGGAGAGCGGCTATCCGAAAAGCAAAGAGCCAACTCTAACCATCGTCGCCCCCTGCTCAATCGCAAGTTCGAAATCACCGCTCATCCCCATAGAAAGCTCGGGGAGGGAAATTCCAAATTCACTTTCCCAAGAGTCACGCGTGTTGCGGATTATCTCAAATTCCCTACTTATCTGGCTTTCGGAGGCATCGATAGATGACATTCCCATCAATCCCGTGACCTTGACCGGGAGGTTTGCCGGCAAATTCGCCGCCAATTCCATCAGTCTTCGCCCCTCCTCTAGACCAAGCCCGGTTTTCGACTGATCACTCGTCGCGTTGATCTCGATCAATAGATCGATCGTCGGAACCAGTTTCTTAGTGGGATCGGTGTCTGCGCGAGACCCTGTCTCGGTCGAGTCGCTGGCAATCTGCTTCAAAAGCCTTTCTGAATCAATGGAATGCAAAACGTGAGCATATTCCAATGTTTTTGCAACTTTGTTTCGCTGGAGGTGTCCGATCAAATGCCAGCGAATGGGCAGATCAACTAGTGAATCCGCTTTGCTCCACAGTTTTTGCGGCCGGCTTTCGGCTAAGTCCAAGCACCCGAGCATCGCCAGTTCACGGGTTGCGTCCAGGTCGACATACTTGGTGACCCCGATTAATCTGACGGACCCAGCAGGACGACCGGCGCGATTTTCCGACTCCGCGATACGTTCACGCACAATTGCCAGATTTTTTTTGATTTGTGGCAGACTGGTTTCCATGAATTCCTAGACAAAACCGAAGAATGGGATTGGTGGGCGTTTGCAACTCTATTGCAAAATCGGAATACATAGCTACTATTTGGAGGCTATGTCAGACCTTAAGTACATTAAATGGTAGCAGGCAAGGATCGTTGAATGAATCGCACGAATGGAATGAGTCGCTGGAAAGACAGCCTCGGTATTGGGGCATCGATACTTTGTGCGATTCACTGCGCCGCGACTCCAATTTTGCTGGCAGTTTTGCCGAATTTAAGCCTTACCGGATGGATGGCAAGTCCTTGGTTTCACCAAGCGGCGGCGGTTGTATGTGTCGCTTTAGTTGCTTCTTCGATTTGGCCAGCATACCGAAAGCACAAGGACGGTAGAGTACTTGGATTTTCTTCAGCTGGCTTGGCCTTGATCTTCGGCTCCGCTTTCATTTTTCCTGCTGATTGCTGCAGTTCTGGCACATGTGGAGGGCAGGCTGTCGCGAGCGTGCCATCGGATTCGGATGGATGCGGAGAGGATTGTGCCTTTTGTGCCGCACGGGAGTCCAGGAAAAATGCACAATCTGAGACGACTACCGTCGCGGAATCCAATGATCAACCTGAGACTTTCCTTGCCGGGATGAGTTTTTCCGGATTTTGGAACGGCTTGCTCCATTGGATCACCCCTCTAGGTGGCGGACTGCTCGTTATTGCACACTTTCTCAACATGCGAAGGACACTCGGGCGATGTTCTGGAGGATGCGGATGCAAAGTCTCCGAATCCGTAGACGTTCCAGTACATGTGGAAAGCCTTACTCAGGCAGCTTGATTGTGGAAAATTTGTTCCGGTGTCCAGCACGATGGATTCGGGATCCGTACAACGTTATACGATTCCGCCCTGCTCCGGAATTATGAGCTTCTTGAAATTTATCTCCATTCGTGGGATATGTTTGTGAATCGTCTGCTGGAACTGGCTAAAATACAACGCAGGGCCAGGACCACACTGAGCACCTCCGAGCGTTTGACACTGCCTATCCTATATCTACAATTGACTGCACAGCGAACTTCGCTCGACACCTCCCACCTACTGGAATCTGATTATGTTCGGACTTGGAACACAAGAGCTATTGATCTTCCTTGTGATAGCTATGTTTCTATTTGGTAGCGCAAAGCTTCCTGCCCTGATGAGGAACCTTGGAAAAAGTGCAACTGAGTTCAAAAAAGGCATGAGGGAAGACGATTCCGATGCCAACTCGGACGCTCCCGCGACGAAGTCTTCGTAGTTAAGTAAACGTTCGCGAACCTATATACCGAGGTTGTGAGACATGGATTTACCAATCGCCTTCATTGGTGGTGTAGGGACTTCGGAGATGGTGCTAGTCGGTATCGTAGCCCTGATGTTGTTTGGCTCCAGATTGCCCGAGGTTGCTAGGAAAATGGGAGGCACTTATCGCGGTTTGAAGAAAAGCGTCGATGAATTCAAACGAGAATTCGAGGCGATCGATCACTATGAGCCTCCACGTCCCAAGACGCTCCAAAAAGATGAGAACGAAACCGATGAGTCATCGACTGACGCACCCAGGTTTACGCCTCCGAGCTAAGCCTTGTTATGCTGCTTGACTCGTCGTTCCCGCACTGTCCCAGGTCTTTCCGAGAAACTGTTCTAGGGAAGAAGCGTAAATCACCTGCATGTTCGGGGCTGAAATCTTGATCTGCTCCTCTTGAGCAAAAAACGTCAGCACAAAACCGGCTGCACAAAATTTACGGCCGAAGTACATGCCGTCTGCAATCAAAATCGTTTCCAAAATCGGATCGTCGCAGGCTGATCCTTTCGATTCAATAAGGTAGCGAAACTGTTGCCGAAGTCTTTCTGCAGGTGTTTTCAAGACAATGACAGCTTTCTTGGAAATTGACAAAATGAGCAGGGGAAGGTATCGGCTCAGAGTATTCACAGGATTACCTATTCTTTGATCCGGGCAAACCTTTTTCTCCATTCTGGTTTTTCGCTAATTTTCTGTTTCCCCTGGGTCGATTGGATACGTTAGGCAAGCTTTGCCGTGGTGACCTTGACCTGGTTGCTCCTCGCGAGCCATAACCGGTCTACTTGTGGCCATCGACATGGCGAATACTCCCTTCACGAAGGTAAACGAGTGAATCTATACGAATACCCTGTCGCAACTTGGACCAGCGTTCGGCCCGGTTCAAACGGATATCGTTTTGTTCATTCTTGGTTCCCAGAGTCCTTCCAGCCATGGGCGGCACTCACGATCGTTCACGGTTTTGGTGACCATGGTGGCAGATTTGCAGGCCTGGGAAACTCATTGGCATCCATGGGAATCGCACTACTCGCGATCGACTTGATAGGTCATGGCAGAAGCTCTGGAACACGTGGTCGCATTGATTCTTATGAGCAGTTGCTCGATGAGGTGAGTTCCGGGCTCGAGCTAACCCGTTCGGAATGGGGCAGAATTCCACAGTTCCTCTTTGGTCAAAGCATGGGGGGCAACCTGGTTTTAAATCTGGCTCTTCGTCGACCTGAAGAGTGCCGGAGCTTGTTGGGGGTCATCGCGGCTTCGCCCATGTTGCGTCCAGCAAAAATGCCAAGCGAACAGTTTATGACGGTCGGCAGGTGGCTGGCAAAACGTTTTCCCCGGGTACGAATTAACGCACCAGTAAGAACCCGGGATCTCAGCCAAGATAGACGCGCCCAGGATGCCTACTATCGCGACAAGCACGTTCATAATCGCATGTGTTTAAAGATGGCAGTCAGCCTTATCGACTCGGGTGATTGGGCTGTGAAAAACGCCGGGTTGCTGCAAACAATGTCCGTTTTGATGCATGGGACTGAGGATAAGCTTGTGTCATCCGAAGCGAGCGAGGAGTTCGTACAAAATGCTCATGGTATGGCATCGTTACAGTTATGGACTGGCTGTCGCCATGATTTGCATGACGATTTACGTCGGGAAGCCTACTTTCGAGAACTCTCGAAGTGGATGAAACAACGATGCATGACCACGTTCAAGTTCATGATGCATCGTGATGCGGGTCCCACCATTGCCGCGGCAGCCTAGCCAATCGTTTTGACTCGTAGCAAGCTAGCCATCCGCCTATACTAAATAGCTAAACATCGTCAGTTCGATCTCGAGCGTTATCGGTGGACTATTTCCGGTAGACTATTCTGATTCGTCGATGTGACATCGAAACAATCATCAGGTACCTCTGATTCCCTTTCATTTTCCTTAGGCTGTTAGTTAAGGCGGATTCAACCGTGACCAACGGATCGACTGCAATTTTAGAGAAGCGAAGCAACCTAATCGTTAACGTCTTGTCTATTGCGATTCCAATCGTTGTAGCTCTCTTGTTAGGTATCCCGACCAAGCTTGATCTGGGAAGCTGGACGAAAACAATTCCTCATGTAATCGGTGGAATTAATACGTTGACCTCAGCATGCCTGATCGCCGGATTTGTGGCCCAGAGAATGGGCAAGATCGGGCTTCATCGAATAATGATGTCGACTTCGATCGGCTTAGGCGCTTTGTTTTTGGTCTGTTATGTCACTTATCATTTAACAAACCCCTCCACTCGATTCGGCGGAGAGGGACCAATAAGGATAGTCTATTACTTTGTTCTAATCTCGCACATCGCTTTATCACTGGTTGTGCTGCCTCTAGTATTGCGAGCCTTCTTCTTTGCTGTCACTGGGCAGATTCCAAGACACAGGCGTGTTGCTAAATGGGCATTCCCGATTTGGCTGTATGTATCTGTGACGGGAGTTATCGCTTATCTGATGATCTCTCCCTACTATTCCGCGTAATCAGAATTGAAGGTTTTGCGATCGCAAAAATGGGCACACCAACCCGTTTAACAGTGTCTCAGTCGGTCGAGAGTGACGAACCCACTGTTGAAACAACGAACTCTAGGTAGGGGTGGAACCAAAAAACACGTCCGATCCAAGTCGTCGTCTCGACAGCATGGGGAATCAAGTTAGGACGGTGTCTACTTTTGCTGTTTGTTCTGAGCCTTTTGAAACAACTCGAATCGTTCGCGAAGAGACTCCGGGGGACGAACACGGTTTGCGGATTCTCGGTAGCCTGACATGCCGTCGCTCGAGATATTCATTCCACTGGCTGGTCGATTTGACTGCTGCAATCCTAGTGAACGAAGAGCAGCGTCCAAATCTCTTTTCTTGTCTGGATCACTTGCTGCTTGCTCTTTCGCTGACCTCCACTTTTCGTAGAAGTTGTTCAAGTCTTCTTTGCTCCATTTGAGCCGCTTTAACAATTCCGGATCAGGCCGATCTTTCTGCTCCTTTAAGTAATCGAGGGCTAAGTCAGTTTGTTTATCTGCGTAGTCCGTAGGCAGCAACTCTCTCTCCGGTTGGGATTTGTCAGACGTTTTATCACCTGCCCCCCCTTGTCCGGTTGAAGATCCATTCGCACTCGGAGTGCCCTTGCCGCCAGTATTTTGATCGCTTCCGGACTTCTGATCGCTTCCGGACTTCTGATCGCTTCCGGACTTCTGATCGCTTCCGGACTTCTGATCGCTTCCGGACTTCTGATCGCTTCCGGACTTCTGATCGCTTCCGGACTTTTGATCGCTTCCGGACTTCTGATCGCTTCCGGACTTCTGATCGCTTCCGGACTTTTGATCGTTGCCGGACTTCTGATCGCTTCCGGACTTTTGATCGCTGCCGGACTTTTGATCGCTTCCGGACTTTTGATCGCTTCCGGACTTTTGATCGTTGCCGGACTTTTGATCGTTGCCGGACTTTTGATCGTTGCCGGACTTCTGGTCACTGCCGGACTTCTGGTCACTGCCGGACTTCTGGTCACTGCCGGACTTCTGGTCACTGCCGGACTTCTGGTCACTGCCGGACTTCTGGTC
>JBKCTT010000140.1:0-6334 GCA_046318795.1 Pirellula sp.
TAGAAGTCCAAGCGACCTTGATCCTCTCCTGACCAATGTTGAAATCGTCGGGTCATTCGGGCCAGTTTACTTTGCAGTGCGATATGTCGAGTTCCCCGAGCGATACTTTCCATAAAACTCTTCATCGCGACTTTCCTTGTCTCGTTAAATGGCAAACCTGGGTTTCGAATCTATCGGCTGTTGCAAACACTCCGCAACGTTGGTGATTCTAGGATTTCGGCATAGCTGTCACAATACAACTATCTCGCGGGACATTAGAGCAGCATCAATGCAAATGCTGGCTAAATGCTTGTTTCACCGCGAGCCCATCAGGCCGCGTTGGCGTTCACGGTCGGGGATGATTGCGTGAACGAGTGAGTTCTACTGGCATTTGTGGCTAGCACAAATGGGTCCATTTCAAATGTCTGCTCTACTAGCATATTGGAGCGTACATTACGGATCTTCTTTCGTTAGCATAAGTGCTACGATTGAAGATTCCCCATCGGTCTTCACTACTCGGAATTCAACCTTCTTAGGAAGGTTACTTGAGTCAAAAATTCGTAAGTTAATTAAACATCCTTTCGGAGACTTTTGTCCTGCGTGAAACTCCAATGACGGGATCTCGCCGTAAAGGCTGACTTCTTCGATTTCTTTTCCATCCAGGAAAAGTATATAGTCCTTCTGGTTTTCGATAAGTTGCAATGTCGACGGTGCGATCATAAACTCCATCAACCTCTCCCAGCTAACTGGGAATTGTTGAATAATCGATCCCGAATGCAAAACTCTAAGAGACCCAGATTGCAAAGACGTCTTTTCCGGTCGAATCGAGATTTCCAAGCCCTCGTCAACCCAAGCTGCTGAAATCGCATCGTCAGGCATGCTTTCGAAATCAAAACCAACCAAGTCAATTCTAGGCTTTATATCAATAGGAATGGTAAGTTTGGTCGTTCCCTTGGGAAAGTGAATTTCCGATGCCGCGAATTGGATTGGTGGAACAACGGACCAATTCAATTTGCAATAGCTGGCAACACCCCTCCCCTCAAATAACACGCACAATTGGGCTGATCTTGGCCCAGGTGTTCGGCAATCCAGATCACACTCGATATTGATAACGGAATTTGCTGGGATTTCTCGGGCGGAAAACGCAATCTTTGTGCAACCACAAGATGATACGATACTCTGGATTCGAACACTCTTGCCGCTCCGATTCTCCACGGCCACTGTTACCCTTTTTGGCTCATTGGAAAACGGGAAATCATTCAATTGAATCAGGTCTTCTTCAAACCCGCATTTGGCGACCTCTACCGATTTCGAAACATCCAATGCCCCCACAGTACCTTGCTTTGAGCATCCCAGCAAAAGCAGTAAACACGCTCCTCCAAATAAGCTCAAACGTAACATCACTACTCAACCTCTACAGCCGCTTCGCTACCACTTTTCGAACCGAATGATTGCCACAAGATCGTATCTACGGTTGGCGCGTAGATACGAACAGAACCATCGGCAAATGCAACGTTACACCCATTGTGGTAACTCGAAGCTGATACAATTCCCCCAATGGTCACCGTCGTTGACGCAGAATTTTCAACGGTACAGTCCTGAATCGCATTAGGACCACGGACATGGTTGTACCACGATCCTAGCAAACCACTACACAACCAATCTCTTCCTGAAAACATGTAGTACGGAAGAGAACCACTTGAGTCGCATATCGAATCAATTTCTATAGTTAACGGCAATTGATCATGCAGTCCGGTTGTAAGGTTCGCATAAACAATCCCCAATTGCCTAGGGGACTGCAAATCACTTTTCTTCCTCTCGGAAACGATAGCGGTACACGACAATCCATCCGTCACCTCGGCCAATCTAACCGAACCCGGGAATAGAAATACGCCTCTTCCTGATTGCAATCGCATTGGGTAACGCTTATCTGCGTAGGCTGAATCACCGGTGCAAAATCTGTAGCTACCCCATTTTTCAATCGGATCACTTGGACAACTAACAACATTAGGACTATAAACGTATGACGAATTGGTTTGCTTCGTCCCAAAGTAGAAACGGCCTAAGTCAATCTCGTTCTTCTCCATATAAACTTGAATTGCATAGAAGGGGCTCTCTTGCTTTGTGGAGCCTGCGCCTGCTGGAAACTGACGAAAACCGGACACGTAGTTTTGCATAGCAAGAGCGATCTGCCTAAGGTTATCGCTACATGTCAAACGGCGAGCCGACTCCCTAGCCGCGTGCAATGCTGTGGCAGAGAGTCCAATCAATAAGGTGAGTATCGCCAATACCACCAAAAGTTCCACAACTGTAAAGCCAAGTGAAATATCTCTTCGTCTCCCCCTTAAAAAAAGACGACGTTGGAAAAACGAGACATATGCGACTCCGATTATTGGTGCAAGGATGGCGATCCCCCATAAGAAAAACCCAATGCCCTGTGATGATCGAACCAAAGATCCAATTACGAGAACGTTTCCTGAGAAGGAATCTTGCACTTCTGAAATATCAACCATCCTTTGGTTTGGCGGGTCGACAAGCAGAAACATCTCTCCACCGTTTCTTGACATCAATACAAAGTGCCCTTCTTTCAGATGGGCGATGAACAGGCAGTTCTCCCAAGAGTTGATTTCTGTCACTGAGACGCCAACGCACTTTGATTCAACGGAGTATTCTTGACACTTCTGCTCAAGGTCATTCAAGCTGACGTTGTTTCCATGATTTTGAAATCCTTTTGCGAATCGATCAAAATCTGGAAGGTCCGATTGTAATGCGGTCAACGCTACATACAGACAAGCAGGACCGCATTTGCTTTCCATCGCTGATGCGGCTAGCTTCCAATCGCCATCACTACAGTCACCTCGTTGAACCGAGATGCTGACGAACAGAATTACCCAAATCCAACAGAGTGCTTGTAATCTTGCCATTCAAACCTCCTATGTGTCTTGATTTCGTAACGCGTCCGTTTTTGTCTCTCTCGGCAACGATGAATCCAGCGGGCAGGGATCCCAACAACCGTTCAACATCCACAATTTCTGGCGTTTCGGTCCTAAAGTTAGAATTCTTCAGCTTGATCCTAGAGTGTTCCTTACCGTCTATTTGTTCCCATTCGTTGAACTCTTCCAGAACATAGCCGTTTCCGATCTGCTGCCACTTGAATTCCGCCGACAGCGGACTGCCGACGCCCCTTCCGTCAACGCCCGAGCAGGCAACTGGCACTCCCATCGACTGATCGTACTTTATCTGCAAATAGCCCTCATTTTCCACATGCCTTCGCAGCAAAAAGTACCCGTTCTCGTCCGTTTCGTTCGAAAATGAAGATGCACGTGGTAATGCAGAACCTCCAGGAAGCCACTCGGAAAGAGGCTTATTGGCGAAGTAGGTCCATCCATGATCGGGAAGTACTCTGAAGTATGCTGCCGAAAAAACCGGAAGAGTTTGGTACGATCCGGAGTGCAACGTCGCCATACGCACTTGTCGATCAACGACAAGCACCCGACCCTTACTGCAATATATCTCTCGTTTTGCGTTATCAGTCGATTCTTTGTCTTTTACATTCACTTGAATAACAATTCGAATTTTTCCGTCAATCTGTGAAACCATCCCTGACGAGTCGCCGAACATAGACGTCATGGTAAAGTCATAGGTGTCAACACCTTCGGGTAGGGAGACTTGTGAATACCTCATAAGAGCCGTGCCTTGACCGGACACAACGGAATTGAAAGGCACAACGATTAAGAAAATAAGTGCCGCAAACAAAATGGTACTGTATTTCATGTTCATGGCGCGTTTTGACAGGCTGCAGGGGCGTACACTGCCAGAGGATTCGGTGCGGGTCCTTGCAAAGTTATACTACATCCACCTACTGCACCAAACCATTTGCAATTTAGGTAAGATGCACAAGGGACACTGGCCGTCGCGTTGGATTCTCGGCAGGATGAATTGCCCAACGCCTCCAGACCGCGACAGCCTTCAGATGGTCCTCCCATAAGATAGACCCCAACACCGGTACAAGCTTGCTGGCTACGCTGTTCACATGAGTAAGCGGGGCCCATACAGTCACTATTAACAAGCTCGCATTGACCTGGGGTAAGCCACGGTCCCCAGCCACCAGCCGGACCTTGCCCCCCAACCAATTTCATCGATTCGTCCTCTGAGAGTTCTCGATACCCTCTTTTTTCGAGCGTCCAGAATCCGAGACCAAAGAACAGAAGCACGAAGGCGAAAGAAAATCGATTCACACAAGACTTGATTTGAGTCATGACTTAACACTCCTTAATATGTGTAAGCTGATTAACAACAACGAAATGCTCATAGAATTTAACGAATGGCATGACGACCGAGATGAGGAGTGAATCCTCGGGGACTGACCTCCCCTCGCTTCGCTTGCCATCAGCAGAGACAAGGTGTGTGATTGGTACATCGCTCATGCTCCACCTCCTAAATTTGTCCGATTAGGGACAGATCGGATGGTGTGAAGCATTAAAAACGTGACAGACTGTTTGGCTCCGCTCGCATACTGAACGTTTATGATCACGCCTAAACTCTGCGGATGAAATGCTTCTTTTTCTAAGACTTGCATCTCTTTGCGAAAATCAAGTCTCAATACGCGGTCGGTTAATCGAGACGATTTTTGAACATCACACACGCTGGGTACAACACATTCGCACGAAGACGATAAGTTCGCGATCTCTTCATCGGAATCCAGCCCTAAGTCGACTAACGGAAAAGCGACATAGCTGGCTTCATCGATGAAGATAACGCCTAAGTCTTTCTCGCGTTTCGTAGTCGCACTTTCAGAAATCGGAGCGACGGTTGAGTTCCGCGAGTCGGTAGTACTTGCCGTGCTGGGTTGGCAACCTGAGAACGAGCCTAGAAAGAAAACGAATCCGGCTAACAAACCGCTAGCCATGATCGGCGGTGAGCGGTGAGCGGTGAGCGGTGAGCGGTGTAGGCATTTGGCGTTGTTCTCCATTGAGGGCTATCAATGTGGGTTTGAATCCCGATAAGTGCAACTAGAGCAGATTGGAAAACCGGTGTCAAGAAAATTTTTTAGATTTTCAAGACACCCCACTCGGGGGGCGATGCGTATTGATTCGGTTAATCAATAGTTCGGTGCATCCACTCGTTTGGCCGCAGGCCCATCTGGCCGCTTTGGCGTTCACGGTCGGGGATGATCGCGCGAATGAGTTAGCTGTGCTGACTTGTGAATGCGCAGCGCATAGCGATGCCCCTTTGCGGTTAAACGAATATGGGGCAACGCAGAGAGGTGCACCTCATGCCACTCATTTAGGCAATCGAAAACGTAACTGCAACATGATCACGATGGCAATCATCGATCCCATGTAGCCAATGAAACTACTCCAGAAGATTACGCTGTCGAGCGGTTTGCCATCCCGATTCGCAATGAATATCGAATAAGAAATCACCATCAGAAACAATGCAGTCATGAGTCCAATCCCATTGAGCACGACTCGCATGAAACTCAGCGTTTCACTCCGACGCATTCCGGCTAACCAATAATTGCGATTGGGAATGTTGATCATGCCATTAGGAATGTAAGACATGGCCATGCCAATAAGAACCATAAACCAGGACAACCCAACCTCGACTCCCGCCAATAACAAGGTCGCTTGCCACTTAGGTGCAAAGTTTCCCGGCTGCCCCTTGGCATCAAAATGTGTCGCCACTTGTTCTGGCAATCGCTCCCAATAGTACCAATGTAATGTTATGCCAACTCCGTTTGCGATCACTAACATCGCAATCAAAATCAAACCTAATGATCGAGTGCTGATCATGACTACTCGATCTCCCCCAATTGCTGCCGTAACCGCCTGAGCACACGGGAGCGATGTTGCCTGATGGTCGCTTTGCTCATTTGCAACTCCTCCGCCACTTGATCGACCCCGATGCCGTCAACAGTCGTTCGCCAAAACGCTTGCCACGATCTCGCTTCGAATTCACTACGCACCTGGTTCATAGCTCGGTGAACTAGCGAACGATACTCGGTCTGCTCCGAGGAATCGTTTTCATCGATCTGGTCGGGAATGTTTTGTGAGTAAATCATGGCCGTGCTACCGCCACGTGCCTCAGGTGCTTTGGAATGACGGCGAAATGCATCGATCATTTTGTTGCGTGCAAGGGACCAAAGCCAAGCTCGAAAGCTGCCGCTCGTTCCTGTAGGTTGGTATCGCTCAATGGAACGGGAAACAGCGAAGAAGATCTCTTGCGCGAGATCAGGAATATCTTGCTGAGAGACTCCTTGTCGGCGAAGCCAGTAATGAACGAGAGGACCATATAACGCTACCAATTCAGTCCACGCGGTCCCATCCTCCTGCCGAATGCGGGAGATTAGGCT
>JBKCTT010000141.1:0-70053 GCA_046318795.1 Pirellula sp.
GAGTCCGTCACTCGTGGAATGATCTAACATGGTGCTCGCCATAACAACCCCGCAAGCCCCCAGACCGACCATTGCCAATACACGTAGACCAGCAGGCTTACGATGCAGATCTCGATCAATCCCGAGGACTGCCCCGAACAGTGTAGCGAGTCCTAAACGAAAAAGGATGTCATGGATTTCAACTATACCGGCAGGATTCATTTGGTATTCCTAATTATTATTCTTTGGCAAACGATCACGGTCGAATCGGATCGGATTGCCTTTCTCATCCGTCTCTCTTTCGACCGATAAGCCTAGTCAAATCTGTCACTATGCATGGGAGAGCAATACCGCCGGGGGATACAAGAGACTATGGTCGCCACACGAGATCAAACATACGAATTCTACCTGAGTTAAGCATTCTCAGGCACCCGTAATAGATTACAAAATCTTTGCGTCTCGATCGCCGCCCCAAGTTGGATGGGAGCGGATAAACTTAAGACCTTTCGAACTAAAATCCCAAGAATAGAATCTTTGAGAAAATGGTGATAGTGCTCGTCTTCGCAGTTGCCTTGCTTGCAGCAACTATATTGATCCATTATGAGGTGCTACGACTGCTGAACGCTTGTTTGCCGCAACTCAGTATTCCGAATCGGACCAAGTTGCTATTGGTCATCTTTGCGAGTTTCGTCGCGCATGTGCTTGAGATGACCATTTATGGTTTCGGATACTTTGCTTTGATCGAGTACTGCAACGTAGGAACTCTGGAGGGAACGACCGAATTCTCACTTGCTAACTGCCTCTATTTTTCAACGCAAACGTACACATCGTTGGGTTTTGGCGACATTGCTCCCCAAGGATCAATCAGGATACTCGTCGGAGTTGAGGCTTTAAATGGATTGCTTCTCATCGGTTGGTCTGCATCTTACACCTACTTAGCCATGGAGCGATTTTGGGATTCAAAGTAAGTTGCGGGATGGTCCGAAAGGAATACGATTGGTTTCTAAACGGCTACATCAAACAGGGCCCCAATTGCGGCTGTGGCGATCATGGCTAGAGCGCCCCAAAAGGTAATGCGAAAGACAGCCCGACCGACAGGAGCTCCTCCCATCGATGCAGACAATCCACCTAATGAAGCTAAAAAGAGAAGAGATAGGATCGAGACAACCCACGGAATTGCATTGATCGGAGTGAGGTAAGCTGCGATCAGTGGCAAGATTGCTCCAACAGCAAAGGAACCCGCGGATGCTAATGCGGCTTGGACTGGCTTTGCCGTGGTTAAGTCCGATATACCTAGTTCATCGCGAGCATGCGCACCCTGTGCATCATGCTTGGTAAGTTGAATGGCAACCTGTTGCGCTAAATCCTTATCTAATCCTCGTGCAACATAAATGGATGCAAGTTCGGCGAGCTCCTTATCGGGAATGGTTTCGAGTTCTTTACGTTCACGATCGAGATCTGCATTCTCCGTGTCAGATTGAGAACTGACCGATACATACTCTCCTGCAGCCATCGACATGGCTCCTGCGACCAGTCCTGCGACACCGGCAATCAGTACGCTGCCATGTGTTGTTTCGGCCGCTGCTACGCCGACAATTAGACTAGCTGTCGATACGATTCCGTCGTTGGCCCCTAACACCGCAGCACGAAGCCATCCTACCCTGTCAGTGCGATGCAATTCTGAGTGACGCATAGGAATCATACTTTTTGGGTAGATGGTACGAGGCTATTTGAATCCACGATCAAGCTCAAGAAGGAATTTAAAAATAGGAACACGCATCCAGTGTAACAAAGATCGGAACTCATTGCTTCGTCCACTACGTCAGGCTGTGATAAGCACTCTAGCGATTACTCCGCACCGAACACCAAGATCTCGGCGATCTTGGGGCGGGCCTGATGGTCTTTCAAATCAGGGTGAGGCAGAGTCGTTAAACGTATATATCTGGTTTGACGCGGGGGGATAAGATGCTCGTAAACCTCGCGGAATTCTCGATTCTCTGATGCATCAACTATCGACTCCCAGTTCGATTTGTCTAGCGAACTCTCAATCCTATAGCGATAGGCGATCTTGGCTTCTAAATCCTCTCTGGCCTCGATCCACTGAACTTTTGATATCGATTCTATCTTTTCCAAATCGATTATGATCCACTGGGGTGAAAGCCCGTTGGGGAACCACTTCACATACCAATCGTCCGAGCCACCATAGTTGCCATCGACCGCTTTGGCCGAACGCATAAATGCTTCGAGATTACTACCTGATGGTTCAGGTGTCGAGCACTCCGTCGGTTTACCCAAAGCTAGGTTTCTAGTGTTAGCATAATTCGCTGTCTTACCTCGAAGATTCCAATAGCCCGTAAAAAAGGTATTGGCCCCAATTTTAAAATACGGCACCAAATCCAGCTTGCGCCCCGTCAGATCGATCGCTTGGAATTCGAGTCCCTTGCCCTTGGGCTCGATCCAACTTTGGAGCGATTGTTTGTCCTCTCGGCTAAAAGGCAATTCCAGAGCACCTTGGGTTGCATTAGCTCCTCGACCAACCAACGCGAGAGGGCCGAGCATCAAAGTTGCTTGGTCGTTATTATCAGGCATAGGATACCAACTTACCGAATAGGGATAATCGTATTCGATCACATCCTTCGATTTCCATTCTCGATGGATTGAAAAGAATTCGCCGGGAACCAAATCTCCCTCGACAGCCCGACCGTTGACCTTCAGAATCGCGTCTGGTTTGATCCAACTCGGAACGCGTACATCGATGGTAAATATTTTGGGCTGTTGGCATTCGAGGACAAGCCGACCCTTTGCTTGATCAGGAAAACTGGTTTCGTGCACTATTGCGATTCCCCAATCTTCGAGTGTTAGCTTAGAAGGCACGAGAAGTTGAACGCGTAGTTTCTGGTCGCGAGTTGCATAAAGCATCTCCGTGGATCTGGATGGATTCTCCAATCCGGTTCCATTGCAGCAGTAGCAGCCAATTTCATTGGAGCGAAAGTCTTTGATCGAATTCGAACCCAGTGGCTGATAGTACGTTTTGTATCCGCTTTGGGGATCTTGGCTTCCCAAGATCGCGTTCCATAACGATCGCTCGTAGTATTCGATGTACTTTATCTCTCCAGTAATTCGATAAAGACTGCTTGTGACCTTCATGAGGTTGTAGGACACGCAAGTCTCTTGAGGCATGCGCAAGGCGGTATCGGCCAGGCGCCGCATCTCCAGCATCCCTTCGTGCACGCTTGTGCCACCAGTTGCATAGGTCTTGGCCCCTGCTCCGCAGACGTTCTCCCAGAAGTTGATGCACGCCTTGCGATGAAGTTCTGAGTTGCTAAGTTCGGCAAGTCGGGCCGCTCCGACCATTTTTGCCAAAAGCGTATTGGCATGCTCATTGAAGTCATGTCCGTTTGCAAATCTCTTCAAGATTCGCTCTGGCTCCTCCCATTGGAGAGCCAGTAGGCGAAAGGATTCACGACCTGTAATTTCATAGAGATTCGCCAGGGCTTCGGTCATGCCGCCGTATTCAATCTTCTTGACCTTTGTAAAATCCTCTTCGTACCGTTTGACTCTACCTTCAATCCATTCAGCAAGCGTGATCGCAATTTGCAAGGCTTCCTCGCTCTTGGCGTATCTGTGCGCTGCTATCAAGCCCTCAAGCAGTTTGTGCATGCGGTACCAGACAACACCATCGAGCCGATCGGGGTTGAATTCTTCCTCTGGGGATGCGAATAGATATTGTCCCCCCATAGCTCGCTGGCATTCTGCCAAGCCAGCAACCATTTTGTGCACCCAGGGTACCAGTTCTGGGTCGTGGACCGATTGCAGTGAGATCGCTGAAAGAAAGTGGGACTCAAAGAATCCCGGGAATGGTCCATAGGGTTCCGGCCCAGCCCATCCACCCAGCGGCTTGGCGTCTTGGGTCGACAGTCCGGCTTGAACGCGAAACGCTAGAAGCGCTCTATCAACTCCAATCTCGGAGAGGACTTTGCGATTAACTTCTAATCCATCAGCAATGGGGCTGCTTGGGGTGATCTGTACCGAGCCGATCGGAGGGGCTTGCCAACGATCCTGTGCAGTCGAGGGCTTTGCTACAACCATAACGGTTGCAAGGATCAAAGGTGGGGCGAATCCAAAACGCTTCAGCATATGCAGATACTCCGAAGATTGATCCTAGATTGACTGTTGCAACAACGCTATTCCATGGCGAAATCGCAGGGGTTGACCATCACTATCGCTGGCAAATATACGTGAGAAATCGTTACCGTCCAGGTCAAGGTTTGATGGACGCGGTTAAGTTCGATGAGTTGATGGGAATAACATTCAGGGTAGAAGTGAATCTACTTCAACAATACGTTGCACCGCTTAGCCGGAAGGAAAGTACTGTCGCTATGGAATCGATTGACTTTTATTGGTGTGCAGGATTCCACCTCAAGAATTATCTTCGATTAAGTTTATTCCTCGCTGATTCATGGTTTTCGTTTCCTGGTGTGTCTACCTCGCCTTCAGAGCCGATTTGTTCAACAATTCGGAGGGTATACCATTCCTGTGGTCCATGGGAGGGGTCGAATGCGAGAGTTCTGATAACTGCGCGTCAATGCGCAAAAAACGCTCTTGATTTGACGTAATACAGATGTACAATACGTTTGTATTAGACAGAAGAAAGGGATTTATGGGAAATAAGAGTGATACAGAGCAGACCAAGGCGGCTTTGATTGAGGCGGCAGGTGCATTGTTTGCCGAACGAGGATACAGCGGAGTGACAGCAAGGCAGATTGTTGCGCGTGCTGAAGTTTCGCTAGGTAGTATTCCCTACCATTTCGGGAGTATGGAAGATCTCTACCGAGAGACGTTGATCGAAGCGTGTAGGGTTTCGGCTGGAAGCGAATCATTCAAGAAACAGGCTGAAATCGAAGAGCCAGTGGAAGCGTTGCGAATCGCGGTATTGATGTCGCTGGAAGACTACTCAGCCACTCAGGTCTCGTGGCAAGTAAAGTTGATTGAGCGGGAATTCCTAGAACCATCCGAAATGTTTCGTGAGGTTATTAGGTTAAAACTACGTCCAGATTGGGAATGGCTGTGTGGAGTTATTGGTCGCGCGGTCGGTCTTCCCTCCGATAGCGAACCCGTTGCGTTTGGTGCAATTACGATGCACACGCTTGCCTCCACATTCTTGAACTTCCGACGTTCGATCGCAGAACTGGCTCCTTCACTACTGCAGCATACCGAGAACTTGGAGAAGCTTGCTATGGTACTGACGTCGCTAACGATCGATTCGGTTGACCGATATGAAAGCCATTTTGATAAGCCTGTCGCGAGGAAGAAAGCTAGGGTGTCCAAGCCTACACGAGTATCACGTAAATCGTCTGTGTCGAGGAGAAAGAAATCGTGATGCTTATCGCCTTCAAGATTCTCTTTCATGATAGAGCCAAGTATCTTGCACTGATTCTAGGTATAGCATTCGCTACCTTGCTGATTAGTCAGCAGTCGGCGATTTTTCATTCATTACTTGATGCTGCTACCTGTGAGATAAAAGAAGCCAATCAAGCTGACATTTGGGTCATGAAACCAAGCGTCGAAACACTTGATCAACCTTATCCACTACCTGAGTTATCCGTAAACCGCGTACGTTCCATCGATGGAGTCGCATGGGCAGTTCCATACTACCAATCAACTGCACAGCTCCGGACTGGAGCAGGGCGAATGAAGTTGGTGCAGTTGATTGGTATCGATGACTTGTCGATGATCGGCGCACCGCAAACGATGCTGATTGGAGAGCTTGAATGCCTCAATCAACCAGATTCTGTGGTGCTAGATATTGCTGGCTTCCACAATATTTTTCCTGATACCTCTCCTCGGACGGGAATGGTCGTTGAGATTGGGCAAGAGCGTGGGGTGGTGGCGGGAATCTGTCATATCGGTGCATCGTGGAGTGGTCTACCTCGTATTTATACCAAGCGTAGTCGTGCGGTAAAAATGGCGAGGGAGACGATAAATCCGGTCAGCTATGTTTTGGCCCGCAGTCGATCGTCCGTTTCTGCCAGCGAAGTGGCTGCCCGAATCACGGCAACCACTGGGTTCAAAGCTCTTACGCACCGTGATTTCGCGGCTGATACACAGAACTGGATCCTGAAGTACTCAGGTATAGCGGAGAACTTTGGTATTACGATCCTAATGGGAGTGGTGATCGGTGTCGCGATCGTTGGACAAACATTCTACATGTTTAGCCTGGAGAACCTTAAACAATTCGCCACGCTCAAAGCGATCGGGTTGGAAAATTCCGAAATACTCAAGATGATCACTATACAAGCGGTCTTCGTATCCGTCGTTGGTTATTGTATTGGGATCGGCGCTGCCAATGCCTTTTTCGCAGTTGCCAGTCCCCAGCTTACCGGTGGTCTTCGCGGTATGTTTATGCCTCTGTATATCCTCCTTGGCTCAGGAGTCTTCATCATTATCGTTACTTTGCTGGCGTGTTTGGTGAGTGTTCGAAAGGTACTAGTTGTTGATCCGGCGATCGTATTTCGGGGATAGTCTCTTTTTTTGTTGAGCCAGCATTTTTCAGAAATCGTATTTATTCCTGTGTGAGTCTCTATGAATAATGTGCTATGTAGGGATCTGGTAATGGACTTTAAAACTCCGGCTGGATCTCAGCGCGTACTTAAAGGAGTTGACTTCGATGCGAAGGCGGGTGAGCTGACGATGCTGGTGGGACCAAGCGGTTGCGGCAAGACAACTTTGATTTCGCTGATAGCTGGTTTGCTGCGAGGCGCAAGGGGGGTGTTGAACGTATTCGGTAAAGATTTAACTCGGATGAACGCCAAGGAGCTTCTCCCCTTCCGACTAAAGAACATAGGCTTCATCTTCCAGCAGTACAACTTGCTTAATGGATTGAATGCGAGGGAAAATGTAGCAGTACCCTTGGTCGCGATGGGAGCGAAGTGGCCTGTTGCACTGGACAAAGCTCAAACACTCCTTGAAGAGCTAGGCATGAGTGCTCATATAGATAAATTACCGAACCAGATGTCGGGTGGGCAACAACAGCGCGTGGCTATTGCACGCGCACTTGTTCACGATCCCAAGCTACTACTTTGTGATGAACCAACCGCAGCACTCGACGGTCATTCCGGGAAACTGGTCATGACGCTGTTGCGCGAGATTGCAGTTAAACCTGATCGAGTGGCGATCGTGGTAACGCATGATCCGCGGGTTTACTCATTTGCTGACTGCATCGCTCACATGGAGGACGGAAAAATGGCGAAAATCGAAATCAATTCCGATCGTAATGAAATAGGATCGTAACCATGATCATTAAATATGGCATTCCAGTCGTTGCCGCCGCTGCCTTGGGATTCGCGATCGCAACCGTTTCGATTCTCACACCCAAAGAACAATTGGGAGCAGCCCCACTTTCACCGCCTGTAACAACATTGACAGGCGAAACAATCGCTGGTCTAGGGGAGTTACAGTCGAGTGGCGAGCCAGTTTCAATCGCGACACCGCTCCCGGGTGTTATCTGTGAGGTTTATGTTGTAGCCGGATCAAAGATGAATAAGGGGGATCCTTTGTTCAAAATTGACGACCGCGCTTTAAAGGCGGATTTGTTGACGCGAGAATCTGCTTTGGCAGCGGCTGAGGCTCGTCTACTGAAGCTTCAGCGTGGCACGCGACCAGAAGATATGACTCCAGCGATCGCCAAGGTCGAGATAGCGATGGTCAATCTGCGGCGTGCAGAAGACCAATTCCATCGTAGTGAAAAACTACCAACTGGGGTTGCTATCAGCGATGAAGAGTTCCTAGCTCGCAAATTCGCAATGGATCAGGCACGAGCTGAACTGACACTTGCTCAAGCTGAGCTTAAACGACTAGAAGCTGGTACGTGGGAACCAGACATTACAATTGCCGATCGAGAAGTTAAAACAGCTAAGTCTGAGGTCGATCATATACTCATGGATTTGGAACGAACATTGGTGCGGGCGCCGGTGGATGGCACCGTTTTGCATGTCAATGTAAGAGTCGGTGAATATGCTGATGCAGGGCGGACAGACGCACCGTTGATTCAGATTGGACCCGTTGGTCCACTTCAGGTACGTGTTCAAATTGATGAAGAGGATGTTGCCTGTTTTTCTGATTCAGCCAAAGCGGAAGGATTTGTTCGAGGCCGAATTAGAACACAAGTTGCCCTTCGATTTGTTCGAGTCGAACCACGCGTAGTTCCTAAAGTCTCTTTAACCGGGTCGACGACGGAACGAGTTGATACACGCGTTCTTTTCGTTGTCTATCAAGTTGTAGATGATTCACGAGAAATGCCTACGTCTATGTACCCAGGACAAAAGCTCGATGTTTTCATTGAGAATCTAAGTAGTATGCATCATCGGTGATCCGTGTTCACTTAATGAATGAATCTTACGATCGATTTTGTAACAAGGCGTACCTTGAGGGGGGGCCTACATTTTTATCCGCAAACTACCGCAATTGGTAATTGTTGGCTCTCGATATGCAGAAATTGAATCCTTTTCGGGGTGTTAGGATATACGCTGCATAACCTCAATGGAGGTCACAATGGTCAGATCCCTAATGTTCGTGGAGTGACGTCCAGGATGTCTTAGGGATAAAGGCTGTATTGTGTTTGCGATTGACGGGATAACTACTTTAAAACGGGTGATAATACCGGTTCATTATTCGTTGCTAAGATCTGGAAGTGATGGATGCCTACCGTGTCACCGTCTGCGTAGGTCCAGACAAC
Source organism: Pirellula sp. (assembly GCA_046318795.1). Classification (GTDB taxonomy): domain Bacteria; phylum Planctomycetota; class Planctomycetia; order Pirellulales; family Pirellulaceae; genus JBKCUI01. Next base: position 8,714 of record JBKCTT010000141.1, read on the forward strand.
TTGTTTCTTGCGATTGACTTCGATCAACTTGGGTGCCTTAGCATCCTTACCTCCTGCTGCGTAACTGGTGATCACGACATTGCCATTGGGTAAAACCTGTCCACCGCATGGGTCCTGAAGCCACGGTCCTGGTAAATCATCATTGGTCAGCTCCCATACCACCTTACCTGTCGCATCAAAGTCAACAATGCGGTTGCCGTTGGTACAGCAAACCAGTGTTTGCTCTTCACCATGGCGGATCGCTGTAAACGGCCATGAGCGAATCGCTCGCTCTTCATCCCCCGGCACACTGGTGTCGATCACATTCAATACGTTACCCTTTGCATCGTATTGCTTAACCGCAAAGTCCAACAAGTGCGGTGCCAAATAAGTGCCGTTCGTGAGCTTCCTCGCCATGCGTGTCTGCATGTGATGATTGGACTTCTGACACGCGAGCGCAAACTCAACCAATACCTTGCCCTCCACGTTCAGCTCAAGCAACCGTGGATTGGGACCAGCCTCCGTGATGACGAACGTTCCATCGTTCGTCGGATGAGCACTATTTACCTCCGATTGTGTACCCTTCCAAATCAAGGTTTCCTTACCATCAGTACCGATTACGATCACCGCGCCACCCGGATAACTCGGCGACGTGCTAAGGGTCAAAACAATGCGACCGTCATCAAGCACATATCCATCTCGCGTGCTATGCGGATAGGTCCAAGAAGGCTTACCGTCTGCTTCCATGATGTACGTCTTCGCTCCGCATGCTAGAAACCGATGGGTCACTTCAGCAACCAATATGCTCTCAACAAATGCAAACGAAAGAACAGCCCACGCGATCGCAAAAAGCAATGTTCGGCGTAAATTAAAACTCATATTGTATGTGCTTTCGAAAATAAGGAAGCGGTCTGTGGCAACCGGTGATTTACAAAGCCGCAGCAGGCAGCTTGAGCTTTCCGACTTGGACGGCAGCACCCATATTCGCAATGCCAGGACCGTAGTAATCTTTGCCAAACGGCAAAATCATGGGCTCTTCAAAGGGGCGCGTGGGAACCATCGCTGCGATCTCATTGAGCCGTTTGAGCAGATCGCTTGGCAACGGCCCCTTGGATACCGCCGCGACACTCTCTTCGAGATGCTCGATCGTCTTACATCCAATCGGAATGGTTGAGATGCATGGATCAGAAATCGCAAAACGTAACCCCATCTCCACCGGGCTCATCGCCGCATCATCGAGCAATTGGTAGTAAGCTAAAAACTGACGCTGACGAGCCTCCCCAAGCCACATGGGACGGCGTCGTACTTCTTCGTCCGCACGTCGGGTGAGAAACCCTTGGCCGAGCACAGAGCCGACAACAATCCCCATATCATTCCGAATGGCGGCCGCGATCACCGACTCCTTTGCCTCCCGGTACAAAACGTTGTAATTGAATGCCGTAAGCACGACGTCAAAACGATCGCTTTCCACTAGCGATGTCAGCTCGGTGACGGTTGTTCCTGCTAACCCACAAAATCGAATCTTGCCTTCTCGCTTGAGTTCTGCGATGAGTTCTAGCGCAGGACCCTCCAACGGATCGTAGTTTGTCCACCACGGATACTGCTGTGGCCGGTCGGGTTCGTGAATCATCAGTACCTCGATATGATCACGGCCCAGCAACCGTAAGCTATCCTCGACCGAACTCCGCAACCCAACTATATCTTGGGGATCAAAAGGCTGTGGGCGCCCACCTAACTTTGTCGTGATGACCAATGGAGCGTCAAGACCGCGGATTGCTTGTCCCACCGTCGCTTCGCTGTCGGCATAGGCTGGTGCCGTATCAATCGCGTTGACTCCGAGCTCAGCAGCACGCCGCATGATCCTCCGTGTCTCCGACTCACCACCCGCGAGGGATGATGTGTAAAGACCGCCGATCGACAACACACTGACCTCAAGCCCCGTTCTTCCCAACCGCCTCGTTTCCATCATCAGCTTTCTAAAGTTCTTAACGCACTAAAACCAAGCAATCACCAACGGATTAAGCGATGACGTCCTGTATCACATGTCCCTTTACATCGGTCAATCGCATGTCGCGACCGCCAAATCGGAACGTCGAACGCGTGTGATCGACTCCGAGTAGATGCAGCATTGTTGCATGCAAATCATGAATCTCAGTCCGGTTCTCGATCGCCTTATAACCGAACTCATCGGTAGCGCCATAGATAGTACCTGGCTTCACACCACCACCGGCCATCCAAATACTGAATCCGAATGGATTGTGGTCACGACCATCGGTTCCCTGTGCGAACGGCGTCCGTCCAAACTCCCCGGCCCAAACGACCAAAGTCTCATCGAGCAGCCCGCGAGCACGCAAATCTTTTAACAAGGCTGCGATCGGTTGATCGACTGCGCGAGCGTTATCTTCGTGTCCTTTCTTCAGATTGGCATGCTGATCCCATCGATCATGACCAGCACTGGGGCACGTTAGTTCAATGAACCGAACCCCCTTTTCTATCATGCGTCTGGCTAAGCAACACTGCGCTGCGAACGTTCGCGTCGGACCATACTCGGCTTCCATACCGTACATCTTTAACACGTGCGCCGGTTCATCCTTTAGCGACATCACATCGGGCACTGCCATCTGCATCGCAAACGCCAGTTCATAATTCTTGATCGCCGACTCTAGGCTATCGTGACGCCCAAATTGCTCAATCGCCATGCCGTCGAGCTTGCTAATCAAATCGAGCTTAGACCGTTGGCTTTCCGCCGTGGACTCGGTCCGTTCAATGTTCGCAACGCCGCTTCCCGAAGGTTTGAACACGGAACCTTGGTAACTCGCTGGCAAGAAACCACTACCAAAACAATCGAGTCCACCTGGCGGGATCAAACCGCCATTGATCACCACAAAGCCGGGTAAATTCTGGCACTCGCTACCCAGCCCATAGTTCACCCACGCGCCCATGCTCGGACGTCCCTGCAATCCGCTGCCGGTGTGCAGAAAGTAATTCGCGAACGTATGCTCAGGGAACTCCGAGACCATCGAGCGGATTACGGCTAGTTCATCTACGCACGTCGCTACATTCGGAAACAAATCGCTGACCGGAATCCCAGACTCTCCATATGATTGGAACTTCCAAGGGCTAGCTAGCAACGTTCCGTTATTATTGAATTGGGTCGGCTCGACAGTGAACATTTTTCCGGGATCTTGTCCGTTGTATTTGTCGAGCGCGGGCTTCGGATCAAACGTATCCATTTGAGCCGGGCCACCATCCATGTACAGAAAGATCACGTTCTTGGCACGAGCGGGATGGTGTGTACCATGACCTGCGAAGTCCGGTTCATCGGTGTTCGCCAATGTCGCACCGAACGAGCGATCTTGACCGAGTGCCGCGAGCGCGACGGCCCCGAAACCACTGGCGCATCGCGCCAGCATTTCACGTCGCGAGGTCGGTTCAGGTTGGTATCGATGACACGGAAAGGATCGTTGATTTTTCATCGTAGAAATTTCATCGTAAGAATATGAACTCTTTCGTATTGATGAGCGCGTGAGCAAAATGGCTCCAGCGTTCTCGATCGACAGATGGATCGCTCGATCCCTTGGATGAAGGTCCGAGAAACTCCATTGCGACTCGCTTTTCCATCTCTGTCGGACTACGTGCGAACGCAGATTGATACATCCAATCGATATTCGCGTCGGTGTTGGAACCTTGATTCAGTGCACGATCCGCCCATCTCTTTGCCTGTTCGACCACGAATGGATCGTTCATCAAAATGAGCGACTGAGCTGGCACATTGGATACGTTGCGACGCCCCATTGAGCTGAAGGGTACCGGTGAGTCGAAGGTCAGCATAAAGGGTGACAAAAAATTGCGACGCACAGAAATGTAGATCGAACGACGACCGTCACCGTCTAAAGGCCCACTTGTTCCCGGTCGACCACGTCCGTCCATAAAAGATGTCAAGTGAATCGGTACCGGTGCACCAAATTGTTTCGAATCAAGTCGCCCCGATAATGCAAGTAGTGAGTCGCGGATGGCTTCCCCCTCTAATCGCTTCGGGGAGCGGTGATGCCATAGCATATTCTTGGGGTCCGCTTCCATTGCGGCAGGATCGGATTGACTCGACATTTGATAAGAGCGTGATAACACGATGCGCCGAATCATTCGCTTGATGCTCTGACCATCGCGTACGAATTCACTCGCCAAATGGTCTAATAACTCGGGATGAGAAGGCCGCTGGCCCAATACACCAAAATCATCGGTTGTCGGTACGATTCCGCGACCCATGAGATGATGCCAAATGCGATTGACAATCACTCTCGCGGTTAGCGGATTGTTGGGGTCATTGATCTGATTTGCCAATTCCAGTCGCCCACTACCTCGCTTGATAGGCATCGGAGAGTCACCCGTAACCGCAGTCAAGAAATGACGTGGCTCCACTTTACCGGGCTTTGAGGAATTACCACGAATCAAGATACGATCATCTTCACCCGTACCATCTATCATGGCTGGGGCGATGTGCGATTTAAGCTGAACCTGCGATCGAAGCTCCTCACGCTCACGGCGCCACGCGTCGACCATTCTTTGAGCTGACGGGTTGCCCGCTCCATCGCCCGTACGTTTGAGAAACACGATTCTGTCGATCCCGATATTGCCCCAAGACGATTTATGATTGTCGACCACCTCAATCTTGGCTTCTTTTCCGAGGTACTGGCGAACGTCCCAAGTGTTCAAGGACATCTGGTTGTTGTTTTTGCCTGTTGCTTGCAAGACTGTCTTGCCATCGATCACCAAGTTAACACAGGTCAGGTCACGATGTGAGCCGCCGCCGACCAAGAATTCGATTGCGTCGAAGTCAATCATGAACGGCTTTGAGACAAGCGTTCCGGTCAAGCTATCACCGAGCGCAACATCACCACCTTTTCGAATGTTGTGCGAGTTCACAAAGAACTTTCCAACGGCGTTGATCTTGCCTTGATAAGAACCGATCGTTTCCAACGTTTGCGGTATATTGCCAAACGCATCACCAGTGGCTGTCCAGCCGTCGTAGGTCCCCGATTCAAAATCGGCGAAGACTATCTCCTCGAGTGATCCAGCGGGACCAAAAATCGCTTCTGTTTTTTGGGCATATTCAGTAAACGCTCGAGTTGTAGCTGCCAGCCGCTTATCGACATCTGCTAACCCGGCACCATCGAGTCCTTGCACAACCATGCGAATCGAGAGTTGAGTATCTCTGGCGGGGATAAATTCCAGATGCAAACGATGGCCGACATACCGCTTGAGATCGAGGGTCACCCAGCCCTGCTGCTTTACATCAAAAGCGCGAATTGTTTCGCCATGTAGTGGGCCCGCGACCAAGCGGTGAGAATCGACACAGGCAACGACGTGCCCTGTACCTTGGAGGAGCACACTCACTTTCGCATCGTTCAATTCGAAGGTTGGGGTGCGTAGAGTTCGGCCGCTAGCTGGGAGACTTGTCAGTCCACTTTGGTCGTGAACGTTTCCGATTGTGACCGATTCCAAACCGTTCCAAAACGCGTCACTAGTAGCCGAGCCATGAGTAGCGATGCGGACCGCGTTTTGTTCGTCAAAATAGGGAAAGCCTTCACGCCGAGGTGATTGGCCAAAGAGGAAGCCGTCTTGAATGTAGTACTGCGGTGCTAAGTTACTGTAATCGACGATGATCGCATCGTCCGTCAAATAGCTCATCTGTCGGGGATAATTGATCCCCTCAGCATCTAGCAGGTCACGAATTTGTCGCTGGTACTTGGCGTCGATTTCTGCTAGACGATTGGAAATCTGACGATCTTTTTCGATTGTTTCAAATCGAACTTGTCGATAGTCACTGCTTTGCAAGAATCCCGACAAGGAATAATAGTCCGCAGTCGAGATCGCATCGAACTTGTGATCATGACAGCGTGCACATGCGACCGTCACTCCCAAGAATGTCTTTGACATCACATCGATCATATTATCGAAACGATCCGACTCATCTTTTCGAATGTCGACTGGTGAATGGACCCACTCGCCCAAGAACCAGAATCCAGTCCCCAGGATCGATTCATTGAAGCCATGTTCTGGATTCAGTCGTGGTGAAGAGAGTAAATCACCAGCGATGTGTTCGCGTACAAACTGGTCGTAAGGCACATCGGCATTCAGTGCACGGATCACATAATCGCGATATTGAAACGCGTTGGGCGAATCATTGTCAAACTCGTGTCCCCGAGACTCGGCGTAACGAACCAAGTCTAACCAGTGCCGACCCCAGCGTTCACCGAAGTGTGGCGACTGAAGCAATTCATCAACCACACGTGCCAACGCATCCTCGGACTGGTCGGCGAGAGCCTTCGCAATTTGTTCTGGAGTCGGTGGTAAACCGATCAAGTCCAAATAGATTCGTCGCAGTAGTCCTCCGCGATCGACGTCGTCCGCGGGCTTAAGACCTTGAGTTTCCAATTTTGCGAGTAGGAAATGGTCTAGTGGGGAGCGAGGCCAGTTCTTATTGGTAATCGTCGGTAGTTCAGGCGTGCTGATTGGTTGCCATGCCCAATGTTCCGACTTTCGTTTCTGCAAATCGAATGTAGCGATGACGTTGGAGTCTGTTGGTTCATCACCGTCTGGCCATGGAGCACCCATTGCGATCCATTTTTCGAATAACTTGATCTCGTCGTCGGCCAGTTTGCCTTTGGGGGGCATTTCATAAGACTCGTAGCGGATCGCTTGAATAAAAATGCTTGCATCCAAATCCCCTGGAACGATCGATGGCCCCGAATCGCCGCCTCGCAGAAGTGCTGCGCGGCTATCGACTCGCAAGCTCGCTTGCAGTTTCTCCGACGTGCCACTGTGGCAAGAATAGCAATGCTCGACTAGCAGTGGTCGGATCTCTTTTTCGAAAAATTCGAGATCGCTCGGCGTAGCCGTTTGTGCCAAAGCGACCGACGGCACTACGCTCATAGCGATCAGCACCACGACCAAAGTCGTTAAATAATGGTTGAGTTTACGTTTCATTGGGACTTCACCTCGGAACACCTGCGGCATCGCTAGCAATGCAACTAGATGGTTCAGACTTTTCGTAGCGATCGCGTATTTGCTGCACAGTAACCATACTGACAGTAACCATCGTGGTAGCCTGTTCTTAACCGCCGTGGCAGCGATTATTGAACAGTTCCACACTCGTTTTCTGCTACACACCTTGAAACACCATTGCTAGTGGGGGATAAAGCGAGATTAAACTAAATTGCGTCATAGGGCAGCCGGATCGAGCAAGCTGGGTTGTCCCCTGTGCCCGGACATTAGGTGGGATCAAGGTCCTATTCTTGTCCATTAAGCTGCCAAAGTCGAGGATCAAATGCGACACAAAAGTACGAATTTGCGACATCCTGGTGGTTCGATTCAGCAAAAAGCTAAGGGGAGCATCTGATGAAGATAAGAAAACGCCCACAAATGGCACTGCTCATCGAGACCTCTCGCTCCTACGGTCGAAACTTGCTTCGTGGCATCGCGTCCTACGCGCGGACGAGAACGGATTGGGCCTTACTGCATCAGGAGATGACCATCGACACCTCGCTGCCCGGTTGGATGACCGCATCCTCGCCGAGGGGAGTGATTGCTCGGGTTGATCGACGCAATATCGAGCCATTACGAGCCATGAACGTTCCAATCGTTGATGTGCGTTGCCACGAGAAGTTCGATGGGATTCCGCAGGTGGAAACGGACGATCGATTGGTAGCCCGGCAGGCTTTTGAGCATCTGTGGGAGCGAGGCTTTCGTCGGTTTGCCTTTTGTGGCTATCAGTCTGCTCATTACTCCCAAGCACGACTCCGTTTTTTTCGTGAGTTAGTCGACCAAGCTGGCTGTCCGCTGCAGGTCTATGAATCCTCTAGTCCACCCAACGTGACATTGACGCAGGTTGAAGAGCAAGGTCAGTTTGATATCGAATCACTGATCACATGGCTGGGAAGTTTCACGCCACCAACGGGAATGTTTGTATGCAATGACATCCGTGGTCAGCAGGTCGTTAATGTTTGTCGCACGCTCGATATAGCGATCCCAGACGACATTGCTGTGATCGGTGTCGATGATGATGATGCGATTTGTCCACTTAGCGATCCGCCGTTGTCGAGTGTCAAGCCAGATGCAGAGCAGGTTGGCTATCGCGCGGCTGAGGTATTGGATGCCATGCTCAAAGGGCAGTCAACTTTGTCGGTGCAATTCGTACCGCCCGTAGCTGTCGTACAGAGGCTATCCACGCAAGTTGCGGCGGTTGAAGATCGTGAAATCGCGATGGTGTGTCGTTTTATTCGCGAGCACGTATGCGACGGCATCGATGTAAGTGATGTTGCAAGAGCAACATCACTTTCTCGCCGCCAGTTGGAACGCCGCTTTCGACAATCGCTAGGTCATACGTTGCACGACGAAATTACGTTTGCAAGAGTAGCGAGGGTCAAGCAATTGCTGACTGAGACACATATGACTCTAGAACAAATTGCCGTTGCCACCGGTTTCAGTCATCGAGAACGTCTGAGTAGCGTATTCAAGCTGGTCACAGCACAAACGCCAGGTGACTACCGCAGTGAGCACACGATTCGCGATGTCCGAGAACCACGATCCTTCGATGCATAACTAATAGGTTTTGAGGCTCCATTGTGAGTTCTTTTTGATCGCTTGTACGGTTGAACTTTTAGTGAGTCAATCGGCTCAGTGCTTTAAGGCCGGTGGGTGGTTCGATCTGCCATGGAATGATCACCATGCGGCGGGCATGAATGTCCCTTATTTCACTTAGGTATCTTTGCTCGTGTAATTGCCGCTGTTTCATCAGAGGATCGGTTATTGGCAGATTGCTGAGAACCTGATTGATGACCCATGCAAAGGGCTCGATCTCGGCACGTCGCAGGTCTCGTTGTAATGCTGCCGCTTCGTGTACCGGTGTCGCTTCAGGAAGCGTGACGATGAGCACTCTGGTGAAGCTAGGATCTCGTAATCTCGGTAAGAGGTTTTCAACGGCATCTGGCATTTCACTGGCTTGCCGCGTGACCTCGCGGTGATAAGCCAATGCGGAGTCAAGCAACAGAATCGTATGACCCGTGGGGGCTGTATCCAAAACAACAAATTTATTCGTGCCAGCAGCGACAGCATCGGCAAAAGCTCGAAAGACGGCGATCTCTTCCGTACAGGGTGATCGGAGGTCCTCCTCCAAGAGTGCTTTGCCTTGCGCATCAAGGTTTGCACCTGCTTTGCCCACGACTTCTGCCGAATACTTCGCGGTTTCTACTGCCGGATCGATGCGACTTACTGACAAGTTTGGTAGGCGTTCGTCATTCATCGCGGCCGCTACGTGTGCCGCAGGATCCGTTGTGGACAAATGAACTTCGAATCCTCGTTCTGCAATGGCCACGGCGACTGCTGCTGCAACGGTTGTTTTACCGACGCCACCTTTCCCCATTGCGAGAATGACTCCATGACCTGTTGCGACTAAGTCGTCAATCATCTCACCAAGCTGGGGCAGTGGCCCGATGAAGTTTTTCCCCGTCGCTTTCTCTTGTTCGAAATCATCCGGCATATAGGGATTGGTATCGTGCGTTTGTGTTGCGGAGTTGCCCAGTCTACGAAGTGAGTCGATGCCAAGGATTCCATCTGGACTAAGTGGTAGAATCGTCTGCGGAAACGTTTTTAAGCTATCAGGTATCGCAGCGAGAGCGGTTGCACCGCGCTGCTGTAGGGCCATGGCATATGGATCGCTTGTGTCGATAGCGTTGAATACACCGTTTACCACGAGGTGTTGATTGTAGACTCCTAGTTCAGCTAGCTCAAAGCTGGTGCGAGCCGCTTCACGCAGGGCGCTCGTCTCCGCACGAGCTACGAGCACTAGCGTCGTTACTTTGGGATCACTGAGGGCTTTAACAGAGTCTTGATACAATATCTTTTGAGTCTGCAAGCCGGCCAAAGGCCCCAAGCAACTAGTTCCTGTCGTGTTCTTTTTCATAAAGTCATCCCACGCGGAAGGTAACGTTAGTAACCGTAGCGTATGCCCAGTGGGAGCGGTATCAAAAATCACATAATCGAATTCCACTGTCGCTTTGGGATCACCGAGCAAATGCGAGAACTCATCGAAGGCTGCGATCTCAAGTGTACATGACCCCGAGAATTGTTCCTCCATACTCTTTACGGCTGCTTCGGGTAACAATCCACGATAGGGACCCACCATCCGTTCGCGATATTCCGCTGCTGATTTCTCAGGGTCGAGATTCATAGCGAACAGTGTCGCAATAGCAGGGATTGCCGTCGGATGGTTTCCGAGCGTGACTCCCAGCACCTCATCAAGGTTCGAAGCCGGGTCGGTCGAGACGAGCAAGACCTTTTTGCCAGCATCGGCTAACCGAACCGCAGTCGCACAAGCAACCGACGTTTTTCCGACACCCCCTTTGCCTGTGAAGAATAGATTGCGCGTCGGATGCTCTAAAAACTTCATGATTGTAAGCCTTGAGGTGTAAGGTGTAAGGTGTACTATTGAGCAGAACGAGCAGGAACTTGGCTTACGCCTTATCCCTTACTTCTCAAAGCTCTCTAGCAGCAACCGCTTGTTCCGCAACATCCACCATTGTCGTTGGTGACAGGCAATAGCTGTTTCGATAGCGAGCCACTGACCCATGCAGCGAGGTCTTCGCGCGACGGATAAACGGTTTGGCTAACAATCGTGCCATCAACGACAACGACAGGCAGGCAATTGGTTCCCGCTGTACTCAGTAAATGGTGAATCGCTTTATTATCGATAAATGCTTGTGGTTGCTGTGCTAGGTTATAGCGTTCCACATTGTGCCCTTGGTTCTTAAGCCAATCGAGATCGGCTGCGAATCTGGGCAACATGGGATCAACATCTGGACCACAGACGCCCGTCGAGCAGCACATCGGTTTGTCATAGACTTGTACAGTTTTCAAGGTCTTCTCCTTTGAGAAAGTAGTACGGATCGTCAATCAATCACCTAGGATTAAAGAATTACTAGTGGTAATTAGATAGCCGATCATCGAAATACGATAGGTGTATGCGTGTAGTTTGACATTAATGCGAGGCATTTAGTGTTACTCGATCAGGCGTGATACACATGACTGAGTCGGGGGACGCAGCAATAACGATTTAAACACGAGACATCATGTACAGCATTTCACGACAAATCTGGGCAGAGCGTTCGTCGTATCGCTGCGATTCGAACTCTGTGTCGTCTGCTACCTTGGGATCTTCGTATCGGATGGGAATACGTAGGTCGCAGCCCATAACTAATGGGCAAGCGTCATCGGCCTGGGAGCAGGTCATTACGGCACAGTAATGTTGATTTGGATTGGGGGGATCGCCGTACGTTTTCGAAAAGCATATTTGAGGACTAGCCGAGTCCGAGGAAAAGACGCTGTAACGCGGGTTCGTTGTATTTGGGACATCAGGAACAATTCTTAATCCACATCGCTGCATGGCGGCAACCGCTCGTGGGTTAAAGGCGGTGGCTTCGGTACCACCTGAAAAAGTTTCCACTCCAGTCAGGCCGTAGTAATCGGCTGCAATCTGAGCCCAGATTTGCGAAAGGTGGCTTCGACGCGAGTTATGCGTACAGATAAAGGTGAGTTTAGCTATCTCGGATTTTGGCAATCGTTCTCGAACATAGACGGCAACCGTCGCCAATTCTGTTTGTCGTTCACTTGGTATCAAATCGAATTCCGATACGCGATCATTCAGATATCCGAGCAATTTCGGGTAAAGGGAATTAACTGATGGCGAGGGTAGCCTGGCAGTCATTGTAGTTCCTTCTTATAGCTTGAAACAAATTCATCGTACTTGAGCAACGTCGCGGGATCATGGCTCACAATTTCGCTAGCTGTTGCATCAGTGGTGGTTGGTAAATCGCAGACGTTTTTATCATCTTGACGGTCATTGGGGAAGAGTCTATATTTGCACGATGACGCAAATATGCAAAAAAGAGAATTGACTATGAAACCACAGGAAGCCTCACAGTGTTGCGGGCCGATCGACGATTTGCTGGATGCGGAACTCTTTAAGGCGTTGGGGGAACCAACGCGTTTGAAGCTCCTGTCCTGCTTGGCCAAGTGCGGACGAGCTTGTTCGGTTACAGAGTTAACCGAGTGTTGTGCTGTCGATATCTCAGTGGTATCTCGTCATTTAGGTGTTCTGGAAAAAGCTGGAGTTCTCACTGCAACAAAGCAAGGGCGAACCGTCTTTTATGAAGTTCGCTACAAGCACCTGACAGAGGCGTTTCGATCATTGGCAAAGGCAATCGAAGGTTGTCGTCCAAAGCGAGGGTGCTGTTAAACCATTGCTTTCGCTTTTCCCTGTGTTCGCATTTCGCAGCATGGGCTTAAACCGTTTGGAAAATAAAAATCGGAAAGACAGTCGATATGGATCAAGCTGAAAAACCAGCTATCAGCTTCTTTGAGAGGAATCTTACCTACTGGGTGGGGCTCTGCATGGTTATAGGGGTGCTCATCGGTAAATTTGTACCAGCGATCCCGCAGTTCTTAGCAAAGTTCGAATACGCTAACGTATCAATTCCCATCGCTGTTTTAATTTGGCTCATGATCTACCCTATGATGATGAAGGTCAATTTTGCCAGCGTGAAGAATGTGGGTAGGAATCCTAAAGGGCTTTTCGTGACCTGGGTTATAAACTGGCTCATCAAGCCTTTCACGATGTTCGGTATTGCTGCATTCTTTTTCTATGTAGTCTTCAAGCAGTGGATTGCACCTGAACTGGCTAAGGATTATCTGGCTGGCGCTGTTCTGCTGGGAGCCGCTCCGTGCACGGCGATGGTTTTTGTTTGGAGCCATCTCACTCGCGGCAATGCGGCTTATACCGTCGTTCAGGTTGCGACCAACGATTTGATCATCTTGATTGCCTTTACGCCTATCGTTGCATTTCTACTTGGTATTGGTGGGATTACCATTCCTTGGATGACATTGATCGTTTCTGTGGTTTTGTTCGTAGTTGTACCACTGGTCGGTGGAGTGCTAACGCGAAATTTAGTGATCCGCTCTAAGGGAGAAGAATACTTTCAAAATGTCTTCATACCCAAGTTCAATAATGTCACGATTGCTGGTTTGTTGTTGACGCTAATCTTGATCTTTTCTTTTCAGGGCGAAGTGATCCTCACGAATCCGTTGCATATCGTTCTGATCGCTGTTCCACTGGTTATACAAACGGTGTTGATCTTCTTTTTAGCTTATGGAGCATGTTATCGTTTGCATTGCCCGCACGACATTGCCGCACCGGCTGGAATGATTGGTGCATCCAATTTCTTTGAACTTTCGGTTGCTGTAGCCATCACGCTTTTTGGAGCATCCTCACCGGTTGTGCTCGCGACTATTGTTGGAGTGTTAGTTGAGGTACCTGTCATGCTCGCCTTAGTTGCCTACGCAAACAAAACCAGCGGTTGGTTCTCAAAGTTCGGAACTGATGGCTAGCGATTGAGGATCGCCACATCGCTATCCCAAGGTATCGCATACTTTTGGGGGATTGGTATAGAATGCTCTCGTAGCCCGATTTTGCTACATTATCAGCGGATAGATTTCGATTATGTGTCGTATCGTGAAAGTGTCATTGGTAAGAGGTGTCTGGTTTTGCAGTCTATTGGTCTTGAGTCATGTGGTAGTCGCCGCTGACCATCCTGCATTACAACCGGTCAAGGAGCTGTTTGCGGCGATGTCCAAGCATGATGGTAAAGCCATGCAGGAAACCGCTACCGAAGACTTCCAATTGCTCGAGCATGGTGAAGACTGGACGATGCAGAAGTTGATCGATGCGGTTCAACCTAAGGGTAAACCGTATGTGAGGAGGAATTTCTTTTGCCAAATTCGAGCTAGGGAGAAAGGAGATATAGCCTGGATTAGCTATTGGAACAAAGCTGAGATTCAGAGTGAGAGCGGAGGGAGGACTGTCGTGTGGCTCGAAAGCGCAGTCATGATCAAGAAAGACAATCAGTGGAAAGTACAATTGCTGCACTCAACCCGTTTAGAACCGAAAGACTATCCGAAAGAAATTAAGTGGGTTGAGTACCAGGCGACTCCGTAGTGCACCATCAAAATGAAAGGTCACGCGCACGAGTCTTGAGATGAATTTGTGTTAACGTCTTTTTTCGGCGTCAGGTTTCTAGTCCGAAAATCGGAGTATATCGACGAGACATACGAATGTGTTCTTTGCCATTTATACGACTGCGTTTTGATCGGTTCGAGTTCTTTGAACAACTCTCTGCAAATGGAGTGTCGTCAAAATGGCAAGCGGTAGTAAGACCACAGCAAAAATGGTGAACATACTGAAAACCGCGTGTTGCCAAGCAACATCAAGCGGAGCCCAAATGTAACCGGGGTATTCATCTATTTGCATGACGAATCGAAAGTGAGTGCCGGTGGTCTTGAGGACGATCCAATGCAAACAAGAGATCGCTAGTCCAAACAGCCAGGCACCCAGTGGTAATGACAAGACGCCTAACAATGCCCCCTTAACTGTACTTGTGCGTTGTAAAAGCGGGGCTAGAGCAAAGGTGACGATCGTCCCGGTGACCATACCCGTTGCGATTACTGTTTTGGCCTGCCATGGCGACCATAGCAATTCACTAAGAACCCCAGGCACAATCGACCAGAAAGCGCCATAGATTAAGCCCCAAATGAATAGCTTATTTATTTGAATAGCACCGTTTTTTGTCCCGTTACTTGTATTCATGAGTTGAGAGTTCAGTCAATAAATGTTCTTATGGGTGGCCAATCTTGATCTTCTGTAACCGTAAACGCTGTGCGTTACTAACTGTGGCGTTAGGGCGAAATTGGTTGTTTCCGCACTCAACAGGGACATCTTGGTCCGTGTTGGTTTCCCATAAGATGTTGTTTACGTAACGCCTTGACTTATCAGGTGTAGGTGTTTCCGATTTGAAGACCGATATTTTCTCACTTTTCTATTTTTTGTGTTGTGGTTTCAACCCCTAGGACGGCTTCTAGCAGAGGCCCTAAACGCGATGCATAGACCGCGTATCCAGTCGGAGAGAGATGAATATTGTCTGGTGTGTATAGATTCTTTCTCAAAGTGCCATCTTTATCAACGAATTCGCGGAATAGATCCAGCATATGCACATGTGGATCCGCATCCATTTTCAATAGATCGAGTGCCTCATTCGTTGCCAGAATATCCTAATAAAAACAATCATGAGCAAGATGGCCTTGGGTTGAATTCTATCAACACCACCATGATCGAGTCGCCAACTCAAATACGGACCGGCCTGCAACGCATGCCTCGGAACGCTAAAAAACATAGTAGCGAGGATCGTAGCTGAAACTACGGCTGTCTACACAAGGGACCGCTGCTGTTGCTACTGCTATTCCCGTTCTATTTCAATCTGGTTGCTTGAGCTTATCGCTCGGAATCAAATTTCAGATAAAAATTTTGTCGAAGATTGGCCCACTAGATGGGTATGGACAATAAAAATCACGGACAAAAGTATGAGGCCGAAATAAACTCGCGAGGCTTTCACCTCGCGAGTTCTTTGTTCTGCAAGCATCGTCTCAATCGAGTACCTATGCTTTTACGCTGCGACGTCGACGACGGATTACGTAACCGCCCAAAGCGACACAGCCTAACAAAGCCATCGAACTAGGCTCTGGCACGGCAGCGATGGTGTACGATGGGACTCCCAACGCCGATCCGTTGATCGATGAAAAATTCACGTCGGTAGCAAAAAAGTCAGCCAACGAAATGTTGTAGGTACCCACCGTCGCGCCGGTCGTATCGAGTGTTAGTCGCGCAATCTCGACCGCTGTGGTGTTGTTAGGAAATACGACTGCAGGAAATCGCGAACCAAAGAAAATCAAAGTTCCACCGGCATCAAAATCAGATTGGCCAAAACCTCCCGTACCGCCAGTGATTGTTAGTGATCCCGAAGTGAACCGACCCGCGGCTCCATTGGGATCAGCTAGCTCCAAGGTTAGATCCACACCCGCTGGCTGCTGGGTAGGGATGCCAGCGTTGCCTCCTACCAAATCGGTTCTCAGGAAGATACCAAACTGAGCGGTGTTTCCGATAACGATCGGATTCGAGCCTCCAATCTGTTCAACAGAGTAAATCAAGTCAGCTTGGGCTTTGGTGTTCACCAAGAACATCGCAGCCATAGCCAAAAACATTAAAACCTTTTTCATCAATGACCTCGTACTAAGATGCTAAAACAGGACAGGGAAAAAGGGCAACGAACGCTAGTTGCCCAGATAAGAACGTAACCAGACTACATTCGTCGACGTCTTCTGTTCGTATCCTCAGAATCGTCTAGTGAAAAACTGCCGTACGCAGAGAAGTCCATAAAGAACTGATCGAACGAGTTTAAATATCCTTTGCTAGACTCGCCTCCGATCTTTCCGGAAGAACTTCCTTTGCTAGATTTGTCGTCATCTCCAGATTGTCCGTCGCCAGCGCTACCAGGTCCAAATCTGCCAGCAGCAGAAGCAGGAATCGTAATGTTTCGCAGACGTAGGACGCCGATGCCGGCCGACATCGCACCGATATCCGCATTTAAGACCCGGCCGTTCTTATCCAAGTCGTAAATGTTCGTTACCGGTACGCTAGTTCCCGACACTCGGGTTGCAATAGCAGCCGCATCAGTGTTATTCACTATGTACTGTCCAGATTGGACGCCCGTTACCTCGCCGCGAAGGTGACCCAAGTAGAACACCTGAGAACTTGCCAAACCGGTGTTAGAGTTGGCGAGCACTGAGAGCCTAAGCCATCTGTTCTCGATAACGTTGTTCGCCCAAGCGATCGTAACACGACTGTTTGCACCGCTCTGTGTAACAGTGACACTTGTAGGTGCGGGAGCTGCCTGCCAGCCCGACGGTGGGTTGGTAGATTCCGTAAAGGCACCCTGAGGGCTCATTTGGAATGCAAAGTCCGCTGCCGTCACAGTGCCCGCTAAATCCTGAACAACGAACGATACAAGATTAATGCCTCGGGATGTACTAATCAAATTGGCGAAGGACAGCGTTTGTGCTGTTGGTCCTTCTTTGGCAAGAGACTTACCAGTGTCAATTCTATTGTCACCAGTAAAGGTTCCGCCTCCGTGCATCACGTAGGAGTTCAGAATAACGCTCTCAATCGCAGTGACCGTGAAAGTGACTTCAGAGGAGGCTCCTTGAGCATCGGTCGCCGTTATCGTAACTAATCGATTCGAGAGTGCTTGAACTGGAGTTAGTGACCAATTCCAAGTACCATCGGCGTTTCGGACCACATCGCCTAGGGAGGCTGTCAATGTCACTACGTCTCCTGCATCTGGATCTGCCCATGTGCCGTTGTTAACCAGCGTTGAGCGGAGCCCACCGGAGACCGACGCGAGTGCCCGTGTCAGAGTTGGTGTGGTATTTCGGACGAACCCTGGCGATCCTCGATCGACTGCACTGAACACAGAACCGGTTGGGTTTACGGCTCCGTTTTGACCAGCTACTGAGGCTCGCCAATTCGTACCGACATTGTTATCCGAAGCTGGATCGACTAAGAAGATAGTTGCACCTTCTCCCGAAGCTGGCCAAATGGTGCCGTCTCGACCAAAATCGACAACGTCAATATCGTTGTTGGCAGTATCTTGAATCGTGAGAATCACTCCTCCGACAGTGGGGCTGTTAAACAATCCGCCACGTTGTTTGTTCGATCCATCATCTTTTGACGACCAATTCACACCAAAGACTTTGGCAGCAGCAGGAATCTTCCAATCCGTTCTGATCAACGTATCAGTGTTCAAGCCGAAGAATCGATTGTAAATGACTGCCACTTCTCCTGGCAACAACAGAGAGCCAGACGCGATTCGTCCCCAATCTTGCACCTCTTTGTCGTTCAATCGCCAACCGCTTAGGTCGACTGTTGTTGTGCCTTCATTGAAAATTTCGACCCATTCATTTCGTTGCTCTTGCGTTGAGCCACCGTTAGGGTTGTACATGATTTCCGTGATAACAACGTTGCCGACTTCGTTATCACTTACAACAGTATCGTCTTTGCCACCCACGAATCCACCTGCAACAGCGGTGATGGTTAGGGGTTGCGCGCCATCGAAGGTAGAGTCATCGATGAGCGTGATGACGAAACTGACGGATGACTGTCCGCTCGGAATCGTAACGGAAGCAGGAATCGTTCCCACAGCCGGATTGCTGCTTGTCAGATTAACGACAACATCACCCACGGTATCAATATTTCGAGAAACAGTACCTGAGATCGTTCCTCCATTTTCGGTCGCGGTAGAGGGAACATCGACCGTCAATGTCGAAGCTGCGGCTGTCGTGATCACATAGGCTGTCGGATCATTTAGTACAGGTGACGGGAAGTTATCCGTAGTACCAGTCACGACAATATTGTCGATCGCCCACCACCAATCGTTGGATCCTGTGAGTCCCCATCGGAATTTCATCAACCCCGAATCAGGGTTAGGCACCGTGATCGATCTTCGTTCATTCACGTTCGTAGCAGTAGCGGATCCATTCGTGTTATTGACATCCAGAACCAAAAGATTCTCCCAGTTCTGTCCGTCGTCATAACTCACCTGAACGGTTCCGATTTGGTTGTTGGGATTAGGGGTTGTTCCTTCTGGTCGGAAACTGGAATCGAATTCCAGCACGACGCTATTTGGCTGAACGGAGTCCAAGTCGATAGCGTTGGAGGAGAATAAGCTATTGAAGCTATTGCTAGGTCGAGCGTAGTCTTCCCACTCATCCGTATCGCCAATTGCGATAGTTCCTTGGCCTCTTGTAAAGTTGGCGCGACCTTGTCCTCCCTGTGTTTGCCAAAAATTTTTATCAGCAAAGGTCCAACCTACCCATTCCGGAGCACCACCGGCAGGCATCAGCGTACGGTCGACATTCCAGTCTTTAGGTGGAACTGCTGTGAAGTCGCGTCCGTTAGGAGTCACACCGACGGTTTCAAGCACAGCGGGTCCCAATGGAAGCAACTCAAAGTTTTGTGTCAGCAAGGTCGCGCCCGCTGTAGACAGTGCGAGATTCGTCAGTACTACCCCGGGATCTAAGCGACCGATGTAAACGGTCTCGCCCTGAAGATTCTCTGGGAAATTGATTGTCATCGTTGCCCCCGCGACCGTCACGGACGGAGAGTTCACATCAATACTGGCACCGACCTTGCCGTCGGATTGGCGAAGCAAGTGAATGAACCCATTTCCCTTTCGGATGTTCTGATTGAAAGTAACCGTAAAGTTCGAATCAACGGGTACGTTTGTTGCTCCCGGCAATGGAGTAATCCCAACGATCCCGAAGTCATCATCAGTTACCTCGATTTGGATCGAACCTGCATTAAAGTCTGCTGCGGTTGCGTTGATGGCGACTAACTGCGGAAGCTCCAAGATGGAGTCATCGACACCAGTAATGGTAAAGGTTGCTGAGAACGAACCATCCGGGATCGTTACAGTCGCCGGCACAGTTAGTTCTGTTGTATCTGCACTCGTCAACGTGACAACCAAATCTCCCTGACTAGTTTGTGCTCTGGTGACCGTTCCGGTCGCAGTCCCGACATTTTCATTGATCGAACTACGATCGACCGTCAATGTAAGGGCTGGGGTATCCCCCGTTCTAAAGTTCCATGCAGTTGGATCTTCGATACCAGCAAAGGGTGCTCCGGTGCGTTGTCCACGAACAACAAGATTATCGATGGCCCACCAAGTGTTGCTATTGTCACCTGCCTGTAAGCTAAAACGGAACCGTAATTGGCCTGAATTGGGCTGTCCTGATGCGGGCAACGTCCCTTCGACTACGGACGCACCGACAAAAGAATTTATCGCATTTGCGTTGGAGACAATAATTCGCTCGTTGCGTCCGTCGTTAGAGTTGAACGCATCGCCAAAGAATAAGTAGGGTGACCACGAAGCTCCGTTGTTAGAAGAAACCTCCACTTGGCCATAGGGAAATGCGCTTCCCCTTCTAAAGCTCGAATCAAACTCCAGCGACAGAGTACCGTTTGCTACCGTTGATAAATCGATCGGAGCGGTAACCAAAAAACTATTAAACTGTCCTGGGTTTCGAGGTCGATCGGCCCACTCATCGGGATCTGCCACCGCGACAGTGCCCGTTCCTCGAGTAAAAATGCTACCCGATTTGTCATCCGAGGCAGCGATCCAGGAATTTTTGTCCATAAAGGACCAGCCATCGAACTCGGATGTGCTTCCCCCTGGCATCTGCGAATTATCAACTTGGTATAGTAAAGGAGGTGTTTTCGTAAAGTCAGTGCCATCCCCTCCGGTCTCAAGCGTAAAGGGGCCGAGTGGAAGGAGATCAAATGTTTCTGACAAAAGAATCGTATTGGGAACTATAGTCGCGGATGTATCGAGAATCGCACCATCATCGAACAAGACGTGGTAGTTTGTAAGCTTCTTGAGATCTGCTGTCGGATTGATCGTGACTCTTGCGCCGGAGATAGTCACATTCGCGGAATTGATATCGATCGTTTCTCCAAGAACTCCCGTGCTCGTTTCTACGATATGAACTCGGCCATTTCCTTTTTGAACGTCGGTATTAAACTCGACGATCAAATTTGTTTTGAAGAAGGCATCGGTTGAGTTATCAGCGGGGAAAACTGTTAGGGTATCAGGTCCCTCGTCATCAGTGACCCTTACGATTTGATTCCCCGTAATGTATCCCGTTGCAGATGCTGTAATGATGACAGGTTGCGTGCGATCGAAAAGCGTGTCATCTACGGCGGTGATCGGGAACGTCGTGAATCGCTGACCGTCTGGTATGACGATAGATGCGGGGACAGTCGCTTCGGTAGTATCGTTGCTTGTCAGCGTAACGGTAATGTCACCAGCAACGCTGTTGGCAGTCCGGCTTACGGTAGCAACCGCTGTCCCACCGTTTTCACCCATAAATGCCTTATCGATCGTAACAGCCAAACCCAATGGAACTGGCGTTGAGAATTCCCAGAAAAGTGGGTCGGACAATCCGGCGAATGGAACTCCGACGATGTCACCGGTTATCTTTAAATTGTCAATTGCCCACCAAAAATCGTTTCCGCCTTCTGTATAGAAACTGAAAATGGCAGTGCCACTGGCCGGATTATTCACGCTTCCAATCGAAGCACCACCACCAGTTGTACCGCCAGTGATGAGCCGTTCGTTGATGTTCCCCTTGGCGTACGGCGCATCGTTATCCGTGTTAGTCGGATTCAATTCGAGAAGCTGGGTAAAGGTCGCTCCTCCGTCGAAACTAACTCCCAACCGACCAATTTGACTATCTTCAGGCCGGAAGCTGGAATCAAATTCGAGCTTAAGGGAGTTAGCTGCAACCCCAGTCAAGTCAACCGCTTTCGTCTTTAAAGTACTTTGGAAGGGCCTCACGGGACTTAGGCCATCGTCGTATTCATCCGTATCTCCAACTGCGATGTTACCAGACGACCCAGCGAACAAGTTTCTGTCTTGACCACCGGCGGTTGACCAAAACTCCTTGCGAGCAACTGTCCAGCCTCGCCATTCAGGAACACCAACTCCTGACATGGCAGGATTATTCAACTCAGAGATGAAACCATCCGGAGGCGTCGCCGTCCAGTCTCTACCGTTCCCGGTGGTCTCAAACACTTGAGGGCCCAAAGCCAGATAATCAAAATTCTGCGTCAGCAATGTAGCGCCAGTCGTCGGGGTCGACGAAGTATCGATGAAGGCACCATCGTCGATAATGACGAAGTACGAATTATCCAGAAGCAAATTTGATGGTGGGTCGATGGTGACCTGAGCACCACTGATCGCCACGTTCGGCGAACGGACATCAATTGCAATTCCTACCGCGTTAGTCGACTTCTGCAGAACATAGATATTGCCTTGTCCCTTGGCGACGTTGGCATTGAAGGTAACCACCAAATTTGAATCGACTGGCACTTCGGTCGCACCATCGAGCGGGCTAACATTGAGGATGTTGAGTGCCATCAACTCTCGTGCTTCGAGTTGCTCAAAAAACTGTCTGCGAGCACGACGTCGCAAGATTTGTTTTGTAGCTTTACGTTTTTTGAAGAGTTTCCCAAGCTTGCTAGCGACCGAACTGATTGATGGACTTTTTCTCAATGACATCGAATTTCCCCGCCTGATGAATCAAATGATGTGTGGATCGAATGGTTTGTGAATAACAATCCTTTGCTCTGGACGTCACATCTCATGTGTCCAGAAAATTCATCCCAAACGTTAACTTGGGTATTCTGGCGGCCATCTGTTAAATGACTGCATAGGAAGTGTGTTTCTTTAGTTAAGAAACGGTGATTGTTAGATGAGCAAACATCTGTCGTGAGTCGCTAATCGTCCTAGCGATTCAGGTTGCGTTGCGGCAGAACGCACGAGCATTAAAGGCGATTACAACTCTGTCTTCGCTACCGCGATACGGAAGCCCGCTATGCAATAGAAATGATGGGAAAAGAAGAAGCATTCCATTTTCAATGGGCGCGTCGATCGAGCTTGATAAGTACTTATTTCCAAAGTCTCGATAAGCACCACCACTTATCAATGGGTTATAGAATCGGCTCCCTCCGTTGGGAGCACCTTTTCCAGACGATTGCCCGGATGAACCTAAGCGAAGATAAAATATGCCGCACCAGCTACATCCGTGGTGCCAGTGCGCATCATGAAAGCCGTTGTCATTCGTGATGTGATACCAGCTATCCGGGAAAAGGATTTCAATGTCCTGGGGTTTTCCTTCTTCATTGGCAATGCACACCGCAGAAGCTAAAGTACCTCGAATGAAACCAACCAATTCCTGCAAGGATACGTCTTCTCGTTTGAATAGATCGAAATCGCCTTCATAAATCCCGAAGGAACCCTTTGCACCTTCTGCCACACCACTTGCAAGCGATTCGGTTTGAGCTGCTTTGAGTGTGTAGAGCAAGTCAATTATGGGTTGTCGGTGTGCGGCAAAATTGTCCCACTTGCGAAGGAAAAACATGGTAGGCCAAGCCTGCACGCCTCGTAGTTCGGATGGATTATTTGCAGACAAGGCTTTACCGTCCAATAAACAACATGAGCAAGAACTTTTCAGAGATGATCCTAAGGACTTTTCTACAGTTGCCGTTTTGCTTTTCGTTAATTCTTGGCGAATTTGTCGTTATGTTTTCGAAGCATTGCGATTTCGCGACTGGTAGTTAGGATACCCCGATCGATACTTTGTTGCGCAGGGTGAAGACTCATCCGTTAGCATACTTTATTTACCGAAAAACTCGGATTATCCCATGACGGCTACTCAGCCAACTCGCCAAATTGCTCCGGTCTTTGCGACATTGATCGGTAAATTCCAGTACCATGAAACCGACGCCTTGAACGCAGAACTCAAGCAATTGATATTGGCTCGTGAGCAAACGACTCCGAGCGATGATTTTGCGAACCACGGAGGTTGGCATTCTCAAACCGACTTGCTTGATTGGCCTGGCAATGCTGTAAACACTCTCAGAAATTGGATGTCAGAGTGCCTAGCTCAAATGGTAGGGGCAACATACCAACTACCTGAAGTCCAGGGTCGGCCCATGCCAAGTCGAGGGGGATTTCTCATTAATGCGTGGGCCAATGTTAGTCGCAAAGGCAATTACCATCGGATGCACAATCACCCATCGAGTGCGTGGTCTGGTGTTTATTACGTGACTTCAAATAGCCAACCTAGCTCTCTGGCAGGCGTTCTTGAGTTTTATGACCCTCGACCTTACACCGAAATGGTATTCACCCCTGGAAGCCCCTATGGCCAGCGAATGCTTGTTAGGCCGACTCCAGGTTTAATGGTCATCTTTCCAAGCTGGATTTATCATTTTGTGCACCCGTGCGATTCTGACAATCCAAGGATCTCGATTGCATTCAATGCTTCATGGAAATCGCAATGAACCAAGCAGCTTTGGATAGCCTAAGGCGGGAGATCTTATCCTCTCCATGTCTGTTTCCAATGGATCGTTCCCCGGATGGAGAACTAGTCCATTTCATCCGGTTGTCTGAAGACGATTACCGTCGGGCGAGCTTTATGGATCAACGCATGCTTGACGACGCGAATAAAGCAAGGGTTGCATTTAAATCGGGTAATGTGCCCTGGAGTCTTTTGGCTCCTTGGCTTCAGGAGTTACCCGTTGGGTGTGACTTTATCTTTCATGTATCTCATGCTGGTTCAACATTGTTGTCGCGAATCCTAGGGGAACACCCGGATTGTTTTGCTGTTCGTGAACCTTGGGCTTTGCGATCCCTCGTTGAGCCAGAGGCAAGCGAGCAAGTTCGAGATTATCTCGCTCTCTGGTCCCGTACCTTTCGTCCGAATCAGCGTGCCGTAATTAAAGCGACAAGCTTTGTTAGCCAGATCGGTACATCGCTTATGCAAATTGCAAACGGATCAAAGGCCATTTTGATGTACGTTCCAGCGGAAACGTTTTTGGCTTCGGTTCTAGATGGTTCGATGGGAGACATCGACTCCTCGGCTGAGAAGCGACTGAATCGACTTAGAAAAAACTCTAACTTTGAACATATTACACTCAGCAAACTCAGCCCAGGTGAACGAGCAGCAATGAGCTGGTATGTGGAAATGGAATCTCTCAGGTTCCTGAAGCAAACGTTTCCGGAAAGGACTCTGTTACTTGATTTCGATCAATTTCTTACATCGCGAGAAAATCACATTCGAGATGCTGCACAATTCCTGAGTTTGAACGGGCATGAATCGAAAATGCTGACGAATCCGTATAACAATCGATACGCAAAGAAGATCGAGGTTTCGTACGATGCCAGCTTTCGACTGCAATTATTGGCCCAGTCCAAAGCCAAAAATACTGAAGAAATGGAGCGGGGAATTCGATGGCTTCAGGCTATCGGCCAATGACCGATAGCCCATCTGGTGATGTATCGCAATCAACAATTTAACAAAGATGTTAGTCAGCGTTGGAAGCGACCTCTCCACCGTTTCGCGATCCGTAGGAGCTATAGATAACCTGGTCGATTTGCGAAGATAAAAATCGAACCGATCCATCAGCAAAACCAAAATTTGCACCGCCGGTGTGCTTGCTACCGAAACTGATTTCGTACTCAGCAAATGCTGGCGAGCCAGGGGCTACCCAAGGATGATTCATTTTAGCGCCGGTGGAACCAAGATGCTCCGACATATCACCATTATTAGTGGTATCAACATCATCCCCACCAAAAGCAAAGTGATCCTTTCTTCCTTCGTTAGGGGCGTTCCGTTCTCTGATCACACCCATCTCTGGAACTGCCTTGATGTCTGGTTCTGCTTCACCGATTGCAATTGTGTTCGAGGTACCATCCGTGATAGATGCTAGAGTAGCACCGGTTAAACCGTAGCTTCTGCCGTTAAATCTGATCCGTTGATGTGCCATCTTGTTTATGAAAACACCATCAAGATCGTGGATAACCTCAGTCGCTGCGGAACCTCCCCAGGGTGCCTGTGCGACTTGTCGGCGACGATCGTCCTTGAGGACTCCCGAAACGCATCCCAAGTAGTTGGTTGGAGCTCTTCGTTGAACAATCCAGTTGTCACCTGAAATGTCAGCGACTGATTCCGGGAACGCGGACGATGGGCATCGAAAAGAAGGGATACGCTGTTCGCAGACATAAATGTTCTTGAACCATCGGTTGTAGGCACGATTCGTCAGGGCGGCTTCGCCAGTAATTCCTGGTAACGGAAATGCCCATTGGAAATTGCCTTCACCGTCTTCTTGAAATGTCATCAACTCGTACAGATTCTTTTGTTCGATGTAAGGGAGAATTAACGAGTGCCACGAGGTCCCCACGTCGAATTCCGCAGCCATGGGAAGCGCCTTCAAGGAGCTCTCAAAGTTCATCACGGACAGGACTAACTGCTTTGTATTATTCTGGCAGCTCATGCGTCGAGCTGCTTCGCGCGCAGCTTGAACGGCTGGTAGCAACAATCCTACCAAAATGCCAATAATAGCGATAACTACCAGCAACTCGATGAGAGTGAATCCTCGCTGCGTCGATCTGATCTTCATAACCTATTCCTGTAGAAAAATGAGAACTGAATTATTTCGTCTTAATGTCAAAATTGAAAACATTGGGCACGCCTCTGGCCACGGTCACTGACTCTTTCGTCGTGCTCGGAGACTCATACAAGTCTGGAAAAAGATTCAGTACTCCACCTGGAACTTCGCTAGGTTTTGTCTCAGGCGGTACGGGCTTGCCGGCGGATGTTACCCAAGCGACAAAGGTAACTTTATACTTACCTGCCCAGATACCCTCTTCTCCTTGGGGATGCTGGATTTTGAAGTTCCCTTCTTGGTCAGTAAGCCCAAAACCGAATCCGTGTCGATCAGGGTTAAAGATCTCTTGCTCACTAAGATCGGGAAAGAAACCAACTTTGCAATTGGCTGCTGGTTTACCATCGATTTTGACAGTGCCTTGAACAGATTGCATTGGTGGTTTCCCACACCCTGCTACTGAGACGAGGAAAGCTAAAAGCAATCCGAATTCAAGCAAAATCAAACGACGACTTACACCACGCATACACTTCTCCAAATGACTAATACGCAATCAAGCTCATTTAGCTGTTGCGATGTGAACATGCAGTCCTTCCTCCACCGAGTCTATCGCTTCATTGTGGAACAGCAATGTCGAGTACGTGAAGAAACAATGACGTTTCGTTGAGGTATTCATGAAGATTATGGCGGGCTTCAGAGTGAATGACGCACTGAACTTAATGTATAATTAACACGAAGCGACTTATTGTTTTCCTTTCGATCGTGGACACTAGCGCGAGTTCGGCGTCCGTTAGCGTTTAGGTCCAACTCTTATTGAGATATCCGATGCATTTCACCAAACAGTTCGTTACTCTTCTCGTCGTCTTGGTGGTTTCCAATATATGCGTTGCGCACGAGGGGCCAGACCCACGCGGAGCTTGGCTCCTTGATGGTGAAAAAATCGACGGTCAGATCCTTAAAGCCCAAGCGGGGTTGAATCTCTCTGTGGTTGGTTCACCGAGAGCAGAGAAAGTTGGCCATCTTAATTGTATGCGTCTGGATGGTAGCGAGAGTTACTTTGTTGCACAGGATCCATGGGTAAAGACAAAAAGCACTTTACCAAGCAATCTAATTACTATCTCAGCATGGGTGAGCCTCGATTCTCTTCTTCAAAACGGAGGGATAATTTCCGCATTCCAAGACAATGGAAACTACGAGAAGGGGTGGGTGCTAGGCTACAACAAACAAGCGTTTTCCTTTGGGTTGTCCACCGAGGGGGCAGACGACGGTGATGGAAAAATGACTTACCTATCGGGCAAGACCTCGATAGAACCAGGGAAATGGTATCACGTTTGTGCCGTCTACGATGGTTCGACAATGCAGTTATGGGTGAACGGAAAATTGGATGCGGAATCCACTGAACAGAAGGGGAACATTCTCTACCCGGACGAAGCGAGGTTAGCTATCGGCGCCTACCTCGACTCGAACGAGTTGTTTCCAATGGACGGACGCCTTGCACAAGTCTTCGTTTATGACTTAGCTGCGAAACCAGCCTGGATTATGAACGATTTCGAACAACAAGAGCAATGGGTCGCGTTACCCGCAAAGCTTGACCCTTCGAAAGAATTCAAGTTTCTGGTGAAGCCATATCTGCAATTTGCGACCAGAGATAGCATTCGAGTTATGTGCGAAGTTAGTCGCCCCTCAAAAGTCTCCGTAAGATATGGAGAGACTAGTAGCTTTACAAACACAGTAGTTGCTACTAGCGACGATCGTTTGCTTCATACTGCAACTTTAACGGGTCTAGCCGCCGAGATGGGATACTACTATCAAGTAATCGTAGAGGAGGATGGTCGAGAGGAAACGATTCGGGGTGAAGTGAACTCGTTTCAAACAGCCTCATTGCCAAATACTCCTTTTGCATTCGCAGTCATGGGGGATACGCAAGGAAATCCGGCCGTGAATGGTACGCTTGCTCAATACGCCTGGGCACTCCGACCGAATTTTTTAGTCATTCCCGGGGATCTGGTTGACGATGGACCCGTCAAGAATCAGTGGGTAAATGATTTTTTTGCAAGCATGAATCCGTTGATGTGTCGAGTGCCATTCTATCCCGTTCTCGGTAATCATGAGCGAAATTCAGATTACTACTATCGATATATGGATCTCCCGCCGCCAGAATACTATTACTCGTTCCAGTATGGCAACGCCATATTTTTCATGATCGACTCGAACAAAAAAGTTGATGAAGAAAGCGAGCAGTATTTGTGGTTGGAGAAGCAGCTTCAAGAGCTTGAGGAACGTGAGAAGGCAGGTACTTCCGACGTAGTTTGGAAGTTTGTTTGCTACCACCATCCTTCCTATTCGTCTGACGAAGACGACTATGGCAACCTTTGGAAGGGAAAGAGTACTTGGGGCGATCTTCGCATTCGGCCTCTGACGAAACTTTATGATCGATATGCGGTTGATGTAGTTTGGAATGGACACATCCACTCCTACGAAAGGACTTGGCCCATGGTAGGTGGTAAAGTAACCGAGGATAAGGGAACTGTTTACATGGTTACAGGGGGTGGTGGAGGTGGATTAGAGCAAGCGGGGCCGATTCGTCCGCCGTTCCAAAACAATGTTCGTCGTGGACACCATTTTGTATTCGTTGCCGTGAATGGAAATACACTTGAGCTCAAGAGTTTTGACCTCGATGGCAGACTATTCGATACCACAACGATTCGGAAAACGTCGAAGAGATAAGGTTACAGACATAGGGTTGCAATGTAAGACAGCGATTGCTGTCATGGAACCACTGGCCGATCAATAAAGCCATTGGGAGTCAAAACGGTTGTGCCAAAACCGCCAGACCATTTAGGAGCGAGTACTAAGAACGTTTCGGAGTAGTTTTTAGGAACTGGCTTTTTGGGGATCTAGTTGCCCTCAGGGCACAAAACCAAGCTAGGTGTGGAGACATTCCGTCGTATCAAGTTACGATTTTTCGGGTTTTCTATTCTGATTCGACTCATACACCAGTTTTGACTGCAGGCGGTATGGCATGTTGCGAATCTCGCTTCATAAATACAGCTCGATGAGGTAATGGCTAGTTTCGAATGTAGTAAGTATCCGGTATGATCACTCATGGATTCATGAACACGAACTTGGCGTACCGAAAAATGATGTCTAAAAGTGACGAGCCGATCTTCTGTGCTCGAGGGGTCACGAAAGTTTACCGTGTCGGTGAGAATGACGTCTGGGCACTGAGAAAGATTGATCTTGATTTGTATCTTGGTGAATTCGTCGTACTCCTCGGCCCATCAGGAAGTGGCAAGTCAACGCTGCTAAATATTTTGGGTGGATTGGATATTCCAACATCGGGGCAGGTCCGATTTCGGGATCATGACTTATCTCACAATGATGATGAAATGTTGACGCAGTATCGTAGGCAACATGTAGGATTCGTCTTTCAGTTCTACAATTTAATACCAAGCCTGACCGCTTACGAGAATGTTGCATTAGTAACCGATATCGCAGAGAATCCGATGCCTCCGACAGAGGCGTTGAGCCTAGTCGGTCTGAGTAATCGATTGAATCATTATCCCGCTCAATTGAGTGGTGGAGAGCAGCAGCGGGTGGCGATTGCCCGAGCGATCGCGAAGCAGCCACATGTTTTGCTTTGTGACGAACCAACCGGGGCATTGGACGTGAAAACTGGTATTATTGTTCTCGATGCGATCCAGCGTATTAACGAATCATTGGGCACCACGACAGTCATCATAACGCACAATGCTTCCATAGCGGATATGGCAGACAGGGTGATCAAGATGAGAGATGGTGAGATTGTAGAATCCTTTGATAATCCACATCGTCTTCCTGCATCGAAGTTGATTTGGTAAACATGTATACTCTCCGAATCAAGCTTCTCCGCGAGCTTTGGCAGTTAAAATGGCAGAATTTCGCGATTGCCAGTGTGATGGCTGCTGGGGTAGCCGTGATCGTTATGTCTGTCAGTACATTGCAATCGCTCCAGACCAGTCGCTCTAAATTTTATGAACAGTCGCGATTTGGTCAGGCTTTCGTTCATCTAAAACGAGCTCCTCGAACAGTAATCCCTCGCATAAGAGAGATTATTGGGGTTCAGTCTGCAGAAGCAAGAGTCGTCACTCAAGTCAATCTTGTGTTGCCTAATATGACTGAGCCCGCTGCTGGGAGGATCGTTTCCTTGCCCGTACACGGTAAACCTAGCGTCAACCAACTTCACTTGATAGCCGGTCGCTATTTGTCAGTCGATCGACCGGGAGAGGTTCTTTTGACACAGGGTTTTGCCGACGCCAATAAGCTTCGTCCTGGCGATACGTTAACGGTAATCATAAATGGTAAAGAGACATTGTTGCAGGTAGCTGGAATTGTGTTGTCAGCGGAATTTATATATTCCGTGAGACCTGGTGAGCTCCTACCTGACGATAAGCGTTACGGTATCCTATGGATGGGATATGAGGAATTATCGGCATTATGTGATCTCAGCGAAGCATTTAACGATCTCTCTATAACCTTCGCGTACGGTGCAAGTGAGACTGCGATCTTAAATCAGCTAGATCATCTACTCGCGGATTATGGGGGTACCAATGCATATGGACGAGATTTGCAAGCCTCGCACCGATTTCTAGAAAATGAATTGATCCAGTTGCGAACCATGGCGACTGTGCCGCCCGCAATCTTCCTCGTTGTCACGGTATTTTTAATTCAGGTTGTTGTGTCACGACAAATTTCGATCCAACGTGAGCAGATTGCCATGATGCGAGCATTCGGTTATCGCTCACGCGAGTTGGTGCTGCATTACCTTGCCTTTGGGATTATCGTTGGATTAGGCGGGGTCGCCATGGGGACGCTCGTGGGTGCTAAGCTTGGCTTCGATCTGACCCAACTCTACACGCGATTCTTTCGCTTTCCCTCGATTGATTACAAGCTTGATTGGCAGCTTGTCTTGATTACAGGTATGGTGACACTCGGTGCGATTGTCGCTGGTGTTTGGCGTTCTGTATGGAAGTCCATCTCGATACCACCCTCACAAGCCATGCAGCCGGAATCGCCACCAAGCTTCCGTCGAAGCATTCTAGAGCGAATTGGTTTCCAAATATTTTTTTCAACAAGCTTTAGAATGATTCTTCGGCATCTGGAGCGTTCGCCAATGCGTTCGCTCCTCTCGAGTACAGGCATCGCATTAGCGGTAGCTATTTTGGTGATGGGCAATTTTGTCCAAGACACTGTAGAACACACGCTTGATTTTCAGTTCTTTAGCGTTCATCGCCAAGACCTCCAGGTAACTTTCACTGAGCCTACTTCTCGTGATGCCATCTTTGAACTAAAACGATTTCCAGGCGTAAGAGCAATTGAACCCTTTCGTGCGGTTTCTGTTCGTCTGGTGCATCATCATCATCGTCGGCGGATGGAAGTATTAGGGCTCCCAGCATCATCGCAACTCTTTCGCGTCGTTGATCCATCGCGGGGACCAGTAGAATTACGGCCGGGAGGCTTGATATTGTCTCGTAGGTTAGCCGATTTATTAGATTGTCGCTGTGGCGATCAAATACGGGTAGAGGTTCTGGAAGGTTCTCGCATTGTTCTTGACGTACCGGTTGTAGCGACAGTGGATGACTATCTCGACATGAGTGCCTATATGGAGATAAATTCACTCCGCCGCCTACTGCAAGAACAAGATAACGTTTCGGGGGTTAGTATATCGATCAACAAATTGGATGCCGATGAATTGTACAAGAGACTACAAGAATTGCCGCGAGTCGCAGGTGTTAGCATCAAGCGATCCGACATAGAAAACTATCAAAAAACGATGGCAGAGAATGTCCTGCGTATGAAATTTCTCAACATGATCTTCGCTTCAATTCTAGCGGTAGGAGTCGTCTATAATTGCGCTCGAATTTCTCTGGCGGAGAGATCCCGAGACCTGGCGACATTACGAGTCTTAGGGTTCACGAGAGCGGAAACATCGAGAATACTTATAGGAGAAATGATGCTTCTCGTATTGGTGGCTATACCGTTTGGATTGATTATGGGATATGGATTATCGTGGATGCTTTGCCTGTCATTAAACACCGAATTACACCGATTTCCCCTAGTTGTCAGCAATCGAACGTATGTTACGGCGGTAGCTGTAGTCTTATTGGCATCATTATTCTCAGCTATGATAGTAAGACGACGCATAGATAGACTTGATTTGGTCGAAGTCCTTAAGGCTCGAGCATAGAAATGAAACGCATGATTCGCAATTTGCCTTGGATTGTGGGATTTGTAATTTGTGTAGTTGTTCTGACTTATATGCTTTGGCCTAGTCCGATCCGGGTTGAGGTTGTCCAGGTGACACAAGGTGCGATGATAGTAACTATCGATGAAGATGGCAAAACGCGAGTTAAAGAACGCTTTATTATTTCTGCTCCCATTGCTGGACAACTAGCCAGAATTGGGCTTCATGCGGGAGATTTCGTTGAGGCTAACAAAACGGTCATTGCAACCATCGAGCCAACCAAGCCGGCATTGCTCGATGCAAGATCCCTAGCAGAAGCCGAATCACGAGTCAAGGCAGCTGAAGCAGCGAGCCTACAAGCTCAATCAAGATTAGAGGCGGCTCGAGAAACCTACGCTTTGGTAAAACACGATTTAGATAGAGTAAAGGGATTATCCGTACCCGCGGTGATTTCGCAAGCGGAGGTTGACCATGCGGAGCATCAAGAGCGAATTGCTGCAGCTACGCTCCGCGGAGCGGAGTTTGCGGATCGTGTCACGACTTTTGAACTAGAAATCTCAAAGGCAGCTTTTGTTAGAACGCTCCCTGAGTCTGATGCCCAGTCGAATGTAACTCGCATGGATATTCTTTCTCCCGTTAACGGTCAAGTCTTTCGAGTAATTCAAGAGAATGCCACGGTTACGAGTCCTGGTCAAGCACTTGTTGAAATCGGAAACACACAAGAACTCGAAATTGTTATTGATGTACTATCGATGGATGCTCCGCGAATCAAGCCCGGTAGCAAAGTCATCGTTATTGATTCCGTGGCACAAACCCTTGAGGCGAGAGTTCGATTGGTTGAGCCCTCTGGGTTTACCAAGACATCTGCTCTTGGTGTTGAAGAACAGAGGGTTAACGTTATCGCAGATTTTGTTGAGAATCTGTCAAATGTGAATCGCTTAGGTGATAAATATCGTATGGACGCCAGAATTGTGGTTTGGGAGGCCACCCTTGCAACAAAAGTTCCTGCGGGAGCCCTATTTCGTAAAGGAAATGAATGGGCTGTGTTCATTGTCGAGAATCAACGCGCCAGAATGCAAACAGTTAGCATAGGAGAAGTAAACAATCTAGAAGCCGAAGTGCTGTCGGGACTCTCGCCTGGAGACGAAGTCATCAATTATCCCAGCGATAAAATTCGAGATGGCGTACGTGTATTTCATGAACAATCTTCAGATATATAAACAAACCCAGAACTCATAATTTCCCGTTTGCAGCCTCCTGTAGGTTTGGACTCAACCTTTTTTCATCTCTGTGTGATGAGCCTCAATCTGGACCAATTGGTGAGTAGTTATGACACGAACTTTTCGGCCTTATTCTCCCTAAGTCTTTGATCGTAGAAAACGAGACTCGTTTTTATTTTTTAAGCATAGTGGTATTCACTATTCAGCTAACATTCATCTCAGTTACCATTCATCAGTCCGGAACGGTGAGGCAGGGAGTCCGTCTCGGTTGTACAGATTGGCACCTTCGGGATTCATGGTAAAGGCGTAGCGGACTGCGACCGGACTTTCTATGTCGGGATGAGTGCAAACAACAGAATCGCCCTCGATCCTAGCGTTAGCCCATTTCCAAATGCGATCCGATCCAGCAATAGCGAAACGTTTCAGCTGTTCCTCCGCGGATGGTGTCACCGCTTCACGGTCGAATTTCCGCCCTACCATCAAACCTGCTCCCACGTGATCGAATTCGACCACCGCTTTGTTACCGTCGACTTTAAGCTGTCGATAGAGGGGGCCGGAGACTTCGATCTCTTTTCCGTATTGATTCGCGAGCGCCCAACGAGCCAGCCGCTCCCCCACATCGAATTTGTTCTTGGGATGGATATCGTCAGCGTCCCCAATATCGATTGCGACCGCCATGCCTGTATTGGGCAAACTTAAGCAGCGGCGCTGCGCATCTCGAAAATAGGCCCAGCCGTCTGCATTCGCAGGATCGCTCGATGGTTTTTGCCAAGCAGCCAGCTGCACAAAATAGAATGGAAGCTCAGGATCCCCAAACCAATTCCTCCAATCCGCAATCATGGCACGCTTCTTCTCGATGTATTGAAGTCCATCTACGGCATTGCCCGCATTATTTTCCCCCTGGTACCACAGCACCCCACGCATGGCAAACGATTTGAGCGGATGAATCATTCCATTGTGCAAGGTCACACATCGCGGTCGAAACATCTTTTCGCCAAACGGAAAATCGGGCACGGCCGGAGGCATAGGAATATCGCGTCCCCCTTTGATTGCTTCCTTAGCTGCCAGCGTCCACTCGTCAACCAATGGAACAACGTCTGCAAGATCCTTTTGGTATTGCGCTAGCGAGTCTCGCATCAGCTTCGCGAACGGTTCTAAAGAGGGCGTATTCATCAAGGTTTCTTGAGACATCCAACACTCAATATTTGTACCACCGACACTCGAACGTAGTATACCGATTGGTACACCAGTTTCTTGATGCACACGTCGTGCGAAATAGTACGCAACTGCGCTGAAGCCATGAGACGTTTCTGGCTTGCAAACAGACCATCGCCCCTTGACATCATTTTGTGGTGTAGAAGCGAAGTGGTAGTCAACTCCGAAATGACGAATAAGAGGATAGTTTGATGAACGAATATCGTCCGTAGCATCGCATGCCCCCAAAGCCCACTCCATGTTGGACTGACCGCTGCACAACCAAACGTCTCCGAGAAGTACATCGCGAATTCTTATGTCATGGCTTGCTGAAACGATCAAATCTAAAGGGTCAGAGGAAGCAGATTGCGGTCCGAGCGTACATTGCCATCTGCCATTCGCTGACACGATCGCTTCGGCCGACTCTCGTCCTAATGACACCCGAACATTTTCCCCCGGTTCTCCCCAACCCCAGACATTCAAAGGGCGATCCCGTTGAAGAACCATATGATCGGAAAAAATAGCTGGCAGACTTACCTCCGCATGTAAACCGCTAGTTCCGACTGACAGACCAAACAAGGCCCAGCACAAGATCTGAACCGCCTTGTAGAAAAAATCCGATCGCATCAGCCGTTTCCTATTCGAAGTGAAAAGAGTTTTGGATAGCTCCACCGAGTCACCGAATTGTAATTCGTCTTTTGTTGGCAACCAACAAGGTCAAAAGGTAACTCCGATGCGTTGTGAATTGGCCGTATCGCATTTTGCCAGCATCAGCGAGAAAAGTTTGCTAAGATTGTTGAACGAGAATTATTGTTTTTCTTAGGGGTAAGCTCGTGAACCAATCAGATAGTTCAAAGACCAAAGTCTGTTTGAAGTGTGGGCAAAAGCTTGACGGTTTCGCTTCGATTATGATATCAACTCCCGGCGCGCGTGCAGAACCTTCGTGCCCTCGCTGTGCGGCTGAGGAGCATGCCAACTCCTTTGAATCGATAGAAGAAGCGGATCAGTTCATCGAGGAAATTAATGGCATTTTGACGAGCTTGGCAAACATTATTGCCAAAAATCCGGAAATGCCTGAAGTTCCGGAGGGCATGGAGGCAGGGGCGATGACGCCGCTGTCGGTCTATCGAACTATGCAGATCCATCTCGCAGCCTTCAATTCCCGCCGGATGGAAATGCTCATCGAAGCCGGCAGTGACGCGAGAATCGAGTACGAAATCAATAAAGCGATTAAAGAGGAAGACTACGAACGTGCAGCGGAACTGAGGAATCAAAAAGTCGGTAATCGATCCGTCGATTCACAATAAGATTTTCATAGACATTAAGAAGCTGGTAGGGAATAATCGGCGGAGTCATCCACGACGACCGTGGGGTGCGATACGTAAGTCTTGGATTATGCTATTGTATGAGTTCACGCTTGTTTCTCCTGCCTCAATCAATCCTACCTATGAGCTACTTGCTGCTTTTGCATTTTGTTTTTGCTTACCTCGGAGATTGGCCTCAGTTTCGAGGCCCCGATTCGGACGGCCATGTCCGAATGGATCGAGTTCCCGTCGTATGGTCTGAAACGAATAATATCGAATGGCGTGTTACCATCGCTGGGCTAGGATGGTCTTCACCCGTTGTGGTGGATAACAGGATTTATTTGACAACGGCAGTTCCCCGAGGCGCTGGGCTCTCGCTCGTCGCTATGGCCCTGGATGCCAGCACTGGTAATACGATTTGGGAACGAGAGGTGCGTTCAGTCGATTCGATTCCATCGATTCATACGAAGAATAGCCACGCGAGTCCTACACCCATAGTCGCTGAAGGTTCTGTATTCGTTCATTTCGGAACACTGGGGACCGCTCGTTTGTCCTGTGAGGACGGTGCGATTCAATGGTTGTGCACCGAGTTGATTTATCCACCAATGCACGGATCTGGCGGTTCACCAGTCCTCTATGACGGACGGTTAGCGATCGTCTGTGATGGTAGCAAAGATCCCTTCGTCGTTGCCTTAGATGCAAACACAGGTAAAGTTGTTTGGAAGACACTTCGCGGTGTGCCTGCCCGCATTAGTCACTCCTTTGTTACACCCTCTATTGTAGAGGTAGATGGCAAGCCCTTGGTACTCGCTCCCGGGCCTGAGCATTTTGCAGCATACGATTTAGCCGATGGTTCGGAAGTCTTTCGAGTTTTGGCTCCAGGCTGGTCCGTGGTTCCGCAACCGATCGTGTTCGAAGATTTAGTGATCTACAATCATGACTATGACAACCCTGAGTTGATGGCAGTTCGGCTGGGGGGTCGAGGAGATGTAACAGGCTCCCATATTGCATGGCGT
Source organism: Pirellula sp. (assembly GCA_046318795.1). Lineage (GTDB taxonomy): Bacteria > Planctomycetota > Planctomycetia > Pirellulales > Pirellulaceae > JBKCUI01. The sequence goes on from JBKCTT010000141.1 coordinate 45,592, forward strand.
CGAGATAGATCAGCACCTAGTACGCCAACTCCCGTTTTAGTGGATGGGCTCTTGTACACCGTCTCCGACAAAGGAATCGCTACCTGTTTGGATGCACGAACTGGTGAGCAGAGATGGATGGAGCGGCTTGGGGGAAACTACTCCGCATCGCCAATTCATGCTGATGGTCGCATTTTGTTCCTAAGCGAAGAAGGGGTCGCCAGGTGGGTGCGAGCCAGTAAGGATTTTGAACTCCTGCAAGTCAATGAGTTGTCAGGCCGTACTTTCGCCACTCCTGCTTTTGATGGAACCGGCATGTATCTACGAACCGACACTGAGTTGTTGAAGATTGTTGATTTGAAGCGGAATCCCTAGCGATATTCATTCTTTCCAAAACCGTTTCCCCTCAGAAAAGACCCTTACATTCAATATGACTTGCAGGTCCAGGAGGCAGCGGGTTGGTACAATTTGGCAACGGAGTTTTGTATGTCTAGACCATTGCGTAGCGAAGTATTCTTGCCACATCAGGTTACAGTATGTCATGTGATTCAGCGTTGCGTACGGAGTATGCCTCTTCTCGGTCTTGATGAAACGACAGGCAAAGACTATTCCTATCGCCGAGAATGGATTCGACAACGACTAGAAAAGCTGGCATCAGTTTTCGCGGTTGATGTATTATCCTATGCAATCCTCTCAAACCATTTTCATGTTGTTCTTCGTAGCCGACCTGATATTGTCAGCGCGTGGTCGGATAAAGAATCGGCTTTGAGATGGATGCAGCTATTTCAGGGGAAACGGTTTCAAGAACAGCTTGAGAGTCCCACTACGTCTGATGTTCAAGCGTTGGCGAATGACTCAGAGAAGCTAGCAGTGGTTCGATCGCGACTCTCAGATTTGTCTTGGTTTATGAAGACGATTGCCGAGCCAATCGCGCGTCGTGCCAACTCGGAGGAAAAGTTGACAGGTCCATTCTGGGAGGGCGGTTTCAAAGCTCAGCGACTGCTCGATGAAGTCGGTACACTCATATGTTGTATGTATGTTGACTTGAATCCAATTCGAGTCTCCAAAGCGAAATCAATTCGCGATTCTAAATTTACGTCAGCTTTCGATCGATGGAAAGCATCTCAAGGCGTGATGATTGAATCAGAAGCAGTGAGCATGCAATCACTCTCTCAAAGGGCAGTGGCAGATGCTCGCAATAAGGAAAAAAAGCAGGTCAACGCTAAGGTGCTCCAAGATGCATGGCTAGCGCCGCTTCCCATCAATCCGAGGAAGAGTGGGCCTATCGCAAGCAAGACATCGTATCGAGCTAGCGATAAAGGGTTCCTCGATATGAGCTTGGAGAATTACTTGGAACTGCTCGAATTCACAAGTCGAAATAGTCGAGTCGGCAAACAGGAGGTGAGTTCATTGGCGCGAGGTACTAAGGTTTCGCCATCGATCATATCCATCTTGAACAACTTAGGTATCGAAAACGGTATGTGGTGTGAGTTGGTGTGGAATTTCAAGAAATACTATGGCCGAAGTCGCGGGGTCGGATCACCACAAACAATGATTGAGAATGCAGGTGTGGAGAATCTCGCATTCTATCCTGGGCAACGAACAACGCGAGGCTGTTTTAAGAGTAATGCCTAGCTAAAGCTAGGCAACTACATACCGAAAATAGAAAATGCTCGATGATTGATCATCGGATGTTATCAATCACGATGCCATTAAAATTACTCTTTAGCACGAGCCCTCCAATCAATTCGAACGGTTGGTTGATTGAGTTGAGCCCTGCAGGTCAATTCCTTATCGCCAACGGCCAAGGACTCAATGGTTTCCAGTGTACCAATCAAATTGCCTTGGTGATAAAGGACATTGGATTTTATCTTAGAAGTGCTCATGCCCAGTGAAAAGGAGTCGATCTTAGCATTAAGAGAAAGGCTATCCTTTTTTACGCGAAAATCAAACATCTTCAATGCGTTGGGCGTGACATCCATTCCATAAACCGATTCGCCAGTCTCGAGCAATTGTCGTTGTAGTTTCTCTTGGTCAATAGGTTGGTCTGAGAAAAGAATGCACTTGGTCGCTTCTCCATGTTCGTACATGACGTAGCCAGCAGCGTGCTTGAGTTCGATCGTCTTTTCGCCGAATGTAACCTTGCAAATAGGTTGTTTGATTGATTGATGTTCGACCGAGGGTAGGTCTGTGTCTTCGGCTACGTCAAAGGGGTTCTGTTGTGATATTTTATCTTCGGTTTGATTTTCGTTTTGTTCCTCTAGTGCGAACATAGTTTGCATCTCTTTCGCCTTTGCTTCAAGTTCCGTTAAATTCATAAGGGCCTTTTCGCTTGCGGAGCCTAGAGGACCTATTGCCTTAGCAATTTCTGCTTGAATGGCGGAGTCCACCTCCTTATCGATGGCTTGAAAGGTAGCATTGGATTTCATGGTGGTTTCCGCATTCTTATCGGGAGAGCCAACGGTGGCGATAGTCTCGGTTGATGTTGACTTTGTTTTTGGTGCAGTAGGAAATGCCTCTAATGAGACAGAGTATTTACCTCCAGATTCGACCAGTCTCGCCACAAGGTAGGCTCCTGTGGTGGTATGAATTGGCAGCATGTGTTCATCACCAGATTCAAACTTTTCAGCGTTGTGTAAAGTCCAACCGTATCTATCGCTATGAGTTCGTAACAACTGAACTAGATCGCTGCGGGCGCTACTGGATTCAAAGGATGCACGATTCGAGTAAAGATCTAGCTTTAGTGTTTGCCCATCGAGGAGCATTGGAATGTCAAAAGGAGTTACAAACTCGGATATGTAGGAGATCGAGGTTTTATCCGACGGGTTTTGTGGGTTCTTAACGATACCAATCAGGAGGCGACAAGCTTCCTTTCGATAGTGAAAATCCCGATAGTGAGGAACTGAAACGGGGTTATCCTGAAATTCTTTCCATTGTTGCCATCCCTGCGCCGAGAAGATCTTTTGAATTTCATCAGCGGCTTCAGCGATACTTTTTTGAGTCTGATAGGTAGCATTGACCGGTGTTGCTGCGAAGGCTGTCTCTGCATCGGAAAGTTTTGGCAATTCTCTTACATCGATGTTTCCGAGACTTGCGAGCATGACTCCTAGCTCATCTGTTTGACCACCCAGGCTTAGGCTTGCACGAAGATAGAAGTCACCCTTGGAGTACAACCGATCGATGTAATGTTCGGTTGCGGGGACGGAACCTGTAATTTCCTTCCATCCTAGTGTCGACAGTTGTTTTTTGTAGAAATCGTCGACAGCCGCTAGGCTGCCTTTGGTGGTGTAGTAGAGGTATGTTGAACTGCTTTGCAACGCATTACCTTCTCCGAATCGTGGCAGTTCGAGCAGATTTATCGTAGCAGTCGTTTCTTTATTGGTTGCAGGTATAACGGAGGCGAGTTCCTGAACTGGTTTTCTGCCTTCGATTTGTTCATCAAAGCTCGTTACTTCTGCTTGAATGGGTTTATCTGGAGATCTGTTACTCGCTGGACTAGCAAGAGCGGAATCGACACTCTTAGCACCTTCGCTCGGAGTTTGGGCATCCGCTGGGACAGAGGGGGGAGGCGAGGCAGTCGCCGGCGTTTCAGAGTTGGGGGGTGGAGAGCCACAGCCTGTGGCGAAACAGGATAGCACCGAGAAAACAGACAGCATTGTAGGGTAGGCCATCAAAATCCAATTCGATGGAGACGGCTTAATAGGTTTAGCGGGAAGCATATATCTTAGGAAGCGAAGACGGTTACAAATACAGCGATTCACACCCGAATCGCTGACCTACTTTGCTAATGCCAAAGCTCGTTTCGATCGAAACAGCAAATTGAAAATTTTTTAGAGGTTTATGGAAGCGTAGTGGAATAGAGAAGCGATTCCGTCATTTTTTTCTGTTTTCTGAGTTCAGAATCATAAGAGCGACTGGTGTTTCTCAAGGATTCGGCCTTCGAATACCAAAGTCGAGCTTCTTCAATTTTCCCTTGGCCTGCTAAAGCCATCGATTTAATGTACCAATCAGAGGGTCCGCCTCCATTATCGAGTCGAATTGCGAACTCGATCGCAACCAAGCTATCGTTCCACAGCTTTGCTCGGGCCAGTACTAGCGCTCGGGTATTCCAGACATAACCTGAATTGGGGGAGTTCATCGTAGCTTTTTCAGATAGATCAAGGGCGATTTGCGTATCGTTCTCAGGCAAATTGTCTTCGAGAGCCAGCATCCATGCATGGCTATTGAGAGGTCCAAATCGCTCGTTGGCAATCTCCATACCTTCATTAAAAGCGTCGACAGAAGGTTTTTGGATGCCTGACCGTTTCAGATAGTAGGAGTAGGCGAGTTTACAACGCGCTAAGTTATCCTGAACATTGGTCGACTTGGATTGTTTATAAACAAATTGCAATTGTTCGATGGCTTGATTCGTGTAGTCGGCTGCTTCTGAGTAGTTGAGCTTTGATCTGCTACAACTAGCCTGAGTCATCAGGCACGTAATCCACTCATTTCGGTAATCGGTCCGTTCGGGAAAGTCCGTCACAAGCTTTGAGTAGATTTTGTTCGCAGCATCTAGGCTGGTGCGAGACTCCTCAAAACGATCGCTCGAAAAGAGAAGCTTACCAAGATTGGTTTCACTTCTAGCTAAGAATTGCTCGATACGTCGATTCTGCTGTGCGAGAGATTGCGTGAGCTGGCGTAGTCGTATCGCTTCACGATATGTTTTCTCGGCGAGTACGATTTGCGATTTCGTTTCAAATACTTGACCTACGTCATCTAGGCATAGTGCAATCTCGGACAAGTAGTTTTCTTTGGCGAGGGCCGAGAGAAGGTCAGGATTATCGACATTCAATTTACTGCAAAAGTCGTTTAAATAGTTCGTGACTTGTTCCAATGCGTCTGGGATTTGGTCTTGTTTTACTATGATGTCTAGGATGAGAAATTCAGGGATGGGGTGTTTAGTACGAAGCGTCGCTGCTTTGGTACTCAGATAGATCGCCTGAAGATAGGTGACCAAGCTTTCATCCCATTTGCCGTGGTGTTTATAGACTACACATAGGTTTGCGAGTGCGTTCGATTGGCGGATGTGATATCCGGCGTTATTGGGTTCAGCTGCTAGCAGATCGCGACCGATTGCTATGGCTTTTTCGTAGCAATTCTGCGATTCCTCCCAACTATCCATTCGCCGCAGCACGTTAGCCAAAAGCACTTGTATATCTGCTTGATTCCATTTGACTTTGGAATTCAAGGGTAGATCGCTTAACCAACGATCTGCCAGTCGCAGGTCTTCTTCGGCCGTTTCATACTCACCTAGATCAGCGTGAAAGTAGGCGACGCGGATAGACGCTACAGCTGCTTCCATACGGATAGATTCATCGGCATTGTTAGTCGCCATGCATTCTTTGTAATAGGCAACCGCATCTTCGAACGCTTTGCGTCGTAGTCCGTCCATCCCTGGGTCATTGTCGAGACGAAGACCGAGTTGCGTCCATTCCTTTACCGAAGCTCTCGCTTTACTTAAACTTGCTCCGTAGGCGTTTTCCACCTGAGTTACTCGTTCTCGGAGCGCAGCCTCTGATTTTTGATGTTGTTCGTTTTCTCGCGCGAGCTGATCGACGGTTTGGTTCTGAAAATAGAGAAGTGTTGAAGCGCTAATGCCACCTAGGGCGACAGTGGATGCCAAGGCGAAAACGTGAGGATGGCGTTTTATTCGACGACTTGTTCGTTCCATCCATGAGATTCGTCTAGCTTTAATGGGCATGTGATCGAGGAAGCGATCTAGATCTTCAGCTAGATCTTTCGCTGTAGAGAAACGAGCGGATGGATTTTTTTCCAGACATTTAAGGCAGATGGTCTCTAAGTCGCGAGGGATTTTGGGCATCCAATGGGAAGGTGGAATACACTCTCTTTCTGAAATCCATCGCAATGTCTCCATGGCAGTGGATCCTTCAAAGGGTAGGCGTTTCGTTAGCATTTGATAAAGGATCACCCCTAGAGAGTAGATATCCGAAGCAATGCCAATGGCAGCATCTGTTCCCGATGCTTGTTCGGGTGACATATAGCATGGGGTTCCCAGAACGGCTCCTGTCACCGTTGTTCGTTTCTCATCTTGAATTCGTTTGGCTAAGCCAAAGTCGACAACTTTAGGAGTGCCATCGGCCGTAAAGAGGATGTTCGCAGGTTTAAGATCGCGGTGAACAATCCCTCGATCATGTGCATAGTGAATTGCCAAGGCGAGGGTACGAACCAGTGCTGCGATATCATGGTTAGACATTTGGTGTGTCGCGATCCTGGACTCAAGAGAGCCACCACCCAGGAATTCCATTGCTAGGAATTCTTTGCCTGGGTCGAGTGATATCTCGATAACTTGGACGATGTTGTGGTGCTGTAATGAAGCGACCGATTCGGCTTCCTGTTGAAACCGTTCCCTTACTTTCGGGTGATGCTCAATCGATCTTAAAACTTTGAGAGCGACGATGCGCCCGAGTCCCTCTTGTCGAGCGCGGTACACAATCCCCATTCCGCCACGCCCTAGTTCATCGAGCAGTTCATACTTGGCGAATGGTTGATCCAATACATCTTGCTCGACCGATCGCTCTCCTTTGGTTTTTCGGTCGACGATGCTTTCAGCTGATTCTGTTTGTTCCGTGGAAAGCAGGTCGTGAAGCTTTAGCAACCTCTCTAATCGTTGCCTGTGGTTAGGGTAGCGATCAAGCCATCGACTGGGATCCTTTAACTGGCCACGTTCTTCTAGGGCTAGAAATTCGGCATAGATGATCTCGATGGCACATTCTGAATCCTTCGCGAGCTCTGGGTTTTCCCTGAGAACAGAGTTGGCTGCTTCAGTCTGACCTTGTTGAACCAATCTCGCTACGTTGGAACAAGCAGTTCGCAGTAATCGCTCTGTCTCCTTTGATGCGGGACGAGTGCTCATAGACATTTGTTCAAATTCGGTAAGGGGAATGAAGGAAGTGCCTAAGTTTAGTATAATTCTTGACCAAGGAATCTACGATCAACATGACTGATGCATCCGATTTTGAGTTATTGCTGACAGCGGCGCGTTCTGGAGACGAACGGGCCATGCAGCAAATCATCGATCAATATGAACCGGAGCTTCGTATTGTCGCTCGAAATCGCCTAGGTTCTGCGCTTCGCCCCCACTTGGACACCATTGATTTAGTTCAGTCCGTACATCGTAGTTTGATGATAGGATTGAGGGACGCCAGATTCGACGTTGCATCTCCTCAAAAGCTTATTGCCTTGGCTGTAACCATCGTACAGCGTAAAGCCGCCAAACATTGGAGACACCTCAAGCGGCAGCAGCGATTGTCTGGGCACGAAGAAATGAACCACGACCTTTTAGAAACTATTCTATCCCTCGGATCAGGTCAGGACGACAGGCTTGCAGAGATCGATTCACGTGAGATCCTTTCGCAATGGCTCGATAAGATGGATGACTTGGAAAGGAAGCTTGTTGAGTTGAGATTAGAAGGGTACAGCACGGTTGAGATTGCCGAACAACTCCAGTTGGATGCGGATGTTCTTCGAGTAAAGTTAAGTCGGCTAAGAAAGCGTTTACGAGAACGAGGGCTCGAAAACGACTTGCTTTAATGAGTCAGTGCTTCCATTAACAGGGCGGCCCCATAATCCGTTCTAGGCCATTTCCGAAATGGACAAACATCCCGAAAACAGATGTTTAGGAAGGGGAGCCGTCCATATCTAGGCTAGAGCTAAGTGTGAGGATTGCAGCTCAATTAAGCATGGCATTCGGTATATTCGGAACAACCGATATCGAATTTCATTAGGATTGGCACTGGAAGCCTCGTATTGCCAGTAACGCTTACTACCCTGATGATTCGGAGTTTACGCGAGCTTTGAATACAGGTTTTGGGTTGTATAGGGACGGACAGCACTCGACGCAGAGGACCACGAAACTTCAAGAACTTAGTGACAAGACAGTGCATCGGCCTCTTGGCAACGGGAATTCTGAAAGATCAAAAATGAAGGTATTAGTCACAGGCTCGAGCGGTCTGATTGGTTCGGCTGCAGTTCGGTACTACGACAGCCAAGGTGCGGATGTCGTCGGGATCGATAATAACATGCGGCAAGTATTCTTTGGTCCGATGGGTAGTACAGAATGGAATTTAGCCCTGCTCAAGAAAGAGACCAAGCGATTCGAGCATGTTGGCGTCGATATCCGAGATCGCGATCAAGTCTTCGACCTTGTTAAAAAAACTCAACCTGAATTAGTGATTCACTGCGCCGCTCAACCCTCGCACGATAAAGCCAAAGACATCCCTCTGCTCGACTTTGATGTCAATGCGATGGGGACCATCAATATGCTCGAAGCGACTAGGCAGCATGCGTCAAATGCTGTTTTCTGCCATATGAGTACCAATAAGGTTTACGGCGATGCGCCGAATGAGCTCCCACTCGTTGAACTCGATCGTCGATGGGATTACGCCCGCCCAGAAGATTATCACGGGATCGATGAGTCTTGTCGCATCGACCAAACCCTTCACTCTCTGTTTGGCGCATCCAAAACTGCAGCCGATGTAGTGGCCCAGGAGTATGGTCGTTACTTTGGCATGAAGGTTGGGATTTTTCGTGGCGGATGTTTGACCGGAGCATCCCATTCGGGTGTTGAGCTCCACGGCTTTCTCTCTTACTTGGTCCATGTAGCCGTACATAACAAACCATACACAATCTATGGCTATAAGGGAAAACAGGTTCGAGATCAGATTGAAAATGCAGATGTTATTGCGGCGTTTGAGGAATTTCGTACGAATCCTCGCCCGGGCGAAGTCTACAATCTTGGAGGGGGGCGAGAGAACAGTGCATCGGTGCTCGAGTGTATCGATTTGATTGCAAAAATTAGTTCGTATCGAGTGAATTTCACGCTAGCTGATACAAATCGAACCGGTGATCACATTTGCTACATTTCTAATTTGAATAAATTCAAATCTCATTACCCCGAATGGTCAATTCGTACATCACTCGAGGATATGCTGGGACGGATGATAGAAATGGAAGAGTTTAAGTTAAAATCCGTATCCACAATTTGCTAAAAGTTTGCTTCACGTAACTTCAACCAATACAACATAATGCACATTCGCAAAGCACTGATTACTGCTGCTGGTCCAGGCCAAGGAGCGTTGCCATTACAAAGGCTGGTCGATCGGGACGGGGCAGAAAAAACGGCCCTTGAGATGATCATTGAAGAAATTGACGCAGCGGGCATCGAGTCCATCGGGATTGTGATCAGTCCCGGAAACGAAGAGGCATATCGGAGGGCAGCGGGGCCTTATGTCGATCGGCTTTCTTTTGTGATTCAGGAGACTCCATCGGGCTATGGCCAAGCGTTGCTTTCCGCTAAGGATTTTATTGGGGACAGCGCGTTCCTCCACCTAGTTGGGGACCATTTGTATCTGAGCAATTCTGGCAAACGATGTGCGCAGCAATTGATCGAAGTGGCGTCGCAAGAAGAGTGCTCAGTGTCGGCTGTTTATCCGACCAAGGAAAAGATGTTACCGTACTTTGGGGCTATTGGGGGGCAGCGACTTCCTCAAACCGATCGCCTTTATGCCATAAAACGGGTTATTGAAAAGCCAACGCCGACTTTAGCGGAGCAGGAACTGACTATCGCTGGTTTCCGAAGTGGTATCTATCTATGTTTCTTTGGTATTCACGTGCTCACACCAATGGTGCTAGAAATTTTGGAAGAGATAGTCGCTAAATCGAATCGGCCCGTTCCCTTGGCAGAGGCTCTCCAAGAGCTTGCTAGTCGTGAACGGTACCTAGGCTGTGAAATCGAAGGTCAGCGATATAACATCGGAATCAAATACGGCTTGCTCAATACCCAACTAGCCCTATCCCTTTCGGGCGTAGATCGAGATCAAGTTTTAAGTGATATGATCGAACTTCTGGCGGTCCGATAGGGAATTGCGAATATGAATATTGAACAACCAGAATGCATAAAAAGTAGTTCGTGGATTGAAACCATCACCTCGCTGGATGATGGGGTTCGACATCGAACCCTAGAATCTCTTTGCGATGGATTAGACTCACACGCTCTGCTCGAAGCGACAAGTGTTTTGGATTCGTTTCGTCGCAAAACGGACAATCTCTATCATCGCGTCCGTGCTCATTTCTTTTTGGCTGCTATTTATCGATATTATCTACCTCTTACTTTTTCGGAGGAGCGAGCAGGATTGCTCCCCTACGAAGCCTATCAGCACATCTTAGAGAGACGGTTTCCAGAAGCCATCGATCAGTTGCTAGTCGTTCAAAAGAACGAGGGACCTACCGTTGCGATTGCTAGTGCATTGGCTCGCGCCTATCATCAACTCGGAATTCAGACCTTGGCCGACCAAGTCAGGCGAAGTGTAAAAACCGTCCGAGGAAATCAATGGATGTTTCGAAGTGGCTATCCCACCGAACATCCTCTTCGACTAAACAAGGCATTGCTCCGATGGGACGCGGATACGGAGTCGTATCCCATCCTTTGCGAGAAGACAAGCGTACGGATGGATTTCTCTCATTCTGGTTGGTCCGATATCTTTTTTCTGGGAATGGACTACCCAGAGGGTGCGAGGGTTTTGAACGCTTCAGTGAACTTGGGTGTTTACGGAAGGGATGCCGAACCGAAACCACCTGTCGAAGCTTATTTGAGAATCATTGATCGACCTGTATTGCGACTGGTAAGTACTGATCTTGGAGCCGAAGCGGAGATTACGGAAATCGATGAGGTTTTCGACTTTGCCAAGGACTATCTAGGACTTTTGAAAGGCGCTTTGATCGCATCTGGAGTGATTCCGCCAGCTATGGAGGGCTGTCATCGAAAGATGAGTGAACTCCTTGCCACAATCATAGGTCGAGAAGGCTGCGGTCTAGAATTAGTCAGCAAGGTCAACGACATTCCCAAGGGTTCGCGCTTAGCCGTTTCTACGAACTTGTTGGGCTGCCTCATTTCCGTGCTTATGCGAGCGACAGGTCAAGTTGCGACGCTCGAGGGGGGATTAGCGGTCTCGGATCAACGTCTGATTACGGCACGTGCGATTCTAGGCGAATGGTTAGGTGGTTCCGGGGGCGGATGGCAAGACTCTGGCGGGATATGGCAAGGAATTAAACGGATTGAGGGGGTTCTAGCCTCAGAAACGGATCCGGAATTTGGAATAAGTCGAGGTCGGTTGCTTCCGCATCACACCATTCTGGACGAAGAACACATTCCTCTTAGCGCGAGGGAAGCGTTGCAACAGAGTTTAGTCCTCATTTACGGCGGTATGGCTCAAAACGTGGGTCCTATCTTGGAAATGGTCACGGAGAAATACCTCGTTCGCGCTGACAAAGAATGGAAGGCTCGATTGAAAGCTATCGAGATCTTTGAAGCGATAGTCGACTCTCTCAAACAAGGAGACATCAAGCGAGTCGCAGAATTAACGACCGAGAATTTTACGGGCCCTCTACAAACGATCATCCCATGGTGTACCAATCGCTTTACCGATTCCATGATCGAGCAATGTCGCGCTCGTTGGGGTTCCCAGTTTTGGGGATTCTTGATGCTGGGAGGTATGTCGGGTGGTGGCATGGGATTCTTCTTCGATCCAAGTATCCAACCGCAAGCTAAAGTCTGGTTGCTCGATGCCCTGGTGGCGACAAAGCGAGCTATGCAAATGAGGTTGCCTTTTGCGATGGATCCAGTCGTTTATGAATTTACCGTCAACGACTGGGGCTCATGGGCTGAAATGCTAACGGGCGATCAAGCGGTTATGCCGGATGGATACTACGCGATCCTAGCCCCTAAATTGATTCGAAAGGATTTGAGAGAGCTGAGTCCGCAATCGCAACGCGAATTGATGTGGCTCAATCGATCGTGCCGCAGCGGAGAAACGAGAGCGCGGTGGCTGCTAGATCGCATTCTTCCGCAACCGGCCGACACAACTACCCATTCAGATCTTTTAAAAAATCTACTAAAAGAAAATGGCTTCGATCGCGAACAACATGAGCAGATACGTACAGATCTTCTTAACGGTCGTATAGGATTAGCTGAAAATCGTTTGCCTCGACAATCCATTATCGAAGATGTTGGCCCGGATGACGTCATCGATTTAAGAAACCGTGCGCGTTGGAACAACAGTATGGATGACGCGGAGTCTGGGCGTCGGGCCATCGCCTCAAATCAGGTGGCCGTGGTCACCCTCGCTGCGGGCGTTGGATCCCGATGGACTGGGGGCGCGGGGGTCGTAAAGGGGCTTCATCCTTTTTGCAAGTTTGCAGGAAAACATCGTAGTTTCGTCGAGGTGCACTTGGCCAAAAGTCGGCAAACAAGTCGATTGTTCGATGCAAAGATACCGCATGTCTTTACAACCGGTTATCTCACACATAGCCCTACGGAAACCCACCTGAAACAAGTTTCAAACTACGGGTATCCGGGAGAAGTTCTGCTCTCACGCGGTATGTCGGTCGGATTACGTATGATCCCAACGGTAAGGGATCTAAAATTCTTCTGGCAAGAAATGCCGCACCAAGTCCTCGATGAACAGCAGCAAAAGGTACGGGAAAGTGCACAAGCTGCGATCATGGGATGGGCTCAATCTGCAGGCGAAGCTGCAGACTACATCGATAACATTCCATTTCAATGCATGCATCCAGTCGGACATTGGTACGAGATTCCCAACATGATGCGAAATGGATTGTTGTACCGAATGCTGCAGGTACAACCGAGCTTGAAGTATTTGATGTTGCATAACATTGATACGCTCGGTGCAAGTGTGGATCCACTCATCTTGTCTCGTCATATTGATTCCAAAGCCTGCTTGAGTTTTGAAGTCATAAGTCGACGTATTGATGATCGGGGTGGGGGCTTAGCAATTGTTGACGGCAAGAGGCGATTAGTTGAGGGGATGGCGATGCCTAATGATCGCGATGAGTTTAAATTGACTTACTATTCGTCGATGACAACTTGGATCGACATTGATAAGCTGTTAGAAACCTTTCAACTGACACGTGATCAATTAGGGGCGGCCGAACAAGTCGATAGTGCTGTTCGCACTTTGAGCAACAAGCTACCGACCTACATTACGATCAAGGATGTAAAGAAACGATGGGGCTTGGGGCAAGAAGACGTCTTTCCGGTAACTCAATTTGAGAAACTGTGGGGAGATATGAGCACACTAAGTTCGGTCGATTGTGAATATATTGCCGTGGAGATCATGCGAGGGCAACAACTGAAGGAACCAGGACAATTAGATGGTTGGGTTCGTGATGGTTCAGCGGCCTATGTAGAACGTTTGTGCGATTTCGGATAGCTTCGATGGTTGGTTAGAGGGTACGTTTTGCCTTACAAATCAATCTACCTGTCGCGGACCCATGCTGAACCTTCGAAGCGATAAGTCCCCTAAGTCCGATCGAAGTAGGCCGTACGAATTTCGTCATCGTGCGTTGCGGAATCGTCGATGGCCATTTGGAAATTCGATTTGCTCAGAGCGCAGATCAGAGAGTCTTCGAGGGCATAAACACTAGCGTTTCGCGGTTGACCGGTTATCAATGCTGCTTCTCCAAAGAAGTCGCCCGTTCGCAAGGTCGCTACCTCGACCTCAGGTTGTCCACGCCTAACGGCTACAGATCCTTTTCGAATTAAAAAGAACCGATCGCCAGGATCGTTTTCTTTGATGATGCGGGTTCCTGCCGGAAACATCTCGATAGTCATTTCATCCGCGATACGAGTCAACGTGCGCGGGGTAACTTTGGCAAAGACGGAACACTTGGCAATCATCTGGGTCAGGATGGCGGCTTCTTTCATAAGTGCATCGGTGCGAATGCGGCCATCGACTAACGTTACAATTCTATCGGCGACGTCGAGGATTCGGTTGTCGTGAGTCACGATGAGGATAGTCGTCTTTTGTTCGGTTGCCATTCGCTGAAGCAAGTCGACCACCATTCGCCCGCTTTGTTCATCGAGTGCAGCGGTAGGCTCGTCCGCTAAAACCAATCTTGGGTTATGGACTAGCCCACGAGCGATGGCTACCCGCTGTTTTTGGCCGCCAGAGAGTTGTTTGGGCTTGTGGTAAATGCGATGCTCCAAGCCAACTTGTTTGAGCATTGATTGAGCTCGTTCATTGAGGGCTCGTGAGGAGAGTTTTGGGTCAACCAGCTCGAGCGACATGCGGACGTTCTGCGTTGCGGTAAGAGCTTCGAAAAGATTGTGGGCTTGGAATATAAATCCAATTTCTTTACGAAACTCCTTTAGTTTGCCAGCCGCCGCACCATTTAGTTGATTATCAAGAACCCGAAGCTGACCTTCTTGTACAGTCCTGAGGGCCCCGATCAATGTCAGCAATGTCGTTTTTCCGGAACCGCTGGGTCCAGTCATGATAATAATCTCGCCTGGGAAAACGGTGAGATTGTTATCGAACAAGATTTGTTTTCTCAATTCTCCGCTGCCAAAGAAATGTTGAAGTCCTTGAGCTTGAATCGAGGGAGCTTCCCCCTGCGAGATCCGCTGTCGAGTTTGCGGATCAAACAGAGTTGCGCGTTGAAGTGTTCCGGTATCCATATTCTCACGTATTCAACTTTGTGGCATTTTCGCGATTCGGTGCCGCTTTACGATAGTTCGGAGTGTAATCTATTGGAGTGAGGATTTGATTCTTGGAACGTAACTCTTTACCAAATCCGACCTTTTCCCCCAGCCGATAACATGAGAAGAATCACAACGGTCGTCCCCTTCGGAATCTGTTTGGTCTTGCCGGGTTTCGCTTCGATGTCCGGTTGTCATGATTTCATCACCCAGTTCACTGTTAATCAAGCTGTCCTAACTCCCGATCCTTGGGGTGCGGGGGCAAGCGAAATGGCGGCTCAAGGCCCGTCTAGACCAAGCCGTCGCGAGATTAAAGTACAGGGGAGATTAGAACCTAAAGGAGGCTTCATCCGTTTAACAGGCATACCAGGAGATAAAGTCGAAGCTTGGCACGTTCGACCAGGTGATTCCGTTGAAGCAGGTACCAATCTCGCGACATTAGCCAGTCGAGCTACTCGTTTGTTGGAGCTGGAATCTGCAAAGTTAAAGTTGGAAGAAGCCAAAACGGTTCGGGATACTAAGCTTCAGGAGTTAGAACTCGGCATCGAAGTGGCTTCAGGTCAACTCGAGAACGCCCGCAGCTTGGTTGAGATCGCGGAATCTCAAATGGTGATGGCAGGGCAAGGAGAAACTCAAATTCATCAAATGCAAGAGCAACTCGCCAGTTTGCGCCGACTCCATGAAGACCCTTTAACTAAGGCAGCGATCGGAAAACTGGAGTTGCAGGCGAAAGAAATTGAGATTTCCGGACTTGAGGCGAAGTCCAGGCAAGCGAACTTAGTCGCTGAGAACGGAATGAAGCAAGCCACGCTACAAGTAAGACAAGCAGAGCAAGCTTTGGTGGCAGCAGAAAAGGCCAGGGAGTTGGCACTCAAAGCTTCGTCGATAGCGGTTTTAGAGAAGCAAATCGAACTCCTAGAACTGCAGCTGAAGGAATCCTCGTTAATATCTCCTGTAAACGGGGCTGTGCTCAGTATCAACGTCGAGGCGGGCGAGCGATTCGCCACTTTGCCAGCGATCGAGATTGCAGACTTGTCGTCTATGATTTGTGTCGCGGAAGTTTACGAAGCAGATGTAGCAGAGATCCAAACGGGAGATTCGGCTACGTTACGATCTGCAGGATTGGTCAAAGAACTATCAGGCAAAGTATCTCGAATCGACCGATTAGTCGGCGTGCCACAGATGCGATCGCCCGATCCGTTAGCAAGAACGGATTTTCGTGCGGTTCGCGTTTGGATCGATATCGATTCGGAGTATGCCGCGGTGGCTGCAGAGCGAATCCGACTCCAAACGGATGTCACAATTCGCACGTCGCGCTAGTTAATGAACCAGCCGTTACCAGAATCGCTACTCAAGTCGCTTGATGATATGCCAGCCGTATTTGCTGGTCACTGGGTCATAGGGGCACAGGCCATATTCGTCGACCTTGAGCGAAAAGCTTGTGTCGCCAAAGCCCTTGACCATGCCATCGCGCGAACTAGAACCTGACGCAACATCCACAGGTAGACCGCTGTTCACCATTTTGTAGATTCCAGGTGCAGAGTCACTGGTGTATTGCTTCACGATTTCGTTAAAATCCGCACCTGCTTTGGCCTCTTCAAAGAGCTTTTCCGCAAGTGCTTGGGCTTCTTCTTTGGTGCGGGTGACATCGGGAAAATCTGACCCCTGAAAAGCGATCAAACAGTGCTGGACCATCACACGTTTAGGTTCATTTTTAGTCTTGTCCTCCGTTGGCTTTTCCTTGCCCAATGGTTTTTCCGGCTGGCAGCCGATGATGCACACGATACAAACGACAAAAATCTTTAGAACAATGAGATTTCGAAACATAGAGGGTTGCAGTGCCTGAGTGTATTAGAATGGAGTCCCGTGATTAGTCGGGCATTGACAGCTCGCAATTATAGATGAGATTGCCTTCGTCATGAGGCGTATTTCGTTTGATTAGCAGTTTTGTAAACTCCATGCACGTTCGCCAGGATGAAAACCTTTGAAAATGGTTAAAAATGAAGCAGTCCCCAATATTCGGATAACTGCCATCACCGATCACGCAGTCCGCGATTCCGGCGACTATGTTCTTTACTGGATGACGGCTGCGAGGCGGCTGCGATACAACTTTGGCCTCCAGCGGGCTGTCGAGTGGGCAAACAAGCTTCAGCGTCCTCTGCTGATCTTCGATGCGGTTCGAACTAATTATCGTTGGGCTTGTGACCGATTTCATCAATTCTTGATCGACGGTATTGTAGAACGATCTACTCAGCTAAGTTCGTCGAAAGCCACTCATCTCGCTTACATCGAACCTAACGCCAATCACGGTGCTGGTTTGATGGAGACACTGGCTCAACATGCATGCATCATCGTGGCCGATGATTATCCCTGTTTCTTTCATCCAGCTTTGTATCGAAAAATTGCAGCCAAATGGGGCTGCACTCTGGAGATTGTCGACTCCAATACCATTGTTCCAATGCGGCTGCCGGATCGAACTTTTACCGTTGCGCATTCGTACCGTCGTTATATGCAGAAAGTTATAGCCGAGGGCATGCCTGAGTTTCCGGTTGACGAACCACTCAAGGCCCTTAGAACGGAAAAACTGAAAGCGTTACCGAACGCCATCAAGAAAAAGTGGGGATGTGGCTTAGCCGGCGAAGGCCTCTCGTTATGCAATGATCTTAGCAAGCTTCCCATCGATCATGCTATCAAGCCTACTGACCAGGGGCAGGAATCTGAAGCTCGCAAGGTATTAAATCGATTTTTGAAGTCGCGATTATCCAAGTACGAACACGACCGCAATGAACCGGAATTGCAGGGCTCCTCATGGTTATCGCCGCATCTGCATTTCGGCACGATGAGTTCGTTCGAAGTGTTTTTCGAAGTAGCCAAGGCCGAAGACTGGGCTCCCAAAAAGCTAAGCAAACCGAATGGCAAGATGAACGGCTTTTGGAATATGTCCGTGGATGCGGAGGCCTTTATCGATCAGCTTATGACTTGGCGAGAGATTGGCTTTAACATGTGCGCGAGAGAGCCAAACTTTGATCGTTACGAATCCTTGCCCGATTGGGCACAAACAACATTGGCGGAACACGCGGATGATCCTCGTCAATACGTCTATTCGATGGAAGAATTTGAGCATGCCCGAACTCACGACGACTTATGGAATGCTGCTCAGAATCAATTGGTACATGAAGGACGGATTCACAACTATCTTCGCATGTTGTGGGGTAAAAAAATATTGCATTGGTCGGCTACACCGCAGCAAGCGTTAAAGACCATGATCCATCTCAATAACAAGTATGCGTTAGATGGTCGCGACCCCAATTCTTATAGCGGCATCTTTTGGGTATTGGGACGATACGATCGAGCTTGGGGGCCCGAGCGTCCCATCTTTGGAAAGATTCGCTACATGACGAGTGAATCGACTCGAAGCAAATTCTCTGTAAAGAACTACATACGCAAATACAATCAAGCCATTCCCTAACAATCCTAAGTAGGCCGTAACAAGTCTCAACGTAGGCCGTAACAAGTCTCAACGTAGGCCGTAACAAGTCTCAGAGAGACGCAGTTACGGCACAGCACGCCGGTGGGCAATGACTTACGATTTTATATCCGATAGGTAACGAGAAATTCCGTAACCGCGCAAAGCCGTTCGAGCGTATTTGTTCATTTTTGCGCAGGTGCGCAAGCAGTATTGTTTAGAGCGACTACGATTAGGCCGCTTGAACCCTTGGGCTGAAAAGATCGAGGATCGATAGAGCTGACTTGGTCAGTAGGTCGCATAAGGAGTCAAATTGCCCCTGCATGTGGAGACGCAATTGGTTGAGCATGGAATCGATCTGCGATTTGGAGAGCTCAGTCTGTTGGGAAGACAGAGTTAGCATGGCAATTCGATCGTACGACAATCCCACAAAATAGGCTTGATAGGCCACCGAGATGATGTGCTCGATTCCAAGGCCACTACGACCGATGACGCCTGGGATTTTGCCGTAGGTTTTAGTTCGCTTATGTAATCAGTCATCGTAAGCGACCACGACGGGACGATGCTTCTCCAATCGAATGATAGGGCGTGTGTGAGAGACCGTGCACTCCGACTTCTCGAACTGAGCGGGCCAGAACGTTTCTGTTCACACGGCAGCCTTGAGTTTCTCGTCATTGAGTTTGCGACCAAACCCCGGGCCACGGCGTCGTTTGGGTTTCTTTTCGTCGAGTATCGATCCAAAAAAACGGTTTGTCGAATCGGTTGGACTTGATCAGCTTATCAATGAAGGCAGCTTGGTCTATTAGCAATTTTTCCAGACGTTCTACGGCGTCGATGAGTTCATCGAAGTTGAGGTTCCCTCGATCTTTCCGTTGCCGCCAATTGCGTGATTCCATTCCTCAAGATTAGCATTTCTCAGCATCCCAAATCTACCCCTTTCCGCATACAATGGGCATGTTCTCTAAACCCGTGGTGTAATCAACAAATCAATGCGATATGCCTCGTAGGTACGCGTTCACTTTGAGGGCTGTGACGCTGATTTGTGGACAATCCTAATTTGGCACTGATGGCAACAGCTAATGTTCTCCACGCTAAAATTCAAAAAAAACACTAAAAATATTTATTGACACGTAGCGATAAGCAGTATGATTCCGGTCACGTAACGAGAATTGCGTAACACTTACACCCCGCGATTATATCATGGTAAATCTTCTTGCTTCTTGCTTCTTGTACGGTAGCTTTGGAAGACGACAGCCAGACATTAGTGGCAGCCGTATTGAATCATTTAGATAGTGACCTGGTTTTTAACGCGGGCAACCGGCGAGTGAGTGAAGAACTCAAGATTGATATCGCGATAAGAAATCAGACAGGACACGACTTAGATCTGAAATTTGTTCCTACTTGTGGTTGCACTACAGTAGATTCAGCCGACGCCAGCGTCAAAGATGGTGATACCTTTCGCTTTTCTCCGAGGATAAGGCTACCAGCAGACCCTCAAAAATTTAGTGTGTCTGTAAAGTGCGAAGACAAATACCTGGGGAAAGAGTTTGCTTTGCGATTAAATGTAAATGTGGTTGCACCATATGAAGTGGAGCCGAACGTTGTTCTTCTTGACACAAAGTCATCAAGTGAAATCGAGTTGAAGTTAGAGGAGAGATTCCCTGATTTCCCGCTTGCAAAGATATCTTGCGTCAACGAGGGGACATATGAACTGCTCTCCAATGTTGATCGACGAGTCGTTGTTAAGCGATTAAATATGCCCGAGGATCTAATGGAAACAAAACCGATTTATCTTGTCGTAGAGAGTAATGATGGCTCGGAATGGTTTTTACGAGTTCCGGTTGAGGTTCGCGGCTTAGTAAAGATGAGCCCTAGCCTGATCGCACTGCGCAAAAGTTCGAGTACATACAACGCCACATTGCTACTGATAGGAGTTCCAGACACAAATGGTAAGATTGAAATTGCGTTAGCAAGTGATTCCAAGGAAAACATTCCTGGCAAGATCGTGAAGATGATTCGAAGAGGCAAGGATGGTCTGGTAGTTTTTGCAGAGTTTCCGTCAACCGAAGTCGACGGCGTGTTTACAACGAATGCTGATCGCAAGACTATCCGTGTATTTAGTACGGAATCAAATCGGTCCTGTCAATCTATCGGTTATTTGCCAAAACAGTAAAGGTTTTTTATCATGTCGAAAATCGCTTTTTTTCTGGTTTCAGTGAGCCTTGTTTTTCTTATAGTCAATGGAGGGCATCTTCTCGGTCAAGGACCTGTGGCAGTGACTTGTGTTAAATTGGAAAGTAAAACATGCAAAGACAAGTATGGTGCTAATCCCGGTAATAATCCTCCGATTAATTGCGTATCAACCTGTGTAGTCAAGCCGCTAGACCCTGACTGGCCTATTGGAGAGGTTATGTATGTGTGTAACCAACTTGCCCACAGCGAATTCTCGATTCTAGATAACATTGAATGGAAGCTTACGGAACGATAAGAAAGTCAACCATTTTCCTGGCCGGTAAAAGGAGTATTAGCTTCTCAGGATCCATCATTTATTTGCAAAATCGAGGAGACTTGTGACGGTTGTGAATGGAACGAGGCTACGGCATCGATGAAATGCAAGGTTACTCCCATTATATCTGCGTTGGAAGCCTATTGGTCGATTCGAGATAACGATGGTAAAGAGATTCCCTGTGATTCAGGTGTATAGGGAGAGCAGGACGATGCGTATTTCAATGTTGCTAGCGTGTAGCATTTTCGGGATGAAGGGGCTAGTGTTTGGCCAGGAAGGGCTCATAGATATCGCAAAACAACATGCTAATTCGTTCTCGCTGGATGCCGAGTTTGGATTACCTGAATATCGTATGGTCGCTGAGATAGAAGTAGAATCAACACCCGATTCTGCGTTACTCTTTTCGTCTAGGGCTAGCATGGAAGTTGTTCAAATTGATTCTGTGCGACTTGAACGATTCGATATCAACCCGAAAATCATTGCAGACGACAGAATCTCGGCGAGGAATGAGAAAGGGGGTGTATTGGATCTGGGGCCCTTTGCAAGAATTGAGAGATGGGAAAGACTTCATTTTGATGACAAGGTCTTTGATTTGCTCGGCGGAAATGGCGTGCGTGCCCCTTTGAACGGGATTCGGCAAGTGCATCCAGTAATGTTAAGACTCAGCACTACCTGCGTGAAACCGTTCGATTGGCCGATCCACACGCCAGGAGCGTTTGCAGGTGGAACCAGCGAAAAGGATCTTTATAAGTTGGTTTTTGGAGAAGACCGAGCATGCGTCTTTGCAAAGGGAACCAGTGAAGATCTTGAAACCCATTGGACCAAGATTGGAGCAAAGATTAGTTTCGTGAGAGCGATTAATTTCAAGGATGGGCTACCGGTCTTGTCGCAGTTGTATGTCTTTCGGGAAATGGTCGATCCGAAGGATTATGACCTACGGAAAGCGACGCGATTAATTACAACAGAAACGAAATGGGATAATTACGGTGGTATGATGCTTCCTAAGGCTATCGTCTCCGAAATAAGTGGTGTTGGGCAAGACAGAAAGTCGCTTATTGTTTTGTCAAATCTGAAATTTTATAAAGAAGGTGATAAGAGTTTTGAGGAACGAAAGGCTGAATTATCTAGTCTCGTTAATGCAATTCGCGACATGAAGTAATGAAGCAGCACTCATGCGAGCGCTCGTTCAGAGTTTTAGAGGGTAAACTCACAGGGTTCAGAAGTGCTCAATGTTCCGATTAGTTTATGGTCGATTCACCCATTCCTTGGGCTTTGACTTTGTAGTGGCCTAGGAAACTCGTTTAAGTAGACGAAATGCTCAGCAGTCCACGACGTTGACAGCCAACCCCCCTAGGGATGTTTCTTTGTATTTGACTTGCATGTCGACGCCGGTTTGTCGCATGGTTTCTATCACGCGATCGAGAGACACAAAGTGTTGGCCGTCTCCATATAAAACAGCCAATCTCGCAGCATTGATTGCCTTGGTGGCACCCATGGTGTTTCGTTCGATGCAGGGAACTTGGACTAACCCAGCGACAGGATCGCACGTTAAGCCAAGATTGTGTTCCATGCCGATTTCGGCGGCGTTCTCTATTTGCTCGATCGTGCCGTTCATACAGGCAGCGAGCCCTGCGGCGGCCATGGAGCATGCGACTCCGACTTCACCTTGGCAACCCATTTCGGCAGCCGAGAGGGATGCGTTTCGTTTGTAAAGCATGCCAATCGCGGCAGCCGTTTTCAAGAAACGATGCATACCGGCTCGGTTGGCTCCGGGCATGAAGAACATGTAGTACGCCAGAACGGCCGGGACAACGCCTGCGGCGCCATTGGTAGGAGCGGTGACAATTTTACCACCGGCTGCATTCTCTTCGTTAACTGCGAGAGCGAATAGACTGACCCAATCAAGTTGTTGAAGCGGATCGGTGAAAGGAAAGCTGCCATCTTTGAATTGCAGCAGATCGCTCGGGCATTGCAATGCAACAGGAGAACGAGAGATAAGTTGCCGAAAAATCCGAGGTGCGCGACGAGGTACGCGTAAAGAACCAGGAAGCAAACCGCTGGTCTGACAACCTCGATCGATACACTTTTTCATAACATCCCACAGTGCATCGAGTTGTTCCGTAATCTCAGCATCGGTCCTCATAACTCGTTCGTTAGCATCGATGATTTGATCGATACGCAACCCCGAGTGACGACACATCGTCAAAAGATCTTCGGCTGAAGTAAATGGATAAGGTAGAGAGTTGGCAGCATTGCTTTTAGTCGCTGCGGATTTGTTTTGGATCAATTGCATTAGTTCATTGCGATCGTAGACGAAGCCACCCCCTGTCGAAAAATAGTCTTCTTCGAGAAGCACCTTGCCAGGATCGGTCGAGCTATCGGAAGCTATCAGCTGGAATTTCATGGCATTGGGGTGTTCGGGCATCGTTTCGTTTCTCAGCCAATGTACGTCTCGAGTTTCGATAAACTCGATTTTCAGGTGGCCAGCCAGCTCCAGTTGATTCGTGGAGCGAACGGTTTTGACCGCTGAGGCAATTTCCTCTGTTTGGCTTTTGGAGGGCAGGCAACCAGAGAGGCCTGCCAAAATTGCACCATCTGTCGCGTGCCCAACGCCGGTTAAAGCTAGAGATCCGTATAGCCGGGCTGACAACCGAATGGTCTGGGGTAGGAGGCACTGACGGCTAATTAGTTCAGCCGCACGGTTTGCAAAACGATTCGCTGCAACCATAGGCCCCATCGTGTGAGAGCTCGATGGACCAACACCAATTTTAAAGATTTCGAAGACACTATTCATAGGATACGATTCAATCCGTTTCGCAGATTGGCACAGAGCCATTATTCTGTAAGAGTTCTCAGAGTACCATCACTAACATGGTAAAGAAACTCTGACCCATTCAAATTATCGCGATATACAAAGTCGTGGCTCCGCCGCGAGGCCATTAGGATTAGGGGACATGTGATATGACATTCTCAGAAGCCGCCATCAGCCGACTACCTCTTTACTTGCGAGAGTTGTTGCACATCCAAAGGCATGGAGAGCAGAGAGTTCAAAGCGGAGTCCTGGCTAAGCGCCTTGGATTGAATGCTTCGCAGGTGCGGCGAGATCTTTCCGGTTTCGGGTCTATGGGGCAAAGAGGGGTCGGATACGAGGTGCGAGGTTTGATCCAGACCATTCAGCAGGTTCTCGGGAGCGATCGGTCATGGAATGTCATTTTGGTGGGGGTTGGGAATTTGGGGCGAGCATTGTCGGGCTATCGAGGATTCGCCCAACAGGGGTTTAGGCTGGTAGGGGCTTTTGACATCGATCCGAGCAAAATTGGTGAAAAGCTCGGTAGCTTGACCGTGATGCCTTTTTCCGACTTGGAGGAGTTCGTTCGGGCTAAGGGGGTCGAATTGGCTATGATCGCAGTTCCAGTCGGCGTAGTGAGCGAGGTAACGGAACGATTGGAAATGGCGGGTGTAACCGGTATTTTGAACTTTGCTCCCGTGTTGATCCGACGCTCGGCAAGTCCGGTAACCGTGGTGAACGTCGATTTGGCGATCGAGCTTCAGCGACTCGCGTTTCTTGTGTTGCAGTCACGGGATGAAAGCGAGAACTAGACCTGTCGTTTTTGACAGCTGGGATGAAATCTCTTCGAGGTTTATCGACTTAAATCTAGTATGCGTTGGCACTTGCGGCGTTTTCTTGGCACTTGGCACGGCGATTGCTCTAGATCGTGGCTTCCCTCTCGAGACTGCCAATTCTGAAAAAACGAACGCGATCTGGTTCGGAGTTGGTTGTTCGGAGACGTACCTAAGAAATTCTCGAGGGCGAAAATAAGTCCTCACCCTACCGACTCATTTCAAGGAGTTCAACGTGGCAAAGCAGATGGTTTTTGATGACGAGGCGAGGCAGCCGCTGTTGGCTGGCGTCTCGAAGCTTGCGAAGGCGGTTCGCAGTACCCTTGGTCCTCGAGG
>JBKCTT010000142.1:0-118610 GCA_046318795.1 Pirellula sp.
TGGCAGACGTTCGTGTTCATCGCAGTATCTAGCACAAGTTCCAACGAAGTTATCGGATGACACAGATAGCGTATTTGCGGCGGACGAATCAGTGCAACAATTGGCTAACCAGTTTGATTAGTCGATTCACGAAGGAACACAATTCGAATGAGCGTTGCAACAATTCTCGACCGTCTACGTCGCAAGAAAAACGACTCGATATCCGATGTTTGGCTGGAGCACAAAAAGACCGTGTTGCTGCCGTTGGCTCGAAACGAGGAGGTTGATTTAGATGCCGTCGAACAAGCGATGGCAGACCTAGGTTGGGATGAGGCAGCATTGCAAAAAGAGGTCAGCGTTCTGCAGCGCAGACTTGCTACGGTTGAACAGATAAAAACTGCCGAGAGCAACAGCCGCCGATTACAAACAATCGAGCGGGAAATCGAAAAGTTGGACCGAGAGTTTGCACTGGTTCGCGAACAGTTTACTGCGAAAATGACACCGCTCCTCAGTCAGCGAAACGTCCTATCGTCAGGACCGGCGGTTACCGTAATGGAGACTGAACTGCGGGCATCGGTGCAGAGTCCCCGACTGCGGCAAGCACTGGCAGAAAACGTAGAGAACAGAAAAGCAATTTCACCGCGAATATCAGAACTTCGCGAACAACTCCATCGCAACGCTTCCGGCGGTTTCGCAACAATTCGATGGCGTGTTGATAAATGCCTGGATGACATCGCGGCTATCGAGAAGCCAAAGAGCACCATCGGCAAGATTGGTGATGCGTTGTTGGCATACACCACGAATGACAAAACGAGTGTGGAGCGAAACGAGAAGCTAGTCGCATTGCGTCTGCAACTGGAGCGTTTACAGGAAACCGAATCGCGGATGGCTGCCGAGCTTGATGAGCTGGAACGTCAACAGGCTGTTCTGCTTGATGAGGAACGACGATTGCATTCTCTTTGCCTGGAGCCATAAGACATGCAGGTTACCAAGTCAGGAATCGCGGTTACCCTGGTTGATGAGTGGAAACCGATAGTCACAGTGCACGGTCCCTGTATTTGTCTGCTGGATGGTCGCGAGGATAGGACAGGGCAACACTCGTTGGTTTTGTATGATGCCGACTACCAGTCACCCTTTGACCAAGAGAGCGTTCGGGGTGTCGTTGGCTCAATACGCCACATACAGCGTCAGGGCAGCGAACTAAAAGGAATCGCTGTCTTTGCATCGGATGCCGAGTCCCAAGCGATTAGGCGTCAGTTTGCGAACGGTGAGCGGGTTCAGATATTGCCGTCGGTTGAAGTGCTTGAAGGCTATCAACTCAAAAGTGGTGAAGTTCGCGGTAGTGTTACAGGTCCTATGCTGGTCGCGACTCGTTGGCGGTTGCTGCGGATGTTGACGTCAAAGGAATGGTAAGGACATACCGACCCCTACCCTACGGAAAATCGACCTAACACTAATTTTCTTTAGAAGGCGTTCGGCTTGGTCACCCCGCAACAAAAACGCTAAGTTTTCGGAAGAACCTAAACATGCACGGGCGCCCTATGCTTCACGATACCATTGGCGACGAACAAAACGAGAAGCCTGTCTTCGAGTTCGACATCGAGCCAGAAAAGATGGATGACATGCCGACAGCGGCTAGACCTGGAAGTGCTGAAAAGGTCGCTGTTCTCAAAAGACGTTTTGAAGCGAATCAATTTCTTTACCATCCGAATGATGCAGCTAATCCAATGCCACAGCAAGGTAGGCGTTAGCATCGCGAGATTTGCCACAGGACGCGTTGTGTCGCGTTGCCTAGTGTGATTAGACGTCCAGCGTTACGGACGCGTCAGAGAGGCGTTTACGTGCCTCAGATAGCCCCATCTTTACCGTGCCATATTTACGTTGCTGGTTCGGTGCAACTGATTTGCAAAACAGTTAGTGTACGTACACTTGGCAGGGTTGAGGCAGTAAATAAACAAGCATATGCACCGAAGGGTACTGTACCCTTTTGGTGCGGATTGCGGGGGTAAAGGTGGGTTTTTAGAGATGACGTTTTGTAAGAAAACCTCGGGAAATCAGCGTTTTCTATAGGCTGATTATTCTTTTCAAGACCGGTGCATTAAACCGCTCTGCCACCCATCCTTATAAATCACTCGCATGCCGTTCGAACCGGCCAATGACACTAAACCACAGTTATCCAACTGAAGGAGCACAATGATGCAGCCCATGTCTGAAAACTGCAACTCCAATCGTCCTATTTTCGCTAAAACCAACGATTTTCTGTGCATCTTCTAGCGAGGTCGTATTGTAACGAGCATAGCACAAGATATCAACCAACTCTCAGATTCTCGCTCAGCACCGCATTACACCACAAAATCCTATGGTTAACCATCGCCCGCTGTGTTGATCTCTCCCACGCCCTGGGGAAACGGATTTCCCCAGCAACCAGCCAATCTGACTCCATGACCTTGACTAAATGACTACCTTTACTGATTGCGATGACTTTAACCCTAAACGATGCGTTTTCAGCCTAATTTCTAATGCTAGCTCGAATCTCTACCGTGTAACCAAAACGCCCGCCAAACGCATACAAAGCAAGGTGACTTTCCGACCTTCAATGAAAGATTATGATTCTTAACTAAACTAGGTTGGACGTGTATTTAAACAACCTACTGAACATAGATTCGTTTTGAATTGATCGATTTGTGACTGACGAATTAACTCATGTCAAAGATTACAAGGAGGTACCGGACTACCGTATTGGCACTAGCCCCTCCAACCCGGGCGGCAAGTTACGACTTGCTTTTAATGCTCCCACTTGAACGGACGCTTTGGGATAGCTGCAGTAATCGGCTGCAAAGTAACCACTAGGTCTATGGTTACCACTGGCCCCCACACCTCCAAATGGCATGGTACCGCTGGCTCCCGTCGTCGAACTATTCCAGTTGATGACCCCAGCGTTTACTCTCTCGACAAAGTAATGAAATTTACTCGCATCATCTGATAGTAACCCTGCTGCCAAGCCATACTTCGTGGCGTTTGCTAACTGAATCGCTTGATCAAAATCGACAGCATACACAATTGTACTTAATGGCCCAAAGTGTTCTTCATCGTCTACGATCTCTGTGCCAATTTCGATTAATCCGGGAGTCAAACTATTCGGTGAATCTACTTGTCGTCTACTTTCCGATAATGATCGCCCCCCACGATCGATCCATGCTTTTTGAGCGATCAAGATAGACTCACATGCCTCGTGCGAGACGAGACACCCCATAAATGGTTCATCGGAATTCAAAGGATTTCCTACTCGAATATTCTTCACTGCCTGCCCCAATTTTTCCACCAAACGTCGATTACCCGGCGAATCGATCACAACGAGTCTTCGAGCACACGTACACCGCTGCCCACTTGTAATAAAACAAGACTGCACAATTACTTGTATGGCGGCTTCCTCATCCAGAATTTCGTCGATAACAAGTGGATTGTTTCCCCCCATTTCTAATGCCAGCAGACAATCCGGCCTACCGGCGAGCTTTCGATGCAAGGCTACGCCCCCTCTGTGGGAACCAGTAAAAAACACCCCTGCCAAGTCGGGTTTTTCAACTATATCCTGAGCAACTTCTACTCCTCCGTGAAGCGTTTCCAGCACTCCAACAGGTAGCCCTGCTTCACTCCAACATTTGGCAATCCAATCTCCCACTGCAGGGGTCTTTTCACTCGGCTTGAAAACGACTGTATTCCCGGCCAAAAGACTCGGAACAATATGCGCACCAGGCAAATGTAGAGGCAGATTATAGGGCCCCAACACCAACACTGTTCCCAGAGGATAATATCGAATCACATTTGTTGAGGTCGATGTCGAACAGGATGATTCGGATCGCCTTTTTAGCAACGCGTCAATCGAGTTATCGACCTTACTCCTAGCAGCCATGATCTCCTGTTTGCTTTCCCAAAGCGGCTTGCCGCTTTCCAGAGTTATACAGAGTGCGATGGCATCCTTGTTTTTTTCCAGCGATTGCGAATACCTCTGAATATATTCGATTCTTTCCGCAATCGATGTCCTAGACCAATCTTGAAAGGCATGGCGGGCCCTCTCGTATGCGGCATCTAGTTCATAGGGAGTTGCCCAGTGGCCACGCCACGTTTCACGATTGTCGACAGGACTCAATCTTTGGATGATACCCATTTCTCCATCGCTCCGATTCGCTACTTCGTTCCTATTCTTGACTCAACACCAACACCACGGATTATGTTATAGTCCATTGAATTGCCCCTGTCGTGAACGTTCCCTCCCTAACAAGTCCATTCGTGGTTTACCAATGTTTCGACCAGCCTCTACTCACTTTAGAATTACTAGTTTTTGGTTCGTTTGGAGCCTTGTCCTCGCCACTCTGACCGCTGTGGATGTCACAGGAACCGATGCCCCGAGAGGAGAATCACCCCAGATTTTTCGCCGAGATAACTTGATGGCCTGGTGTATCGTTCCCTTTGATAGTTTTAACCGCCCGCCATTGGAACGGGCCAAGATGCTATCCGATCTCCAATTCACTAAGTTCGCCTACGACTACCGCGCGGAACATGTTCCCACATTCGAGGAAGAGATTCTGGCGTTAAAAAAATACAACATTGAACTTACCGCATGGTGGTTTCCTGGAAGCCTAAACGAGGAGGCCAAGATGACATTGGCGTTGTTCGAAAAGCATCAGATTACACCCCAACTTTGGGTTATGGGTGGGGGCGATGTGAAAATGTCTAAAGCCGATGAAGATCGATTTATTGATTCCGAAGTGAACCGACTGCGTCCAATAGCAGAAGCTGGCCATCGGATTGGCTGCTCGCTTGCGCTCTACAATCATGGAGGTTGGTTTGGCGTCCCAGAGAACATGGTGCGTTTAGTGAAAGCGATCGATCGTCCGAACGTCGGTATTGTCTACAACCTTCATCATGCTCACGATCAAATCGATCGTTTACCCGAGGTTCTTAAACTACTAAAACCTCATTTGCTTGCCTTGAACGTTAATGGCATGGAAACCAATGGCGATCAGATCGGGAAAAAAATACTAATTATTGGTGAAGGTGATCGAGACACACAAGTGTTTCGCCAAATTTCTGAATCTGGCTATTCAGGCCCGATAGGTATTCTCAATCACACACAAGAGGATGCATATCAACGCCTCGATAAGAATATCAAAGGGTTGCAAAATCTCTTATCAAAACCCAACTGATACCAGTTTAGAATACCGCGTTGGATTACTACTTCGTATTATTCGGGCTTGGTAAACTTGCCGTGATTTTCGATAACCCATTGCACGGCGAGCCCCATCTTGTACGGAGGAGTCCCACCAGCAGACGTTAAAATCGTCGGATCTTCCATGGCTCCAAGCCGGGCCATGGTGATCGCGCTGGCATATCGGACATTTTCCATCTCTGCATCCGGGGGACCTTGGTCAAAGAATCGCTCTTGGAGCTGTGCCGAAAGGGCGGAGTCCTTGGAGCCCTGCAATATCTTACCAAGTGACCAAATTGCAGAAGCTCGAGCATGGGGAGTCATTTTTTGAGCTAGCTCTGGAACGTATTCACGCAGTACAGCCTCAGCAGGACGATAATTGTTTGCGCCAAAAACGTGCAATAAATAAGCGAGCTGCAATCGCTCCGCGGAACTCACCCCGTTACCTGCCTTGAGTTGCTCTGTAAGCTTGGCAACAACCTCTAGAACTTGCACGATGATATCTTCGGCGGTTGCTATCTCCTGTAGTCCCCAGGCAGCTCGAATTCGTACGATTTCCTTTTCATGATTTAACAACATTAAGAATCGTGGACACAAATCCTTTCGGTCGAGCTGAACTGCCAAGATTAAAGCTTGTTCAATGGCAAGATCATTTTGCCCAGCGATTCCCTCGTCAATAATCGAATCAACGATCGACCTCAACTCCGGGGCAGCAGCGTGCTTAAAGAGCGCCTCGCGAGCTTTGTCCCTCAACCCGACGTGCAAGTCACGGAATACACTTCCTAAATGACGTAAATTCGTCTCTACAGGATTCTTATCCAAGTTCTCAATGGCTTGCTCACGAATAGTAACCTCTCTATGGTTCAACATCGAGGGAGCAAGCTGATCCGCTTGTTGCAAATGAAACTTACTGATTGCTGCATAGGCGATGCGTGCTGCTGCGGGTTGATCTGATTTGATTAGTTCCTGCTGTAATGCTAATGCCTCGGGACTGTTGTGCTCGGCCAGCAATTGTGATGCGATCAGATCTTTGGAAGCGAATCGAGAGGAAAAAAAATCGCGTGCGATCGACTCTAATCCGGTTGTCTTCAACCCACCGAGAACCCGCGAGCCTAAGATTTTGATTGGCAGCGGCAAGTTTGGTTTGGCGAGAAGCTCGGTCAAAATCGGGATTGACTCCGAATCTTTAAGCGCGTCAACGCCATGTATTGCGAGACTAATCGCTTGCCAATCGCCACTTAGATCGACAATTCGGGTTCGCCAGGTCGCCAGAGGCAAAGAACTTTTCCATTCGATTAGTCGCTCTTCAACTTGAAGAGCTAAATCAGAATGGTCTTGCGCGATTCCCCATAACAAATCCGCTTGGGCTGTTTCGCCTAGTTTCCCGGCGGCTGTAATCAAAGCCTGACTAAAGAGGCGAGTGCTGGTCTGGTCAGGCTTCTTGTCGCCTGCCCGTAATTCTTTTAGCTTGCTTTCGACCCATTCCAACACGCGAGCTTTTTCTTCAGGCGTAACCAAGTTTGCATACTTGTTGATGCGCCGAAGCTCATCGAGTTGCACCTCTAGATCCCTGGACTCTAGCTTACTGAAGGCAACGCGTATGGGGTTTTGGGGCTCCGATACAACCCAGACTCCCTCTAATGGTGGATCCAATTCATACCGGTTTGTGGTTCGAAAATTGCTTTGGCTCACCCCCTGTGAATTCAGCGAACCAAATGAGGAAAGTGCGAAAGTGGCCGCAGTCGCAAAACGCAACACTCGTGATTTAATGAGATTAATCCGGTTCATTTCATTGCCGTGTTTTTAGTCAGGACGGGTCATCTTCCATACGCGAATCGACATCAGTATCGCGCACGCTGCCGATATACCGAGCCCTATCCACCAGCACATCGGTGCCAAACGATACGCTTCAAATCCAGGTGCTTTCATCTCACTGAGCGCGGCAGCAGCAGGGTTAAACATCAGAACTCGTTCTACAAACAAAGCCCCAAACGGTCTCCCCTGGGCCAACCAGACTAGCAGTGTACCAGCAAAAAGAGTCAGCAAAACTCCGTAACTCATTGCGGTCGCAGCAGCAGTCGATTTGGCAAAAGTACTAACGCACGCACTAATGCAAACTACTAGGGCAATCGCGACCAGCATCGATATCATGACGTTGCTTACCTGGCCGCTCAAATCAGGCTGGATGTAACTCATGACCGCATAGCCAGGCAAGCTCGCTAGGAGTACTAACAACAAAGTCCAAACAACGCTCATCAATTTGCCCGAAACAATTCGCAGCGGAGAAATGGGACTGGTGCGCAAAATCGGCCATCCCCCACTTTCCAATTCGGATGCGAATAGATTCGCACCTAAACTAGGCCCCACCAAAAGCAATAAACCAAGCTGCATCAATACCATCGAGCTGGCAATTCTCGCAACACCCCAGCTAACTGTGCCCGTCGCGGCAACCACCGTCAAACCGAGTGAAACGATCGCACAGATAAAGATCAAACGAATTAGCCAGTGCAGTCTTCCAAACTTTCTCGTTCGGAACTCTTTGACCATAATCGGATTCAGCCAACGAGGAATACCCGTCTTCCGCTTGTTGGGGTCAACAATGTAATTGACACTTCTTAGGACACCAGCTTTATTGGCGTCTCTGGCGATAATCTTGCCCGTGGGTCTCGCACGATCCAGCTTAACCGGATCCAATGATCGCAATGTCATCACCGCCAATAGAATGGTGATTATTACGCTTGCCAAAAGGAAAGCTCCCCATCCTGTCTGGATGCCCAGAACGGCTGCAGCTCCTTGGGAACTCGTGATTTGCTGCAACGCCGAAGCAGGAGAAACAGCCGTCAACGCTTGTGCTACAAACGCTTTGGGCCCAGCCAGCTTTCCTACAAAGACCATCGGTGCAATCGAAAACAGAACCAAGAAGAGTACGGCAATGTAGGTCCATCTCAAACTAGCGTCCGTAGACTGAGATCGCTGACTGATCCATAAACCAACTGCAGTATACTGCAAGGACATCGCCAAGAAGACCAAAATCATTGGCCCCAAGTGGTCCCGAATCGAAACACCCCCCATCGCAACACATGCCGCAAATGCAGGTAAACTCGCAGACATTAATATCGCACCTAGAGTCACGTTACTCGCGAGCTTCCCCAGGTAGATTTGAACTGGAGTCATTGGGGAATTGAGCAATATAGCGAGAGTCCCCTTCTTGCGTTCACTAACGAGCGAAGTCGCGGGAAAAGCGGGCACCAACATCATAACGGCCAACGTAACGGCAAACGCAAGTGGACGAAAAATCAAAACTGCTCCCTGGCTGACAATATCCACAGTGGAATCGGTTGGCCATCGGAGCAGCACAAGTCCGCAACTGACAATCGCAACGCTGGTGATAGCCGCCAAAGTCTTCCACGACCTTAATCGATCCAGAAGCTCTCGTCGAAAAATTGGATTCAACCAAAACAGTATCGCGTCTTTCATGGTCTGATCCTATTTCGTATCACTCGACGACCCCGCGGCAACTGATAGGAATGCATCCTCAAGGTCACCCACGACTTCTCTAAATTGTGACACCATAACCCCCTGCTGTAATAGATTCTTCAGCAACTCCGATAACGCCTGCTCAGACTCCGACGTTGGAAACCGGATCACCCGCTCTTGCTTGCTGAGTTGCAACTCGACGTTCGCACCGAGATGCTTTCGCAAAATCAAATCTGCTTTAGAAACATCCATTTCGGAGAGGAGTTGGACCTCATAGCTGCGAGTCGGACATAGATCTCGCATCACGTCGTCGAGAGCCCCAAACGCTCGAAGCTTGCCTCCCGTGATGATGGCCACGGTATCGCAAATTCGAGCCAATTCGGGCAGAATGTGACTGGTTACAATGAGCGTTTTTCCTTCTGAGGCCAACCGCAAAAGTATCTCGCGCATTTCGATTCTCGCTTTTGGATCCAATCCATTCGCAGGCTCATCCAGTATGAGAACTTGAGGGTTATGAAGAAGCGTTCGAGCAATCCCCACGCGCTGCTGCATACCATGACTCAAGCTTTCAACGAATTTATCCTGCATGTAACGTGAATTCGTTACTTCGAGAACTTCGTCTATACGCTTATTTCTTTCACTGCCTTGCAAACCAAATACTGCACCGAAAAAATCCAGATACTCTCTAACTCGCATGTTATCATACGATCCAAATTTGTCCGGCATGTAACCGACTAGATGCTTGATCTTTCCAGCGTTCTCCGAGCAATTAACCCCTGCAATAAATGCAGATCCGGAAGTCGGACGAGACAACCCCACCAAGACTTTAATAGTGGTTGTTTTTCCAGCTCCGTTCGGACCGATAAATCCAAGTATCTGGCCTTTTTTAACGTGGATCGACAGGTCGTCCAACGCGATAAAATCTCCATATCGCTTGGTGAGATTTTTTGTTTCGACTACATACGATTCTGAATGGTTCATGGGGCTCCCATAACTTCCGCCGCCATGTCGGAATCGGTCACGACGCGGCCTCGCAGACTTAAATGAAAATGACTAACCTGCCAACTCATAAGCGACACGGATCCTGGATCGGTCGTTTTATCGTTTCGTTCACTTACTACCAGCTTTAGACGAACTACGCCATCGGCACAATCCTTCAGCACACGTTCGTCGCTCACATTGAAACGCCACGGTACAGACGGGTTATCAATCTTACCCAATTCAATCGAATTGCCAGCGGAAACATAGACAAGCGTTACAGTCCGACGCGGCGCTCGAATATCCAATTCGATCTCGATTTGATCCGCAGCAAAAGGCAGCGCCTCCTTTGGCAAGCGAAACTCAAGATCCACCTCTGCGGCATAGGTGGAATCGGTAATCCACTCCCCTTTTGATTGATCAAATGCGGTCGAGGAGGATAGTGAATCTCGCGAATTCTGAATGGTCACTAAACCGTGCGGTATCAGAATGGGCTCATTCGGAACAGGCGGGATCAATTGTATTGGTATGCTTACTAAAGCCGAACCTGCCTGCTTCAAATCGCTGCGATTCCATTGGGGTAATTCCTCCCATCGATTGCTCCATCCCAACAACCTGCGAGGCATGCGGGTCTCGCGTTCCTTTACCTTAAAATAGTCGCGATAAACCGCAGCCCTTCTCGTTTGCTCATTGGTTACCAATGTATCAACGAACCATCGATCTCCCGACGCACTGAGCGATCCATCAACCAAAATATTCTCGCCAACCGTGGAAGCGATCATTCGATTACCTGGCACAAAATTGATAACGACATCACTCAACGACAGCGATCCGGGAGGGGTAATCTCTAGCCCCTTTTCGGTCAATCGCCCCGTGGCACGCATCGAATCCGTTTCTACAATTCCCGAAGTCGAAAACTTCCAAATGCCTGGCGGCCAAGCTGAGTTTTGCATCGACCAGTTCAAAATGTCTGTCGATGCGAGCGTCTTTATGCCTGAGGTAACAGAGGAATCGGGAGTTCCACTACCATCGATTCGACCAACTAGCTGCATATCTGATGATTCGGTTTGATAGACCGCCCCGTGCTCTCGCACATACGCGTTGTTGCCATCGTCGCTCAACTCGACCATTTGCAATCGGGAATCCGTCTGCTCGATCTCTCTTCTTACCCATGCAGATCCAATAATAATACCCGCAGCACAAAGTCCCGAAACGATGGGGACAATGTATCCCATCTGCTTGAGGTCCCCAACACTGTACCGCCACAAGCCCACCGCGAGGATTAATAAACAAAAGCCTGAAAGCAAAACTGCAATCAACGATCGCGGTGGCACTGGAGATCCAATTAATTCTACTGCGTAACTGGTCTCATCCTTAGAAAACGGCTGGTAGCTACGGATGTTCGAAACCTCGCGCACCCAGTCAATTGCCCACAACTGATTTTGAAAATCAGACGTCATACTTAAGTCGTAGGGTTTAGTTCCCGTCCGCTCTTTGATCCACGCTTGGCTGCCGACTGTGGAGAAATAAATGTATCCATATCCAGATCTCATTCGGAACGCGGCGGGCCAATCTCCAACTTTGTGTGATACCTCCGCCCCCTCCACTGCAACTCGCTTCATCTTCACGGGGGTGCTGACCTTAACGGTTCTATCCGCTTCCGCTAAAACAGAAGTACTGGAGACCATCTCGACTACAAAATCTGTCAACTCAGTCTCATCCACGGTTTCACATAACTGACGACCACTCAATAACGGTCGCACTTGCTCCGTAGGAACTTGATCCAACATAACCCACAAATTACCACCAGTTTGGACGAAGCGTTTGATCGTTTCGACGGTCGATGCATCCCGCAGGGTTTCCTCCTCTCCGATTACGAGCCAATCGATAGCTTCCCACCCCAGATAACTAACCGGCAGTGGATAAACGTCGAAATTGGCTGTACGAATCGAAAGACCAGAGTCAATGCATGAGGCTTTGATATGCTCGTAGCAATAAAATGGCTCTGCGATGGGCCAATGCCAAAACGGCTTGTTCGGTGGAAAGGGATCAATCACCATCGCCGGAAAGACGGGGCTTTTGTCTAGGCTCAATGGCAACGTCTGGCTCATCGGCTTGCCATCAACCTCGAGCTGATAAAAATTCCCACCCCTTTGCTGCATCGCATCTACAACGATCTCGATACGATCGCTCCCCTTGGTCTGCGAGGGAACCCGAATTAGCATATCAAAGTGACACTCTGATTTCGGAGCAATCTCAACGTCTCGCACTTGTTCTTGATCCGTAAATCCATCGACTCGACCGCTGAGCCGTAGCTGAATCTTGTCATTAGTACGATTAAGAACAAGCGACCTGACAGAAACCAAACCGCCTGACACTGCGCGTGTTAGAGGAGTTCGCGTAACAGATCGCAACTCAATAGGTGGGTCCGCTGCAAGGGCCAATCTATTTAGCTGCAAACTGAATAACAAGCAAACGATCGACGTAATGATTAAGCGAGGAGAGGCTGATGACTTCATAAAACTGCTGTGGTAGGACACACGTCTTTGTTTCGGTGCCACGCAAGTATAACGACTCCGTCACCAAATACATCCACAGGTAAGATCACAGCCGCAATTTTCGTAGCGACGCTTTAAAACCATCCCTTCTTAGCTTGTTTACCCCAAACTCCTAACTTGGCTACACCTTTAATTCTTAAAGTTTTGCCCATCGCTTTGCGAACTCCCACAAGCGTGGAAAAGACGAGAACGAAGCGGGAGCCCCACCAGGCGATTCTCCAGACGATTGCAATTCCCGCATGGAGATCTGCGTTCGCCGATCAAACAGTTGATCAATCGGAATTTTTACTTTCCGATCCAATGCTTTGCACAAATCCTCTAAGATCTGGTCAGGTTGCTTTCCACGAATCAAGGCGATTTCACCAAGGCGATAACCATGTTGAGCTAGCCTCGCACTCCAGCACCAATCCTCTACCGTGGGCGACATGGGATCTCTTATCGCGTTGGCGTCCGATTTATGGGGAGCTGCTAATTGATCTCCCGACCTGATTTCAAACCAAGCCTGTGCTGCATCATCTTGCAGTGGAGCAGGGATCGGTTTCGAACTCTGCATAACTGACAACTCTACTGGATCAGATGATGGGTTTTCTTGGCGTCTAAAATCACAATCTTGATCCACATCGATTATGTTATTGGTTTGAATCGGTGCAGCAATTGGCTCATCACGCTTATTGTTTGCAGTAACCTGATGCTTCGGCGGAAGATTCGAATCTAACTTTAGGTGACTCGGGGCGATCTGCCCAGATTGAGAAATAGCGACCTCTTGTTTTCTATGATCGCGAACGTGTTCCTTGGCTGGTCCCAAAGCTCCATTCGCATCTACCTGAGAACTGGAGAGATTCGACTTGTGGATAAATTCGATTACCTGCTCAGGATACGCTTGACTTCCGTTCAAACATGCCAATCCAATCGGGCCAACGGTTACTGTTACTTTTCCTTGCCTAAGCTCAGTCAACAGCAGTAGCGTCGTGTCTAGCATTAAGTCCAAAAGAGAGGAAACGTGTGTTCGCTTCCACCCCTGTAACATTCCAAACTCATTCAGTCGCGAAAGTCTCAACCCTTGTATGGCCTTGTTGTCAGTCCCTGCAAAGAACTGAGATAGAATGGTTTTACTTAAATAGCCATGCGTCCGCTCAATCGCCGATAACACTTGATTCGCTATCGCACGCGCGCGCTCTTGCTCGGCAGGTAGCAGCACCACAGTTTCGGTTCTACCAACTGTAGGTTTCTTTTTTGATTGTGCGCCCCCCCCTT
This sequence comes from Pirellula sp., assembly GCA_046318795.1. Taxonomy (GTDB): domain Bacteria; phylum Planctomycetota; class Planctomycetia; order Pirellulales; family Pirellulaceae; genus JBKCUI01. The sequence goes on from JBKCTT010000142.1 coordinate 13,453, forward strand.
TCTTGTCTCCTTTCGAAATCGCTTGGACTGTAGATTGTGCAGAATTCAAATCTGATGGCTGTGATTTCTCAGCGGCCCCAACCCCCTGCGGAGCATCCATTTCGACTTCTGCAACAGTCTCTTGAGATTCGGCCCCTCCGGACCTTAGTGCATCGGAACTCTTTGGCTTAGACTGCATCTTGAGTTGCACCTCGACAGGAAGTTCAGGCAGAGGCACCCACCCCACTTTGCCGTGGCACCGATCACAGAGCTTGCAATCACTTGCAGAACCATCCCCAAAGTATTCCAAAATATTCTTTTGGCGACACGACCGAGTTTGGCTATAAGCCACCATGCGATCCAGTTTTTCGTAGTCGGCTTTTTTTCGTTCCGCTAAATTTTTATGGTCGATTCCGAGCTTATTGAAAGGTACATCCCGTTTCCGAATATGTATCGCTCGCCCTCGAAAAGGTGGCACATAATCAAAGCCTGGTAGATTGCACAACTCGCGTAGATGCCTCGCTAGAGTGTCCCGCTCCATTTGCAATTGTTGCATCAACCAACGAGGATTGACGTAAACCGCCTCTTCTCGTCGATCCCCCACTGCTTTTTCAACAATCCTCAACACAGATCGTTTTACGGTCGCTTCCTTCGGAAGCAAATCCACCAAAGTGTGTAGCTTGGAATCGATGCGAACCATGGCCAAGCCTCCAGCGACCTCTAGCCTTTCAACAACCTCGGTCCGACCTAGTAACTGTAAACACGAATTGATAGCCTCCGATGAAACAGGCGCATTAATTCGTTCCTTGATTTCTTCGGCCGTAAGCTCAATGGGATCGGTTGGATAACTCACAAGAAACTTGTAAACGCTCTCGATGATCTCCTTGGATGGATTGGCGTTTTCGATAAAAAACTCTTGAATGTACCGATCTTGTGGGGAGTACAACAGTACGCATTGCGATGGTAACCCGTCACGCCCCGCGCGGCCCGCCTCTTGATAATAGGCCTCAATTGTGCCTGGCGTGTTAAAGTGCACCACGTATCGCAAATCAGATTTATCGATCCCCATCCCAAAAGCATTGGTGGCAACGATAGCCTCTAACTCACCTCGCATGAATTGCTCCTGGATGAATTTGCGTTGCTCCGGAGCGAGACCAGCGTGATAGACACCGACAGATATCCTAGCTTCTTTCGCTAACAATTCCACCAAGGCCTCGCAGCGTTTGCGAGTTGCGGCATAGATGATGCCGCTGCCAGGCTTCGTCTGAAGAAACTCAACTAGCTTCTGTTCTTTTTCCCGATCGCTGCGACATTGTACGACGCCGAAATACAAGTTGTCACGAGCAAAGCCAGTAATGAAGTGCTTGGCAACTTTCAATTGAAGTGAATCGACAATGTCTTGCCGAACACGTGGCGTCGCGGTCGCGGTCAATGCGACAGTCTGAACACCTCCGAGCGCCTCACGAAAACGTCCTACTCGCTGATAATCAGGACGAAAATCATGGCCCCATTCACTAATGCAGTGAGCTTCATCAATGGCCAATAATTGGATGGGGGTTGAACGGATCGCATCTACAAAGTTCTGATTGCGCAGCCGCTCCGGAGCAACATACAACAACGAGTACTTACCTCTCGCAACGCGCTCCAAACGCTGATTTTGCTCGCTCGGTGATAATGTGCTATTGATCAAGGTAGCGGATATGCCGCGTCTCGTTAACGCGTCCACTTGATCTTTCATTAAAGCGATTAGCGGCGATACAACAATGGTCAGCCCGTTACGGACCACACTGGGCAACTGGTAGCAAAGACTCTTACCACCACCAGTCGGCATAACGCACAAACAATCATTACCCGCTAAGATATGATCAATGACCTCCCGCTGTCCACGACGAAACTCGGCAAGCCCGAATTTCGCGAGTGCATTTTGTAGATCAGGGGTAGAGGTGGTTGACATGCGGGAAAGTTGGTTTTTCGGCGTAACTTTAGTAATACGCCTCAGTTTACCGACTTTTTCTCACGCCGACAGCCAAGACCAGAATTGGATCACTCTGGCCCGACTTTTTATCTGCTTTCAGGTTTATCGCGTAGCTGGAACCGACTTAACGGTTTCGCCAGATGCAGGGGTGCGATATGTTTGCGGTTGGGCATAGCTCACCGGAGAACCGATTTCGTAAGAACTCGGATAGTTACTGATAACCTCTCCATCGATCCCACCATAGTGACTGGTATGGCCATCGCCACATGTTGGGCATGCCGGAGCGGCACACCCTGCGTCGCAGGGAGCACCAACATTAGACGGTCCATGAAAGCGATTGAAAAGGCCGCCAAATGGCCTACAGCTTTGGCCGCATGAACACCCCGAAAACGCCAATACTAGTGTGGCGCAAAAAATCGCAAGCCGATTATTGATTGTCTTCTTCATTTTGTTTCCCCCAAATTTGATTTTGCGACCTAGGATTGGTGCACAAATTAACGGGAAACTCTACGTCATCGTTAAGACTTTGCAAATTAACTTTAGCCTTTTTCAAAAAATCTTACAAAACCTATAAACCTCATCTAATGCTCGCATACACAAATTAATTTCAAGAACCATAGAAATGCTCGCAATGTTTAACGAACCAGTGTACGACATCCCTTTGATGAAATCCCCTTGCACTCAATGACCGATATGTATCGAGCGCCTCTCAAACAATCCGATGACAAGCCTGGCCACCCGGCCATTAGATCTGCTGCGCCGGTTCTGTACCGATACTTGACTTTCCTAGTAATACTCCTGGTCGCCCAGTCTGCTCGTTCCGCCCCGCTTCAAGATCCGGAAGCCAAGACAGACCCACCAATCCTGAACTGCAACGTTGAGTCCATTATCTACGAGGTTTCGACAAGACACCTCAGTGATCGCTTTTGTGTTATCAACGAAGAAACTCCAGAGCTTCAGGTATGCCATTGGGAGAACTGCCGATGGACAAACTCGAGCCTCGAACAGGCACTCCTGGGCGACGACATGCTGACGATTGTCTATGTCCATGGGAACTTTATGGAAAGAGAGAATACACGGGAACGTGTTCGGATCGTCGATGCCTATTTGAAGAGGCAAGCCAAAGAGAGTTATCGCGTAATTCTTTTTTCATGGCCGAGTGAGAAGCAACGTCCGGTACTTCGGGATGCTGCTGACAACGCAAAAGTCGCCGAAATGGAATCGCTGTACTTGGCATGGATTTTAAAGCAACTCCAATCCCAGTCACGAGTATCCTTGCTCGGCTTTTCCTATGGAGCCAGAACGGTAACGGGTGCATTGCATCTAGACTCCGGCGGAACAATCCCAGGGCTGACTTTTCAATCACCGAACACAACAAGGCGGAATCCGTACCGGCTGGGATTAATTGCTCCTGCCGTAGACAAAAAATGGCTAACTTCGAGCGGTCGCTATAGCTGCGCGTTAAATCAAGTCAATGGCTTTGTAAACTTGTATAACTCTCGCGATCCTGTTCTGCGACGATTCCGATTTGTAGATAACGCTCGCCCCATAGCAGGTGGCCTTAATGGTTTCGATGGACTGTATGATCCGCGAAGCATATCACCGCTAGCCGGAGGGGATACAGAAAACGTCAGGCAGTTCGATTGTGGTGCAATCATCGGCACAACCCATTCGGAGAAAAGCTACTTGGGAAAGTGTTCCTATTTTCAGGTTCTGATGGATAACATTCTCTGGAACCCGTCCACCCATGAACCGCACTGCAAGTTGTGCATCGAAAAGTAATGCCGTGACAGCCCCCTCACCGTCTGTTCTTCCGAATAGTGTTGCCGTCCAGTTCATTGAGGATCAGGCGGAACCAATCGTAGCTGATTGGAGACAAATCTGTTGGAGCCTCGACGATTTGGGGCCGATCCATGGTGTCGTACTAGTAGAACGTGCTCGTACCTTTGGAACCAAACTTATCGACCTGAGATGGAACGTTGAGCGTCTTAAAAACAGCGCCAATGCGATCGGCTTAGACGAACAATCGGTTGTGATCTGGTATACCCATGTTTGCAATCTGATACTGGCGGCCAATTCAAACTTAGTAGAACATCAAGATGTCTCGGTTGTCGTTCTCTTTTCCCCGATAGAACTAAATGGGACTCTTCGCTGGAAATCGATTGCTTATCTAGCACCGATCCCTAGCTCCCGACTTTCTTCTTGGTACCAGAATGGATGCCAGATCCAAACGTCAACCATGGGCGTAATCCCCAACAGCGTTTTCCCAACGTCGATCAAACATCGCAGTCGAATTCACTACTGGCTCGCCGACCGCAGTGTTCGCAATACGACGAGTCACAATGTCGCAGTGTTGATGGATACGGAAAAGCGAATTGGCGACAGTTCTATTGCCAATCTACTTTTTGTTGATTGTCAGCGTAATTGGTTTACGCCGGATCCAGAATATGCGCACCATGGAACTACTCTCAAGCAGTCGATGGAGTTGCTCCGAGAAATAGGAATAGTAGTCCAAACGCGGCCCGTCGAATATCAAGAAGCCATCGCTTGCCAAGAAATCATCCTCGTCGGCTCAACGGGAGTTGCATGGTCCGCTTCGTCGATCGACCTAATTGCACTACCTGATAATCGTACTAACTGCCAAAGATTGCAATCGCTCTGGATTCAATACCTGCAGTACGATTTCAGAACATGCTAGGCTCGTCCGGAGCGCATCACGGGAGCTTATGCCCCATTTTGTCTCGCTTTGTAGTGAGATAGGTAAGATTATGATCGTTAACCTCGGGAATGATTGGTACTTGGTCAACAACATTCAAATCAAATCCTCTAAGATTAAACGCCTCGGTCTTCTTAGGGTTATTGGTTAGCAAACGAATCTCTCTCAATCCGAGATCCTTCAGGATTTGAATGCCGACTCCATAATCTCGCATATCTGCTTTAAAGCCTAGTTTCAAATTCGCTTCGACCGTATCCAATCCTTCATCTTGAAGAGCGTAGGCTTTTATTTTTTGAGCCAGACCGATCCCTCTACCTTCTTGCGGTAGATAGACGAGGACTCCGCAGCCTTCATTGCCGATCCGCTCGAGAGCTTGATGCAGTTGATCACCGCAATCACAACGCAGAGAATGAATCAAATCACCAGTAAAGCAGCTACTATGCATTCGAACCAAAGGAGGATTCGATGCTTTGGTAACGTCACCCATCACCAATGCAACGGGCTCTTGAGATTCAAATTGCACCCCATAAACCATAATGTCAAACATTCCGTATTTAGTCGGCAACTTGGATCTAGCAGTCCTAGTCACTAGCTTTTCGTTTACGCGTCTATGAGAAATGATCTGTTCCACAGTGATCATTTCCAGGGAGTGTTTCTGAGCTAAATCGAAGAGTTCATCACGAGTGGCACGGTCACCAGAGGCATTGAGAATTTCACATAGAACTCCAGCGGGAGTCAAACCGGCCATACGGGCTAAATCCACCGCCGCCTCAGTGTGCCCAGCTCGGCGAAGCACCCCACCCTCCTTGGCAACCAGAGGGTAAACGTGTCCCGGACGAACAAAATCATCGGGCTTGCTGTCTGCCTTAGCGAGCCTACGGATGGTCTCAGCCCTTTCTCCTGCTGTGATTCCTGTTTTACATCCCGCATGATCAACCGGGGTCATAAAGGCAGTTGTTAACGGGGACGTATTGTGGTCAACGAGTGGCCTGAGATCCAATCTTTGACAGACCGATGGCAATATCGGTGCACAGAGTTGTCCATGACCGCTCAGCATAAAGTTGATCGTTTCCGTCGTAACAGACTCAGCCGCGCAAATGAAATCCCCTTCATTTTCGCGATCCTCATCATCGACAACAATCACTACTTCGCCGCGCGCAATTGCAGAAACAGCCTTTTCAACGGTACTGAATCGGAGAGTTGGATCAATTGACATAATTTGCTCAAGGGTAATAGCCGGACATCTCCCGGCCTGAAGTATTGGTGCGACTACTCAACCGGCTCCTCGGAGCCTTCCAAATTGTAATCTTTGATTTTCTTGTGTAGCGTATTTCGATTTATTCCTAACCTAGTCGCCGCTTTGGTTTGAACGTAGTTGCAGCCAGCTAGTACTTGGGCGATCAATTCCTTTTCTACTCGATCGACAATCGCGCTATGCAAGTTTGTCGCATCATTCGGATTGCTTCGGATCCCGAGTTGCACGACTTCTGAAGCCAAGGTTTCAAAATCCAGGGTTTTCGAAGCTGTCTCAATCACTAATAGTTCGTCCATCGCTTTGCCAGTTACTACGGCAGGAAGCAAATCAAGTGTCAACTCATCCGACTCCGCCATGACGACGGCTCGCTCAATATAGTTTTGCAGCTCTCGAACATTTCCTGGCCAAGAGTAGTCCTGCAGCGACGCCATCGCTTGACGATCAATATGAACTACATAGCAACTGTTTAGGGAACTGTAGTACTGGAGGAAGTGTGCCACCAAAGAAGGAATATCGTCGCGACGCTTTCGAAGTGGCGGTAACTCGATCGGAACGACATTGAGACGCCAATACAAATCCTCACGAAAGCGTTCGTTCTTGATTTCATCACTCAAGTCTCGGTTGCTCGCGGCAATAACTCGTGTATCGACCGTAACCGTCTCGGTATCTCCAACCCGTTCAAATTGCTTCTGCTGCAACACTCGAAGCAACTTCACTTGTAGGTGAAGGCTCGTGCTGTTGATTTCGTCCAAAAAAATGGTCCCGGTGTGTGCTGTTTCAAACCTCCCAGCCCGGTTTGAGATGGCCCCCGTAAATGCACCTCGAACGTGACCAAACAATTCACTCTCCAAAAGACTTTCACTAAGAGCACCACAGTTTACTTTTACAAAAGGACCGCCGTTTCGGCCACTGAGCTGGTGAATTGCATTGGCAATCACCTCTTTGCCTGTGCCCGTTTCACCAAGAAGTAAAACTGATGCGTTACTCGGAGCGACACGTTTTGTGATTCGCGCAACCTCAACCATCGCAGGTGATGCACCGATCACCCCAGGCAACAACGTGCCCGGCGGAAGATTGTATGAAAAATTCTCTTGCCTAATCCCGGCCATGAATTTCCTGATTTTGCAACCGCTCACGGAAACGCCTACCCTGCGTATCCCCGATAACATTCCCAATGGTAACCATTGCTTAAAAAATTAGCTAGCTGCCTGTTGTTTGCGCAGTCACTACAGACATACTTCATTTTCCAGGGGTGCTTAGATCCTTTACCTTCGATGCTAGGGGCTATTGGCGCACCATTAAAAGTTGCCAAGCTATAGGACACGCTTACTTTCAATTCGTTTTTTCTGTGAAGCAGACTCAAGGGACACGTTCATGCACTACCAATTTCCGGGAAAGAGCGCTCTCGTAACTGGATCCTCGAAAGGAATCGGCCGATCGGTTGCGTTGGAACTGGCCCGTGGAGGCGCTAACGTGACGATCAATTCAAGCTCGAGTCTAGAGGCTGCCGAAAAAGTGGCGGAAGAGGCTCGAGCTTTCGGCGTGAAGGCACTTGTTTGCCAATGCGATGTATCAGACCAAGCCGCCGTTGAGAATATGGTTGCTAAAACTGTCGAGGCCTTCGGCAGCTTGGACTTATTCGTCTCTAATGCGGTTTACAGTGATCGGCAACTTATGGTTGAAGCCGACATGGCGGGATTTAAGAAGACCATTGATGTCTCGATGTGGGGAGCATTTTTTGGTTTGAGAGCTTCCGCTCAGCAGATGATCAAACAGGGAACGGGTGGGGCCATTACGATTGTTAGCTCGCCGCACGCAAATATCCCGTTCCCGACGGCAATGGCCTACAACATGGCAAAAGCGGCCATCGATCACATGGGCCGCACCGCCGCCATCGAGTTGATCCAGCACAACATTCGAGTCAACGTATTCCACCCAGGGTGGATCGATACACCTGGCGAACGAAAATTCTTCAGCGAACAACAGCTGGCAGAAGGTGCAGGATCATTGCCAACAAAGAGACTTGGATCGCCCGACGAAATGGCACATGGCATTTGCTTCTCGCTCAGCGACCAAGCTGCGTATATGGTGGGCTCCACACTAACCATGGATGGCGGCGCACAACTACCCTGGTGGTCAAAGCGTGCCGAAGGAAAGCAGTAGGTAAGTTGTTGGGGGTAAGAGTTAAGTAGTTAGGTTTAAGTAGTTAGACAAAAGTTCGCTTGCTCGACTCGTTTTACAACGCGCACTAACTCAATTGCTCGTTGTTGGTCCTAGCTGATGCGACTGCGGAGGTGAGACTGAAGCTCCGTCACAATCTTTTCGAGCTCTTCAAGTTTTCTTTCCTTCAGTTGCGATTCTTCCGTTGGAACTCGCCCCAGAAGTACCTCCAAGGTGCGAATTAACTCGATCTTACCCTCGATCTTACCCTCGATCTTACCCTTCAACTCACCCTCGGCCAATTTAGCGTTGAGAGCCCATTGGCGATCGCGTCGAGCTTTTTCCGTTGCATCGTACATTTGCTTGTCCTCTGTAATTTCTTTTATCGCCGCTAATGTCTCGGTCGCTTGCTGGAACTCCGCCTCGGGAAAAAGACTCAACAGTTCCTCTTCAGTGTGCTCGTGAGCATGCATCAACCAGTAAAGCCACCTGTCCAGGGTATTGGCATTGGCAAGTTCACTTACACTTAGATTATACCAACCCATTTCCAACATGTGAAATTCGATCGTATTACTCAGAACACGACCGGATCCTTGATCGACTAAACGAAATGCGTGATGAACTCTGCGCGAATCAGGCCAAATTACTCCTTCGAGCAAACAAATCGCAAACACAGGCTTTAAGTCGGTGTAACTGCCACCGGACCTCATTTGCCCGGCGTAGAGCTCGCAACCGTAAAATACAAGTCTTTGAATCAACCCTAAATGTGCGTCGATCTGCATCTCGACATCGTAGATTGCTCCCGCTTCATCGACCGCCTTAATATCAAGCACCGATAACTTGTCTTCGTAGAAATCTTGATAGTTGAACGGATTCTGGATGGTGACCGATGCAATGCGACGGGACAAATTTAGAATAGCGTTTAACAGACTTATCAACGCAAGAGCATTGGCTTGCGAACCAAAGACCTTTTTATAAGCGAAGTCGTTCGTCGGCGAGATGCCTAGAGGCTCATCCATCATGGGTCGTTTTCCTTGGTCATGGGACCATATTGAGTTGACAAATTCTATCAAAAAACGAATCGCTAGCCCCTAAAGGACGTGACCGAAAACTGGCATTTCCGGCGGCGGCTAATCGAGCATCCAGCCATTTACTACTAGAAGCAAGATATTAGCCTCAGTTATCTCAATTCTCGCCTTGCGGCTTCTTTTCACGTTCGAAATCCCTCCTCCCTGGGCCTAATTTCGAGCTTCTGGACTACCCCAAGGGCCGTAACGAACTACAGTGGAGACAAAGTTTGGGACGGCGAATGCTACCTTTTGGATCCTCTTTATTCGATCGATCCCACTCACTAATTTTTCTTGATTCCAAACCTCGCTACATGAGTGAAGCATGCGAAGTAAAAGCTGGATGTACGTCGCTTTGTCGACTTTGTGCCTTTCTTCAACGTTGATAATTCCCCCTGTCAGGGCTACCGCACAAGATTCCGATACTCCGAAAGACGAAACCCCAGGCATCAACTCTGGCTTGGTTTCTCCTCTGCGATTCCGAAACATCGGACCGGCCTTGATGTCGGGGCGAATCTCAGACCTGGTTGTCGATCCAGCGGACACTTCGACTTGGTACGCGGCTGCTGCATCCGGTGGAGTTTGGAAAACCGAAAACGCTGGAGTTACCTTTCGACCAATATTTGACGGTTACGGTTCTTACTCCATCGGCTGCTTAGCAATCGCTCCAACCAATCGCCACACGATTTGGGTTGGCTCAGGCGAAAACAATTCGCAGCGCAGCGTCGGATACGGGGATGGCGTTTACAAGTCGACTGACGGTGGTCAAAGCTTCGTTAACGTTGGACTCGAAAATAGCGAACACATCGGCAAGATCATCATACACCCCAACGATGAGCAAACGGTATTCGTCGCAGCCCAAGGCCCACTGTGGAAAGATGGAGGCGATCGAGGGCTTTTCAAAACAATCAACGGGGGCAAAACCTGGAACAAGATTCTCGATGTAAGTCCGATGACTGGCATCAATGAAGTGCACATGGATCCATCCAATCCAGATATCCTTTACGCTTCTTCCTATCAACGTAGACGGCATCAATGGGTACTCATCGATGGCGGTCCTGAATCCACCATCTACAAGTCGACCGACGGTGGAACAACTTGGAAAAAGGCCAATCGCGGCTTGCCGGGCGGTGACATGGGCAAAATCGGCTTGGCTATTTCTCCCGTCAACCCAGAAGTGGTCTATGCGATTGTGGAAGCTCTTGGCGAAGAAGGTGGATTTTATCGAAGCACCAATCGTGGTGAAACTTGGTCAAAGATGAGCAGTTACGTTTCCGATAGCCCTCAGTACTACAATGAAATCGTCTGCTGCCCTCACGATGTCGATCGCGTTTATTCACTCGATACCAATATGACGATCACCGAAGATGGAGGTCGTACGTTTACTCCACTCGGAGAAGCCGACAAACACGTTGACAACCATGCCATGCATATCGACCCACTCAATCCCGATCACTTGATCATCGGTTGCGATGGTGGTATCTACGAAACATGGGATAAAGGCCGAACCTATGATTACAAAGCAAACTTGCCCCTGACGCAGTTTTACAAAATTGCGGTCTCGAACGAAAAACCGTTCTACTTTGTCTACGGTGGCACCCAAGATAACGCCACCCAAGGTGGTCCATCCCGGACGAATAACAACCACGGTATTCGTAATAGCGACTGGTTCGTGACGGTCTTTGGCGACGGCTTTGGACCAGCCGTTGATCCAGAAAACCCGGACACCGTTTACTCGCAATGGCAATATGGTGGCCTCGTTCGCTTTAATCGGAAGACTGGCGAAGCAGTTGATATCAAACCTCAAGAGTCGAAAGAGGGACCAGCATTACGATGGAACTGGGACTCACCTCTTTTGATCTCACCTCACAACTCCAAGAAGATCTACTACGGCTCCCAAATCCTCTTCCAAAGTGAAGATCGCGGCGACAACTGGAAGCCAATCAGTGGCGACCTCTCACGTCAAATCGACAGAAACCAGCTCAAGGTGATGGGTAAAGTTTGGGGAGTGGATACGATCGCGAAAAACGCATCGACATCTCTCTACGGTAGCATAGTTGCCGTTGACGAGTCGCCCCGAGTACCTGGTTTGATTTACGCTGGTACCGACGACGGCTTGGTCCAAGTTACCGAGAACGGTGGTGAGACTTGGCGCAAAATTGAAAAGTTTGGATCACTCGATGTTCCTGAATTCGGATACATTGCCGACATCGAAGCCGACTTGCATGAGGACAATACCGTTTACGTTGCTGTCCAAAACTTCAAGCGAGGGGACTTCCGACCCTACGTGCTCAAGTCAACTGACCGCGGCCAAAACTGGAGCCTGATCACCGGCAATCTTCCTCAACGAGGCAGCGTTTATTGCCTCAAGCAAGATCACGTAAATCCTAAGTTACTATTCTGCGGTACCGAATTTGGCTGCTTCACAACAGTCGATGGTGGCGAAAAATGGTTTGCACTTCGATCTGGTTTGCCAACGATCGCTATTCGCGATATGCAAATCCAACGTCGTGAAAACGATCTTGTGCTCGGATCGTTCGGTCGAGGGTTCTTTATTCTCGATGACTACTCGCCGCTCCGAGACCTCAAGCAAGAAATCCTAGATACCAACCATGTCTTCCCAATCAAAAAGGGGGAGATGTATCAAGTGGTTAGTGTTATGGGCGTTAATGGTCGTGGTTTCCAAGGAGCCAATTTCTACACCGCTCCAAACCCTGAGTACGGCGTGACATTTACGTTTAACTTCAAAGAAGAATTGCGATCGAAAAAGTCGCAGCGCGAACGTAAAGATCGTGAACTCAAATCCTCGGGCCGCGATGTTCCTTACCCCGCGTGGGATGCACTCAAGACCGAAGATCGCGAAGTATCGCCAAGCCGCTGGCTAACCATCCGCGACATGGAGGGAAAAGTTGTTCGTAAGATCCAAACGACAACCAGTAAAGGTATGACGCGAGTCAACTGGGACTTCCGGCATGCTGGTACTGGTGGCGGCGGTGGAAGACGGCGCGGTGGTGGCTCCTCTGGACCAATCGCCGTCCCTGGCAAGTACACGGTTGAAGTCTCTCAGATGATCGATGGTACCATCACTGAAGTCGTTTCAAAGGCGGAATTCGAAATCGAACCGATCACGTTCGGCGATACGACTGAGATCAACCGACAAGCGATCTTGGAATTCTCGAAGCAAGCTTTCAAACTAGCTAATGCTGTCAACGCCGCGAATCAATTGGCCACCGAAGCATCTGATCGATTGGCGGCGATGGAGTCCCTCACGGCAACCGCCTCAGAAGTGGATCCGGCACTTTTTAATGAGATCCGTGCCTTGCAAGTTCGCTTGCTCGACATCCAAGAGAAGTTCGCTGGCGATCCAACTCGAACCAAGCGAAATGAAGATGCGATGCCTGGCCTGCAGCGAAGATTGTCGACCGCGATCATGGGAGCCATGAGCAGCACCGAAGGCCCAACCGGGACACATCGTCGGCAGTACGAAATTGCAGGCGAGGAGTATGAAGCAGTACTAGTCGAACTACGTAAGCTACTCGACGAAGACATGCCAACTATCTCCAAGAAGTTTGATGAACTCGGTGCTCCTTGGACTCCAGGCCGCCCCATTCCAGCCTGGAGGTAACCGGTAGATTTGTTCTCTCAACAACATCGCGGCCCATACCGGGCCGCGATGATCCGCAGCCGAAGTCACCAAGATTTTGGAATGCGCACCTGCAATGCATCCAATCTGTGGCCAGATCGGCTACTTGTCGAAGAAACCTTCACACTTGCCGTAACTCGGCAGAGCCCTAGTTACGGCCTACTTGCTATTGGCGGCACCCTTTGTTGCTCCGAAAGCAATTGGAACGGACAAGCTGTCGACTTGGCGATTGATTACGGGTGTCGTTAAGTGTGAGATAACTATCTTCATCTCTGCTTCTTGGTCCGGATTGACGGACCAAATTCGTAGCAACCATTGAACGGAAAAAAGCTTGCCATTCAAACTAACAGGCCCTTCTGGCAGCGTCCATCGGAATGCGACACGGCCCAATTGTGATTGCGGACTCCACGATTGTTCGACACAGACTTCACCATCGGAATCTCCCTTTCCTTCCGTTTCCCAGTCCAATGACACAGTAATTGACTTCGGCACGGTTGAAAATTCCCAAACAGCTTCCCCCTCCAACACATCCCCGGGCCGAAAACGATTCTTTTCTGACTTAAGCTCTATTCGAATCACGGTGCGACAGCCTCGTTCTTAGGTGGATAAACGGTAATCGTAAAGTCGTCCAGAATATCGGGCCAATAGGGAATTTCGCCGTGAATTTGGAGAGTCCATATAATCTTATTGTTGGCCGCATCGAACGTATGCATCGCCTCATCTGGAATTTTCACTTCACGAAAGCCGCGCGAAATTTCCGACGGGTCGACTGTTTCCAGAATTCGCTCGGAGAAAAAGACACTGGTTTCAGTCCGCGTGTTAGTGCCCTGTCGATACGTTACTTGCTCCTTACCCTCGAGGGTAAGGATTAGTTTACGAATTCTCTTGGAGTTCCCCTTCTGTAACCAACTAATTTCAAATTCCGAACCCGGCTGAAGATATGAGTGACTACAAACCGCAACCGTTTTCGGATTAAAGAGTTGCAATGTGCTGTGCAACGCCCCCCAAAGGATGATCAACCCGATCGCATGAAAGATCAAAAGAAATAACAAAGGGACGATACTGAAATCTTTGACAGTGAAGAAGGTCACTGTGCCAGTGATACCGTTCCAAAACAATGCCAGTACGATCAATCCGATCGCTTTGAGGCCTCTCGAAATGGTCTGCTCTAGTACCAAAGGCTCATCGGGGCCGGTGCGCGTTTTAGGTAGGCAGGTTGGCCGAGTGTAGGTGACCCCACCGCTGGGGGCTGGCGATAGCTGGCTGGAAACTCGTTCCTCCCGATGGGAATCGTCACCAAACAATGCCGTTCTTGCGGCAGTCTCCTGCTGTCCAGAGAGACCGTCTGAAGTGCTAGATGCAGTTAATCGCTTTTTCCGACGCTCTGCACGAAACACCCCAAACCCGATCGTCATCCCGCCTAATCCAACGGCAGAGAATATCGATCCAACAAGCAGAGCAATCCAAAGTCCTGGAGCAAGCGCTCTCAACAGGACGGATTCATAGGGATCATTCGAATTTACGAAACAAACCGCTTCGCCACCCGCTTGAAATGGTTTCATAAGATTATCGAGACTTACTCGATCCGATGCATTCCCCCCTCCAAACCAAAAACGTTCTCCGAAGTACTCGAGGTCATTTACGTTGTAACTGTACTTCACTTTGGGATAGTAAGAATGCTTACCCTTAGATGTGGAAACCGAGATTTCACTGGATAGAATGACGCACGGTGTCTCAGTCCACGATTGGGAACGAGCAACATCAAACCGTGGCTTGAGAGCGGCAAAGTAGGCAACCCCACTCCCTGCGATCAAAAACAGGCAAAAGAAGAACATTAAGAAACAACCACCACCGTTGGTGGATTTGCTGCGAACTCGTACCTTAAGTGACATTCTTTTTTGCTCTCCTCGATCGCGTAGCCACGCATTGTTTCGAATTGTGGGCTCCTAACAAGTACGCTCCTCTTAAAGGAAACTTCAAATCGGAGAAATGCATGTCGTTTCCCATAGGAGTATATCTGTTATCATAGACCGATTGAGAGCATGTGGAGCATGAATGGGACCACGGGCGAATTATTTTTGGAGCAGGAATGTCGAGTAGATCCAGAACGGTACGACTAGCATTAGTCCAGATGTCTTGTAGCAGTAGTCAACATCAGAACATTGATACTGCGGCCAAAAATATTGAGCGTGCTGCTCAAGCTGGCTCGAACCTTGTTTGTTTGCAAGAACTCTTTAACGCTCATTACCCCTGTCAAAGCGAAGACCATCAAAGATTTTCTTGGGCAGAGGAGATACCTGGTCCTACTAGCATCGCCATGAGCGAGACCGCGAAAAAATGCGGTGTCGTTGTCACAGGTTCCATTTTTGAACGTCGCGCTCACGGACTCTACCACAACACCGCTGTAGTCTACGATCGGGATGGCTCTCTAGTCGGTTTCTATAGAAAGATGCATATTCCGGACGATCCACTCTACTATGAGAAGTTTTACTTCACACCAGGCGACACAGGATTTACGATCGCAAAAACGTCGCTGGGCAAGATTGGAGTCGGAGTCTGCTGGGACCAGTGGTACCCAGAAGCCGCCCGGCTTTTCGCCCTAAGAGGAGCGGAAATACTGTTATATCCCACCGCCATTGGTTGGCTACCGGCTGACAAAGCCGAATTTGGCAAAAGTCAACATGAAGCCTGGGAAACGATGATGCGATCTCATGCAATCGCCAACGGAGTTTTTGTCGGAGCAGCCAATCGAGTGGGACTCGAAGGGGAGTTGCAATTCTGGGGTGCATCCTTTGCATTTGACCCCGCAGGCAATCTACTGAAGCGTGCTTCTCACGATAACGAAGAGATCGTGATAGTGGATTGTGATTTAAATTTGATCGACACCCAACGCACCCACTGGCCTTTCCTGCGGGACCGTCGTATCGACGCCTATCAAGACCTTGCTAGAAGATGGATCGACGAGTGAGCCAAGACACTAACCAATTCAACACCTTGAATGACCAAAGCACGATCGATGCCAATAGATATCGATGGGTGGCAGAATGGGAACCGCATGAGGCTACCTGGATTTCCTGGCCCCATAACCAAGAGACTTGGTCAGGATTGTTCGAAGCCATCCCGCCGATCGCGGAACGACTAATCCGAACGCTGGCGGAAGTAGAAAAAGTCCATGTCCTGGGCGGTCCGCAGTCATCACACAAAATAGCCGTAAAACAAGTTGGAGACGTTGCAAATGTTGAGATTCATCCGATCCTCACCAATGACTGCTGGATTAGGGATTACGGTCCGACATTTTTGGTGAGTGAAGATCAAAACGATCTCGGAGCAGTTCTATGGAAATTCAACGCCTGGGGCAACAAGTATCAGCCACACGATGATGATACGGCAGCTGGTGCGAATATTGCAAAATTGCTCAAGGAACGAGGCGATCTCGATGACGTTTTTTGTTCAGATCTAGTAGCCGAGGGAGGTGGCCTAGAAACCGATGGTGAAGGAACGCTTTTGGCCACTAGTTCAAGCATTAAGACCTATTCACGTAACCCGAATTGGAACGAGACTCAAATCGAATCAGAACTGAAACGTCTCCTCGGAGTTGTGAGAGTTCTCTGGATTGATGGTGGAGAATTAGCGGGAGATGACACCGATAGCCATATCGATCAACTGGTTCGATTTGTCCGGCCAGGGGTGGTCGTCGCTGCGGTTTCTTACAGCTTGGACGATAGTAATGCTCCGAAACTTGCAAAGCAATTTGAGGTTTTAAAGGGCTGCGTGGATGCGCGAGGTAGACATCTGGAAATTGTGCCTCTTGTTACTCCTCCCCCACGCTATATTCAGGGTAAGCGAGTACCTGAAAGCTATTGTAATTTCTATATCGCAAATGGCATTATCGTTGTGCCTACGTTTGGCTATAGAGAGACGGACGACGCAGCTATCGCAAAGCTAACCGAATTGTTTCCTTGTCATGTTGTAGTTCCGATTGACGCAGCGTCCTTTATTTGGGGGCTCGGTGCGTTCCACTGCGCGACCCAACAACAACCGCGTGTCAAAAGAGACCTGATCTAACGCCATGAACGCCCATGATGACCAGATCCGTCTCGCGCCGACAGACCATTCGGTCGGATCCCCGGAAACCTCCACATGGAAATCGGATTGGTACTATCGACGCGAGAATCCAATATCATGGTGGCTATCACTAGCAGTACCATTATTTCTGACGATCGGGATTCTCATCTATCTAGCTTTGAACAAGGGACTCGCTAGTGTCGGCCAGTTTTTTGGCACTTGCTTTATCATCATTTTCATTCTTGGGAAAACGATCATCGCTGGTGGACACATCGGGGAAGCAAGGGAAGAGATCTCCTTTTACTCTCCTGAACAACTTCTTGCCATCGTGTTGTACGTCGACTTATGCACAACACTGCTAGTGGTTTACCACTTAGGAACGATTTTAAGACTACCGATGCTCGGATGGTTATTCGATCGCTTGGTAACAGCAGCTACCAACCTTCTTCTTAACTATCCTAGACTTCGCAAGCTTACTTACTTCGGAATTGCGGCTCTCGTAGCGATGCCGTTCGCCAGCGGCCCTTCAGGTGGAATTCTTGGACGTATACTTGGGCTAGACCGCCGAGCGGTTTTTCTAGCGACAATGACTGGCACCGCCATTGGATCGCTAATGATTTTATTCTTTAGCGACCTGCTTTTCGCATTCTTAGGCCCCAAGAATGCTCTGCACCTCTTGCTAATCGCGGCGGGAGTTTTGCTCGTACTGCTTTTGATGAAGTGGGTTGTAAGAAAAGCTAAAGGAAGTACGGCGAGCAAAGCCGCCCCCTCTAAAAATGCTCCATAGACATGGAACACGGCGCTAAGTGGAAAGCAACACAACACCCCCATAGCCAACGGTTCTCGCAGGGTCTCCCCCATAGGCAGCACTGTTGGAATATGCGATTTTTTCGACGCGAAACGGTTTGTTTAAGCATTGAAGAGTCTTCATGACGATTGCCGCTGGCACGACACCGCACATGCTTATGTCATTCTTTCGACATGTTTCCAAGAGATACTCCGCGTTCCCGGTCGCCATAGCTTCAAGTGCTAATTCGTCCCGTCGACGGTTCTCCGCTTCCGGCTGATAATGATTCAAGTCACTTGATATCACTAACAAAGGAAGCTCAGGTAGCTCAGCCAGAACGCTGGCTAGTTGCTCACTGAATTTTTGAATCTCCTGAAGTGTCGCTCCTCGAACAACCATAGCCGAAATTGAAGGACGATCCGAGGGATGTAACCCTTCTAATACTGGCAACATAACTTCGATGGCATGTTCACCGGCATGAGCAGATGCATCCAACTCTAACCCCTCAACGCGTTCGGAGATCACCTGAACCAGAGATGAATCGGCGGGAAAAGGTTCCGAGTTCGGAAGTAGCCACTGACTGCATGGCGCGATGGACCAATCGGGACCAACATTAGTATGTTTAGGCCCAATCATAAGAATCGATTTTGGAATCTCGACACTTGCCCAAACGTCAACTGCTGTTTGCCCACTAAATCGGAGACCGGCGTGCGGTGACATGATCGCAAGTGCTTTTTCCTTCTGACGCGAAGGTGCGTTCTTCAGAAAAGCTTGTACCATCTCAATGCGTTCTTCTTTTCCTTCGGGGTAAAACACCTTAGCCATAGCGGGTTGGCGAGGATCGGTACGAGTATCGGGCTGCGAGGCATTGCTCACGGTCAATTTGGACAAAGTCGAAACGCAGGCCATCGAGAAAACGGCCTGTGTGTTGGTGCGCAATTTCGACAATCTCGCAACTTCTTGCAGCAGATCCATAGCAGTACTGTCGCCATTGAAACCTATAGCAACTCGATTTCCCACTAGTGTCACAAGTGCCCGTTCTTTGGTCGACACCTCGTCCAACCCACATTTTTCGAGTTTTGGATTGATCGATTTCGCATTCCAATCGTTTGAACCTAGGATGCCGTGATGAATGGGATCAAAAAGCACGGTTAATTCGATGTCCACCGACGTATCCTTTGGCAATCGCGCTTGGGAGAGGGCTTGCGCAACGCTTTTGCTTAACTCGAACACACTCGCCTGCAAAGGAATACCGGGTCGAATGGACGTTTGTATCCAGCTTGCTAGCACCGACTTATCCTCGGCATTGTGGACAGACAGTACGATGCCATTAACAGTTCCATCCATCGCATCCAAAACAACGTAGTTGGGAGTCATCCCTTTATTCATAGCGATGATGTTTTCCACCACCACCTGCTTCAAACGCAACAAACTCTTTACTGATCCAGGTGCCCGAGACGGCGGCATCGTTTCTGGCAAGCAATCAGACTCCATTGCTCCCTCAATACACTTCGCTTCAAAGGTCTCTACGACCGCATCTGCTTTTTTCCATGAATTATCAAGAAGCTGCGCTTTACGGCACACCGCATCGAGAAATTCGCTCGCATTCCAATTCTGTTCGACTGCAACGGAGGGAAGCAACAAGCCTCGCGAGTTTCCGAGCATTAAACGCAATCCATGCCTTCCCACCTCGATTGACTGAGCACGGTTCTCGGGGGGACAATCAAGTGGAATTGGAGCGGAAAGAATCGAAACATCGAGGTGCAAATAAGGCAACTCTTGAGCCGAGATCGCTGCTAGTCGGACGTCGTCTTTCGCGGTTATTTCGGCCGATTCCACGATCGCTTGCGATAGTGGCTTGGGAGTACCCAGAAAACCGCAGCAGCCACGCAGATTTCCGACTCGCGTTAGTGTCGTGAACAAACCGTGCACATGTTGGGTTGCTAATTCGCCTAACATTTCCGCGGCTGACACTTTTAACGGCTTACCCAAAACGGTAGCAACAATTACTGATTGCGTAACTTTGTGAATAAGTCGGCATTGCTCTTCCGTCAAAGAATCCCAAGAGAGCATTGGCAGCTTGTTTAACGTTGGCAGTGACACAGATACCTCATTAGAAGTCAAGGTCGGTAGTTTCCGATGAACATTGGTTGAGTCAGATTGCTTCTGGACAACCTCATTGGCTAAAGATACCCGACTATTGAGTAAGTTGGGGTCGGGAACACGAAATCTATCGATGTTTATAGGCAATCGTTTGGATCCCCAATTGCCTGGCTGCTCGGAAAATCGTCCTGATTGTTTCACTCCGCAAAATCGACAGAAATCTCCTTTCAATTCATAACGACCCAACTGATACCAATCTCGTTCAATCAACAGTTCACCACAATGTGAACAATATGTAGACGACCTTAGCACGTCGTGGACGTTACCAACGTAAACATATTTCAGCCCAGCAGCCTTAGCGATTTCGTGAGCCCTAATGAGGACATCGTGTGGCGTTCTCGGCCGATCCAGCATACGAAAGTCCGGATGAAATGCAGAGAAATGAATCGGAACGTCATCACCTAGTTCACTCACTAGAAAGTCGCACATCCGAGTCAACTCATCGGGACTATCGTTCGCATCTGGGATTACCAAATTTGTAATCTCGAGCCAGACGTCGGTGTGTTTTTTTATATAGCGAAGCGTATCCAGCACAGGCTCTAGATGCGAGTAGGTAATCTTGTGATAAAACGATTCGCTAAATGCCTTTAGGTCTACGTTGGCCGCATCCATGACCGAGAAGAACTCCTCCCGAGGTTCGGGTTCGATGTACCCGGCCGTGACGGCGACCGTTTTGATTCCCTGGTCATGACATGCCTTGGCCGTATCAATAGCGTATTCAGCCCAAATAACGGGATCGTTGTATGTGAAGGCAACACTGTGGCATCGCGACTCTTTGGCGGCGTTGGCGATCGTTTCCGGACTTGCTGATTCGGTAAGCCTTTCAACTTGTTTCGCTTTGGAGATATCCCAGTTTTGACAAAACTGACAACCAAGATTGCAACCTGCCGTCCCAAACGAGAGCACACTGGTTCCAGGATAGAAATGAAAGAGCGGTTTCTTCTCAATCGGATCGATACAAAAGCCTGTACTTTTTCCGTAGGTATCAAGAATCATTTGGTTCGCTTCGATTTTTCGAACGAAGCAAAAACCTCGATCCCCTTCTTTTAGCCTGCATCTGCGAGGGCACAAATCGCAAACGATTCGATTTTGACTATCGACCTGATCGATGGATTCGTCTTCTCGATGCCACCATTTTGCATGTACCATAAACAATTCGTCCTTACCGTTTATCCAGGAGAAATGCTCCAAACCCAAATGCCATTTGACAAACCCATCGGCTCGCTACGCATTGCGATAGCTGTACCCAATATGGATTGTACAGCTCGACATTCACGCCCGGAATTGCGTTGTCACAAAGCGACCTCATGTTCCAGCTTCAGCAATCTGCCGACATCCCACATAACGGCCAACCGCTAAAAGCGGAACGTGGGTGACACTTTTTATCAGTCATGTATCGCATAGTTTGTCCTTTCAGCCAGGGCAGAAGATGGCAAAAGAGTGTTTTGCTAAGGCGAAATAACAAGCAGCTTTACGGAATCGCTTGAAGGGGCCAAACCAAACCACTTCTAAGGGCAGAAAAATCGAACGCAGAAAGATATGCAAACCATTTTTCTGCGTTCGTTCTTTCTAACCTATCAGGATTTTTTGTACTGCTTTGATGTCATCGGGTTTCATCTTGTAAGGATTCAAGCTTGTAGCCGGAGGTTGAGCGAATGCGACACCTCCGGTTGAGGTGCGCAAAAGGTTTTGCATCCCGAAGGAGATACCAGATATATGCACGTCGCTGCCATCCTTACAGGATAGGAAGAATGGTTGGAATTTGGATCCGGGAATGTCGCTCACGCTCAACCCCCGGCTACAACCTGTCATCCCTATCGGGATGCAAAGCACGGGACAAATGGGTGGGTGGCGCGAACCAATCGGGCAACATGATCGCAGATCGAGTGCCACGGGGAAAAAATGCGAGATGTCGAGTACCACCGATCTTGTCGAATTCATTACAATAGGAGCTTCTGACTAAATCGAATCTCCACCTAATACTTGTAGAACAGCGGGAAAAAGATGTGCGATCAAGACCACTTTGAAGAAGACCTTAAGAAGTATTCTCGGCGCGACGTGGGTATCATGATTTCTGCGGCAGGAGCGGCATTTTTGTTACCCAGACCAGCGTTCGCTGCGGAGGTTGCGGAAAACGAAGTTGAAATCAAAACTCCGGATGGTGTTTGCGATGCCTACTTCGTGACTCCCAAATCGGGAGCTCATGCAGCCGTGATTGTATGGCCTGACATCTTTGGGTTGCGACCGGCATTTCGCTCGATGGGGAAGCGTCTCGCGGAATCGGGCTACAGTGTTCTCGTAGTGAATCAATTCTATCGCAACAAAAAGGCGCCGGTCGTCTCAACGGATGCGAGCAGTGCCTCCATACAAGATGTCAGACCGCTAGCCCAAGCCCTCAATGCCAAAACCCATACGACCGATGCAAAAGCCTTTGTCGAGTGGCTGGACGCACAGTCACAGACCGATACAAATCGCAAGATCGGAACTATTGGTTATTGCATGGGGGGACCGATTGTCTTGAGAACAGCAGCGGCGGTACCAAACCGAATTGGCGCTGGCGGCTCTTTTCACGGAGGAGGTTTGGTGACACCGAACGACGACAGCCCACACCTATTGATTCCAACAATGAAAGCTAATTTCCTCATCGCGATTGCCGAGAACGACGATCAACGCGACCCAGACTCCAAGAATGTCTTGAAGGCGTCGTTCGAGCAAGCCAAGCTGTCAGCCGAAATCGAGGTTTATCCGGCTGGCCATGGTTGGTGCCCACCAGACACTAAGGTTTACAACAAAGAACAATCCGAACGAGCATGGGCTCGGCTATTGGCGCTTTTTGAAAAATCGCTCGCTTAACGCGCCTGATAGATAGGACGCTCATTTTTCTGCGTTCGATCATTCTGCCATATATGGAGCCATATATGGAATTGTGTTCCGCTGTGACAGAGAAAACAGAACCAATGTACTCTGTCTGCTTGCATCTTGGGCTCCTGAATGCGACTTTAGCGGCACCAAATGATTGAGGCAAGAAGATGGGGGCAAGAACATAAAGACTCGATAGCGTTTTCTTGCTCTCATCTCCTTGTCGACGAACAACCTGGTGCGACAAGTACGCTGAATAATTCGTGCCAGCCATTTGCTGCCATCATACGTGTGGGCCAACTCGTACGACCCAATTCGAATAAATCGGTAGTTTCGGTCAAATCAATTACTAGCTACCACACCAGTCCGCACAGCCCACTTACTGGAACTACGTGAAATGCGTTCCGGTGAATCTAGCGTGCTACTCCAGCCTGGAGCGCCGCCACTACTTCTTCACCATGAATCTGAACATTTACATCGGTAAAGATTTTCTTGACGACTCCGTCCGCACCAATGATGAAAGTTCTTCTCTTTGCGAACGGTGTCCCATCTCGTTCGGTTAACGCTCCAAAAGCCGTAGTCACTTGCTTCGTCGAATCAGACAAGATATCGAAACTCAAGACATGCTTATCAGCAAAGTTCTGATGGGAATCGACGCTATCGAGACTGACACCAAAGACTTCAGCACCCAACTCTGAAATTTGATTCTTTCGAGCACTAAAGTCCAGAGCCTCAACAGTGCACCCTGGAGTGTCATTTTTTGGATAGAAGTACAAAACCACGGCCCGCTTTCCAAGGAACTGCGATAGATCTACCATCCCTCCATCCTGATTAGGCAGAATGACATTAGGTGCGATCGATCCCAATTGAACTTGATTTAGTGTGTTGATCACCAATAGCACATCCATCGGACCGACATCGCCATCGCCGTTAACATCAAACTTGGGCTTTGTTGTCCCCTCGGTTGGTCGGGCACCTAACGTTCTCATGCCATTAGAGTTGATGTCGTTTATGACCATTAGAACGTCGTAAGGATCGACTGTCCCTGACATATCGACGTCATATTGGTTGACGGGGTTTTGCCAATCGGCAGCCAGAAGATCCCGCCTCTCCAGGCGTTCAAATGTCCTTCGAATTGCAGTTTTTCTGTTACGCATAAACCGAATTGTGCAATAGAAACAAAACCTCAGATACCCGCGCAACTTACTCTTCCAGCGGCCCGGTTCATCACGACTCCATTCTATTAGGATTCGTCTTCTTTAGATTCGCAAAGATGTCAAAAATTCCACCAAAAACTTCGAAAAATGCTGGATTTTCCGCGCAAACCGTGGAAACCGTCGACAAAAAGCGTGATGCGCAAGCATTTTGATTGCATCTTGCCCGGACGCCCGCCGTGCCTACCCAAGATGTAGAAAACGATATGGAGTGAAAAACCTATGGGTTCAATTATCGCTTGAACATCCCCACTCGCTCGATAGCAATCCAAGACGAATCAGGTGTGATGTCCGTGTAAGACTCTTTTATCCCCGAGGGCCAAATGATCTCGACACTGGTCAAGCGATCCGATCCCCCAAGCCCGAAATGCACGATCTTTTGGTTGGAACACATGTAACCGTCTCCTGCCACCAGCTGCCGATAGATTCCACTTTCGCCTGCCACAGTTCGGAGTTCGGTACCAATCGCGTCTCGCTGAGAATCCGTACCGACTAACTCTATCGAAACCGATTTAGCCTCGGCCATTTCATTGTTTAAGACTCTAACACCCAATTCCAGGTCGGTAGCAACCGCATCCATTCTTCCGTCTCGATTCCAATCGAGAGTAGCTAACGCTCGACCGAGTGCAGCCTTGGAAAAGAATGGATGTTCTTCTTTACTTTTCCATTCAATAAATCGGCCGTGACCGTTATTTTCAAAGAATTGGGGGACCATACGAAACTCTCGACCTGCATGCGTCATATCATCGATATGACCATTGAGCACGAGCAAATCTAGATCACCGTCGTTGTCGACATCCATCAATTGCGTTCCGAAGCCTAGCTTCGGTAACGATGGTTCAACCAGCCCCCAGATGCCAGCTACATCATCGAAGCCACCGAGTTCATTCTGAACATACACAGCATTATGTTCGCCCAAAAAGTTGGTCACGATAAAATCCAACCGGCCATCTTGGTTGATGTCTCCCGCAGCGACTCCCATACAGGCCTGCGCTTTCCCTTGATAATCCAAAGCGATACCTCGCTCCATAGCCTCATCGCTAAAACTCAACTCGGAAAGCGATAATTCATTGGCGACCATCAATAAATTAGCAACTTGATCATTCGCCACGAAAAGCGATGTCGATCGAGACTGGTCCATACGAAACGCGACAATACCTAATGCGTTGCCTTCCTTCACATCAGGAGAACGAGCCTCGGAAGAAAAATCCTCTAGTTTTCCCTCTGAGTTAAACTTGAGCCAGCGTGCTTTGGAAGGACGGAAAATCGTTGGAGGGCAAGTTCTCGGTTGCCCCACAACGTTACAAAGCTTGGAGTAGACATCTTCCCCTTCCACATAACGAGCATCGTAGATTTCTAATGATCCATCATTGTTCAGATCAACCATTGCTGCGCTAACAGTCCACGCTGGTTGTGCCTCGGGCAAAACATCGTTTGCGTTCCGAAACGTTCCGTCACCTTGATTAATCCAAAGTTGATTCAAGCCAATATTAGCGACATAGAGATCAGGAAAGCCATCGTTGTTGACATCCCCGACAGCAACACCTTGTCCAAACTCAGCCTCATTGATACCTGCCTTTTCCCCAATCGAGGCATAATTCGTTGAGCGGTTTGCATCCCCCCCCTGGTTTCTCCAGAGTTGATCAACATACTGCGAAACCGAAGCGTCCCTCTTTTTGGTTGGCCACTCACAGCCTTGGGATAAAAAAAGGTCTGGCCATCCATCTAAATCGTAATCTAAAACTCCGACCCCTCCTCCTGTTGATTCATGCATTCTCCGACCAACAATAGGTTCAGGCCTGGAACAAAAATATACAAAGTCTGGCCCATTATCGATTACTTTTAACCTCGACAGTTTGTTTTCCGAGTCTAAAAGTGGATCGCCAGATTCATTGCCAGCCCCGTGGATATCACCCCTGGAACCAGTCATCGTCGGTAACGGCAAATCACGATATGCATCGCCAGTAATGAGGTAAGAAACATCAGTATACCTCGGTAAACGATTGCGACCTTTGACGAATGGCTCCTTTAACTCGTTGTAGATCGTTCTCAATGTTTTTGATTTGGCATCAAGAACCAATCCCATGCGAGTCCAAGCCCACGCTTCACTAAGACGCCCCAACTGGTGCGTCAAAATCGCCATCTGCTCGACTGGCGGAAAATAACTTGTCGTCGGGTTGACTTGGTCCAATTGCGAAAGCAATCGCTCCAATAACTCCGCCCGTTCTTGAAAACGCTTGGAATCCTGAGCATCTCCGTTCATCGCTAACGATTGTGCCATAGCTACTACCGCTGCATGATGATCAGGATCAAGACGAATCGCCTCGCTAAAACATCTGGATGCCCCTGCGTTATCCTTATTGAACATCGCGAATTTCCCCCGGATCCACCAAATATCAGGATGGTTTTCTGCATCTTTTGGTAGACTCACATTCCATGCACGAAGCTCTTCAAGGTTGGTTGCAAGCAATGCATGCCCCAACTGAACGTGGGCTTCCACCAAAGTAGGATTATATGGCAATATTTCCTTCGAGATCGTGCGAATCGCATCCTGATAACGTCCTTCTCTGACCGCGATTCTCGCTAAACCCAGCTTCGCCAATGTATCCGATGGCGATTTTTTTAGATGTTCCTCCAGCAATCCAGGCTCTTCGACTGGCTTGGAGTGATTACCAACAAAACGCATTCGATCAAAGTCCCAGTTATCACGATCGGTGAACCAGTAAACGTCAGGAAGAGCCCTCCATCTCTGGCCAGTCAAATGCAGGATATAAATCCTTCGTTCGCGCGCCTTGTCGTTCGTATCATCTAACAAGATACTTTCGTCCATTGCGATTAGACTCTCGGTTAGCATCGACTTGAAAAGATAGATTTCGCCGATGGCCCAGCGCGCCGTCGATCGTTGTTTAGGAGCCAAATCAGACACCTTGGAGTACGCCTCAACCGACTCCTCCAACAATCCGACCCGTTGCAACCCTTCTCCTATTTTAAGGAACTGAGCATCAGTAGTGGCTTGATTGTTCATTAGGATCGAGGCATATCGTGTGATATTCGCAAGATCGCCTTTTGCAACCGCAACACGAAGCTCATCCTCCGTCGGTATTCGGGTTCGCTCCCTGAGAATGTAAACAAAAACGACCACGCTTATTGTGACGACGAAAAACGCAGCTACGAAAAGTATGTTTTTCAAATTGAATATCCTTGAGTGACGATCCCGAGAGGTGGAAACTCATTCAAACACTAAAACGCTAATCTCGATCATGACATTAACTCCGCATTAGCTCTATTTTGCAGAGTAACGGTTCCAGGAACAACCGGGGCAGTGTCATTTCGGGGGCGTTATCATTTCAAAGTCGGATGCATTAACCCAAGGCGCCTCAGGGTTCTCACCGCGTAACCATCGGTCATAAAAGCCTGCACCATTCGTTACGGGGAATTGATCGAACACATGCCCCTCTCCGCGCATTCTAGGATCGAGTTGTTCGCGAAGTCGAGCTTCCATTTGCGTCATCAACGTTCGCCTTACTTCTAGGTAGGTTGGATCATTTGCTAAGTTCCTGATGCAATCAGAATCCACTCGCAAATCGTACAACTCCTCAGCAGAACGAAAGCCGAAATTCCATTCCCAGTACCGATTCGATCGATCCCGCCTCCCAATCTCGAGAATTCGTGACTTTGTGGGACTTCCATCTGTATCGAGATATCCCGTTTCTGGGTTTCCGGCTGGCCATCGTTCGGGCTCGTAGTTTCTTAGGTAGAGATATTCCTTGGTCACGATGCCACGGATCGGATACCCAGCATCTCCAGGACGTCCGACATCGGTACGTTCCTTACCGACAAGGACATGATCGCGTTCCGGCAAAATCTGACCTGAATGTGCACTTTCGATCAATGGTCGCCAGCTCTTGCCGGTGATTGGCTGCATTCTAGATTCCACGACGTCAATCTTTGCGAAGTCCAAAATGGTTGGAGCAACATCCGTAAAGTCAACGAAATCGTCAACGACTCTTCCGGACGACCGAATACCATTGGGCCAAGAAACAGCCAGGGGAATGTGATTCGAATCGTGGTACGCATACCCTTTCACGCGAGGAAAAGGCATCCCATGATCGCTGGTCACAACAATCATAGTGTTTTCAAAGAGCCCTCTCTTCTTTAATTCATTCACCATGCGTCCCAACATCTTATCCGCTGTCTCAACTTCAAACGCATAGTCAAGCATATCGTGCCGCACTATCTCCTCATCGGGCCAATACGCTGGTACTCGATCGATATCCTCAAGCGTCTTACCACCCTGGATTACTCCTGATTGATATTCATAGGAACGATGTGGTTCTAGAAAACCACACCAGAAACACCAAGATTTCCCCGTTGGAGTTGCGTCAAGAAAGTCAGTAAAATTGGCAGCATAGTCGTTGGACGAAATACTTGTGGTGGGAGGCTTAAGCTTTTTCGCTTGAAAGGCTTGACCAGTCAACTCACGCGACTTCCCCTCCATCGTTTTCGCAATTCCCGGTCCCCATCCTTTGCCCGTGAAACCAACGAACCATCCAGCCTCTTGTAGTACCTCAGTCCAAACTTTGAAATGAGACGGGAAGACCGCCAAGTGGTTGGCAGCGCTCTCATTTTGCCAAAAATGCCGACCTGTAAGAAGGATGGACCGAGATGGCGCGCATTTCGCCATGGGCGTATAAGCGTTTCGGAACAACAGTCCATCCCTAGCGAGTTCGTCAAAGGCTGGTGTCTCGATCCATTTCGTCCCATATATCCCTGCGTGCATCCCCCAATCATCCGCGATAACAAACAGAATATTCGGTGGACCGCTGGATTCTTTCACCTCGATGGTTCCATTACTTAGCCCGTGCGAACTCAAAGCACAAAAAACGATCAGCAATGAGAACGACGTAAACGCCACACACCGCAAGCTATCGAAACCAATTTCTTGTTTAAGAACCTTCATGAATCCAGCAAACCCACCAAGAGGCAAATGAGTTAGAACACGTTTCAATCGCTAACCACGATCTAGTTGAAGCATACCAGGATTTCCCATTGCTTTCTTTACCCCATGACCAACAGATCGAAAGAAAGTCGTAATCGGGAACGAGGTTGGATCTCACTGGTTTCATAGTGGCAATTGCGAGGGTTATTGAGATATTCCACTGCCGAGAGTAACTTATTCTTACTCGACCGTTGCTTTCGAGGAAACTCTCCCAACCTCAATCAAGACGTTTTTTCTGCAATGCCAAACTCGCGACGGAATACCTCAGATGCACCTTTGTCAGATAAAGATGCTGACATAAACCAATCCGAAATCAGTGCCAATCGTAACGCCAGGCCTTTTCTGTTGTGGACGTTGGCCGGTGTGATCGTGCTTGCTGTTTTCGCGGCGACCTATTGGTTGCGAAGAGAATCTTACCTTAGCGACTTGGAGACACAGTGCCGAGTAGCTCGGGAATTAGAGAAGTGGGAGGATCTCGAGCAACTAGCGGTCGATTGGGGCGTCTACGCACCACTGAACCCACTACCGTTCGAGCATGCGGCGGTTGCCGCGCATCGTTTAGGTGCACTCGACCGAGCCTACGGTTATCTAACACAAATGCCAGAAAACGGAACCCTGGAGTCTTGGTTACTCAAAGGTGAAATCGAGTACGAATCACTGAACGATCCCTTAGCATCTCTAGAGTCGTGCAACCGAGCCATCTTGATCGAACCTTCGAATACCGAAGCTCATCATCGCTTGATGTATTTTTGGGCCATGAGTCGTCAAATAAGTCAATTGAAAACGGAGATTGAGCGTGGCATCGAAAAAGGAGCCGCAACTCTGGTAACTTATACGTATTGGTTTGCCTTTGATAAACTTCGATTCGCGGATGCTGCGCCCGTAAACAAGAGCTGGGCGGATCTGTACCCTCAGCAAGACGTATTTCAAATTGCAACGGTGCTCGCGCTGGCCAATCTACCGCAATTCACCGAGCTTCAGAGAGAGGGAGATCTTAAGATTTTAGAGGAGCGATTTCCCAATAATCCAGAGGTGCTTTTTACACAGCTCGACCGAGCGATCGAACGGGGTGATGATGTTCGTGTAGAACAATTACTGGAGACAAAAAGAGAGTCACTTCAGGATGATTATCGATATTGGCGTGCAAAAGGTTGGCTAGAGACGGAACGTGCCAATTATGCAGACGCTACATCTGCATTTGACTTAGCCGCCAAGGCTGCCCCATTGGATTGGCAGACGAAAAACGAATGGGCATTGATGCTCCGCAAACAAAGTCAAGACACTTCGCAAAGCGAAGAACTTTCCAAGCTGGCACTCACCGGCAGAACACTTTTCGAGCAAGTAAAAAGATCCGATAGCATCTTTAGTTTGCCAACCTCCTTCTATGCGGAGCTAAGTGACTATTACGAAAAATGTGGACTCAAAGAACCAGCGAATTCCATCAGAAGCTTGGTCAACAAATCAACTCCATGAACCGCCGTAGTATCAATTCCCTCGCCACTAAAATTAGTGCAAAGAAGCATCGCGCCCCTAGAAATCATTGTTGTGGCCTGTTGATTTTGTTTTCGATCTTTCTTTCGGGCTGTACTACAAACACTGATCCGGAGGACTTTCCTGACGAGCAAAAGAATACCTTAGCAGGCAAAGCGAGTTCCTCGTCGTCAAAATCTTCCGATTCAACAACAGGTCCATTGGAAAGTCTGGAAAGCAAAATTCAGCCTCCATCTATCGAGGAAGAAACTGGCATTCGATTCCGAGACGTAGCAAATGAAATGGGGATTGATTTCTCCT
The DNA here is from genome assembly GCA_046318795.1 of Pirellula sp. Classification (GTDB taxonomy): domain Bacteria; phylum Planctomycetota; class Planctomycetia; order Pirellulales; family Pirellulaceae; genus JBKCUI01. The sequence goes on from JBKCTT010000142.1 coordinate 44,126, forward strand.
ATCAAACCGGGGCCAAGGGGCAGATGCTCTTTCACGAACCCTTCGGAGGAGGGCATGGATGGCTGGACTACGATTTAGATGGAAGAGTTGATTTGTATTTAGTCCAAGGTGGAGATGGAACGAGTGCCTCAAAAACGGGGCAGCCTAACGATCAATTACTTCGCAACGTCGGTAACCGGTTCCACAATGTGACCTTAAACGTCGTGCTTGAGGCTCGCGAGTATGGCCAAGGAGTTGCGATCGCAGATTTTGATAACGATGGATTTGATGACATCTATGTGACCAACCTCGGTCCCAACAAACTGTTTAAGAACCAGGGTGATGGCACATTCGAGGATGTAGGTCAAGACTGCGATGTTGACTGCTCAGCTTGGAGCACGTCAGCAGCCTGGATCGACGTAGACTTGGACGGGAACCTAGATCTGTACGTTTGCAATTACGTGAAGCACGATCCAATGAATTCGAAACGCTGCCTAGACATAAAGGGCAATCCAGTTGTTTGTAATCCAATCAGCTTCGAACCGGAACCAGATGTTTTTTATTGGAATGATGGTCAAGGTTCGTTCCGTGAGTTGACGCTGGAACGCGGTCTTTTTGGCCCTAACAACCGTGCATTAGGTGTCGTATCCGCTGACTTCGATCAAGATGGATGGCCAGACCTCTATGTCGCTAACGATGCAAGCAACAATTTTTTGTTTCGTAATCTAAAGAACGGTTACTTTGAAGAAGTGGCGGTCGAATTAGGTTGCGCGACCGATCGCCGTGGCGTTCCGCAAGCCAGCATGGGGTTAGCAGTGAACGACTACAACGGCGACGGAAAACTCGATATCTACTCTACCCATTTTCAATCGGAATCAAACACACTCTATCGCAATCTTGGGGCTTCAGGGTTCATCGACGCTACAGGCTCCGAAGGGCTTCATACACCAACGCTCGACAAGCTGGGTTTCGGTACCGTTATGCAAGATCTCAATCAAGATGGATCCATGGAGATATTCGTCGCTAACGGGCACATCGACAATTCTGGTTCCAATCCCGACGAACAAATGACAGGACAATTGTTCACATACCAAAACAAAAAATGGTTTGACGTGAGTGCGGCTAGCGGAGAGTGGTTTCAAAAAAAGTTTGTTTCCCGTGGCGTTACATTTACCGATTTCGATTTAGACGGCCAAATCGATCTCGGCGTAACCCATCAATCTGCCCCAATGTCCCTGCTCCGTAACGAATGTGAATCCACACGCGCCTGCTGGCTCAAACTGGTGGGGGTTACCTCCAATCGAAACGGCTTGGGGGCCAAGATAACGATCGAAACTAGCCAAGGCGAAAAGACCTATGAAGTGACTGGAGGCGGCAGCTATTGCTCCGCTTCCTGGTCCCTAGTCCCCATCCCAATAGATTCCAAGAAAAATACAGGGAAAATTAACATTTCATGGCCAACAGCAAGTCAGCAACAGGTTGAAATCCCCCACTATGGGGTATTGGTAATTTCGATAGAAACGACGCCAAAGTGACTTTTCACCCCGTAAAGCATTGATTTAATTACGACGAATCCCCATAATGAGGTTCGCCGCCCATTTTCTTTTTCCTTTCCGAGGGTCCTCTCATATGAAGAACCAGTTTAGAAGAGGTGGCTTCACATTAGTCGAATTGCTAGTTGTGATCGCCATCATCGGCATTTTGGTAGGCTTGTTGCTGCCAGCAGTACAAGCTGCACGAGAAGCTGCACGTCGGATGCAGTGCTCTAACAATTTGAAGCAGTTAGCATTAGCTGCCATCAATTACGAAAGTGCTTATAAGCGTTTTCCCTATCGACAAGGTGGGTCTGACGGACCTGCTCTTAACAACAAGAATCGCCGAAGCGGATTTATCTCTGTATTGCCATTCATCGAGGGTGGAAATCAATTCCAAAACATCGAGGGTGGAGGAAACACCCCAGGCTTTAATCCGCAACAACCGCCAGGGGGCCCTGAAGGTTGGAACAACAATTACCACTGGCGAACTTCCCCCGCGTTCATGCGGTGCCCATCGGATCCAATGGCCATTGGTAACGGTGGCTTGAATTCCTATTCGATGTCCATGGGAGACCACATGGGCCGTTGGCAATGGGAACTCAACAACCATGCTAACGTGCGAGGTATGTTCTCGAATCGCGGTCATACGGCACATGGTCAGATTACAGACGGAACGAGCAATACCTTGCTATACAGTGAGCGATTGGTTTCCTCTCAGCCCTATCCCAACGCTACAGGTAACACTGGTACTGTTGCACGAACGGTTCGCCATCGCGAGACCATTGCTCAAGTTCCAAACGTCTTCCAAAATCCGTTGACCTGCCGCCAGGTTTCCGATGGGCAATACCTCGTAGCGGGAACGGTTCACCAAGGAAACGGAGGTAAGTTCTGGCACGATGGACACCCCACTTATGTGGCGTTTAACACCATTCTTCCGCCCAATGCTCCTTCCTGCGTTCACGTGATTTCCTGGGGGGACGGGGATCCCGCTTTGTTGCCTCCAACGAGTAACCACACCGGGGGCGTGAATGCGGCCCGGGCAGATGGTTCTGTCGGCTTCATCAGCGACAGTATCGATACGGGCAACCTCACGATGGGCTCACCAGCGTGGGGAGAAACCGGACCAAGTCCGTATGGAGTTTGGGGCGCCCTAGGCTCCAAGTCGGGCAGCGAAGTCGCTCAATACGAGTAGTTTGACTTCCGTTAGCACTAGTCAAATCAGCAAGATGCGAGCACCTACTCGCATCTTGCTTTCTTAATGGAAACGTTCACGAGCTATGGAAATCAATTTATGAAACAAAAAGGCACATTTGCTAAGGTACTAACAGTTCTTGGGATGGGTTTACTCATCGGATGCGGGCCTTCTAATCCACCCACCTACAAGGTGACTGGCGTGGTAACTTTAGATGGCAAGCCCGTTCCGGGAGCAACCATCGCTTTTGTTCCAGACGCCGGAACCGGGGCGCAGCCTGCAGCAGGCACTTCTGACAACGAAGGCAAGTATTCCTTAACCACTTTCGTTTCCGGCGACGGTGCGATGAAAGGAATGTACTCGGTCACGGTGATGAAAGTTCAGACCGAAGCAGGACAAAGCCCATACGACGCGTACAAGGAACCAGAAAAGAAAGAGGAGCCCGCATCGGGCAAAGAGCAATCGCTGGACGACATGTACTCAGCCTACGGTAACGCCTATTCGGGGCCACCAGAGGGTGCCGGACAGGGTCGCCAACCTGCTTCAAAGGATTTGCTTCCAGCCAAATACAAAACTAAGGAGTCCTCTGGACTAAAGCACAATGTAAGTGACTCTGGCGCCAATAATTTCGATCTCGAGTTGAAATCGAAGTAAAAATATCGCTTGATCATCAAACGACATTGACTTCCATCAAACTAGATTGGTGCCAATTGTGACAAGCACCAATTGCGATATCTCGGGCGGTACTTCAACCGCCCGATTTTCATTAAATGTCAACCTTTTTTCGCTGATTCGATACTATTTTTTCAGTTCCCTAATCAGCAATCCGTAACACCATGAATGTTTGTTTTCGGTCCTCAATTCTAGTCTCCCTATTGACGACGCTACTTGGTCTGACAGGTTGCAGCAACAGTACCAAAAAACAAATCGCTAAAGAACCTTCACAAAATCCCACCGCTTCCAATGCAGCCACGCCTGATACCCCACTTAAAGAAAAGGAAACGAGCACAACAACAGTCGACGTAGGACTTTCTGATGACTGGAAGTCTTTTGAGAAGACAGACCTGATTGACGAAGCTCTTCGCGTTATGGATTTGCTGGTCGAACGATTTCCCAACTCCGCCGATGCCCACGAAGCTCGAGCCAGAGTACAGCTACTAATTGGTCAAGCTCAAGAAGCAAAGAAATCCTGGGAGAGATGCCTGGAGATTGTCCCCAACTACGGGTACGCGTTCCATGGTCAAGGATTAATTGAAACTCGACTATCTCATTACAAAGAGGCCATATCTTATTACCAGAAGGCATTAGAGACGATTCCTAACTACAGAGACAGTGTGCGGGAACTTAGCGATGCCTACCTCAAAGATGGACAAACCAAACCATCTGCAAAAGCACTTGAAGAGTATTTGGCCAGTTACCCAGACGATTCGGAGTTCTGGTTAAGACTAGGGCAAACCTATAATGCAGCCCTCGAATTCGATAAAGCCCGAGTGGCCTTTGAGAAGTCCCTAACTCTAGCAGACGAAAATCCAAAAGCAGAACAAGGCTTGATTATTGCCCTCATCCGCCTTGGCGAACGACAACGCGCTAAAGAGTTAGCGGACAAGGCAAAACTTAGACCAGTTCGAGAAAACGACTCGATTGAAGAACTACTTAAAAACGAACGGACGGATATCGCGAGCCGTTATTGGTTCGCCGCATTAGTATACAAGAGCTTTCAACGGTTGGCCGAGTCAAGATTGCTGCTCGAACGAGCTCATGAGTACGCCCCAACCAACACTCAGGTTCTCGAAGGTTTAATCGAACAAACGTTGCGAGATCAATCACTAGAGAAAGCCTATGCTTACTCGACTCAACTCATTCAAATCAACAATCGAAATCCGAGCTACTCCTTTGGGGCAGGAGCGATTGCCGAGAAGCTAAAGCGTCCAGAGGAAGCGACGCTTCATTATCGCCAAGTCATTGAACTCGCCCCCCGAGATCCAAAGGCGTACCGGCAACTAATCAACATTTTGCTTTCATCCAAAGAAAGTCTCGGTGAAGCTGAGACACTTGCACAGACGTGGAGCGAATTAGAAAACAGCCCAGTACCACTTGCTTATCTCGCGAGCGCTCAGGCCATGCAGAACAAGCTTATCGATGCAGAAAAAAATTTACAAAAGGCCCTCAAGCTAGATCCCAAAAGCACTGAACTTCAACGTAGGCTTGTTGAAGTCAGAAAGCATTTAGAAAATAATGCAACGTCACCACGGCAATGAAACACTTTAAAGAAAAATGTAAGTGCAAGCAACGTTGTTCTCCGCAAGTAGCCATGCCAAAAGTAATCAAAACCTCTAAACAGAAACTTGGCGTTTCATTTTTAGCACGGGCTTTTTTGGGGTTTATCATCGCATGCTTTTCCCTCTGGAACTCATCCTGCAAAGCGTGGCAAGACGAAAGTCCCTCCACGGCAGATACCGAATTTCGTTTCGTTAACGTGTTGCCACAAAGCGGAGTAAATTTTGAACATTTCAATGGTCGCACGGGTAAGTACTTCTTGGTAGAGACCATCGCCTCCGGATTCGCCACTTTTGATTACGACCAAGACGGATGGATCGACCTGTATTTGCTTAATGGAGATTTCGTCGCTGGGTTCGATTATCCCGATGCAGTCCGAAAAGAATGGGAGACCAAACCTCCGAAAAGTAGGCTGTTTCGGAATGTCGGCAATTTCAAGTTTGTAGACGTCACAGCGTCTTCTGGTTTAGACCACGTCGGACTTAGTGTTGGTGTAACGGTCGCCGATGTAAACAACGATGGCTACCCCGAAGTCTTCGTTTGCAATCATGGTACAAACCAACTGTTTTGGAACCGTGGTGATGGTACATTCGAAGTCGATCAATCGAATTGCCGAGACGATTTCGTGCGATCAGCAGGTGGCGCCTCGTTCCTTGATATCAACAACGATTCCAATCTAGATCTCTTTGTCGCGAACTATATCAAGTTCGACATCACGAAGAAGATTGTCAGGACGATCTTCGGAGTCGAAGCCAGTGCAGGTCCGCTCGACTACCCACCAGATGGTGATAGTCTTTTCTTAAATCGCGGAGACGGAATCTTTACCAATATCAGTTCGTCCAGCGGAGTAATGGATGCACCCAAAACTGGCATGGGAACGATCGCCTTTGATTTTGACCAAAACGGCTATCAAGACATATTCGTTTGTAACGACTCGATGATGAATCAGCTTTTTCTTAACCAAGGAAATCAGACCTTTTCTGAAGAGTCGATCCTTTCAGGAGTCGCATACAATTACGCGGGCGCAACCATGGCCTCCATGGGTGTTGACTGTGGCGATTATGACAATGACGGAGAACTGGATCTCGTCATCTCTAATTTCGAAAAAGAAATGCCGGTCCTTTATCGTGGTCAAGGGACCGGTTTGTTCGATGATGTTTCTGTTATCTCTGGCTTGGGAATAGCCAATCGATTCATCAAATGGGGGATCGCCCTTTCCGATCTGAACAACGATTCTTATCTCGATCTCTACATCGCATGTGGCCACTTGATCGATACCGCCAACCGACTTGATGACACGACCAATTTCGCCTCAAAAAATATGCTACTGATGGGAACTCCTGAACGACGATTCATCGACAAAACAGAAGCGAGTGGGCCGGGGCTGCAAGAAATAGAGGTTAGTCGTGGAGTGTGCGTGGACGATTTTGACAACGACGGGCTTCTAGATGTTGTGGTCCTCAATGCTAACAGCCAACCGTCGATCCTCCGCAACGAAACGCCGATTCAAAATCATTGGATTCGAATCAAAACCATCGGCACCGAGTCCAATCGCGATGGATTAGGAGCACTCATCACGGTTCGATTTGCCGGAAACAAGAGAATTGCGGGCGTTTTCAGTAGTCGGGGATACCAATCCTATTACGGACGCGATAACCACTTCGGTCTCGGGAATCACTCAGGCCCCGTGGATGTGGAGATAGTTTGGCCTAGCGGTGTTTCCCGGGTGTACCATAATCTGTCTGTGGACAGAATACATACCTTATACGAATGATTTTTTGCGAGCTAGGTTGAGATTATGCCAGGAGTAAAAAAGATTCTCTTCATAGTTGGGGACTTTGTTGAGGACTACGAGATAATGGTCCCTTACCAAATGTTGCTTTTGATTGGACATGTTTGTCACACCGTCTGCCCCGGAAAAAAGTCGGGGGATTATGTTACCACAGCAATCCACGATTTCGATGGCTACCAAACCTATTCAGAAAAACCAGGTCATCGGTTCGTTCTAAACGCAGACTTTGATACAGTATCCCCGGATTCCTATGATGCCCTGGTTTTACCCGGTGGGAGAGCACCCGAATACCTTCGACTCAACGAACGAGTCTTAGATTTAGTCCGTCACTTTGACCAAAAATCAAAACCGATTGCTGCAATCTGCCACGGACCACAAATTCTTGCAGCCGCCGGAATTCTCAAGGGAAGATCCTGCAGTTGCTATCCAGCGGTAAAGTTCGATATTGATATGGCCGGTGGTAACTATGTTGATGCGTCTGCCGGTTTTGACTCGGCGCACACCCAAGGTAATTTGGTTACCGCACCAGCTTGGCCAGCGCACCCTGCATGGATTAGGCAATTCGCTCTTTTGCTTGGCTCCAGCATTCAACCCTAATCCAACCGTCCCCTTAGACTCGCTACGATTTCCACTCGCGAATTGCGAGGGGCGTAAGTAAAAACTCTTTTACCTTTGTTGGAAGCAGTGGACCAGTATCTACGAATTCTTAAGGATGCATTCGGTTTCTCCGACTTTCGATTTCCGCAGCGACAAGTTATCGAGCGAACGATTGCTGGGGGGCATTCTCTAGTTTTAATGCCAACGGGCGGAGGCAAATCTCTTTGCTTTCAGATCCCCGCTCTTTACTTGAGCCAAAAGGAGGGAAACCAATCAACGAAACCGCTGACGCTCGTTCTCTCGCCATTGGTCGCATTAATGAAGGACCAAGTGGACGGTCTCGTCGCACGTGGGTTGGACGTTACCATGATCAATTCTCTTTTAGACAACAAGGAACGTACTAGGCGTTATGAAGGAATTGCAGCAGGAAAGTACTCTATGCTGTATGTAACCCCTGAAAGGTTTCGCAAACCGGAGTTTATGAAAGTCCTTAGTCAGCGAAGTGTTAGGCTGTTAGTCGTCGATGAGGCTCATTGTATCAGCGAATGGGGCCATGACTTTCGTCCTGATTACTCACGGCTTGTAGAGATTCGGTCACTCATTGGCAATCCAACTACAATTGCCCTTACCGCGACAGCCACTCCCGATGTCCAATCAGACATTCTAAAACAACTTGGTCTAGAACGTGGCGACGCACCGACGCAGTGCAAACTTTTCCAGTGTGGATTTGAACGCCCGAACTTGGAGCTTTTGGTTGAAGAGGTTTGGGGAGAAGAGGAAAAAGAGGCAGCTATTCACAAAATTGCCAATCGCTGGCCTAGAGGCTCGGGGATCGTTTACTTCACTTTGATTAGAACGCTCGAAGCGATGAGCAAAAATCTACGTAAAGCTGGCCTCGAGCATGTTGTGTATCACGGTGATTTGCCACGCCGAATTCGAACCGAGATTCAGGAACGTTTCATGGAGGGCGATGTTCCGATTGTTCTAGCTACAAATGCCTTTGGCATGGGGATCGACAAGGAAGACATTCGTTATGTCATTCATGCCGAAGTCCCTGGTTCACTCGAATCCTATTATCAAGAAATCGGCCGGGCAGGCCGCGATGGAAATCCGTCCCTCTGCCAATTGCTTTACAGCCAAGACGACTTGTTAACTCAGATGGAGTTCAATAATTGGAGCAACCCGGACGCCGATTTTTATCAAAGGGTTTTCGACTTTTTGAAACATGACACCGATCAAATCAGAGCGTTCGGTTTGGAATGGTTACGTGAGCGGCTTACCGCCAAGCACAAACATGATCGTCGCTTAGAAACCGCCCTTTCGATGCTTTACCGATATGGTGTAATACCCGATGAGTACGATATGAGCATGGTCGCTGTTAACGGAGAATTACCGAGAATATTAGCCGACGAAGAGAGTCGAAGCCAAAAAAAGATTCGAGACCAAAAGAAGCTCTTTGCGTTGGTGGAGTACGTAAAAAGTGAAGATCGAAGAGAGACTCTGAATCGCTACTTTCTGGGCGAATAAATTTCACTATCAAATAGAGTCACGAACCGTCTTGATAAACGAATGAATCAATTTACTTTGAAATCGGTAAGGATTGGTAACGATCACGATCGTACGCGTTGGCTTGCTCGACGAAAAAGATCGATACACTCGATTGGTGGCATGATCCACTTCACTCGCCATGGCTGGAATCAGACTAATGCCATGATTAAGAGACACCAACTCTTGGATCATCGCGATTTGCGAAGTTCGTTCGACTGACAAAGGAAACAATGTCTTTTGATGACAGTAGGAAACGACGTTGGTCGTCAAGCAATGTGCCTCACCCATCAGTATGAACGATTGCCCCTCGAGGTCCGACGGTTTGATCGAACTCTTTTTCTGTAACGGATGGTCTGTGGACACCAAAAGTTTGAGTTCTTCTTCGAATAGATCCTCTACGTTCAGGTAACGACCTTCAATTGGTAGGGCAGCAATAGCGACATCAATCACGCCATCATAAAGTTTGCGGGTCAACTCTGCGGTGGTATCTTCCTGAACAATTATCTTTGCATTGGGAAAGTTCTTTTGAAACTCCTTGAGTCGCTTTGGCAAAAAGTAAGGGGCGATTGTGGGGATAGCACCGACTCTCACATTGCCCGTTTGGCCATCGTCGCAAATCTCGGCTCGCAGTTCGTCGACTCCCGACACAATCTGCTTGGCTCTCAGTTCCAATGTACGTCCGGCATCTGTTAGAACAACTCGGCGAGTCTGCCTATCAAACAGGGGCTGCCCAAGCTCCTCTTCGAGCCTCTGAATAGACCGACTCAATGCAGATTGTGAGAGCCCAACTTCCATCGCTGCTTTGGTAAAGTTGCCTAACTCCGCAACACTCAAAAAATGCCTAAGCTGCTCAATTTCCATGGCTCTTCCCGACGCAGAGGGGGCGAAAATACCAAAAAATAGTGACCAAAGGAAAATCCCAATCCCTTTCAAAAGCCCTCAAAACAACACACGGCCCCCCCACCCGCAGTATTATTATGCACTAGACGCATTAATACAATGTGTCTCATGCATTGGACAAGTAAAAACGGGAAGCCTATCGTTGGTGATCTAGATTTGCGGTTTTCCCGCCCGGCTGCGGTTGTGTTTTAACGATTGGGTATCAGGAGTGAACAATGAACAAGGTGAAAAAAATGGCAAAGTTGATAACACAAAGAGTTGATTCATATCTTGAGAGCAATGCACCCGTGCGTCGCGCTCGGATGTTAATGCTCTCTGTTGTCGCGATGGGGACGGTCTTTGCAGCAGAAACAAACAGGGTACTAGGTCAATCCGAGCCCGGCACGAACTCGCCAGTAGCTCCAAGTGGCCTATCTGCTGCGGCGCATAGTTCGGCAACAGGTGGAAAATGTCCAGTAACTGGCGCACTGCAAAGCTTGACTGCATTAACTAGCTACACCCCTTCTACTGACGCTACATCTAACACAACAAGCGGCATGTACACCAACAAAGATTGGTGGCCGAATCAACTAAATTTGAAAATTCTTCACCAGAATTCCCCTGCGGGCAATCCGCTTGGAGCCGATTTCAATTACTCAGAAGAATTTCAAAAGTTGGATTTGGAAGCCATCAAAAAAGACATCAAAGATTTGATGACTACCTCTCAGGACTGGTGGCCAGCGGACTACGGCCATTACGGTCCGCTATTTATACGAATGGCTTGGCACAGCGCGGGTACTTATCGTATTTCCGATGGCCGCGGAGGTGCACGATACGGCATGCAGAGATTCGCTCCGCTCAACAGTTGGCCAGACAACGCAAACTTGGACAAAGCTCGGCGGCTTTTGTGGCCAATCAAGCAGAAGTATGGAAACAAAATCTCTTGGGCCGATTTAATGGTACTCACGGGGAACTGCGCGTTGGAATCTATGGGCTTTGAGACATTCGGTTTCGCTGGGGGACGTGCCGATGTGTGGGAGCCACAGGAAGACATATATTGGGGCCCTGAAAGCGAGTGGCTCGGCGATAAACGCTACACGGGTGATCGGCAGCTCGAGAATCCTCTCGCGGCAGTTCAAATGGGACTCATTTATGTGAATCCCGAAGGACCTAATGGTAAACCTGACCCACTAGCATCCGCTCGCGATATTCGAGAGACCTTTGGACGCATGGCCATGAACGACGAAGAGACCGTCGCATTGATCGCTGGTGGACACACCTTTGGTAAAGCCCACGGAGCAGCTTCTCCCGAGAAAAATGTAGGGCCTGAACCAGAAGGAGCGTCGATTGAAGAACAGGGCCTCGGCTGGAAAAACTCGTACGGCAAGGGGAACGCCGGGGACACAATCACGAGCGGGCTCGAAGGAGCATGGACGTCAACTCCTACAGCTTGGTCAAACGGATACTTCGATAATTTGTTCGGCTACAACTGGAAACTAGTTAAGAGTCCAGCGGGAGCATGGCAATGGACCCCAGAAGAGGAATCGGCCCAAGGTACCGTACCCGATGCGCACGATCCGAACAAGTCGCATGCACCGATGATGTTCACGACGGACCTTGCTCTCAAGATGGACCCCATTTATGGCAAGATATCCAAGCGGTTCCATGAGAACCCTGATCAGTTTGCAGATGCCTTTGCAAGAGCATGGTACAAACTGACTCACCGCGACATGGGACCAGTCAGTCGTTGCTTGGGCCCAGAGGTCCCCGAAGCTCAACTTTGGCAAGATCCAGTCCCGGAGGTAGATCATCCGCTCGTAACTGTTGAGGACGTGCAACTGTTGAAGCAAAAAATCCTCACGACAGGCCTACCTGTTTCCCATTTGGTTTCGGCTGCCTGGGCATCCGCATCCACTTTTAGAGGAACGGACAATCGGGGCGGCGCCAATGGTGCTAGACTGAGACTAGCGCCGCAAAAAGATTGGGATGTAAATCAGCCCGCAGAGTTAAGCAATGTGCTTGGCAAACTAGAAACGATCCAAGCTGAATTCAACGCGTCAGCGCAAAATGGCAAACGGATTTCGCTGGCGGATCTTATCGTTCTCGCAGGTAATGCGGCTATTGAATCGGCCGCGAAAAAAGCAGGGCACAACGTTGAAATAACATTCGTTCCAGGCAGAACGGATGCCACGCAAGACATGACCGACGTCGAGTCATTTGCTGTTCTTGAACCAAAGGCGGATGGATTTAGAAACTACAAGAGTTCCAGCGTAGGGAGTGCCCCCGAGCAGCAACTTGTTGATAAAGCGCACTTGTTGACCTTGTCAGCGCCTGAAATGACCGTTCTGGTAGGTGGACTTAGAGCCCTTAAGGCGAATCATGGGCACAATCGCTTAGGCGTTTTCACAGATCGCCCAGAAGTCTTGACCAACGACTTCTTCGTAAACCTACTGGACGGCAATATCGATTGGACTCCTTCTGCAAAACTCGATGGAGTCTACGAAGGAAGAGACCGTAAATCAGGAAAGCTCCGATGGGCAGGCAGCAGAGTCGATTTAGTATTTGGTTCTAACTCACAGCTTAGAGCCATTGCAGAGGTTTATGCAAGCGAAGACGGAAAACAAAAATTTATTGACGACTTCGTAGCCGCATGGACCAAAGTTATGCATCTCGATCGCTTTGATTTAACGACTCCTGCGAAGCCTGTTACCAAAAAGGTGGCAAGCAACTAGCGCAGCGACAGTGCAACAAGCCCTCAAACCGCGGGTTTTAAGTGCGGTAATGATCAGACTTTTTGAAAGAATAGCCCCTTTTAAGTCTGCCATGACTTACCGATGAAAGATTCGCGGTACTCTGTCGGAGCAATCCCATGGGATTTTTTAAAAGCTGCTGTCATATACTCAGGATGCGCAAAACCAGTCCTTTGCGCAATCGAGTGAATGGAATCGCCATGGTGTCGGTCGATTCTCTCAGTTCAACCGCAAGCGGTTGAGTCTCCAATCGATCGGATGTCGTATCGACAGCACCCGCCATCATTTGCTGCAGTAGCTCAGCGTCCTCGAATCCTGTCTGAAATGCGTTAAGATCATTGCCGGACAGAGACGCCGTGCAGAGCGATGAGCCCATCCCCGCGCCACTGGCGGAGCCACGGCCGTGGCGTCAAGTTCCTGCTCATTCAAGTAAATCGAGCAATCTCCAGCTTGCTTCGCAAGGGCGTGAATCGACTCGATTAGCCTGCGACAGTACCCGCTCGACATATAACCCAGCAAGTAAACAGCGAGGGTGCCGATAATCAATAAGGACTATGAAAAAATCTACGAAACTATGCACAAAGTTTACTAGCAATACGGCCCTAGACCCGTTCTACTCTGCGAATTATAAGGAATTCTGCCTCTAGGGTATTTCCTAGTGACGGGAGCCTGTATCGCTCAACAGCACTGGCGATCAGGTTTTTGCGCAAAATTAATACTCTAGATGGCAGACCTTCTCTTCTTTTGTGTCAAAGGGGAACGAGTCGTGCGAAAAATCGACTTTTTTCTGATTTACTCTTGAATTGATTAAAGAAATCCTGGAGTATCGCGGAGAGGTCTGAATGGATTCAGACACCAGGCAATACGTTTAAAAAGTCAGGAAGGCTGCATATGCCCTACTCGCCGTTTTGGTTTGAATCAATTGGAGACGCGTTCCCATTATTGATTCCGTTTCTGGCGGTCGGGGCAATGTGGATGTCAAAAGCCAGTGAAAACGAGCGTTGGCAACGGGTCGCAGAGCGATTTTACTTCACAGCACTGATTATTGTGGCTTGGGGAACATTGCGAACGATTCTTTGGAACGACAATTGTTGGTTCGCGCACACGATTAGTCTTGGGGGAATGGTAATCGGAGGTATTTTTCCTTTTGCCACCGGCGACTCAAGTCGATCGTACGAGCTTGAACATGCTGATCGTTAAAGACTTATGGTCGGAAGATCCGGTTTTCGGGAACTCAATGTGTAGATCGTCCGTCTAGAGTTTATGGAATCTCCCCTTGATGATGCTGAACTGATTGAATTGATCCGCTCTGGGTCAACTCAATACTTCGCTGTCTTGGTGGAGAGGCACCAGAATCGTGTCTTTCAATTCGTTTTTTCACTACTCCGCAATAGGCAGGACGCGGAAGACGTTACGCAAGATGCGTTTGTTGGAGCATTCCGTAAATTAGAATCGTTTGAGGGACGTTCAACGTTCTTCACGTGGCTAAGGCGTCTAGCCTACAACGCGTGTATAGATCATTTGCGCAAGCAAAAGAGCAGGAAAAGTGATTTATCCACTCCTGATACTTCCCACCTAGTCGCTCCTCATAGCGCGAATCCAATGAACCGATTTGAAGAACGCGAAACCATCGATGCGGTTAGATTCGCAATCGATCAACTTCCTGAGGAACAGCGTTCTGTCGTTTGTATGCGGGATATAGATGGAATGGATTATTCAGAAATCGCCTCCGTCCTAGACATCCCCATCGGCACGGTGCGAAGCAGGCTTCACCGAGCTCGATTGGAACTGAAGAGCATATTGGAGAGAGCAGGGCTCCGTGCATTCATGCCATGCCAGGAGTTAGATAATCGATGAACGAACAGAACAAACCCTTCGACGAGTCTTTGATCTCTGCGTATTTGGATGGCGAACTGAACGATAGCGAGCGGCTAGAGATTGAGGCGAATATCCAAAACTCTCCTTCATTACAACAGCTCGTCAAAGACATATCGACCGTTCGCTCTATGGTAGCAGCAGCCAATCCTTCGGTAAAATCTACACGGAGCTTTCAAAGCGCAGAATGGTCCGGTCCCATTACGAATCTAAGTGTGTCAGCAAATGAGACACTAACGAATTCACCAGCGACGAATTCAAACTCGAATTCCAATCGTACCGGCCTTTCCTTGGGGCTTCTGGCAAGCCTGGCAGCGGTTGTATTGATTTTTATAACGACGAAATGGTTAGTGGATACACAACCTGACAGCGGCCAGCAGATTGTAATGGACTCCAATGCTCCCCGATCTTTCCCGCCAACAGATTCGAATGCACAGTCTGCTCTACAAAGTGGCTCGGAATCCACGACAGATCCGGTCGAGGCACAAGCGGCCCCAGCCCGAGGACGACGCGCCACGATGGACTCACTGGCACCATCAATTGCTCCGATGGACGCCGAAGCAATGAGTGCTCCACGAGTAGCTGGGGGTAGGGCCCCACTTCTTTCCACGGAAGCAAAAGAGTTTCTCACCTACTTAGAACAAAAGCTAAATTCGGAATCAAAAACGCAAGAAGCAAGTCGGTGGCGATTTATCACTGGAGATGTTGGAAACTTGAACTTTCAGGCAGAAAAACCTGAGCTTCCACAGGAAATTTCTGCGGAGGAATCAGAAAAAAACATCATCGTCGGTCTCGGACAATCCGAGGACGAGATCATTCTGCAAGTGACGGAAGAAGACGCTAAAGCGATTCTGCAACTAGCAAATCTGGATCGCGAACGCTCTGAAGGCTTTTCCAAAGAACAAGATCTGCTGGCAATCGCCATCCCATCCCGCCAGGAGATTTCTCAACCGACAGACACGAAAATAGAGCACGATCCGACCGAAGGCTTTTCGGACGCTCCAAAACAGAAGACTTGGACGATTGACTTCTCACATCAGCTTTCCAGCAATGATGCATCGGCTGCTGATAAAAATGGTACTGAGGGAAAACAATTGGCAACTGATTCTGGCCCCGGCAATGGCTTTGGTGCGGGTATGGCCGGGCTTGGTGGTGGATATGGAAGCATTCCGAATGAAGCATCCGGACGGTCACCATCGAAGGTGTCGGATTCCGGATTATTCTCCCCAAAAGCGAACCCAATGCGGGCAGCTAACCGCCCCGATTCGCCATCCGCAAACCTGCCAACTGCCCCGAAGCAGAGCGGTGACCAAACAACGCAAACTCAGCAATCGTTAAAGTCAACCAATCTAGCAACCGAGATCGCTGACGCGCGTGGCTCAGACGCCGAATCGCAGGCTAAAGAAAAGCTTATGCGAATTCGCATCCTCATCAAAAAAGAGCCCAGCAGTTCCGGTAGTAACGAATAATAGTTCAATTCCAATTGTTCCCTTAGCCGATGCAATGATTTGTTCGAGAGAACCAAGAATTGGCAAAGAATAACCTGGGGGGGAATATGGTCCGCAAAGCCTTTTTGATCGCGGTTGCGAGTGCCGTTATCGGACTCGTCGCAGCAGAAAGCTCTAACGCACAGCAACCACAGCAGGCATACGGCCGCATGTGGGGAGGAACTGCTGGTCAACGAGATTACAATCGTTTTCAACACTATCCTTACGTTTACTATCCACAAAACTTTTGGGGTAATGAGTACTATCGCAGCGCTGATAGCCTCTACCATCGTTACCCAGCGGAGATGCAAATCCCCGTTTATAACCGCAAGTGGGAAAACTATTATCCAACTTCGCAACGATATCACTCCGGCCATCACTTCATCTTAGACGTTTTCTAAGAGAAGACCCGAGAGAATCTTATTCCCGCACACTGTGGAGAGCACTTCTTTTCACAGTGTTTTTTTATTGATGGACTTTGCTAGTACCGCGACATGGAGAAGGTTTCGATCATAACCCGACGCGTGCGGGCTTGTTACTTTAAAAGTAGATTGGACACTCCCACTCCTGTCCGATGTCAACGCCACGAAACGGGCAGGAGTGCGCATTTTACCTTCACTAAGCCTCCAATATCGATTAAAGCAACACGCGATCACACTGCGGTTTGTGATTTTGGGGGAACTCCACTAGAGGGTTCTCCCCAAGTTGGGGTACTAGTTAAAATGCAATACAAACCCAAAACATTTGGGTTTCTCAATCTAGAACCTCACCAGCATTTTCAAAAGCATTTTCAATTCCGATGGCATCAATACTCGATCAATTTCGCTTAAGTGGCCGAACAGCGTTAGTAACCGGTGGATCACAGGGCTTGGGGCAGGTAATCGCGAGAGCGCTATCTGAAGCAGGAGCATCTGTGGTTATTGTTAGCCGACGACTCGATGCGTGCCGCACTGCCGCTGAAGCGATCCAGAATGAAACCAATCGACCAACCTATGCCTTCGCAGCCGACGTGACTCAACCGAACTCGGTAGAAAGACTTCTTGGTGAGATCACCGAACACGTAGGAGCGATAGACGTACTGCTCAACAGCGCTGGCCTGAACAAGCGAGGTCCGATTGCATCTCTGTCCGTAGACGATTGGGATAGCGTAGTCGATGCCAATCTAAAAGGGCCCTTTTTAATGGCGAGAGCATTCGGTCCGGGTATGGCGGAAAGAA
The DNA here is from genome assembly GCA_046318795.1 of Pirellula sp. Lineage (GTDB taxonomy): Bacteria > Planctomycetota > Planctomycetia > Pirellulales > Pirellulaceae > JBKCUI01. The sequence continues at coordinate 61,254 of JBKCTT010000142.1, forward strand.
AATGGGGGCGCATTCTCAATTTCGGTTCAATCCTATCTTACATCGGCATCGCCGGGCGAACCCTATACGCATCTTCAAAAGCCGGATTACTCGGCCTGACCCGCGTCCTCGCACTTGAGTGGGCAACTAGTGGGGTCACCGTTAACGCGATTTGCCCAGGTCCCTTTGCCACCGAAATGAACCGTCCCCTTCTTAACGATCCAGAGCAATACAAAAATTTTGTTTCAAAAATTCCGATGGGACGATGGGGAGAATTGAATGAGATCTGCGGCGCTGCCCTTTTCCTATGCTCGGATGCAAGCTCCTTTGTTACCGGAACGACCCTGACCATTGATGGCGGATGGACAGCACAGTAACAACGCTCACCATTGGCGTCTTATCAGACATTAAACCCCAACAATGGCCAACGGAGTTATATTGATCGATTTAAGTCTCGGATTTTTTGAAGAGTTTAACTACGGTCCCCTGTTCCTTACCAACTGGAACACCGTTGAACTTCCTGATTCACAATGCCACAGGCAGCTCTGATGGGAAGTCAGGTTAGGAAAAGATTTTTCGCAGGTAGTAGCAAATTACACCTATCATCTATGTTGCCGCGCCTGCGTTGTCTCTTATATTTGAAGAGGGATCGAGGGACTTTGTCGGGCGATATTGCACGATATCTAGGTCTAGCGATCCGATTCGAAAAGTATTGGAGGCTGGGGTGGCGAAATTAAGTGTTGCGGGCGTCGCAGCGGAAGACGTCTTGAACTGTTTGCCTGAAGGTGTGGCGATGATCGCCTCAGACATGACAGTTCTGTGGACAAACAGCTGTTTTGAACAATGGACCGGCGGCGTAAGTCGATTGGGAGAGAATTTTTATTCGGCATTGTCCAATCCCGAAATTCTTGGATCGGATAGCTGTCCCCTTCAAACTTGCTTCTCAACAGGAAAGCTGGCTACGTCAACGATCTTCACAACCAGCGGAGCTTACTTCCAAGTTTATGCGGCTCCCCTTCGCAAGGATCAATCTAGCGGTCTTGTGGAGAAACTCGTCGTTACGTTAAGTGACGTTACCGAAGAAGTTCTACAAGAACAAAAACTTGCCGCGATTCACCAAGCCGGTGCCAAGTTAACCGACTTGAAACCAGATGAAATCTTCTTGATGGATGTCGATCAGAGAATCGAGTTACTTAAAGAAAACATCCGTCACTACACTCGGGATCTACTCAACATAGAGGTCATCGAGATTCGATTACTGGAGCAATCAACAGGTGACTTGATCCCTCTTCTTTCCGTTGGAATCGATCAAGTTGCCGCGGATCGTCGGCTAATGGCCAGCCCACAGGGCAACGGTGTGACGGGCTACGTTGCAGCAAGCGGGAAGAGCTACCTTTGTCGCGACACAACCAAAGACCCTATGTACCTCGAAGGCTTCAAGGGGGCCAGGAGTTCTTTAACCGTTCCAATACTGCTCCACGAAGAGGTAATCGGAACCATCAATATCGAGAGCCCGAAGCATGACACGTTTTCTCCCAGCGATCAGCAATTCCTAGAGATCTTTGCCAGGGATGTCGCCGTAGCATTGAATACGCTGGAACTGTTGGTTGCACAAAAGAACGACGCAGCCTATCAAAGTATCGAGGCGATTCATGCCGCAGTTGCTCTTCCAATCGACGGATTGCTACGAGATGCAGTCCACTTGATGGAAAAATACATCGGCCACGATCCTGATACCGTATTTCGGCTCCGGAGTGTTCTTTCAAAAGCCCGGGCAGTACGCAATTCCATTCAATCCATCGGTCAATCGATCGCTCCGGTGGAAGTTAGTCCGGTCGGTGTTACGAGTGAATGTTGTAGCAAACTAGCCAGCAAACGCGTTCTTGTCGTCGATGCGGATGAACAGGTGCTGTTACAAGCCCATTCGCTGCTAGAGCGATACGGCTGCGTTGTGGAAACGGCACGTTGTGGGGATGAAGCGGTTGCCATGGTCAAGACGGGCATCGAAGAGCCTTACCAGATCATAATCTCTGATATCAAGCTACCCGATTACTCAGGTTATCAATTGATGGTGCGATTGCAGAAGCTGATGGATCATGTGCCTATGGCATTGATGACGGGCTTTGGGTACGACCCAGGCCACTCCATCGTCAAAGCAAGGCAAGCTGGGTTACATCCCAAGGCCATACTTTACAAACCCTTCAGACTTGACCAACTTTTGTCCGTCTCGGAAACATTGCTCGACTATCGCCCCGATCCAAACACACTTCCCAACGCAACGCCTACTCCAGAAGGAAATGCGCCTCCCTCTGAATCAACCTAATTTGGTTCTCACGAAGTTTCACGAACATATTTTGAACGGCTAGTAGATTGTTCCTTTTGGCAATGATTATGTCTTCGCTCGCGGGACAAGCGTATGTGATCGTCGCAGGATTCAATCGTCTTAACGCACTGGGCTGGAATCGAAAGCTCATAAAAGCCAGCGAGAAAGTCCACATCCTCGCCGGAGCGCTATTGCCCGTCGTGTTCTTTATCCTAGAGTCGTACTTGTTCAGTCACTCCGATAAATCTCTTGAGAGACTAACTTTTTTTGATTTTCAGCCCGTCACGCAAGTGTACATGGTCGCAATGACCACTATCGCAATACTCTTTACACCTCTATGGCTTTCCATTCGACCTCAATTCGTTATCGCAAAAGATCGATATCACATCGCATCAGAAGAGACCTTTAAACAAGATACGTTCCAGGAAAGCCCATACTCGAATAAAACGACCCGAGTGTTAGGCCAAATACCTCGAAACGAGATCGCTTGGACAGACGCGAATCATAAGACGCTTTTTATTGATCGCCTCCCTGAGAAGCTCCGCGGACTTAAAATTGCTCACTTATCAGACATCCATTTAACAGGGCAGCTTTCTTACGATTTTTACCACCGCGCCTTTAATTGGATAACCCAGCAACAACCAGATCTCGTTATCGTAGCGGGCGACATTGTAGACTACGATGAGAACCTGAATGACATCGAACCCGTGTTCGCGACGTTAACTGCGCCATTAGGTTGCTACTTTGTCCTAGGCAATCACGACAAACGTTTGAACGATCCCATGCAGATATGTCATCGACTTACGAAGATAGGCTGGCATGACGCAGGTGCGCAGCAACGCACGCTTCGCTACAAATCGACCTCAGTTGAGATTGTTGGGAATGAGAAGCCGTGGTTTGATCGTTATGATTATGAAATTCCCCCACCGGATACGGATGCTTGGCGTTTGGGAATTGCCCACTCACCCGATCAGTTTACGTGGGGAGTCAGCCACAAATGTTCTTTACTACTTTGCGGCCATACGCATGGGGGACAGATTCGATTTCCCGGTTTCGGACCGCTGATCGCCCCGAGCATGCACGGCAGCAAATACGCTTCAGGAGTCTTTTATCGTAGCGGGACGTTAATGCACGTCAGTCGCGGCATGGCTGGCGTTCACCCGCTCCGCTGGGGTTGTCCACCCGAGGTATCGATCCTTCACTTATCGTCCAAATGACCACCATCCCCTCCGCCAATCGGCTCTTCTCCTGTCCGAATCGACTTTGAATCTAACTTTCCTGGTAGGTTGTTTACTTCTGGCCTCGCAGAAAGATCTCAAGATCACGTTCGTAAAAGCGGTCTTCTATTCGATTCTGTTCCTTGCCTTCTCCGTTGTAGATATAGGTGGGTACATTCGGAATTTTGTTAAGCTCCGCTTCTCGTTGGTGTGTATTGATATCAACGAGGTTGATGCGATAACCTTGGCTCTGTAGATTTCTAGCTGCGGCCAGTCCCCGCTCGCTACCGCAAAAGGTAGTTGTATGAAACAGGGTGACAGTGCCTAGTAATCCGAAAGGACGTATCGCCATGATCTGTTGGCGATATGACTGCTCGCGAATCGAAAGAAAGAGAAACGGCGGTCCGATTACACAAAACAACAACGCCACATGAAACTAAATTATTTCCATACCCGAGCACCCGCCCATCGGCCAGAATTCTAGCCCTAGTCATTCACTACGCTGAGTAGATAGGTCACGGTGTTCATGAGTCAAACCAAAGAAGCGATGCAGCCGATTTTACCGAATATTCCGATTGCTAGAATGCTCAGTAGTCTAGTCGCGGGGCCCTGGCTCTAGGTTGTTTAAAAGATACCGAATGATCAACAACCGAACATGAACCACTGTTCCCTGACCTTCTCGCAACCCATGATCTCGGTTTGGGTAAACCCAATAGTCAAATGGCTTGCCCAATTCGATTAACCGATCGACAAGCCCCTCGATTATTTGGATGTGTGTATTAGTTTCGCCTGATCCAGTGATAATAAGCAACCTCCCCTTCAATCCCTCTGCGAAATTGATTGCCGCAGCATTTTGGTAGCCCTCAGGATTCACGATACGATCCCGCATAAAGATCTCTTGAAACCATGCGTTGTACAAATGCGGTTGCGGTTTCGGAACCACCGCAATGCCAACATGGTAGCTCTCCGGTTTGCGAAACATGGCGTTCAATGTATTGGATCCGCCACCACTCCAGCCCCATATACCGACACGAGACAAATCGACAAAATTGTATTTACGCCCCAGAGACTTCAGTGCCGCATCTTGTTCCTCGGTGGAAAGGGGGCCCAAGCTACCGAAAACAGCTCGTCTCCAGGCGGCTCCTTTCGGTGCAGGAGTACCCCTATTGTCAAAAGAAACTACCAAATATCCGAGGTCTGCAATGGCTCGATGAAAATCAATTTGAGAAGCACCCCATTCATCGAGAACGGTTTGCAAATGAGGTTCACCATACACGTATATGAAAACGGGATACTTCTTAGATGAATCAAAGTCTTTAGGCTTAATCATCCATGCATCTGCTTCGAATCCATTACCAATGTCTACGCCAAAGAATTCCGTTGGTGTACCAAGCACACTCTTCATACGGTCACGCAAGGCTATGTTATCCTCTAAGACGCTGACTACGTGGTGACTAGGCAAATCGATCAGCTCAACAACGGGAGGAGAATCAAGCGTTGAGTAAGTATGAACAGCCGACCTCGCATTGGGTGCAAACTGATATTGATGTGTCCCCGCTTGATTCCTGGGAGAAACCAACGTTTTCTCTCCTGAACCATCGAGTGGAACGCTATACAAGTACCGTTGTGTTCCGTTCTCCGGCGATGCATAAAAATAGAATAGTCCATTTTCTTCATCCACAGCCCCGCGATCGATAACGTCATATTTCCCTGGAGTTAAAACGGCTATTTCTTGCCCATTGCGTCCATAGATATACGCATGTCGCCAACCATCTTTTTCACTCACAACAACAAATGCTTCCCCATTTCTTATCCATTGAATCCCCGTTATCTTTCCCTGACTCGACTCAACCCAACTGTCGCTCGATTCCGTAAATATCGTTCGAGATTCCCCACCCCTTCTATAGAGTAGGATGTCTCTTCGATCGCGAAACCGACTAAACTTCTCCACCAATACTTCGTCCGAATTTCCAGCCCATGCGATCTGCCCCAAATAGCCCCCCTGTTCGGGAGCTAGTAAATCCAACCACTTCACATCCCCACCTTGAGCGGGAACTATACCTACTCGGAGCGACTCAATCTTTTCTCCGACGCGTGCAAATCGATGATTCTCTAGCCTCGGATAGGAGGGATCATCGGAAATCAACACCTGTCGTAATGGCACGTCTGTCATGTCCGATTCGACAAACAAAATAGACTTGCCATCAGGACTCCAGCTCAATTCCCGAAATCGAATATCTCGTTCCTCTGGCGCTTGAACAAGGACCTTGTACTCCTGCGTTTCCTTCGAGTCATCCTGTGCGATGTGACGGACCCCGAGTTCACGATGCTTCGCTTCGATACTCCATTTTCCATCCGGGGAAATGCTACTCGCAACTTTCTGCCGACCGATTTGCTCATCGGTGGCTTCCAAGGATTGTCCTGTTTTCGCATCGAAAAATATTCGAGAAGGCTTACCGGTAGAGGGATTGGGTAAACGCGATAAAAAACCAGTGCTATCAGACAACCACTCCGCCTGAATCCTACGGGCTTGATACAGGTTACTCTCGTAGATATCGCGGATTCTCTCCTCTATCTCGGGTGGTACGCTTTGTAGACCAATCGTTTGTGAATGGGCAACGGCCACCAAGCCAAACGCAACCATCAATATAGAATGACAACAAATCTTCCTTACGAAACAAAGCATAAAGAGGCACCATTTTTTGGTATACGAAACGAGAGGGTGCATCGAAAAAAATGCACTAGGACGGGTAGGGATTACGGTTAGGAAATGATAGAGTGGAGAGAGGGACTTTCCATGATTGAAAGTATCCCAAACTTGTTTGCAGCTTACTTGGTAAAAAGAACTTCCGAATCGCAGAATCGCGCACAATGACCCATCCGACATCCATTCTTCTGTGCCCGACCTCCATTGATATCGAATTGCTTTCGAGACTGTTCGATCTATCCCCCGACGTGGCTTTCTTCATCAAGGACGCTGCGGGAAAGTATGTTGCAGTAAATCAGTCTCTTGTCGAGAGGCATGGCCTAAAGAGCAAATCTCAGGTTATTGGTCGGTGCCCCCGCGAAATCTGCCAAGGGGAATTCGGACAGATTCCAACCGAACAGGATAGACGCGTTTTGCAAACGGGAAAACCTCTGATTGAACATCTAGAAATGCAATGGCTCACTCCAGACAACCCCGTTTGGTGCTTAACGACCAAGCTTCCCATCCGAGATTCCGCGGGTATTGTTACAGGTATCATAGGATTCTCGAGGGACTTACGAGTCGCGTTAAACCCCAAAGAGATTCCTGAAGATTTCGCGACTGCATTACAGGAATTCGAGCAATCTCTCGCACCGGAATTTACTCCCGCATGGCTTGCGGAGCGTTCGTCTCTGTCACCGCAGAGATTAGCTCGATTGACGAAGCGATTGTTTGGATTAACTCCGAGTCATTTATTGACCAAGTCTCGGATTGCAGCGGCGACGCGAATGCTCCGAGAAAACAAGCTATCCATCTCGGAAATCGCTCTCGCATGCGGATTCTACGACCACAGCGCGTTTACTCGCGCATTCCGCTCTGCGATTGGTGTAACACCGACAGAATTCAGGAACCAAGCTTGACCATCAGCAAGTAGCTCAAGGTCCGATATTGGTCATGAAGCATCGGTAGTCTGAAGTCAACAACTTCATCGAGCTGTGGAAAACGAAAACTGCTAATAAAAAATTCGAAATAGCAGCCCCCCAACCCTTGTGTCTTCCTGGGACATCAAGGTTTGGGGCCGCTGTTCTCCAAGCTTTGGCGGCGTTCTCTCATGCGTTCAATAAGTGGACCTATCTGATTGCGAAGCCGAGAGTCTCCGAGCTTATTAGCGTCTGCGATTGCCTGGTCGTAATGTTCAATCGCCTTAGTTCGATTTGGCTCTACCCGACTTAACTTGAGCAGGGTCTCAATTCTCTGTGCTCGATAGAATGGCAACTCCGGAAATCTATCAGAAAGACTGGTATAGAGCCTTACCGATTCAGACAAGTATTCAACGGCTTTAGAGCGTCCGATAATTCCACCGGCTTGACCTAACCGCGAAAGCACAGCTCCCTTTAAAGCAAGATAAGCAGGCTCCAAAGACTGTTTTTCAAGTAGCTCATTACAGATCTTCAACGCCGACTCTAATCGCTCCGTGTCTTTTGTGGAAAATGGTGCTTGCTCATTTCCACCAGGTGTTCCACCGGACTGACCGCCGGGAAAGCTACCCGGCGGCCTACCCATTGGTCTGGATGTGGAAGCCCATAGAGTTTCCGCTAACTGATACTGATAACTTGAATTTTCGGGGTATCGACTAATGAGACCATTTAGCAGTTCAATGGCATGAGAAAGCGACTTTTCCGATTCCTCTCTTTCATTCCTAAGAATTGCGAGTCTAGACTCATCTCGCAAGGCCTGAGCTAATGCAGAACGATACCCTGCTTTATCCGAAGATTCGGCAACCAGAGTATTCAAAAGGTCGATCGCTTCTCGATTCAATTCCGCTTCTTTTATCAACCTAGCCGCTAAGGGAAGCCCTGCGAATTCCATCCAACGAGCTCTATTTACCATTCCCTTGGCGTCTCGCGGATTGGAAAATGCAGGGCGATCAGCACGAATTGGACGAGCCTGAATTTGTGACGAAATTCTACCGATACAGTTTAACAACTTCGCTTTTTGAAAGCGTCCATCCTCTGATTGGGCAAACGCCTCATCCGCTTCAATGAGGTTGCGACAATCTGTATACGAATCCCATGCCAACCAGATCTTGCCTTGTTGAGATTGAACCAACACGAGTTCCACGTAAATTGCGAGTTGTTGAGGAAGCCACTTGGTCTCGCCCGATTTTTCATCTTCAAGTGAATTCAGCGTAACCTTATCTCGTCGAGCAATACTCCGATAAAGGCCTAGGGCAGACGCATAACTTTTTTCGGCCTCTTCTAGTTTACCGATCCTCTGCTGGATATCTCCAACACGTTTAAGGGCCGCTGCAGTTTCAGAACTTAAGTCCGTATCGTTCTGCTCTCCGAGTTGCTTAAAGTAAGAAAGTAACGATTCTAAAAGACTGACATCCGCTTCACTTAACATTGTTCCGCTAAAATCGAGCGATGCATCTCCTAACTCCTCGTATTCAAATAAGTGAGCCCCTCTAGAAGCGATGTTGTCCATAATGTCATCAAAGGCTTTAGTTGCTAGCCTAAGATTGGCCTCTGCTCTCAAATTCGCCTGTCTCTCTTTATTCAAAGCTAAAGTCTTCTCTTTGAGATTAACTTCTGCATCTTCATAAAGATTGTTTATTTTTTCGAGAGATTCCTGCTGTTGCCGATTCCAAACCGCGAGTACGCCGATCAAAACTAACAGCATGGCTGCGGTCGAGGAAGAAAGAATTGCCAAGGCTGGATTGCGTTTCGCCCACCTTCTGAGATGTTCCCACGATGACGCCTTCTTTGCTAAAATTGGTCGATCGTCGAGATAACGGCGTAGATCAGCTTCAAATTCCATTGCATTTGCATAGCGAGCTTGGGTCTCGACAGCGCAAGCCTTTAGTATGATCGTTTCTAAATCGGAAGGAATCTTTGGATTAATCTTCCGCGGCGACGGGAGCACTGAGAAACGCATCGGATCCAACAATCGCGTCTTCGGTGCATCAAATGGATTTTTCAGAGTCACTAACTCATACAAACATAAACCTAAACTATATATATCCATCCGAGCATCGCCGCCACCTGCTATTTGTTCGGGCGCCATGTAGCGAATCGTTCCCAGGACCTCACCAGCTTGTGTCGCTGCATCGATATCCAGGCGTCGAGCGAGTCCAAAATCAGTTATCCAGATAGCCCCGTCGCGATCCAAAATAAGGTTGGCGGGCTTGATATCACGATGTAGAATTCTTTGCTTGTGCGCGTAGCCTAGAGCATTGGCAACGTCGGCGACAATGCGAACCGCGTTGCGATAATACACTGGCCGAAAAGAATCGACGCTGTTTCCCGATAACTCATGAGAATTACACTCCTCGCCACTGGTGTCTTCATCGCCAATGGGGGCTTCATCGGTTAGCTCATGGCTAGTAGTATTGGCGTTATCGATAGTTTTCGTTTGGGCAAAATCACTGTTAGATCTTGATTCTTCGCGGTTTACGATTGTAGACGCCAGCAATCTCTTTCCAGCGAAACTAACCGCACTTTGATCGTTGTTTTGATTTCTGGATCTTGATTCGCGACGCAACCAATCGATGACTTCGTTGAGCGGCGCACCTTGAATGAGTTGCATTGCATAATAGTGCACCCCATCATCGACACCGCTACCGTAAACCTGCACGATGTTCGTATGGTGGAGCCCGGCTGCTGCTTCTGCTTCACGTCGAAAGCGAATCTCCAGTTTGTCTTGATCCGAAGCCTGGAGGTTAATAACCTTTAGAGCAACCCTTCTTTGCAAGGAAATCTGCAATGCTTCGTAAACAACTCCCATACCTCCGCGGCCGATTTCTCGAACGATGCGAAAATCACCCAGCTGACTAGGTATGCTGGACTTGGGTGTGCTGAAGCACGTCTCACCTGCTGATGAAAGTCGTTGGACGGATAACTTTTCTACAATTTCGATAGGTTCGAAAACTTGCCGGATAACCGACGCCCATTCGGGATGCAACGCCTCGTATTGCGCAATCGAAGGAGCCTCTCCTCTCCGTATTCTCGCTGCGAATTCGTCTGCTAGAACTTCGACTGGATGTCGCAATTTGTTATCGTCATCGTCGGATTTTTCTACCTGCGATTTCATCATATTGGCTTAGCGGCAAGTGCTTTGAGAATTTCGCCTAGGCGTGTCACAGCCCGAATGTATCGGTTACTTGCAGCGGTAGTAGTGAGGCCCAGTGCTTCCGCAACTTCTGTGTTTGAAAGTTGCTCAAAATGCCGCATCGCTAAAACCTCTCGATCGATTTCGTTCATCGAATCGAGTGCTTGATGGAGTTGATCCAAGTCCTCGGACCGCGCCGCTGCTAGGCTGGGAGAGGTAATATCATCGATTAGATAGCGAGCGATGGACAACGAACTGGTTTGGCCGTTCTCGAAATCCAGGTCCCGACTCTCTTTCATCACATCTCGTTTTTCTCGAAAGTGTGATCTCTGGAGGTCCACTAGCGTCTGTATCGTCTTTTGTCTCATCCAAACAAACAGAGTTACCCCCATTTCTAGTGCGGTTTCTTCAACCCGATTGCTCATTCGAAGGTAAGCTTCCTGCAAAACATCGCCCGGATCCAGACGACTACGAATACTCGGGTGCATTCGAAACTCGACGATTCGCTCTAGTTTGGACCGGGCATGCGAGAAGGCCTCATAAAAAGCGTTATGGGCAGCCTTGTCTTCGTTATTATCGATATCTTTCTTTTCATCCATCGTGGGGTTCATGATATTCTATCTAAACACAAATGTGAGCACCCCGATTCGGGGTGCTCTGCAAAAATATGCTCTATTCCCGCCTGCTTTTCGGATGGGAAAACTCTGTTGTGACAATTATTCAAAAATCTTGAGTGGATGAATCGTGCCCCGCGTCGGTAGATATCTTGTAACACATCCTTTCGCCCCAAAAATCAGGGAAACAAAGCCATGAAAAAGAGACTAGCGATTTTGACGATCCTAACGACATTAGGATTCCCAGCTTTATTTGCAGCAGATCTAAACGCTCAAGATGGCGGAGACAAAACGCAACCACCACGTGGTGAGGGCGGCCGGGGCGAGGCTGGTCGAGGTGGGCAGCGTGGCGAAGGGGAGAGAGGCGGTGAGGCCCGAGGTAGCCAACAACGCGGCCAAGGTAGAAATGGACTAGGACCTGGAGTTCCTGGCGGCCAAGGAGTTCCTGGTGGGATGGGACGTCCCGGAAGCTTCGATGGCGGTATGATGCTCGGACAACTGATGAAAGCACTGCCGCTTGTGAAGGCACTAGATTCCGATGCCGATGGCGAGTTGTCCCCTACGGAAATCGAAAACGCATCGAAAACCTTACTGAAGCTTGACACCAACGGTGACGGCAAGATCTCCGCAGATGAACTTAAACCTAACCCCGCTGACGTTATGCCCGGTGCCATGGCAGGTAACGGCCGTGGCGGAGAAGGTCGTCCGGGTATGGGAGGGGAGATGCTCGCTCGAATGTTTGAGCAGAGAGACGTCAACGCCGATGGCATGCTCAGTGGAGAGGAAATCCCCGAGAGACTCGCAGCGATGATTGCCCGAATCGACAAAGATGGAGACGGAAAGATCTCCAAGGAAGAGATAAAGCAAATCCCTGCTGGAATGATGGAACGGATGCGAGATGGCCAGGGTGCCGGAGCGCAGAGAGGTGGCGACGAAGGTGAGGGACCTGTTAAACCTCGTAGACCTAACTAACGTGCGATTGGATGCACGAGTTAACACCCATTGAATTCAGGATATCTTCCCGACAATTTCTTTAAGCCCCTCGAGACTTGAAATGGTACTTCGAATGCAAAATCCGACTAGGATTAGTTTTCTGGTCCTAGGATCTTTTTTCCACTCCTTGTGGGCAACCACGGGAGTGGCACAAGATGCCGTGAAACCAAGCGTTGAACAAGTGCAATTCTTCGAATCAAAGATTCGCCCCGTTTTGATTGAACACTGTTATAGATGCCATTCAACAGAAAGTGGTACGGTTCGAGGCGGCCTAGGAGTTGACCATCGCGAGGCACTTTTCAGCGGCGGTGCTTCGGGGCCAGCGATCGTGCCTGGAAACCTGGAAGAGAGCACGCTGTGGAATGCAATCAACTATGTTGATTACGAAATGCCTCCCAATCGAAAACTCCCCGCATCGGTTATCGCAGACTTTAAAACATGGATCGAAATGGGGGCTCCAGACCCTCGAGTTGATGAAGGTGTGGTCGTACATTCGATAGTAACTCCCGAAGTCATTGCGGACGGGAAGAAACATTGGTCCTTTCAACCACCCCAAAAAACGAAACCCGCTGCAAGCACTTTCAATGACTGGGCTAAAACGGAAATCGATCGGCATGTAGCCAGTTCTTGGGAGAAAGCGGGCGTTTCACCGGCAGTGGATGCGAATCCTTCCGATTTAGTAAGACGACTATTTGACGATCTCATCGGATTACCTCCAACAATTTCGGAAAGAAATCGGTTTCTTGCTGCGTACGAAAAGACCCCAGAAGAAGCAATTGCCAAACAAGTTGATGAGCTACTAAATCGACCACAGTTTGGAGAACGATGGGGCAGACATTGGCTTGATGTGGCACGCTACGCCGAAAGCACAGGTCAAGAAGTAGACATGACCTTTCCCCAGGCATGGCGGTATCGCAACTTTGTTATTGACTCCTTTCAAGAAGACAAACCATACGATCTGTTTATCAAACAACAAATCGCAGGGGATCTAATGAAGGTAGATTCCGATCGTCAGTGGGCTGAAAACCTGATCGCCACCGGATTTCTTGCTGTTGGCACCAAAGCCCTTATGGAACAGAATCCGAGACAGTTCCAAGCGGACGTTATCGATGAGCAGATCGATGTTACGACCCGTGTAATATTGGGCATATCCGTTTCCTGTGCTAGATGTCATGATCACAAATTCGATCCAATCGCTCAGGAAGACTATTACGCCATGGCGGGTATCTTCTCAAGCACGGAAACATGTTACGGTGGAAATCGAACTCAGCGAAATCGCCAACCAAGCCGCTTGATCCAGCTGCCCGTCGAAGATCAAAACGATAAGGTCGCGGCCATCGCGCCGTCTGATCTACGAAAACTCAAGGAAGAATTAAAGGCTTTAGAGGATCTCTACGCAGAAGCACGCCGCGCTAGACGTACTAATTCCAATCCCGCTAGGAATTTACTCAATGTTGGACTGCTCGACCAGTTGATCGGACAAACGAAAGGAATCCTCAATTCACACGACGAACAGGGAAGACCCTATTCGCTTTGCATGGGGGTACAGGATCGAGCGAGCCCGAGAGACGCAAGACTCTTGGTCCGTGGAGAAATTAATCAACCGGCTCAAGCGGTCGCTAGAGGGTTCGTAAGAGTACTGACCGAAAGCCCTGTTACGATCCCAAATTCTAGCTCCGGCAGACTGGAATTAGCCGATTGGTTAGTATCGCGTGACAATCCACTAACGGCGCGTGTAATGGTAAACCGTATCTGGCTTCACTTGATAGGAAAAGCGATTGTCAGAGAACCTGATAATTTTGGAGTATCGGGACCTGGCCCGACTCACCCAGAGCTTCTGGATTTTCTTGCAGTAGAGTTTATGGAAAACGATTGGTCGGTAAAACACGTTATCAGACAGATCGCAACATCGCGTGTGTACCGGTTATCCAGCCAGTTCGATGCGTTAAAAATGGAACTAGATCCAGAGAACGTGTACGTTGCACGAGGCAATAGTCGCAAACTGGATGCGGAGAGTATGCGTGACGCAATCTTGGCAGTTAGTGGCCAAATCGATCTCAAACGACCAGCCAATAGCCCTATTGCGAAAATGGGAGAAGTACCGATTGGCCCCAACGGACCAGCCGTTTTGCCTCCTGGTGCGCTGACAACTCTGGTTGGACAAGGGGCTGATTTCTCTGCATTGCAAAAACTATCGGGAGGATTTAGAGGTAATCCTCAAGCTCTCCAAGCACCGAGTTACGTTCGGTCCGTTTACTTGCCGATCGCGAGAAATTCTCTGCCGAGAGCGCTAGATGTATTCGATTTTGCGGAACCCTCCCTGGTCGTCGGCGAACGAGAAACCTCGAACACCCCCGATCAAGCTCTCTACATGCTCAACAATGCTTTTGTTTTAGAACAAAGCGATGCACTGGCAAGGCTGCTACTAAAACAAGCCAGCAATCGTAAAGGTCAAACGACGGCAGCTTTTTACCAAATCCTAGGGCGTGAACCAACCGAGTCGGAACGCAGAGCAACCGAATCTTTCTTCCGAAACGCTGACCAACTCAATGCAGGAAAAAACAAGGATCAGGCCAATTTTCAAGCCTTAAGTCAACTTTGCCAAGCATTAATGTGCTCAGCCGAGTTTCGACTCATAAACTAAAAGCGCGAGAATCAATTCAACAGGTGAAGAAACTATCATGTCTCAAAAATATATTCCAACACGACGAGAAATACTTCAAACTGCGTCCGCAGGCTTCGGTTACTTAGCTTTTTCTGGTTTGAGTACACTATGGTCACAGGATGTCTCTAAGGATGATTCCTCGGTAGCTAATCCGCTTACACCCAAAAAACCACACCATCCTGCGAAAGCCAAACGCGTTATCTTCCTCTGTATGCAAGGTGGGCCTTCTCACGTCGATACGTTTGACTATCGCCCTCAACTAAAGAAAGATGAAGGGAAAAAAATCGGAGGACGAGGTTCGCTGCTCGCGTCGCCATGGAAATTCCAACAATCCGGAAAAAGCGGACTATGGATTTCTGAACTTTTCCCTGAATTACAAAAACAAGCCGATCAAATGTGCTTGATCCGCTCCATGCATTGTGATCAACCGGTTCATGCACGGGCCATGACACAGATGCATACTGGCACGGCTCAATTTGTGAGGCCCTCTTTAGGCGCTTGGACACTCTACGGATTGGGAACCGAAAACAGCAGCATGCCGGGGTTCATTGCTCTAAATCCACCGGCTGCATCGTCTCAACTTTATGGCAGTTCATTTCTTCCCGCAGTTTTTTCGGGTACCAAAATCGATCGATCACGTGGACGCTTTGCAGGCGCCGCGCGAGGCGATTCGAACGCGTCCCTCCCCGACATCAAGAACCCCAAGTGGAATCCAAAGCAACAACGAAATCAAATCGATCTTATCCAAAAATTAAATCGCGAGAAGCTAGCGAACGACGTTTATCAACCCGAGGTCGATGGAGTAATCGAGTCGTATGAACTCGCGTTTAGGATGCAGAGTGTGGTACCCGAATTGATGGATCTTTCAGGAGAATCGGAAAAGACTCTCTCCATGTATGGAATTGATCAAAACACAACAAACGAATTTGGCCGTCAATGTTTGATGGCTCGGCGATTTGTCGAAGCCGGGGTACGATTTGTTGAGATTACCCATGGCAACTGGGATCATCATTTTCGATTATCGAGCCAATTGCCACAAAAATGCGAAGAAATAGACAAGCCAATCGCGGGCCTTCTACAAGATCTAAAGCAACGCGGCTTATTGGAAGATACGCTCGTCGTTTGGGGAGGAGAATTCGGAAGAACTCCCTTCGCACAGAATGGCGATGGTCGTGATCACAATAACAAAGGCTACACGACTTGGATGGCTGGCGGCGGAGTTAAAGGGGGATTCAGCTACGGATCTACGGATGAGCATGGTGTAAATGCCGTGGAGGACAAATGCCATATACATGATTGGCACGCGACGATTCTATCGCTAGTAGGGTTAGATCACGAACAGCTAACCTACCGTTATGCAGGTCGAAACTTTCGGTTAACTGATGTTCATGGAAAGGTAATCGACTCGATTAAAGCCTAGTGCACCTAAACACCCTTCCATTTGTGTTGCGTAATTTCTTGCCTGCGCATTCGGTAAAGCCGGTATTGTAAGGGGCATGCTTATATAACTTGAGGGAGAAAGGGATTGCATTTCACATTTTCATATTGTACATCTCGTTAGAGGTTGTTTTTGCCCATCTCCTTTGCCCTACGAAGTTCACAGATATGCGAAGCATACTAACACAAGGTAGTTTGTTATTTCATTCACAATTAAGCAATCTTAAGTCCTTGTTTAAGCTTTCAGGGAACAGTGGGGCGACTACACGACAAACTCTCCAGGCGTTAGATAAATCACTCGCGGTGATCGAATTTAATCTCGATGGTACCATAGTTAAGGCGAACAATAAGTTTCTGTCATCGGTGGGCTATTCGCTTGACGAACTCGTTGGCCAGCATCATCGAATCTTTGTTTCGCCTGAAGAAGCTAAAAGCGTTGAGTATGACCAATTTTGGTCGAAGTTGCGTCGAGGACAAACTGTCAGTGGGGAGTTTCTTCAACGAGCAAAATGCGGCAGCAGCGTATCGTTCCAAGCAACGTACACACCGATTTTGAATTCCAATGGCGTGCCGATTGGTGTTCTGAAATTCGCGACGGATATAACCGAAAACAAAACACGTATCTCCGAATTACAAAGCAAAAATGATTTGGTCGAACAGACCTTTGCGGTGATTCAGTTTTCCACCGATGGCATAATCACATACGCCAACAAGAATTTCCTCAATACCGTCGGCTATGCGTTCGAGGAAATTCGAGGACAACACCACTCCATGTTTGTTGATCCCGAATACCGTAGCTCCCAAGAATACAAAGAATTCTGGAATATCCTACGAGCTGGTCGATTTCATTCAGGTGAGTTTCGTCGCGTAGGTAAAAACGGTAAAGAAATCTACATCCAAGCGTCGTACAACCCTATATTCGGGCTCGATGGAGAGATTACGTCTATTGTAAAGTTTGCCTCTGACATAACGAAATCCGTCCAAAATCGTAACCGAAGCGCACAAGTCGCTAATGCGGTATCGTCGAGCGTCTCCGAAATGACGCAAACGATACGAGACATATCGAATAACGTTTCGTCTACAGCAACACTTGCTAAACAAGCAGAATCGCTCTCGGTCAATGCCCGCCAAGGAGTCGAAGAACTGGATGAACAAAGCCGCTTAATCGGAAAGGTTGTAGAAACGATTCGAGACTTGGCGGACCAAACAAACCTATTAGCCCTAAACGCTACCATCGAGTCGGCGCGAGCTGGCGAAGCTGGTCGTGGCTTCGCTGTGGTGGCAAGCGAGGTCAAGGAGCTAGCTAAGCAGACCTCCAAAGCCACGCAAAGCATTGAAAATACAGTTCGGTTGATTCAAGATAGCATCGCTTCGGTCGTTTCATCAACGGAAGATATCTCCAATGGCGTTGCGAACGTCAGCCAAAATATGACGGTGATCTCCGCTGCTGTAGAACAACAATCCACAACTATGCTTACACTCGCAGACACAGCCCAAGAACTCCAATATCAGTAAGCGTTTCGGCACTAGCGAAAGCTGATTCCCTGGAATCTGACGGCGACGCGGTTACGCTGGACGTCTTTCATGGATTCGATTTAATCGAGTGAGAGCTAGAATCGACCTCGAAAATGCAAATCGAATCCGTGGCCATGTTGGCTGAATTTGCAGGAATCATACCATCAGCGCTGAACGTCAATTTGGACCACGCATGCCGGTTTATCCCTCATCGCTGCGATCTTGAATTCTGCAACTTTGAGTGCTTCATTACCTTGATCAGAAACCTGGAATTCGCCATTCACAGAATCCTGATCCTCGGCAAAATACAATCTTGCCGCATCCCCCCGATCGCAAGGAAACCACTAGGGGCCATCACGACAAGTGTTCCGATCGAGATTGACAGGCAGAACGCCGTATACCCTGCAACTAACCCGTTATAGCTTGCAACCCCCTTCGAGCGGTGGCTGACTATTCTTGATTGCGCGCAGTCCGCTATGGCTAAGAATTACCGCAAAGAATGACCTATGGTCGGAACCAAAGAAAAGACAACTCACGAGGAGTTAGATAATTCCCAGGAGCCACCCAACAACAGCAATTTGTGATATACCAGTCGAGGAACGCGTTTAAGTAATCGCATGGGTGAGTGCTTCGGTGCGAATCGATGTTCGGCACTGGCTACACTCCTTCACCAGGGCATTGGAAAGGGGAAACATGGGCACGAAGAAAAGGCTGAATCAACGCCGACCTCGAACCTGGTGATAGGGTGCAGTTCCCTTGCAGGCCTGACATTCGAATTCCCCCGATCCAGTTACGCTTTTACGGTTGCTACAACGAAATACAATCACGTTCGCACCCGTTTTTGATCTCGTTTCTGGGATGCAATTCGTGGAGATTTTAATCGAAAAATCGGGATGAGGGTTACGACCAATCGCCCCTGGGAATTAGAACGCAAAGAATAAGAAATCTGTGCTAAATATTGGGTTTTTGAGCGCTTTCGCCTGAGGTTACTTTGGCTATGCTATAAATGTTGGGCCTGAATGGTTACGAATAATAATGAGTGTATTGGATTCGATTGATCACTTTTGGAGGGTTGGATTATGGTTCTGCGTTCTGGGTGGACGGGTTTGTCGATCATATTCTTCTGTTTTGCTCACTGCGCTTGTACGCTCGCTGCCTTGGGGGGGTCCCGAGAATGGTCCGATTCAACCGGCGCAGTAAAAATCAGAGGGACGCTACTGGCAGCTGACGACTCCGAGGTTGTCATAAAGTTGGACAAAAAAGAAAAAGGTCGGGAACTGTTAGCGGTTGCCATTACAGACCTGTCGGTTGCAGATCGAGAATACCTGAAGTCACAAGAAGCTGCGAGCGAACTCACAATCGATGGCGAACAACATGTCTGGGAGCTAAAAAATGGACTCAAGGTTTTCGGGAAAGCCGTAGGTTTCGGTAAGAGGGAGGTTGTTCTGCAGCGCCGCCGTGGAAAACTTTATGTTAATGATCGCCCCGTGGATAATCTCCCCGAGGTTTATCAAAAGATGATCCCCTATGTGGTTGGATACTTCGAGAAAACGACGTTTGAAACAAAGCGTCAGTTTGAAGACTGGGTGGTTTCACAGAAGACGAAAGTGAATACTTACTCTTGCGAAACCCTTAAGATTGAATTTCCGAACGGTGACGAATACGGTGTTCCGTTGTTCTTCTTTAGCGAGTCTGTTCTGGAGAGACTCAAGCCTGCGTATGACCAGTGGCAGGCCGACTCAAAGGTTGAGCGGTCGGTTGAAGAACAAGCAGAAAGGCAACGTCAACATGATCTTTACGTACAGTCCCACGCTGCCGCTTATCAACAACAACAGCAGGAGATGCTACAGGTTGCGAAATTGCAGTTGCTCATGAATTCCGTATCAGCAGGAGCGACGGACCTATGGGAAGTGTACATGTATCCGGGACCTGGCGTTTATGGATACCCAATATCAGTTGTTGTTCCGGGACGCAACTCCGCGCAGGCCTCGCAGTTGGCGATACAAAAGAATCCAGGTTACGTAGTAGGGCCAATTCGCAAGGTGGCAGGATTCTAAATCGTCGATCAGCCCAGAAACCTACCCTGCCGTCGAGAATCACCGCTAAAGATCTATTCTTGGCTTAGCTTTCGCTATGGCTCGTATGGCGGTAACTGTTGGCCATGTTGAAAGACGCGACCATGACAACAGGAACTGGCTGATACGTATCCGTGCTACTGCTGCTAAACTCGTCGAGATAGGGCATGAACTTTTCTTGAGGTAAATAGGACACCAAAAGAAATCGGCATCGATTTCGTGTAGGCCATTCTCATGGAAAATTTCCTTGAGAGTTCCACAGTAGCGAGTGTTGGAAGATAGGTGAGTGCTCACGTATGGGTGTATGTACCAGAATGGTGCGTGAGCAACGAAAGTTCCCTCATCACGCAGGAGAGTCGTAAGCTTTGAAACTAACTCTGGTGGGTTGGGAACATGTTCGAGAACGTCGAGACATACTATCGCGTCAAACGACTCGCCAGCCAAAGCCCAAAGATCATTGCATAAATTGACTGGGGTTTGATTTTCGTGAAACACACGTTTCGCAAACTCGACACATGGCCCCCCAACTTCATAGTAGGTAACATCAAAACCAAGTCGCGATAAAAAGGCACTGTCGAATCCAAGGCCATCACCATAGCAAAGAACACGCCCCCCCACTGGGTGCGATTCCGTTAAGAAGTAACCCATTCTGCGTCTAAGAGCATTTTTATCGCGTGTGGTATTCCAAGCGAAGGATTCGAACAGGAAGGATTTAGAAGACTCGTAATAGGAGAGTAGATCCGGCGTCCATCGGTATCTAGGAAGCCCAAGTCGTTCGATATCTTTTCGGACTGTCGTTCCTAGATTTTTCGATTCTTGTTTCAGCTTGCGAATTACGTCTTCCTGAGGCTCCTGTGTGACTTCGGTCAGCCAGTCTATCGCGATTTTCAAATTGTTTAGTGGCGTGATGTTAAAGGGCTCTAACATCAGGTGGGATTCTCAAGTAGGGTGAGAGTAAGAAGACAATCGAAAATCAGGTAGTGCACGACTCGTCGTCGATCGCTTTTGACCGTAAGTTATGCACTGACAGGACTTTACGCAAGAAAAAACCCGACGATTCCTTGGGAATCATCGGGTTTCTAAAAATCTGGCTGGCGGGATTCGAACCCACGACCTCTACCACCCCAAGGTAGCGCGCTAGCCAGGCTGCGCTACAGCCAGATTTAGCCGAGTGGACTTTTACCACCGGTACGCCAGAGTTTAGTATAGCGTCGCATGCCCGCCAAGTGCTAAAGCGCATGTTGCGCAAGAGTTGTGTTGATCCATCATTCAGGGGCTGCCAATATCGAGAATTGTAAACAGCCAAAAACAATTGGAAAAATGCGTTCCATCGAAGATCCCTCCCCATCGTTAGCCTGTCGACATCTTCTCCGCCCCGAGCGGGGGCCGATTAAAAAGAGAAAGGGTTGGCACACTGTACCAACCCTTTCGTGGATTTTTAGGTTGTGGATGACTCGGACTAGCTAACTGAGGAACAAAACCAGTTAGCTCAAAATCATGTCCACTCCGTTATTTTTTTAGCAACCACAAGCTGGAGCAGCTTCGCAACCGCTTTCGCAAGCGGACGCACAGCTGCAACCACCATGGCATCGAAGACCATTGAGTAAGTTTCGTAGGCGACCGTTGAACAACAGGCCACGAACTCGACTACCCAATCCCGGTGCTGCACATGGATCGCATGCTGGTGCACATGGATCGTTGCAAACAGTCACAGGAACTTCTTCGCATACAACCTTTGGAACGCATCGGGTGTAGGTGCAAGGTACGCAAACCTTTACACACTTAGCAACCTTGATGGTTTCTTGGTAGCAAACTGGCTTGCAGACAGTGTGAGGAACAACCTTGGTTCGGCATTCCTTAACGATCTTGCAAGTGGTGTAGGTGTAAGGAACGCTCTTTTGCTCGCAAACCATCTTGCAGGTTGTGTAGCAAACGTCCTTAACTCGTTGTTCGCAAACCATCTTGCAGGTCGTGTAGTTAACAGTCTTTTGACGGCATTCTGGAACCATCTTGCAAGTTGTGTAGGTAACGGTCTTTTGACGGCACTCTGGAACTAGCTTGCATACGTTGTAAGTACAAGTCTTTTGACGGCACTCTGGAACGCATTTAGTTACAGTGTAAGGAACAACCTTGGTTACGCACTCAGTTTCGTACTTAACGCAGTTGATTTCCTTGGTTTCGCAGCTTGGAACCCAAACCTTCTTGCAAACCTTCTTTGGTGGGCATTGAACGCATTCTACTCGGCATGCACCTGGGCAGTATACGTTTCGGCAAGTTGCAGGATCGAAGACCCAAGTGCCTGGCTCGCGAACAGTACGACGAACGACTGGACCTGGAACTTCTTCCTCAGTTGTTTGCCAGCTTCCACCTTTGACGGTAATCGTCTTAGTGTAGTTAACAGGCTTGGTGATTCGCTCGGTAACAGTTCGCTCTTTGGTTTCAGTTACAGGAACCATGACCGTGTAGTTAACAACGTTTTCACGTGTTTCCATCACTTTGTTCATGACCGTGTAGTTGACAACCTTTTCGTGTGTTTCACGAACAGGAACCATAACCGTGTAGTTAACAACTTTGCTGTGTGTTTCGTACACAGGTCGCTTCACGGTGTAGTTGATAACCTTTTCGTGTGTTTCACGAACAGGAACCATGACCGTGTAGTTAACAACCTTGCTATGTGTTTCGTACACAGGGCGACGTACGTTGTACGTCACTTGTTTTGTGTGCGTTTCATAAACAGGTCGTTTGACAGTGTAGTTTCTAACACCGGTGTGTGTTTCACGTACAGGTACATTGACCGTGTAGGAAACTTCACGATTGTGTGTTTCTCTTTCATATCGAGTTCGGTTCACGACTTTGTCTTCGTAAACGATTTGGTTCTCCATCCTGGAACCTTGAACCGTTTCTTGTTCGTAAACAATTTTGCGAACCTTACGCATAACGGTTTGAGTAGCTGAACCTGTTGAGTCCACCAAACCGCTGCCACAGTTTTCATAGCTGACAGCACAACCGCAGTCGGCTTGTGCAGCCCCAGCAAATGCAGACACGATTGCTGCTACAGCTGGAAGAGCCCAAATTTTCTTCATTCCCATTCTCCTTGGAGTTGCAATACCACGCAGGACATATGTTCCAGCGAGGCGATGTTCTGATCGCCATCCGCCTTCGTTAGACTTTGATTCCCGAAAAGCCCGACTCGCTTACTTCAAACCGATAGACCGCCAACAAACCTGCTCGGGCTGATCCCGTCCATGGACGCCCTCACAATCCGCACCACTCCAATGGCATGAGTCATTCATGTCATGAAATGTCACATCTCGCTCGGGGCGACTCGTCCCCTCGGAAACGAGGGCGTTCTTGACGAGACCGGAGCAATCAGCCACACGGGTCTAAAAACAAAGTGAACGATCAGGAAATCAATTCCCAACAGGCGACATAAATCGACTGGTTAAAGAGAATGGAATAGAAAAAATGCTTAGGCTTGGTAATTTAGGATGACTAAAGAAAAAGGTTCGCCTAGCCGTGATGGTTGTAACGATTAAACCGTTCATGCGATGAGTTTAAAGAGAGCGGAATCGCAAAAAGCAGGCGCTGCGGAATGGCCAAACCCAAACATAGGCATGCGATCCTAACCACCAAGTTTTTTTAGTCAGCTTGGCGGATTTAGCGGCGGTGCGGATTACAGGGGATACAGATCATCCCAATTTCTCGAAGACAGCATTCCGAGAGACAGCGCACACATCGATCCGTAAAGAATATTGTTTTCATGAGAGCGGCTCAAATCCGAACCGCTTGCCCCAGCCAACAAATGGCGATGCTGTACGTGAAGAAGCCCGGCACTCGTTTCACCACTACTGGTAACTAACTCAGAAAACCAGCGATGTGGGAAATTTGCAGAACTAAAACAACGATCGCCTTACCCTAGGCGATCAAGCATGATCTCAAAGGCGGCATTCAGCTTCTCGTCGGTGTCATAATCGCCCGTTGCGATCGCATTTCGCAATGCTGCTACCTTGTCGGCACGAAAAACTTCGGAGCTGCTGTTCGACTCGCCAATCCCGAGCGCTTCAGGCGAAAGCTCGAGCTGGTCAACAGGCATTGCCAACGAAGCTGTCGTTTCTTCATGAGCCGCTTTTATCGCGTTGGTTCGAGAAGCTCCGCGAGCCGCATCAATACCAGAGATAGAAAAGTTACCGGAAATCTGCATAGTGTTCTCCCCCGTGAGAAATAGATCGACTCTGCCAAGCAAATTGGCGTCGATGCTTAAATGACAAATGGACTGCAACCTTGCCCAACTATTAAAGATCAACGTGCCCAAAAAGGCCACTGACCCTTAAGCTCGATCCGTAATCATTATGCAGTCCTTGTCGAAGGAGACCATCCGTAACGGTCGTGTCGACTTTGCATAGATATTGCTTTCGAGCGAAAGCTGGTTGGGGTATCGACCCACTTCACTCAACACCTGAGCTAATCCATTCTCCTTCCTTGAATGACGAATGTCGAAACAAATCCTTAAGTGCCCATCACTCCGATTAGGAATGCCTTGAGCTTTATCAACAACCTTACTACCTAGCAACGAAAGCAACAGACGTGCCAATCGTCCGAATCATGCTCACACTGCGTCCTCTTTATACTCGCTTTGATTGTTCAGTCGCAACCCGATCCGTAACGTTCCGTCCTAGAATCGCTGGATTGACGTAGAATTCCGATCTTTTGATGGCGTTAGTGATTGATCCGTGTCCGTGTGTAAAAATTCCTAACTGCTTCCCCACACCACGACAATTTCCAACCAACGGTACATCCAATGGCAATTTCTACAAACTTGGAAAATAAAAATTACAAAGTCTCAAGAATCGTACTCATGCGCTGTTGACCTACAGGTCGGTCCCTTTCTATCTTACCGCCGTCGCACCAAACGCGACGCAAACAGAAACAACGGTTGGCTGTGAAGTGCTCCAAGCACCATTCAACCATCAACCACAGGATGTGGTTAATGGTTGAGTTGTCATCCAACTATTGCGGGCTGCCGCCACGGATGGTTCGGTAGCTCGCATATGATCCATGCTCCCGGAAACGTAGCTAATGTCCTTTGCCCCCCTAGGACTCGTTCACATTCCGGGAGCTTTTTTTACGTCCCGACCTGCGGTTTGCTAGCAAAACCATCTCGTTTTGAGTAAACCTCCTACTCTCAGGTCGCTCTATCGCCTTAGGCCAATCGCTGAAATGACTACTAGCGATTTTGTTGTCTTTCAATCAGACTAGTGTCTTGCAAAGAGATCCTGAACTTTGCGTTGACTCTATCTTCATCCCACCGTCGCATTCTTGCCATGTCTCGCTGCATTCTGTTTTTGGCTCTCTTCGCCTTCTTAATGACAACCGTCGCGAATGCGGATGACCACGGCAATTCAAGTCCACCGCAAGCCGGCCCCTCTCCAGGGCATTCGATGCATGGAGAGTCATTCAATGAGGGACCTCGGCAGGCTGCTTACCTGATGCCCGGCATGGGTAATGTGCATTTCCCAATCTCTTCGAAAAATCCCCTGGCCCAGAGATTCTTCGATCAAGGTATCTCGCAACTGCACGGTTTCTGGTACTTCGAGGCCGAACGATCTTTTCGCCAAGCCGCTGCATTAGATCAGGAACACCCCATGCCCTACTGGGGAATGGCTCGGGCCAACATCGAAAACGAAGTCCGTTCTATAGGCTTCATCGAACAAGCGAAGAAACGGATCGAAAGGGCCAATGACAAGGAACGTCGCCTGATCGAAGCATGGTCAGAACGAGTCAAAAAAACTGTCACCAATGCCGCAGAAACAGATTCGTCAAATCCCACAAAGCCTGATGATCAAGAGCGCAAAGACAAAGAGGCTCGAAATGCCAAAGAAGCAAAGCTTAAGAAATACATGTCTGACTTAGATGGCATTGCCGTTGACTACCCGGACGATATCGAACTCAAGGCCATGATTGTCTTGCAAGCCTGGCAAAATAATGGTGAAGGAATCGAGATTCAAAGCTTCTCATCAATGAATTCTTTGCTCGAGACTATTTTCAAGGTCAATCCGCGGCATCCGGCTCATCACTTTCGAATTCACTTGTGGGATTATAAAAAAGAACAATTAGCAGTTCTATCTGCCGCTATGTGTGGACCGAGTGCACCTGGCATCGCTCATATGTGGCACATGCCGGGACATACATACTCTCGACTAAAACGCTACCGTGACGCAGCCTGGCAACAAGAAGCCTCCGCCCGGGTCGATCATGCTCACATGATCAGAGACCGGGTTATGCCTGACCAAATTCATAACTACTCGCACAACAATGAGTGGCTTATCCGGTCTCTGTCACTAATCGGTCAGCCAACTCGGGCAATTTCGCTAGCAAAAAACATGATCGAGTTACCGCGCCATCCCAAGTTGAATACCTTTGATAAGCGTGGCAGCACCCGATACGGCCGCGAAAGACTTATCGAAGTGCTATCGCAGTATGAAATGTGGGATGAACTACTTCAAGCCTCAGATTCGCCCTATCTTCCTCTGGACTCCGATGAGCAACGTGCCAATGAGCGATGGGGCTGGAGAGCCATCGCCGCCATCCAAACCAATCGACCAGAAATCGCAGAAGAAGCCAAAGCGAAACTCGAAGCCCTTTCCAAGCAACTCGACGACGAAGAGTCACAAAAGCTGGCTATCATCGAGAAAATGAAATCGGAGTCCAAACCGGAGGAACGTAGCAATGTCGAGGTGACAGCAGCAACTCCGCAGGACAATTCGTCCTCGGAGTCGGTTAATTCCGATAGTGTCAGCGGAGAGAAACGCGACTGTGAGGCTACCTGCGAACCACCCTTGGCCACGCCGGAAGCGCAAGCTCCCGCTACCGCTGAAACAAAGGCGGCCGCTACTCCCGAACCGAAACCGCCGACGGCGTGCGAATTGTTAGGCAGCCCCAATGCTCCCGATTTGCCTCCAGAGATTGGTAAAAATTGGACCCCACCACCTAATGATGAGGCTCAAAAGTGGTCCGAAGAACGCAAAAACGCGGAAAGAGATCTACACAACATACGTTTTCGAAAACAAAAACTTTCTTACTGGACGACGGCCATCAACGCGTACCAAGCGGCAGCGAAGGGGGATTTTCATGAAGCTCTGCGACTGTCCCATCGAGCGCGACGGGTAGTCCAGGAGTCAACTCGCTTGGAGTGGCTCGCTCAAGGCGGATTTGCGGACGAAGCAGCAAAAATTGCAGAAAAGCTTGCTTCTGACCATCCCGGAGAGTTCCTGCCACTCGTTCGTGGAGCATTGCTGCAATGCATGGTTCCCGATCGGCGCGAGCAGTTAAATACGACTCTAGAATCGCTAAAGCCGATCGCGGCAAATGCTGAGCCCGAGAGCAAACCGTTCATGCGTCTCAAGGATTTACTCTCGGCGAATAACATTGCTGTCGACTGGAATGTGACACAGAAAACAGCCTCCGACTTAGGTGAGCGCCCTGACTTGGACACCTTGGGACCTTATCGCTGGTCTCCCCCAAACGCACCAATGTGGCACGCAATGACCTCGTCTGGCGAGGAGTTTAGCTCCAAGCGAATGGCAGGTAAGCCGTATATTGTCATTTTGTATTTGGGATCTGGTTGCTTGCATTGCGTCGAGCAACTAGGTGTCATTTCCCCCAAAATGGAAGAGTTCCAGAAACTCGGACTGGAATTGGTGGCCATCAGTACAGAAGATCTTTCTCAGTTGCGAAACGGCATTTCCAGCTTTGACAAACCGATCGTATTCCCACTTCTGTCCAACGCGGAACAAGATACTTTCAAGAGTTTCCGAGCGTACGACGATTTCGAGGGGCAACCCTTGCACGGCACATTTCTCATCGATGCGAGCGGTCGAATTCTCTGGCAGGACATCGGGCACGAGCCGTTTATGGATGTCGATTTTCTGCTTGGCGAGTCCGAGCGATTACTGGACCTCGGTCTCAGCGGGCGAAGCCACTAAACGATAGATCGGTCTGATAAGACTGACCAGACTGATCTATGCACTCCCCCAACCTGGGGGAGCCCCCCCGACCGTTTCACGTTAAACGACCCTCCGTATTGGGGGGATAGTACCGGCAAAGGCTGAGTATTGCATAAATCACGGAGGCTGGTAGAGTTCAGGAATGGCTCCTCGGGATAGAGGTTCCTATTCAAACCTACTCCAGCAACCATTTCCCAATATTCTGATGTCTGAGCAACCTAGTTCTCAAGCCACCAAAAAACTCTACATCGACACAGTCGGCTGCCAGATGAATGTCTTGGACAGCGAGATGGTGGTCGCTTCTTTGAGAAAAAAGGGGTACGACTTGACCCAGGATCCAGCGTTAGCGGATGCGATCCTTTTTAATACATGCTCCGTTCGAGAGCACGCCGAGGAGAAAACTTACAACAATCTCCATCACCTCAAGCAGTTGAAGCTGGCCAACCCCAACAAGGTCATAGGCGTGATGGGCTGTATGGCCCAGAAAGACCAGAACAGCATATTTCAGCGTGTCCCGTTTGTGGATCTAGTTGTGGGACCTGGACAACTGCATCGCATCCCGGAAATGATCGAACTAGCCGAACAAGGGGAAAAGCAGCAGATCGCCGTTAGCTTGGATCGCAAAGGTGGTGCTGTCGAGGAGATCAAAAGGTCGCACGAAACGTTCGATCCGCTTCGGGATCCAGAAATGCGGCCGACTCCCTTTCAGGCTTATCTTCGCATTCAGATTGGTTGCGACAAGTTCTGCACTTATTGCATTGTGCCGATGACTCGTGGGCCCGAACAAGGGCGTTCCCCGGACCAAATCGTCGAGGAGGCGAAAATCTTGGCCGCACAAGGGGCCAAGGAAATCACATTACTCGGACAAACGGTGAACTCTTACAAATATGTCGAGGGGGATCGCACGACTCGGTTGGCGGACTTACTGGAACGAATTCACCCAATCGAAGGGCTGGAACGGATTAAGTTCGTAACGAACTACCCGAAAGACATGACCCGGGAGCTTTTGGAGACCGTTCGAGATCTGCCGAAATGTTCCCCGTACCTACATGTTCCGGCCCAGAGTGGTAGCGACAATATCCTCAAGCGGATGAAACGCGGCTACACCACAGCCGACTACTACGAGATGATGGATCGAATCAATGCGATTATTCCCAACCCATCAGTTTCGAGTGACTTCATCGTTGGATTCTGCGGAGAGACCAGAGATGAGTTCCAGATGACAGTGGATATGGTAAAGCGATGCCGATTCAAGAACAGCTTCATTTTCCAATACAGCGTCAGACCTGGTACCAAGGGAGCGGAACTTTACGCCGACGATATTCCGCAGGAAGAAAAGCATCGCCGTAATCTGGAACTGCTAGAAGTTCAGAATCAAATCTCACTCGAGGACAATATGAGGTTCCTCGGGGAAACTGTCGAAGTCTTGGTCGAGGGACCGAGCAAATGGTCGGTTCGAAAGAACGAAACTGGGGATCTGCGTCAACTGATCGGTCGGACCATATGCGATCGCATTGTGCACTGGAACGGGAACATGCGACAGGTCGGTGAGCTCCTGCCCATCCGAATCACGGACGTTTCTGCGTTCAGCCTATTAGGTGAAGTGGTAACGACCGAAGGTATTTGCGAGCCAGATCTCGTGCAATTATCCTTGGGCACGTAGCACCCATATTGTTAATCCGCACGGGGCGACGCCCCGCGATGACTTCTCTAACCCGGACCGATTCGGCCTGCACAGAACGTCATCCCCTGCGTTGCTATCCAGGTCCGACCTGGAACGCTCCAGCGCAGGGCGTTTCCCACGCGGTTGAGCAGAGATTGACATTTCCTCGAATGGCAATTCTTTCTTATAACCAGCGTTGTGTTGTTTCACACGCCCACGTACGGTCCCTAGCAATCCGTTCCCAAATGCCACGAGTCTTCTGCATAGCGAATCAAAAAGGTGGTGTGGGCAAAACCACCACAGCTATCAATCTAGCTTGGGCAATGGCGAGCTCTGGCCAGAAGACCCTGCTCGTCGATCTAGACCCGCAGTGCAATGCCACGAGCGGCCTAGGACTGTCGCCCGCGGAACGACACCCTCTGTTGATCGATGCACCACTTCGAGAAAGCATCCTTCAGACCGAAAAATGCCGACTGGACCTTATGCCCGGTTGTCGGTCTTTTCAAGATGTCGATCGACTTGCTAAAGGGGGAGTAAGTCAAGGTGCACTTCTTCGACAGCATCTCGAGGCTGGCTTAGGGCACTACGACTCAGTCTTTATCGACTGCCCCCCCTCCTTGGGCGAACTCACACAAGCAGCCTTGGCTAGTAGCACCGAGGTGCTCATGCCCATTCAATGCGAATACTATGCCATGGAGGGGCTCACCCAGATGATCCATGTCATCCGCGACGTCATGCAGCAGTTTCCCGGGCGTTTGACTTTTGGTGGCATTCTTTTGACTATGTATGATCCAAGATTTGAGCTAACTCGTGAGGTAGATTCCGAAGTTCGGGATTTCTTTGGAGATATCGTTTTTGATACAGTCATCCCACGTGACATCGCAATCAGCGAAGCGCCAAGCCACGGAACAAGTGTGCTAGCATATGCCCCTCGCTCGCATGGAACGCGAGCTTACATTGAACTTTGCATGGAGGTATTAGATCGTGACTAAAGATCGTCGATTGGGTAGAGGTTTAGCTGCGCTTTTAGGGACTCCTGTGGAAGAGAACGCCACTGAAATGACAATGGGTTCAAATCAACCGAAAAGCTCGGTGCAGCCGATTGCTTCGAATAGTTCGCCGAGTACCGATACACCCAACGCGAGCATCCCTAACGGCAATCGCTCCGAAGTCATTCGCCAGTTGGCAACCGAAGCCAGAGCCAACGAATCTCGCTCGTCGATTTCCCCGATCAGCATACCGGTTGAACCTCCCACATCAACGTTAGCGAAGCGATCTGACGGACCCGAGACGGGCACATTGTCGATCCCGACCAATCTCATAGATCCGAACCCATTCCAACCACGGCGTCAATTTCTTCAGGGGGAAATTGAATCGTTAGCGGAATCCATCAAACAGCATCAACAACTGCAACCCATTCTGGTTCGCAAGGTCCAGGACCGATATCAGCTGATCAGCGGTGAGCGTCGCCTCCGCGCGACTATTCATGCAGGGCTCCCCACCATCCGAGCAGAGGTCCGAGTTGCCGACGACCGTCTCGTTGCGGAACTTGCTATCATCGAGAATCTGCAGAGGAAAGACCTAAACGCTGTCGAAAAGGCCATGTCCTTTAAACGCTACCTGACTGAACACAAATGCACCCAGGAAGAGCTAGCTAATCGCATCAAAATTGATCGAAGCACTATCGCCAATTTGTTACGTCTATTGGAATTGCCAGAAGGGATCACGGACGCAATTCAACGAGAGGAAATCACGGCTGGTCATGCGAAGGCTCTACTAAGTTTGGGCAGCATCAAAGAGCAACACGCATTTGTTAAAAAAATTGTGGAGCATGGCTGGAGCGTAAGAGAGACGGAGCGTCAAGTTGCAGAAGCAGTCGCATCTTCCGCCGCTTCAGAAGATGGAATTCTCGGTATCGTCCCGAATCGTAGATCCTCCAAGAGCCCCCAACTCCAAGCCCTTGAGTCCGACCTCAAGATGAAGCTTGGAACCAAGGTTGAAATCAGTCAATCAGGACGAGGCAAAGGCCGTATCACCATTCACTTTACGAGTGTTGAGGAATTCGATCGCATCCGAAGCGTTCTCGCGAATGAATCGTCCCGACGAACAGCTGCCTAGGACCCTAAAGATGGACTCGCGATTCTGGAGTTGGTTAATTTGGGGCGCGGTAGTGTTTATCGCTTTCCGTGTCTTAATACGATTGGCTCTGGAATTGCAATCGCATCTACAAGAATTGCTCGTTGCGTACGTTCGCGAGCAAAAAGAGATCGCAGCGAGAAATCGCAAAATCATGCAGATTCGCGAAAAGGTCAAGAAACTAAAGGAAGCAGCACGTCGGCATGCTGAGGCCGAACAAGCAGCCAAAGACGCAGCGGTAATGCAACAAGCGGAAAAAGTGAAATCGCGAATCGCCGCAGATCTGGCGAACAAACAGCAAAACTCAGGCGATATTGCCGAACAGCGCCGAGCAGCATAGCCCCCCGCCATGAATCGGTTATGATATCTGCAAATTTTGTACTGTATCCATCCGTCGATTGATGGAGATATCATTGACCTGAAGGAAACCTCTCCGTGGAATGGTATGCTAATTGGGAAGACTGCATTCATGCTTGTCATGCCCTGCTTCCTCTGCCCAACCGACTTGCATTGATCGAAAGCCTCAAGTCGCACGTTAAAAGGTCTTCTTACCTACGCCCAATTCTGGCTGCTAGGTCTTCTGGTGGCTCATCGGGTTATATCGTTTTACACCCAGGAGCATTAGCAATTGTCGGCGGGCTTGATTTCCCTGATTGCGAAAGCACCGCTTGTCGTGCGGACACCGCAATACTTCTCGAAGATTTGGTTGAATGCGCCTCCCTCGAGGTTGAAATCATTCAGGCAGTTTTGACTCAAGGTGAACTTAGTGCGTCCGAGCAGTCTGCTTACGAGGAGTGCTTTCAGTCAGCCGGTTTAAACTTGGTCGCCGAACTAGTACAAATTGAACTCATTTCACCCAAACCGATCTTGAGTATTCCAGAAAATTCATCTGGCAACTCTATCATTCCCCTCGGCGACACTTTGATATTACAAGATGCGAACGAATTTGATTCCAGCGATTTCGCGAAAATTGTCGAAAAAACTTATGAAGGAACATTAGACGTACCCGAGCTCAATGGAATCCGATCAACGCACAACACGATTGAAGGCTATGCATCGTGTGTAAGAGAGCCCCATCTTCCGTGGTGGGTAGTTGTCCAGGAGGATGTCCCCATCGGTTGCATACTACTCTGCCCACACCAGACTGAACTTGTAGAGCTCGTCTATTTGGGACTAATTGCGACTGCACGCGGTAAAGGTTTAGGAGGGAAGATTCTTGAATTTGTGGAAACCTGGTCGAACAAGCGTGGCGTCTCGCGGATCGTAGCGGCAGTCGATCAACGCAATCATCATGCTTTACATATCTATGAAAAAGCGGGATATGTAGAGTTTAGTCGAGCAAACGCTTGGATCAAAGCCTCTTAGGGCACCATTTCACTTACCCAAAAGCATGAAAAAACGCTCTGCCTCTCCAAAGATAGTACACCATCTGCAAGGCATCTGGATTGGACTTTAAGGATGGGCATACCACAAGTTCCGTTCCATCATAGGCGAACGGTTGCTTGCGGTCATCTTTTGTTCCGAAACCGACCAACACCAGTTGCTCAAAAAAAGTACCCACAAATGCAGGCTCAACGTGCTCAAACTCTTCTTGAAGAGACGTTTCGATCCATTCACGAACATGCTCTTGCACCGAAGTAGGCAATCGACTGGCATCTCGTTCGTAAATCTCAGGATGTTCAATATCCCAACCGGCGAAAATTGCGAATGCATCGTCTGTTGAGATGTTGGCCAGGTCCTGAGAAAACGCCTTGGCCACCGGTCCCGCTAGCCCTACATTACTAAACTCACCGTCGGACATGGTGTAGCCAAATCGAAATAGAAAACACTCTTGTGCCGTCTCAAAACCAGGCCACGGAAGCGTACGTTGCTCCAAGAACTCGATCCGAGACGGAGCGATTCCCATCTGCTCGACTTGGGCAAGCCACTGGGCGAGTTGCGATTCAGCTTGGGCCAAAATGGTTTTGTATTTTTCATCGATTCGATCGGAACACCCCAACTCAGTCGCGTAGGCAATGGCCCGCGCTCGCGAAGCAGGATCGGCTGCAAGCTCGATCAGCAGATCGGTTCCTCGCGGATGATTTAGTTTTGCTAACGCAAATGCTGCTTCTGTGCGAATGCGTCGATGTTTAAGCTCCGACGCTTGCATGAGCTTCCCGATGCACGAGTCGTTGTCGAGTAGGGAAAGGGTGTGGCATAGCGAAACGCATAGTGAAACCGAATCAAAAAGGATCTTTTGCACCTCGGATGCTTGCTGACCGAACTTGCCTGGATCCTCTTCCATCACCCCAAGTCGCTGGACGATACCACCCAATAATGAAACCAAGTCATCGAAACGAGACTCGCACGGGTGAGGCGTTTGCCTCCCCGTGGAGTAGAGATGATTCGCAATATCCAGGGCCGACGCCAAAATAGCAGGCTGACTGCTTTCCAATATTCGTGGAAAAACCAACTCAATATCCCAGTCGTCATATTGAAGCAATGGACTTAACGCGAGCGATGCCGAGGTCCATGCCTGCGGAGGAGTTTGCAGAAGAAAGTCGACCCCCATTTGAATCGCCGTAGGATGACCGGATGCAAACGCAATCTGCAAGAGCGCGCCATCGAGGTTGCTATAACGGCTGGTTCGGACCTTTAGGAAAAGCTGGGTAGCGGCCTGGACCGTGATTAGTTTCTGAAATGCGATTTCCTCTGCCGGAAGCTTTTCTACTCGTAGTCCAGAACGGAGCCACTGAGAGACGCGTTGGATCAATCGTTCTAACGACGCACGAGCGAACCGTGTTTCCGAAGCCGCGTAGGTATCCCAGGATTCCACCAGTTCTCGGGCAGCAAAAATAGCCCAAACCGGATCAACGGGATCGGAAAAGGAAGGCAAAAACTGGGATTCCGACTGCAATCCGTTTTCCAGCTGTTGCAAAGTCCGGTTCAGCCAAACACGGGCGTCGTCGGACATTTCAAGGGGAAAATCGCTCATGTACGTCAACATTCTCGAAGAATAAGTTCAAAGCGGCGTATCGTCTTCGCAACTCTAACGTAAAATGCGTTTTTGACGACACCAACTGGTGGAAGATGCCAATGGATGACAAATTGCCTGATATCGTGCCTGAGAGTTTACCGGAAAAGTTCGAGGATCTCGGTCTGTCCAAGATCATGTTACGTGCCTTGAAATTGCTTGGCTACGAACGCCCATCCCCCATTCAGGCACAGGTCATTCCCTGGGCGTTGCAGGGATACGACGTCATCGGCCAAGCGAGGACAGGTACTGGCAAAACGGCATCCTTTGCGATCCCCATTCTCGAACAGCTCGATCCCTTAAGAACCACAAAATCTCCTCAAGCACTGGTCCTGGTCCCGACTCGCGAGCTAGCAGCTCAAGTCTACGGTGAGTTTTTGAAACTGGCGGAGGGATGCCCCACTAGCGTTTTAGAAGTCTCCGGCGGCAAGCACATGCGTCGACAAACGCGAAAGCTCGGGGAGGGAGTGCAGGTCGTCGTCGGCACCCCCGGTCGAGTCCTCGATCATTTGAGCCGAGGCACACTAGACCTATCTCGATTGTGGTGCGTTGTGCTCGACGAAGCAGACCGCATGCTCGATATTGGGTTCCGGCCAGCTATTGAGCGGATACTCCGCAGCTGTCCAAAAAATCGTCAGACTTTGCTTTTGAGTGCAACACTCGCCGACGGCGTGCGGGAATTAGCGACGACCTATTTATTTGAACCAGTCCATGTCGATTGTTCTAAGAAGGATCTATCCGTTGACACAATTGAACAACGCTACATCACAGTAGGTGCAGATCAAAAATTCGAGACACTAGTCCGACTCCTGCTGCGTGAACTGCCTCCACAAACCATTATCTTTTGCCGCACCAAACTGGGAACGGCCAAATTACACCGGCAACTGGAAAGTCGATTGCCTCGTATTCCCGAACTAGCTTCTTACCAGCTAGCGACAATTCACGGCAACATGAATCAAACGCAACGAGACGCTGTGTTCAAGGACTTGCGAGCAGGTAATATTCAAATCTTGGTAGCAACCGATGTAGTCGGTCGGGGCATCGATGTATCGACCATTTCCCACATCATAAACTACGATTTGCCTGATGACAGCGATGATTATGTTCACCGAGTCGGACGCACCGGACGGATGGGGCGAGATGGGATTGCATTCTCATTTGTCGCCAAGGGCCAGGGGGATCGATTAACCGAGATTGAGCACCTCATCAATCGGTTGTTGGTAGTCGATCCACTATCTGATCCTGTCGCGGCCAAGCCAACTGATGGCAAGCTCAAAGTCGTCAAAGCAGAGGTCGAAATTGCCCAAGCTCCACAGTCATTTGGCGAGATGCCATCAGGCCCTCTTCAAAAGCGTCGCCTCAACCGAATGAGACGCCCATTAAGCGACCGCGAAAAGCGTCGCTAACAATTCCAAACCGCAGCGCAAGGGCGTGTTGCTTTTTGAAAAACAAGCATCAGCCGAAGGGCGCTAGCCCACGGTTAACGGACTATAACCGGACGCTAGCGCATTACGGCTGAATAATGCAACTAGTCCGTAAGCGAGAGACACCCTCATTTTTTCTTAGTTTCCGACAACTTCTAACCATGCAAAAAGTATTCATTGACGGCGAAGCAGGCACGACTGGATTGCAGATTCGCGAACGGCTCATTGGGGACCCGGATTTTCAGATCGTCAGTATCGACCCATCCGCCAGAAAAGATCCCAAGGCGAAGCTCGCGATCCTCGAAGAAGCTGATTTCGTAGTGCTTTGCTTGCATGATGATGCCGCCAAAGAGACTGTCGCGCTTGTCAGTACACTCAACGAAAATCAACGTCCAAGAATCGTTGATGCCAGCACAGCTCATCGTGTCGCCGAGGGTTGGGTTTACGGCTTTCCTGAGCTAGACAAAAAACAAGCAGACGCAATTCGCAATGCAGACTTTGTTAGCAATCCTGGTTGTTATCCAACCGGTGGTATAGGGCTTATGCGACCATTGATATCTTCTGGGCTATTGCCGGAGGACTACCCAATTGTCGTACAGGGGTTTAGTGGCTATTCAGGCGGCGGCCGTCAGATGATCGAAGCGTATGAATCAGCCGACAAAAGTCAGAGCGCACCGCCGCTCGACGTTTACGGACTACAATTGCAGCACAAACATGTACCTGAATTGCAAAAGTATTCCGGTCTATCGCGACGTCCCATTTTCTTACCATCGGTGGGAGCGTTTCACAGCGGAATGATTGTCGAGATTGCCTTGCACTTAGATTTGTTGTATCGAGTCAGTAGTTCTGCGGAGCTCGAATCCTGCTTGCAGGATCATTATGCCGATTGTGAATATGTAAGTGTTGTTCCGCCGACAGAGAATGGACGCATGGAACCTCAAGCGTTAAACGGAACCAACCGTATGGAGTTATCTGTTTTCGGTAACGATCGCATCGGCCAAGCGGTCTTGCTCGCCAAGCTTGACAATCTCGGCAAAGGAGCCAGCGGCGCCGCCGTTCAAAACCTCCGTCTTATGGCCAGCAAGTAGTCAGAGCAGGCCATAACGCCCCATCGTAGGCCGTAACAAGTCTCGAAGAGACGCAGTTACGGCAAGCACGCCAGGTATCATTCAACTAGTCGATAAGACATAAGATTGACACATGCAAGCCGTAACTGCGCAGAACCTTGTTACGGCCTACAGGAAGCCTTGTTACGGCCTACTGGACGATTTTCTCATGCCAACTAGCGTCAAGCAAACCGTCAACAACAAGAACATCAAAAACGCAACTAGATCTTTGCTAGGAAGCATTTCTGTGATCGACACTCCCTTAGCCTCAAACCAAGCGGTGAGCGATGGACTAAAGTTCATAAACGAAACCAACACCGCAGCAATGGCCCCGCCCGCAATGTATCCCGAGCTTAGCAGTACTGCAGGACTGGAATCATCTTCACCTGATGATTTTTTCTGCCACTTGTCTGCCAAGTAACGAACCATTCCACCAATAAAGATCGGAGTCGATGACGCGAGCGGCAAATAAACTCCGACCGCAAATGGGAGACTGGCCACTCCACTTAGTTCCAGCGTCACGGCAATCAGCACCCCGATCATGACCAACCCCCACGGCAATCGACGATCGAGAATCCCATCGATTATAAGTTGCATAAGAACGGTCTTGGGTGCCTCGTATCGTGTGGTCGGCTTACCTTCATCATCATTTTTGAGAATACCATTGATGGCTGGATCGACCAGATACGCAGGCTTTCCGCTGGAATCAATCAAATACTTACCTGGCGGCAACTCTTTGTCCGTTTCAGCTCGCCCTAGAATCAGCACGGAATACTCAGCAGTATCAGTCGCATACGCCCCCGATTGCACGCGACCTTTGGGCAACCCCTCGGTATCGATGACCATCGACGCATAGGGCTCAACTGCTTTTCTACTATAGGTCGTATTGGCCTCATTCATAGCCAGTAAAACCAGACCAACCACGAACGCGCAGGTCAGCGCACCGATCAAAATCGCGATCTGCTGCGAACGAGGCGTTGCACCGACGAGATGCCCGACCTTGAGCGCTTGTGCGGTGCTGCCTCCATTCGAGCATGCAATACAAACAACTCCCGCTACGGTGAGTGCAGTTAGCTTGATCTCTTTGTTAATGGTTACGAGACCAAACGAATCAAGAACGAGAAGAATCAAGCAGGTGAGCAGCAGAGTTGCCACAGTCATGCCAGAAACGGGACTCGATGTCGAACCAATCTCTCCCGTAATTCGCGACGCGACCGTCACAAAGAGAAACGAAAAGACCATGATCATTAAAGCCGCAACAAATCCGGTAAAACCAAACCCTAACCCCAACTGTGGAACCGCCATAAGACTTAGAACGAGCACAATACTGCCGCCAAACACAATCGGCAGTGGTATATCTCGTTCGGTGCGAAGCCCAACGACTCCATCCCGCTTGCTCTTTCTTAAATCTCTAAGACTGGAAAACAGGGCCCCGATGATCACGGGCATCGCCTGTAGCATGCTGATGATTCCACCCGCTGCAACGGCACCTGCACCGATGTAAAGAATGTAGTTGCCTCGTATCTCGTCCTCGGACATTTCGCTGATAAGCGTCGTCGCTGGTTCGAGTGGTTGTGTCAATCCATCGCCAAAGTAGACGATCATCGGTGCAATGACTAGATAAGCCAAAACGCCCCCCGCTACCATGATGGAGGAAATCTTGGGCCCAATGATGTAACCGACACCGAGCAAGGTTGGACTGGCCTCAAGTCCGAGACTAGCCCCCTTAAGCCCGATCGCTTTGCCGGTCGCACTAACTGTGTGCAAAGCCAACGAGACGATGTCCGACCAAAGCTTGAGTGCTCCCATCAGTAACTGATAAACAAAGCTCAACGCAAAGCCCGCGAAGATCATCAACGCGTTGCCACCCCCTTTTTCTCCCGCGACCAGCACTTCTGCGCACGCTTTGCCTTCAGGGAAAATCAGTTTGCCGTGCTGCTTTACGATAAAGGCTTGTCGAAGTGGGATCATCAGCAAAATACCCAGCAGCCCACCAAAAACGCTGACGGTCATGACTCGAACGACATCGATCTCAAATCCGAGAAGCAACAGGGCAGGCATGATCATCCCAACCGCAAAAGCCAGCGACTCCCCAGCAGACCCAGCCGTTTGAACTATGTTGTGTTCGAGAATTGTGGTTTTTCGGAGCCCGGTCATGCGGCTCAGCACGCGAAAGAAAGTCAAGGCGAGAACTGCCACAGGGATCGATGCCGAAACCGTGAGCCCGACCTTGATGACCAAATACATTGACGAAGCACCGAAGATAATCCCTAGGAGAGCCCCCATGACCAGCGGCCCCCAAGTAAACTCGGGAACATTCGCCTCTTCAGGGACAAAGGGCTTAAAGTCTTTGTTAGGTGTCTCGGCCATGGATACCTTCGAGGGCAAACGGAGCGGGATTAGTGCGAAAAAGCTGTCTTTACAGGGGGGAAAGACGCGAAGAGGAGCAACTTACACGGCAAGAGCGTCGGACTGGAATTATACAAC
Source organism: Pirellula sp. (assembly GCA_046318795.1). Lineage (GTDB taxonomy): Bacteria > Planctomycetota > Planctomycetia > Pirellulales > Pirellulaceae > JBKCUI01. The sequence continues at coordinate 100,700 of JBKCTT010000142.1, forward strand.
TTCAAGCGAGCGTCTGGGAGACATTGAGTTAGAATAGCGAACTTGAGCCAGCAGATTCGGATAAATTTCGAATAGGAATAACGCCCAGAGGGTTGATACTGGCACCAAAATAAACTAGACAAGTCGCAGTTTGATTCGGCAGTCACTGACGATCAGCGATTGCAACGTAATTTCCCATTTGATCATGAAAGAGGTTGTGCGTGGAGTCTTCAACCGCAGCAGCGTCGGCGAGCCCAGGTGGTGACACAATGACTGGTCACCCCATAGGTTTTTGGTTTTTCTTTTGGGGTGAATTCGCAGAGAGGTGTTCGTATTACGGCATGCGAGCGATTCTGGCGATGTACATGATCGACAAACTCGGAGTCGACAAAGGTAATGCGGGGACTTATATGTCCCTGTTTATCGCAGCCTGCTACTTCTTTCCTTTGATCGGGGGATGGGTTGCCGATAATTTCTTGGGCAAGTACTGGACTATTGTCCTGTTCAGCTTGCCCTATGTCCTAGCGCAATTCACTGTCGGTATCGAAAACCCGATTATCGTCATGGGCTCATTGGTGTTGCTCGCGATGGGCTCCGGAGTAATCAAGCCCAACATATCGACTCTTATGGGGCTCACTTACGATCAACAGCGGCCGGGGCAGGCTCAGTTACGCAGCTCCGCGTTCTCATGGTTCTACATGGCGATCAACATTGGAGCTTTTCTTTCTCAATCGTCGATGCCTTGGCTTCGGGATCAATATGGCTACCAGGTTGCTTTTATGTTTCCTGCAGCACTCATGGCCCTCGCCCTAGTCATTTTCGCGTTGGGCAAAAAATTCTACGGTGACGAAACGATCGTCCAACTAGTAACAACACCGCCTACGGATGCCGACAAGGGGCTCAAGACCATTACCGGCATTCCCATTGTCAAGCAGTTGGTGACGGAGGAAGAGAGACGAAACCGTCGTGCTTTACGACTAGAAACCCTTCAGCGCATCGGATTGTTATTTTTGACGGTAATGTTCTTTTGGGCGATTTTTGATCAATCGGCTAGCACTTGGATTTTCTTCGCCAACACGTACATGGACTGCACACTGTTTGGCTATGCTGTTCCCCCTGATTCGATCCAAGCCTTTAACGCTTTATTTATCATCGCAATGGTTCCGTTGAGTGTTGCGTTCTTTAAAGCGTTTCCGGTCAAAGCTACGAATAAGATTGCGATCGGTTTCGGCTTTACCGCTCTAAGTATGGTCATCATGAGTTTCTCGGGCTTCATGGCTGGTACCGCCATCAAAGGAACTAAGATGACGTTTGCCGATGGTTACATTGTGTTGCCAGCGTCTCCCGAAGCCCTCGACAAAATGACCGACAGCTTGAAGACAAGTGGGGCGAGCATCACCGGGATGAATTCGGAATATGATGCCGCGAAAAAGAAGCTCACGATTAAGGGTGGCGAGCTGGCTATCGCAGACAAACCCGCTGTCACTTTAACGAACAGTGTTGCAGGCCTGGTTGAATTGGCTGATGGAACCAATGTCTTGGAAGTTGTTAAGACCGGGGAGCCTAAAGAAGGTGATCTGGCGATCGTGACCGAAGTCGTAGACTGGGTGAAACCGACGGAACGAGTTACGGTTTGGTGGCAAGTTTTGGCATACTTGATCCTCACAGCAGGTGAGGTTCTCGTATCGATCACTGGCTTGGAATTAGCGTTCGTTGCCGCACCTGCCTCGATGAAGAGCTTTGTGACGGCATGCTGGTTGGCGGTTGTGTTTTTAGCCAACTTGCTGATCAATGCGCCGATCACGCAGCTATATCCACTGATGCCGCCGACCTATTACTTTGGGCTATTGGGACTGGCTATGTCAGCGATTCTGCTGGTCTACTTCCCCATTGCAGCTCGTTTCAATGCTGGTCTGGAAGCAGGGGCGAACGCGTAACGTGGCGATAGCAAAAAACTGACATGGTATTCGACTCGCATTCGATTTTAGAAAGAGCCAAAGCGGGCGATGATGCTGCCAAGGGGGAGCTTCTAGAGAGGTTCCGTCCTTACTTGAACGTCATCGCCCAGCGGCATCTTGATGAGCGATTGCGAGGTCGGCTGGATTTTACCGATGTGGTTCAAACGACGTTTCTGGAAGCGTCGCGAGACTTCGGTGCATTTCGAGGGGATTCGATCGATTCCTTGCTGGCTTGGTTGCGAAACATACTTCGCAACAACGTCCATACTGCGCACCAGCAGCATCTCGGCACACAAAAACGTTCTGCCCGGATGGAGACCAAGCTATCGATTCCATCGGACAATGGTGGCAGTTCCTTGGGAATGGAGCACATCATTCCCGCGGAAACCTCGACGCCGAGTCAGCGTGTCATGCGGAACGAAACGGCTGCTATGCTCGCGTCACATCTAGAACGCATTCCAGAAACGCAACAAGAGGCGATCCGACTGCGATACGTCGAGGGTTTATCTTTGAAGGATATTTCTGAGAAGATGGGCAAGTCGGAGATGGCGGTCGCAGGTTTGCTCAAACGAGGTTTGCGATCCCTCCGCGAGTTCCTAGGCGACAGCCGAACAGGCTAACGCAGGCCTTCTTGTAGGCCGTAACAAGTCTCAACGAGACGCAGTTACGGCAAGCACGCCGGAGATTTTTCGACTAGTCATTCACGCGTTGAATAGAAACAGGCACGCCTTCTTGTAGGCCGTAACAAGTCTCAAAGAGACGCAGTTACGGCAAGCACGCCGGAGATTTTTCGACTAGTCATTCACGCGTTGAATAGAAACAGGCACGCCGTAACTTCGCAAAGCCTTGTTACGGCCTACTTGTAGCCTGTACGAATTGCTGGGCCGCTTTCGTAATCGCCAGCCAATCGCGGTTCTTGATGGCAGTCCTATCGACAAACTGGCCGCCAACACCCACCGCTACCGCTCCTGCATCAAAATAAGATTGCACGTTGCTCAAATCGACGCCCCCTGTCGGCATGAGCTTTAAGAATGGCATCGGTGCCAGAACATCCTTGATATAGTTCGGGCCTAAATCCCGCGCAGGAAAGACCTTCACAATTTCACTGCCGTCCAAGTGAGCGTTATAAATTTCCGTTGGCGTGAACGCACCACTACAAATCATCATGTTTGCATTTTTGCACGTTTTGATCACTGCCGGTAAATAAATCGGTGTCACCACGAACTGGCAACCGGAGTCGAGAGCCAGCTTAGCCTCATCGACTGTTCGAACTGACCCAATTCCAATCGCAGCCTCCCCGTGATCAAACTGTTTGATATCTCGACGGCAACGAGCGACCGCGTTTCCGGCATCCGGATTCGTCAGAGTAAACTCGATCAGCCGAACTCCTCCATCGAGAAGTGCTTGGACGAGCGGAATAGCATCGGTCAAGTCGGGTAAACGCAGAATAGCGACCAGGCGATGTTGCAATACAAGTTCCACGATTTCATTGACTTTACGAGACACAAAATCCAGTTTACGCGAAGCGTTTTCGTTTAGCACTTTGACTAGGCCTATATTTTTCTGATTAACGCAGCTCAATGGGCATAATCGCTGGGGGAGATCATTTTTATCTCCACGCGGATCAATCGTTCTGCTTGCCATTTTAACCAACAACGCTTCACAAACGAGGAGCAATGCATTTCCTCCTCAAATTCCGAAAGAACCCTCGCCCGAATCTCTTCGCACTTAATGAGAAATTCCTGGGAATTCAACATTCGCGAGGTACTGTCAGGCAATATTCCGGAGCTTGAAATAATCGCTTTTGACGGCATTAGGAGAAAATCCTTGGAACGTACGAAACGGTCGGTTATTTGAGCCTAGCAGGACTGAGTTTCGGAGGTTAATCTAGGGTAGCTGACTTGAAATTGTAGCAAAATTGCACGCCACGACTCTCAAATGATAATCCCGATGAAACGATTTTTACTAGCAAGCTTGATTTCGGCATTTACGCTCTCCGCAGTACCTTGCTCGATTGCAACCGCACAAGATGCCAACTCCGCCGCCCCTCTGATGGGAATCAGCAAAGTGAAGCCCGAGTCTGGTCCATTTGTGGAGTACAACGGCGTTTATATGGTACCGTACGTTCACGAAATCGAACGAACCAGTATCAAATTTGAAATGATTCCTGTGCCAGGTGGAGAAGTCACTGTCGGTTCTCCAGATGATGAAGAGGGCCGAGCCGACGACGAAGGGCCTCAGTTCACGGTAACGCTGCCCCCTTATTGGGTCGCCAAAACCGAACTAACGTGGGGCGAGTACAAAACGTTTATGCGAATGTATGACGTGTTCAAGCGACTTGCGGGCGAGGGCGTTCGTACTGTGAACGATGACAATCGGGCCGATGCGATCACCGTTCCGACTCCGCTCTATGACCCCGCTCACACGTTTGAGTATGGCGAAGATAAATCGCAGCCTGCAGTAACGATGACTCAGTATGCTGCCAAGCAGTATACGAAATGGTTGAGCGGTATGACCGGAGTTGAGTATCGTCTACCCACCGAAGCAGAGTGGGAACATGCGGCGCGAGCCGGGGCTAAAACAGCATACAGTTTTGGCAACGATGCCGCGGAACTCGGAAAGTACGCTACGTTTTCTGATAATGCCGAGGGAAAAGCTGCTAAGGTCGGCTCCAAAGAACCCAACGCGTTTGGTCTGCATGACATGCACGGCAATGTTTGGGAATGGACCATCGATCAATACGACGCCTCGGGCTTTGGCGATCGCGGTGGCAAAACACTATCCTGGAAAGACGGTACGGCATGGCCCACTGAACAAGATTCCCGTTGCGTAAAGGGTGGCGGCTGGCAAGACTCCGCAGATCGATTGAGAGCTGCGGCTCGCATGGGATCGGTTGATGAAGATTGGAAAGAAAGCGATCCTAATGTGCCACTAAGCCCCTGGTGGTTTACGACCGATCCAGCGAGAATGGTCGGTATGCGGTTGGTTCGTTCCGCCGAACCATTAACTCCGGAATTAAAAAAGCTGTTCTGGGACATCGATAACGAAACTACGCAAGAAGACGTCGCCTTTAGGTTGAAAGAAGGTCGTGGTGCAATCGGCCTTCCTGTTCCTGAACTGGTTAAAGAGTTTCAGCGTCGCGCTCGCTAAACCGTAGGCGGTAATGGCTCAACTCAAAGACTGGATGCAATTGGTGCGCGTGCCGAACACTCTTACGGCGTGCGCGGATTCTATCGCTGGATTCAGCTTCGTTGTCGGTCCCTGGTTTGGTTCTTCGGAGTCCTATCTACCAGTAGCCATAATTTCGATTGCCTCCATTGCTCTCTATTGGGCAGGGATGGCGATGAACGATGTCAATGATGTGGAGCGAGACAAAGCCCAAAGGCGATTGGGCCCCCTCGTATCTGGGCGAATCTCGGTTTCCCAAGCAGCGAGTGTCAGTTGGATTCTATTTGGGGCCGGAATCATCTTTGCGTCGGCAGCAGGCCTGTTTGCAATCGAGCAATCGCTCGGAACTAGTCTTTGGGAGCCATTAAACTTCGCCCCTGCGGGCATCGCTATTTTGCTCACCGCCGCGATCTTGGCCTACGACAGCCGACTGAAACAAACGATCCTTGGGCCATGGCTGATGGGTTTATGCCGATCGCTCAACTTGGCTTTAGGTATGGCGGTGGGTGCTGTTTCTATCAACTTTGATCAAGACATGATCGAGTCTAGGATGCCGGGATGCTGGATGCTATTGGCTGGTCACGGACTGTTTGTCGTAGGTTTAACGTTAGCAGCTCGCAAAGAGTCGATGCTCATTCAATCGAGAATACGGTTGGCCTCTTGCTGGGCAGTAAGCGTTATTGGACTAGCACTAATCGCTGGCACGGCGAGCTTCGTTGCACCCGATATTTATCAGCGGCCGGGCTCAAAAGACTGGTTTCCGGTATTAATTGCGTTGCTGGCGATTCCTTGGGCGCTACGAGTTGTTATTTCCATTAAGCATCCAAATGTATCGTTTTTAGTGCCAGCCATTAAGCAATCTATATTGACGATTCTTTTCTTGGACGCGGCTGTCGCACTGCAGTTTGCAGACGCAGGTCCTGGAATTCTGATTTGTCTTTTTGCGATCCCAACCTTCCTCATGGGCCGCTACTTCCGCATGACATAGCAGCCCGATTTACTGATACCGTCCGATATGAACATCATGTGCTCACAATCGATTTACGAGCTCACTGATTACGACCGACATAATCTGACGACCGGCTGAGCGAATGACTGGCGCAGTTTGATCTCGTCGGTGATCATTGCGATAGGAAATTTCCCTCTGGTAGCTTTGTTCGCGAGACAACTCGACACGGTTGTTCGGCATGCCTGAGGGAATATCTTCTCGATGGTAATAGCTCGGTGGAAAATGATGAAACGGAGGAAGCGGAGCGGGTTGTCTCAGTATGGGCAAGATACGAACGGGAGGCTCGTGGATCGGAGGTATATGAATTGGCGGACGACGAATCACCGGAGGGCAAAAAGGTGGATTAAGCTTTTTGTAGCGATTTACTAAAGCTGACTCTAAGCGATTAAATCGTCGATCGAACGCTTCGATTGATCTCTGCAAGCTTCGATCGTCCCGAGTTTTACAGTCTTGATTCACAACCACATTAAGGTTGCAGAAGACGGCTTTGGTATTTTTCAATGAGACTATAATTCGATTCCAATCGGCGCCGTCGCGAACGATTCGAAGAAGCTGTGAGGATTGTTGTTCCAATAATCTAGCGATGTCAGCCGCGGGGCTGAACGGGTGCTCCTCATTCAATAGGCGTGTGATTTCTGCGGCCGTTCGTTGAACATCTTTCGCCTCGCCAACTTCGCTCGACCATGGATTGCTGGCATGTAGAACACCCAAGCATCCAATCAAGATCCAAGCAACTGCGCCCGCCATACACCGGCTCAATACATCGGTAGTCATTTCCGTTTCCTTTGTTTCTAAAAATCCGTCGACCAATCGGTCGTATCAAATGTGACGGTGTTTTAGATAACAAAGGCTGTGCCAATTCGCATTTTTGTGCAAAAAGCATTTAAGACTGAGCGATAACGCAGTGATGACGAGCCCCGAAGCGCATCGACGGGCGGTGTAATGTCGTCGAATTGATTCGACGACATCGGTATGACGACAGGCTACGCCTGTCTTTTAGAAGAGATCAGTCGGATCGGTCGAATCAGACCGATCTAAGTTAGAACTAGCTGGCGGAGCCCGCGAGTTCGAGCTTCCCTGCCTGGGTGTCGATGTCGACGGTGTCGCCAGCGATCCATCCACTCATGAGCACCATTGGCATTCCTGGGCCTGGGTGAGCTGCGCCACCTGCGAGATAGAGCCCCTTCAGGTCCTTAGACCGGTTGGCTGGCTTAAATGCGCCGAGGTACTTACCGTGACTTGCCAAGCCATAAATCGCACCGTTGAGAACGCGATATCGTTTGTGAATGCCTTCGGGAGTAAGCGACGACTCGCAAACGATTCGATCTCGGATGCCTTTCATGCCGCCGGTTCGCTCCAGCTTGTCCAGGATCACTTCTCGATACTCTGGGAACATCTTGGACCAGTCATGATCAGGTCGCAGATAAGGTGTATGCACGAGGATGTAGAGAGCTTCTCCACCAGGCGGGGCCACTGCTGGTTCGCTGATCGATGGAGCACAAACGTATGCTGTCGGGTCTGGCGCAGGTTTGCCTTGTCGATAAATGTAGTCGAACTCTTCGTGCGGGTCTTTTGAAAACACAAAATTGTGGTGCAGGATATGGTCGTACTTCTTGTTCAAACCGAGGTATAAAACCACTCCTGAACATGCAGGCTCGTACTTGCGTCGCTTGTCGAATTTCTTCTGAGTTTCCGACCCGCTTAGCAATTCGCGGTGGGTTCGGACTGCATCGCAATTGGAGACCAACGCGTCGAACGTAAACGATTGACCTTTCGTCGTTGTAAGGCCGGTAACGCGTTTCCCATTGTTCTGAATCGACGCAACATCGGTTTCCGTATGAATCTCAACACCTAGCTCCCGCGCCAGCTTCTCGAGTGCTACGGGAACCGCACGAGTCCCGCCGATCGGATACCACACCCCCTCTTCAGTTTGCATGTGTGCAATGCCACAAAGAACAGCCGGTGATGCTTCTGGAGAAGATCCAACGTACTGAGTAAAGTGATCGATCATCTGGGCTGCTCGTTCGTCAGGCACACAGGATCTGACGAGCCCCGCAACCGATTTACCCATCCTCAGACTGAGGACATCCTTCAAAACCGAAGCCGAAAATGCGCCACCGACCTCCATGGTATCCGCGATGCCACCCACGCTACGCCAGAAGAAGAACTTGTCTGAAACGCTATGCAACTGCTTAGAAATTTGCATAAAGCGCTCGTAACCGGCACCCGCGTTCGGGTTGCCCGAAAACTTGTCCAGATTCTCCTTCATAGCCTTAATGTTTGCCACCAAATCGAGGGCGCTGCCATCTTCAAAAAAGCATCGCCACTGTGGATCGAGCGGAACCAACTCCATGTAGTCCTCGATCTTCTTGCCCGCTTCGTTGAAGATTCTCTTGAGAACTGACGGTAGCGTCAAAATGGTAGGCCCCATATCAAAGCGATAGCCGTCTTGTTCATGAACGGCAGCCTTACCACCCACCCAGGCATTCTTCTCAAACAGCGTGACTTTGTGGCCTCGAGCGGCGAGGGTACACGCGGCCGCGAGCCCTGCTAAACCACCGCCCACCACTCCCACCTGTAATGTTCGCGATGCTTGCTTAATCATGTAAAATTCATCCTTTTTGGGGTCTTCTGTGCCTATTTGAGGGGCTTCTTCCTCGAAGCCATGGCCGCTTGGATCGTTTGCTTTAGACCGAGTAACCTCTTGAGCAAGCTACCACTGTGTTGGAATTGTAGCAATCCGTCTAGAAGGGATTCATCGGCAGGAGACGGGGGCTGTAAGTGGGGTAGCCAACGCCCTCTTCGTATCGTGACTACTTTTGGCACAGTCATGGAAAGTAATCCCTCGTCCCCGCGAGTGACCCCGAAACCACTTTCCCCTCGACCGCCAAACGGCAATTGAGGATCGGCCGTCGGCACCAAGGCATCATTGATGGTGATACATCCAGCCGATATGAACTTGGTCATACGCAATGCGTCCTCCAGGGGCCCGTATACCGAAGCCGTCAGTGCATAAGGACACATCGAGTCAAATTGCAGCGCCTCGGCCCAATCCGCCACCGGAATAATCATAACCAGGGGAGCAAAAATATCGGCAGAACATAAACTCATCGTCGGCTTCATATCAGTCAAAACCAAGTGGCCGATCGAAACGTCTTTAACCTGATCTGAAGCTGCTATGGAGTTGTTCGATTGCGTGGTGCTCAACGCAACGTTAGCAGTCGGACTTTCAAAAACGCGCGCTCCAGACAGGATCGCTTCTTTAACTCCACTTTGTAGCTTTTGAAATACGGTCTGTGGAATTTGTGTACGCCATGACTTTTGCGAATCAACGGTTAGTCTTTGCGATAGAAGCCGATGGAATACCTCATAAGTCTTTTGAGGCACAAAGACGCGGCGCGGGGCCAAACATGATGCACCGCCATTGAGCCTCAACGTAAACGCGATGGTATCGCAAACTCGATGCATATCGGCGCCAGGCAACACATACATCGCATCGCAACCACTCAACTCCATGGTAGCGGGGGTCAAGCTATCGGCTAACTTCTTGAGCACAATACGACCAGAGCGACTACTACCTGTGAGTACCACTTTATCAACTCCAGCTTCGATTGCCTCCTGAGCGGCTTCTACGGAGCTATCCAAAAGTACGCACAACTCACTCGGCACACCAGCCTCGATCAGCAAATCAACAAAACGCTCGGTCACCAACTCGGCTCCCGGAGCTGGCTTTAGAGCTACAGCATTGCCTGCCGCGAGAGCTTGCAATGCCTGAACGCCAGTCAGGTAGAGGGGGTAGTTTCCAGCCCCGATGATGAGGACTATCCCATGAGGAACTCGCAATATGCTGGATTCGATTAATCCAAGCCAGAGCGGTGTATGTCGACGCTGGGTGTATCGGGTCTTTAGAACATTGCGAGCGCGGCGACATAACCAACGAATCGAGTCGGCCAACGGCAATAGCTCGGCGGAGATCGTCTCGGCATAGCTCTGACGATTCGGTATCTGGATGGATTGAGCCAGCATTAACCGATCCCGCACTAACAACTCACGGACCTTGGAGAGAATCGCCAATCGGTTCTTAAGCTTGAGATCTCGCCATAAAAGTTGTGCACCGTAGGCACGTGAAAACTTTGCCTCGACTGCTGAGGCGGACGGAGATTTCGGGGCGGGCGAGTTCTGGGCAGCCCTGGGGTCTTGAGAAATGCTCATTCCATGAGAATACCAATCTCGCCGCCGAAGTAAAAGGACTCACGATGCTTATTCATCCTGCCATTTCCTCAGCATTCCCTGTGCTGGCAACTCCCAGTTTGTATCCATGGCCATCACCAACTCGGCAACAATGTCTGGATGCTGTGCTGCGATGTTGGTTTCCTCGTGGGGATCCTTTTCCAAATCGAATAACTGTGGTCTTAACTCGGATCTCGGATGGCTATCGGCATATCGACCTAACTTGCGATCGCCGGTCAAGATGAGCTTCCATTTGTCCCGTCGAACCCAACGATAGAGAAGCGATTGGCTCGGATCATTCAAATCATAGACATCATGTGCAAAGCCCTCACCAAAAATAGTATCGCGTCCCAACGCTTGCTGATCTCGAATGAGAGGCAGTAAATCGAGCCCCGGCAAACCGTCGGGTCGCTCGCAATTCGAAGCACTTACGATGGTTGGTACCAAGTCGATGGTACTGGCGAGTTCTTCATAATCGCGAGGCTTGATCACGCCGTCCCAGCGAATCAGAAGCGGCTGGCGAACCCCGCCGTCATAAGGGGATTGCTTGGAACGTAATGCATAGTTCGGAGACTTGTCCGATTGCAACCAACCGTTGTCGCCGGTGTAGACAAAGATTGTGTTTTGGCTGAGCCCTTTGGCATCGAGGTGCTCGATCAGTTGTCCGATCGTTTCATCGAACCATTCGCACATGGCAAAGTAGCGTGCATGATGAATCGACGGAGCATTGGCTTTGTATTTTTCGAGCAGTCGTTCTGGTGGATTGTGGGGGGAATGAGGCAGCAATGGAGCGTACCAAAGGAAGAAAGGCTTATCCTCTCGAACAGATGCGTCGACGAACTCCAAGATCGGGCCGAGCCCCTGTCGGCCGATAGTGAGTCCGTCATCCCCGTGCCTGCCACCAGGCTCTGGAAAGCCGCGAGTCATGCCGTCAGTAAAGCCACCTCGGGTATAGTTACCTTCCCACCACTTGCCAGATTGGAAGGATCGATAACCTTTAGAAGCTAACAGCTTGGGAATGAGGGGTTGATCATCGATAAATCCGATGAGTTGTGATTGCAGAGTTTTGTATTCTGCTGATTTCGGATTGGCCAACTCCGGCGCCGGATCATTTCCCGTGATTCGGTGTTGATGGGGATATTTGCCGGTTATCATGGTTGCCAGCGAGGGTCGGCAAAGGGCGGTGGGGACGTAAGCGTTCCGGAACACGGCACTTTGGCTCGCGAGTCGATCGATATGAGGCGTATGGATGGCTGTGTGTCCCATGAATCCATAATCCGTCCAGGCCTGATCATCGGAAATGAGAAACACGACATTCGGTGGGCGATCGACAGCTGAGGGCTGGCCGACTTTTGGCTCTCCACCGCAGGCATGGGGAGAATATTCCAAGCCTCCCAAGAAGGAAAACATCACCGCGAAAAGAGACGAAACGGTAGGAAAAATGCGGAATAACATGATGGGAGGGGTCAATGGGCGGGATGGAGTGGATCAGAGTTGCTAAAAATGGCCTAACCGAGCTTGCGAAGAAAAACGGATTCGGCACAATAGCTTACACAATCGGAGAGGTGGCTGAGTGGTCTAAAGCACCGGATTGCTAATTCGGCGTAGGGTTAACTCCTTACCGCAGGTTCGAATCCTGTCCTCTCCGCTTGTTTTTGGGAGCATCGCAGTTTCCCTGTAAAGCATCTGAACCCTGGTACCCCCAGGGTTTCTGCATTTTCGGTTGGTCGGTTTGGAGTTTTGTAGCGTCGAGACGACGATACTGATTTTCTGAACTAGAGATACGGTGAAGAGATATTTTGCAGACTCTCGAATCAGAGCTTCGCGAACTTGTGAAACGCTTCAACGAGGCAGGGATAGACTACGCGCTCTGCGGAGGAATGGCCGTCGCTCTCCATGGGTATCCCCGATTCACAAAGGACATCGATTTTTTGATCCCTCGCGATTCGCTTCCCCGTGCGAGAGAAGTTGCCGCTTCAGCAGGTTTTATTGACGACTCAGGCCGAATTCCGTTTCCTGATTCAGATGTGTACCGTATCCTCAAGATAGAGGGTACCGAATATCGAATCCTGGACTTGCTGGTCCCAAAGACATTGGACACAGTCGCATGGACCCAGCGTCAATGGTTTGACTGGAGCGGACTTCCCATTTGTGCTGTCTCAAGAGACGGTTTGATCGAAATGAAACTGGCCGCTGGGCGAGATATTGATCGAATCGATGTTAATCAACTTAGGTCGGCTGAGAATGAATAACGATTTGAAGGGCACGCAGTCTTCGAATTCCAGCGGTGTGGACATGTCTAGTTCTGCGATAGCAAGTCGCCTCCGAGAAGCGAGCGAACTTTATCAACTGGGGCTATCACTTTCAAAAGCGACACCGATTACCCAGCCGACAAAGTTGCATCAAGAGAACGATTCAGTCAATTCTAAAGAAGTGATGAATTGAAATCGTAAGGGGCTTGTCTGCGAAGATAAGACAATCGAACCTGGATAATTCGATCGTGCATCCGTCGGGGCTGGCAAGCCAAGAAGCCCCTCGGCCTGAGGCTTATCATGCAGCCGCGATTCATCATACCGTCCGTCGGCGGAGTTTTTGTGGCTTGGAAGCCACCACTGGCCTTGTGCCAGTGGAGCTGTGACTGAGCAGCTACAGGAGCCTGCCCCCTAAAAATATGCTTCTTCGGCTGGCCTGCTGCCAGCCGAAGAAGAAGGGGGAGGAGGGCCTTTGCCCTAGGTAACCCCTCAGTCATGCTTCCATCGGCACAGGGCCGAAGGGGAGCTAAGAAAGTCCGTCGGCCTGAGGCTTATGATGCACCCGCGATTCATCATACCGTCCGGCGGAGTTTTTGTGGCTTGGAAGCCACCACTGGCCTTGTGCCAGTGGAGCTGTGACTGAGCAGCTACCAGGAGAATGCCCCCTAAAAATATTCTTCTTCGGCTGGCCAGCGGCCAGCCGAAGAAGAATGAGGGGAGAGAGGGTCGTGCCGTTGGTAGCTACTCAGTCATGCTTCCATCGGCACAGGGCCGAAGGGGAGCTAAGAAAGTCCGTCGGCCTGCTGAAATTTTGCTGCCCCGATTCATCATGCAACCCGGAGGCTCCTCTTTAGGCTTTAAAGCCACCCCTGGCCTTGTGCCAGTGGAGCTGTGACTGAGCGGCTACCAGAGCTAACCATTCCAAAATGTCATAGAGATTGCGTTCGATCCTCTCCCCTAAGACGAATCGGTAATTGCGAGGGAATTTGCTCGTATGCTCGCAACACCACTTCATCAAATCATAGGTCTTCACAATGATCACCAACTCCTCCTGCTTCCGACTTGCCATGCGCATTGCTCCAAAATTTTTCGCGCGCCGCTGCGCGGCGAAGAAAGGTTAAAGGGGTAAAGAAGTAAAGGAATTCAGCGGTAAGTTCTCGAAGCACGCAACCCGTTGTTGCTGCTACGATCGCCGGGCTGGAGGTCGTTGCGACCCGACGAGCGGACGTTCAACGCAGGCCTGTTGAACGAACCGCCGCGGAGCAAACGACGACGATCTTTTGGCACTATAAGATTTCCTGATGAGCCACTTGTTGCGTTGCGCGACAATGGGTACGAGTAGGACTCCTGATGATTCCACTCGAAGATGTTGCCGAGCATGTCGAACAAACCGAAATCGTTGGGTCGCATGCTCCCCACCGGAAGTGCGAATTGGGTCCCGCTGTTGTCCGCGTACCAAGCGTAGCGAGTGAGAAGCTCCTTGGTTTCTCCATAAGGTCGAGCGGTACTGCTACCTGCTCGGCACGCGTATTCCCACTCCGCTTCCGTGGGCAATCGATATCCGACCCGCTGAAGAAAGTTGGCGGGTATCGTCACGTTGGTCGAATCCTGCGGATCGATCTCATAGCACCATTGATCCGGCGGGATGTTCTCCTGCTTGCTCAGCCAATTGCAGTAGGCCACCGCATCGAACCAAGTGATCACGTTGGCAGGTGCATCCTCTTCACGCGAGTAATTGCGATTGAATCCCTGATTCGATCGAAAACGGGAGAACTGCTCGATGGTGATTTCATGCATCCCGATCGCAAATTGATAATCGATGGTCCTCCGATGCCGCGACTCGTCGGTTTCCTTGGCACCCCCGTAACGCTCGACCTCACTGATCGGAGAACCCATCACGAAATCCGCAGGTTCAAAGAGGGCAAAGGTATGCCCTCCGGTCTTGGTCTGATACCAGCGGCGCTCTCCCACCCGATCGCCCGTGGCGAGATCCTCCATGGCGCTAGCGATCGCATCCTTGGCTTCGAGTTTTCTCAGCAACCACTCACAAGCTCCATGAACACCCGGATCGATATCCTCGATGTACAGCCGCAGCGCATGGTCGCGCACAGGAGCCATTTGTTCCTCGCTCAGCAGTTTCGCTTCCGCAAAATCCCCGATCGAAATGGCCAGTGGCGCAAGGGCTGGTTCGGCAAGCATATCGCTGGACTTCGCGGTCGGTTTGCGATTGAGGAATTCCGCGATGAGGGCTGCTGGATCACTGCCGTAGTCCGGCAGGTAAGCTTGGAAATAGCTTCGCAGTCTCGCGTCCGGTTGCAGGGTCTTGAACAGCTTCCAAACGCGTTCCTTTTCGCCCATTTGATACAGCGCGATCGCACAGCGCGCCTGGCGCTTGGCAAGGGCTTCCTTGTCCTCGTCCGGAACTAGTTGCCGAGTCAAAACGATCGCTGCGTAAGGTGACGGATCGCTTGCTGGCGAATCCCCCCAATCATTCACGGTGATTGCGGTCGGACGCCATCCCTCGGCGATGTATTCTGACACTTGCTCGGGATCGATCCAGCCTCGGCCTTCGTTGGGAGATACGGCGGGAAGAACCTGCGTCTCGATCGCGGTATCCACGCTCCAGATGCCTGCAATCGGCTGGGGCGTAAACGGTGCCAATCGATCGATGGTCTCCAGAAAACGAGGTTGTTCGTGTAGGCTGATGAGGTCAATATCGTTGATCAACTGCGAGCCGTCAGAATAACCTGCGGCAACCAATTGCTCCAACACCTCGATTGCCAGTGCACGATAGCGTTGGCTGAGCATGTCGTCGTCTGTCGCTCCAACGCATAGTGCAATGGCACAGAACACGTTGTAGAGCGAACCGCTATTCGATTGAAACGCCTGTCGGAACTGTTCGATGGTCGTCGCGGCGACATCGGGGCCATCGGTCAAAAAGTCGACCTGGATCTTGGCATAGGCTCGGAACGATTCATCCGGGGCGAGCGGCAAGTAGTCCGCGATCGCGGTCTTGGCATCGTCGACCCGTTTGAGCCGAGCAAGTGCCAACACTCGGGTCAGTTTCAAGCTGGGATCGTTGGGATTCGCCACGAGACATGCATCGCAAATCTCGATCGCTTTGGTGTTATTTCCGACGTTGTAGAACGCCAACGCAACGTTGTAGCCCGTTTGTGCGTCGGATACTGCTTTTTCCCGAACCGACTCCGACCCCTCGTAGTTGTCAACGATCTTTTGCTGCGACGCCACACTCGCGAGCGATCGAGCATTTGGCTTCGCTACCGCGATGTCGGTCTGGGGGCGAAACAAGAGATTGCCTCCCTCGTGACGCCAATACATAGAGGGAGACTTCTGTTGCGAAGAAAAGAAGGCTGTGTATCTGCGTTCACCTTGCGGCGTAGTTCGCACAGCGATGCGCATCGCGCCGTGGGTTTTGGAAAGCGCGTTGAACACCTTATTTAATTCATCTTCTGTCGCATCGACAAGGACGCGACGTTCTTCGTCATCCATTGCTGATTTCGACCAAAGGGCGAGGAATCGTGGATCGCCACCTTCGGTCGTCGGGAGTGCGCAGAGATCATCGAGTACCAGATCCTCCTTGACCGCCGGATCCTCAATCATGGGCAACTCCTTTGCCGAGAGGTTGCTCTCGATCCGCCAGGGCTTGCCATCGCGAGTGAGTATTGATGCGATGCGCGGAGACTGCTGCCATTGCCAGGCTCGAACGCGCGTCGGTCGATACCCGCTGGCCCGAAGACTCTCGGCAACCTCCAGGAATTGTTCGAGCGGCATATCCTGTACGAAGGCAAATCGATCGGCTAGCATCCCATGGGCTTGTTCGATCCGTAGCTTCGTTCCCGGTGCGACATCCTTCCATGCGGTATCCAGCGCTGGATCGTTCCATGTTGGTCGCAGTTCCGCGTCGAGAATCTTCTGAAGTGCCCCTACCCCGGCTTCTCGATTTTCTCGAAGGGGCAGGAACAACGTAGGGTAATTCTTTGCATCGCTCACGGCAACCATCGAAGCTAACGTTGCTGCATCGTTCTTGGCGTATTCCGCGATTAGGTTCGCGATGACATTGCGCTCGACTTCCGATGTGCTAGCCTCCGCGAATTGTTGTTCGAGGAACGGCAGGACGCGACCAGCGACGGGTTGAAACGCTTGTCGCCAAGCTTGCAAGTAGATCGGATTGCTGGCTGCAACCTCGGTTGCTGCGAACTGAGCGATCGCAGGTTGTTGCCATTCAGCCCCATCGGGTTCGTACGCGGCCAATGCGGCGGCCGCGCGGAGGCGATGATCTTTGGATTGCTCGGGGTTGTTGAGGATCGTTGCAAACGGTTCGCGAAGACTTGCATTCGCATCGCGCAGCAACTCGCAAACCGTCAGAAAATCACTCGGCTCGTAGGCGAGCATGGTATTGGCCACACTCTTCCATTGCTCGGACGATACGGGACTACCTGCACGATGCAACCCGAGGATGGCTCGCAACTTGGTCTCGTTAGTAGATGCAGGGTCCGTAAGCGACCGTTCAAAATCGTCCGCGATCCAAGCTGCTTTCGATGGGATCTCCGGTGCGATTTGCTTTAATTGGTCCACCTCGGCCGTCAGCCACGACTGAGCCGTCGCCGCTGCGGAATCCTCGCGTCGCTGATGTTCGATACGACTCCAAATCCAGCTTCCTGCGGCGACCAAGGCCAAGAGAGAGCCGAGAATCACGCTCATACGTTGAACATGGAATCGAGTTGCAGCACGCATCACTTGCGACTCGTATTCCTTCCAGCCTTCTCGGTCCGTCAGTCGCCGTATCTGAAACCACTCCATGAACGTCGGTAGTTGTTTGTTTTCTGGATTCAGATTCCACGCGGCTGCACGTTCGGCGAGTTTTAATTCCGCGCGGCCTCTTTTGGTCTCGCGTTGCTTTTGCGTCAGCCAATCGCGAAGCGACGGGACCATGTAGTCGTGAGCGAGTTGATAGCTTCGCATAGTGCCGCTCTCGGCCTCACTGCTGGCATCCACAGGTGTGATCAAGCGTAGATTCTTATCGAGGATTGCAAGCAAGTCTTCAAACTCGCGAGGCTTTTGCTCATAACCTGCTGCTTTCTGAAGCGACGCGGCACTCTGCATCGAGCCTTTAATGTCGGTGCCCGCTGCGGGCAAAAGCGCCGATAAAAAGCTACGCACGGCTGACTCATGTTGTCGATGCTGAATCGGGGCATGCCGCGAACCAAACATCTCTTCGAGGAACGTCACACCGACCCCCTCGATACCACCGACCGACTGCAATGCCGCCGTCGTCCACGGCTTTTGCTTCATCA
>JBKCTT010000143.1:0-12559 GCA_046318795.1 Pirellula sp.
TTTCCATCGTCCATCCAATCTCTCAGCAATCCCACGGGGTTCTTTTCAGACTCGGCATAGGTCGGCCGCATTCGCTTGTATTCCATCAATAGCCACGCTGCTTTACGCTTCAATGCAGTATCAATTGGCTCAACTCGCCCAATCTTGGGAACCGCGTATACAAATCGAACGGTCTTGCTGGAGAACGTTGGTATCTGCCTAAAATCTCGCTCAATAAACTCGCCGGTCGTGCGCTGATGCATACCTGCTGCCACAAAGAAATCGATCGCGTACTCAGGATACCCAAACACTAAGCCGAATCCACGCCATCGATCATCCGGCTGACGACTTCGTTCGATTGCCATCATGACTTCCGACGGCGGCGTATCAGTCGTAATTCCCCATCGACCAAAGAACTCTTTCTTGTCCTCAATCAATTTCTTGAGGCTCGGGATGTGAACGACATAAGCGGACGCGTAACGTTGCCCATTTTGAATCGTTTCATAAACCAGCACATCTGCAAAAAACAAATCTGGTTCATTCCAAGCTCGAACCGCCGCGCGCACTCGTTCGACCTCGGTCAAATCCAAAGAGTCAGCAGAAAAGTAACCGCCCCAAAACCCCTCCGATACGGGCTTGAGCTGCCCCACCAGCGTGTAAAAAGCCTCTCCATCCAACGCCTTTAGTAACAACTCCTCCGAAAACCGCTTCGTTGATTCATCAAGCGAATCTAGCGAAAAGAACTCACCCCGATTAATCGCCCCTACCGTAGGATGGATCAACTCCAAAGAAGGTGTCTTTGAGCTGACTTCTTGTCCAATAGTCAACGTTGACGGATGGAAGCTCAAGGTCAACACGACTGCAAGGCTTGCCAACAGCCACTTACTGGATAAAAACATAAAGGGTGCAGTTCTAGAAAAAGAAAAAGCCGAAACTACGGTGCATCATTGTGCTTCAATGGATGCTAACAATTCATCGATGGTTCGATTCCATTTGGGAAACGGATCATCCAGTTCCGCCCATGCAGCTGGCCCCATCGCAAACTCCTCGTCGGTCAGCAAACATTCTTGCAACGAGTCGTAGATCTCGATCTCATCCATTCCTATCCCGATAAAGACTAACTCTTGCCGACAATCACCTACCTCGGGGTTCCAAGTGTCTTCGATATGCTTGCGAATCTGCGGAATGTCTGGCCAACGATCTTGCGGAATCGCTGCCCACCAAAAACCTCCAAAGTCCAATCGTGCCACTCTACCCGCTTGGGACCAAACTCCAATCTTCTCAAGTCGACTTGCAAGCCAGAAGAATCCCTTTGATCTCAATATTCCGAACCAATCGCGACTGAGCCGATCGTAGAATCGTTGAGGATGAAACGGACGCCTCGCGCGATAAACAAAACTGGTAACTCCATACTCCTCGGTCTCGCTGGCCCCTTCGTCTCGCAGCGTTAACTGCCAGCCTTTAGATTGCTTTGCGATTTCAAAATCAAAGCGACCTGTACCCAGTATTTTGGCCGGATCGACTCTCCCGTATTCGCTTCTTATCTTGAGAGCCAAAGGATTGAGCCGTTCCACCAACGATTCAATTTTTTGAACGGTATCCTCATCAACCGTGTCGGTTTTGTTGATAACAATGACATTCGCAAATTCGACTTGATCGATCAGCAAATCCGCTACGGTCCGAGTATCTTCATCATTGGCTGCTGCACCGAGACTCTGTAAATCTTCGCTGTGGTCCAAGTCCTCAAGAAAATTGGCACAATCGACGACCGTTACCATCGTGTCGAGTTCAGCGATATCCGAAAGCGCCTGTCCATCACCTACTGCAAAGGTAAACGTATCGGCGACGGGCGCGGGTTCGGAAATCCCGGTCGACTCAATTAACAAGTAATCGAACCGACCTTCGCGGGCTAGTTTAGAAACCTCCACGAGTAAATCTTCTCGCAATGTGCAGCAGATACAACCATTGGTCATCTCGATAAGCTTCTCATCGGTACGACTCAGGTTCGCAGCTCCACCCGCGATCAACTGCGCATCGATATTGACCTCGCTCATGTCATTGACAATGACAGCGACTCGCAAACCTTCGCGATTGCAGAGGATGTGATTCAGCAGAGTGGTCTTACCGGCCCCGAGGAAACCAGATAGGACCGTAACAGGTAGCTTGGCCGTAACAGGTTGCTTGGTAGCTGCGGTTCCGCGATCAACCTCTTTCATCGCTTGCCCATCCAATCACAAAAATTGAGAATCATCGTTAATCGCTTTACTCCGTTGGTGAATTCTGGCGAGCGATGCAGAATTCGATCTTGATAGGTAGGATG
This sequence comes from Pirellula sp., assembly GCA_046318795.1. Classification (GTDB taxonomy): domain Bacteria; phylum Planctomycetota; class Planctomycetia; order Pirellulales; family Pirellulaceae; genus JBKCUI01. The sequence goes on from JBKCTT010000143.1 coordinate 2,300, forward strand.
TTGATGCCCCTTTAAGAATACCACGGAAGAAAGGGGGGCTCTAAAGATAATCTCAGGTTCCCGGCGGTCAATGAACTCGGTCGTCGGACCGCAATAAGTGACCAACATTCGCACAAATACGTTATCGCAATGAAACTTGGGGCATGACTGTCGATCGGTCAGCTCGATTCGCACCTCCGCCTTTTCTTGCGCAAACAGCCTAGCGAACAGCTCGAGATGTCCAACCATATGGCTCGCAAGTTGCTCGCTTGCAAGTCCCATTTCATTTAGAGCACTGGATACACTGTTATATGACTGATCAAGCGACAGCGAAGTACGCTTTTCAAAGTTTGGCAAACTCTGAACAACCGGTCCAACATCGAATTCGAATTCTTCGGGGCGTTCCTCCGCCAGAATAACAATATCGGAATCATCGCTCGTTAGCCGCGCGAGCACGTTGGACGCGCTGCTCACCAAAAAGCATTCGATTTCGCTGCGCGAAGAAAGGGTCTTTGTCATGAGTCGCGTATTTGCAAAGGGGAATGATGTCTGACATGCGAAAACGAGCGACGCTACCGCTGCAATCAACTCGCGACGCGGAACATCAATGCGACCCTATTCTATCGCACTAGTTGAGTAAATGCAACGCAATTGCAAATAGAAGCTTCGATCCATTGGAAGTCGCCTAAGAGGGCTTGGGAGAATTAAGGATCGATTGAGCCCAGGCCAAGTCCTCTCCTTCGAGTGGCGGCTCGGGATTCGATTCGTAGATATAGTCTTCGTAGCCAGCGGCATCGTAAACGCGATCCAGGAGAGCTTGTAAGTCGAGCGATGCGTCCGGAAACTCACCCTTTAATGGGATCGGTATCACGGGGAGTGGATCTCGCAATCCAATGGGCCATGCCTCGACTTTAGGAAGATTCCGTTTGCGATACACCGCGACGCAGTAATCGCTCGGCGGTAGATCGTTTAACGGAAACCGAGGCCCTCCGCGAAGCAAGTCAATCTCTACCAACGAAGCCGAGCTAAACATGAGAGCAGTTCGCTTTGCAACATACTGATCGCGATCTGGACCGTATCTCTTATTCGACGGGCTCAGCAATTCGATCATCGTTACCAATTCTCGATTTTGACGATCGCGAATTTCGATGTAAGCATGACGCTCAATATCGACATCGGTCAAGGTTGCGATGACCGATTGAACTTGATTGTTTACCTCAGGAGCTACTGTAGCGACGGCAGTACCATTGCCTGCTGAGCTTTCCAGCAACGCGACATCTGGCCTACCGAGCAGTTTGCGTCGATCCTCTCCGGAGGGCTCGTGAATAAAGACTCGTTCCTCTAGCTTGACCAAAAAATGGGGACGGACCTGCGCTGCAAGCGATTCACGAATCTCAGTTGCAAATGCGGTGTGAAAGTCCTCCCACACCGAGGGCTGTTCCAAGTAAGGATTCATTCCTGGAAAGGGAGAAGTCATATCGCATTCCTAAATACAAGGCTTTCGTAACCAGTCTAACCTGTCTTTCAATCCAATCCCGCTTCTAGTTCTAATTCTAATTCACAATGAACGATCCGACGAGATCGAGGGATCATTATCCGTCGGAAATCCCTGCTCAGCGGGACAATGGTCGCATGGTTTGCTTGCGTTAGCACCGGTTCCGCGGTCGCTAACCGTTCAGCTTCAATCGGTCGCCAGACTCTCGTGTGGCTTCTCGAAACGAACTTACATTGTCTGCTAACTTTAGATCTTGATCGTATGTGGCAATCATCTGCTTCATGCGTTGATGCCCCTCTTCGCTTGAGAGCATATTAGGAAAACACGTTCGAACCACGTCCAATCCAACACTAACAGAAACCGATGCACCAGGAGACGCGCCCAGTAGCCCAGCCAAAGAGCGGTCAGCGGCCTTTACTAACTCGGTACCGAAATAGATAGCTCCCCGATCCGATCTCTTGATGGCTTACACACGAATGCCCGCTTGCTGCAATCGCCAATGCTCCTTAGTCGCATTCGGATAAAACTCTCGCAAAGCTTTCAATCGATCCTCCATGCTTTGTAGCTCTTGGCCGATCAGATATCGAACGAGTGATCGGTTATGCAAGCCAGCCCTCAGCAACGCCGAAAAATTGTCCAAGCTAATGGATCGTGGCAAATCAGACCAGCTACCTGTCTGCTCGAGAAAGCGAGTGGTCCACGACGCAAACGTTCCGAACATGAGTTGTCGCTTTCCATTCAATATGCGAACATCGAGATGCCCAGCTCCGAGGCTCGGTGCTGATGTTGGTGTAGCTCCATAAACTTTCGAATCATGCCTCGCGCAAATGGTTGGCTCGTCGCACACAAGCCATTGACCTGCAAAAGGAAATCCGCCAAGCCCTCGAAAATCAGCCAGCCCTGTCGATTGAAGCAACGCTAAACTTCCGCCGCCCGCTCCGACGAAGACGAATTTGGCTCGATGCGTTTGCTTCTCTCCGGTCGATACGCAGCGAGTTTCTACGCGCCAAGCGTCGATCTCTCGCCGCAGTTTTGTCACTTTCCAACCACCAGCGATATCGCAGTCGTCTTGTTCCGCCAACCATTGCCCCATGCGCCGTGCGAGCAACCCGTAGTTGACCTCGGTACCGGCTCCCATGGTTGCTGCCACGCTCGTTGGTTCACGTACTTCCATAACAAGCGGAGTCCAACGCGTTATCTCCTCAGGATCAGTCGTCCACATCATATCGCTAAAGAAATGGTGCTCGCTCATTGCATCGTGCCGAGCTCTTAGAAACTCAACACCATCCTCGCCACTCAAAAAACATACATGTGGAACTGGCTGAATGAAATCGCTTGGTTCACCCGCTATTTGATTCGCAACCAACGCACCCCAAAACTGTTTCGAGTGCTCGAATTGCTCAAAGATTTTTAGAGCCCGTTCGATGGGAACTCGTCCGTCGCTTGCGCGAGTCGGGGTATAGCTCAACTCACAAATCCCAGCATGTCCGGTACCGGCATTGTTCCAGCCATCGGATGCTTCGCGAGCAAGTTCGCTAGTCGCCTCGATCAAACGAATTCGCAAACGCGGCTCCAATTGCTTAAGCATCACGCCAAGCGTAGCGGACATGATTCCGCTTCCAATCAAGACGATATCGGTGTTAGTGTTCAGAAGAAGACTGAATCTGTCTATCGTACCGATATGTATGGGATCTTGGCATCAATCCTACGCCCATCTTTATTCTACTGACGCTTCTTTGCAAAGCTAACTGATAGCCGTCATTTCGTGCAACACATCCGTCAGCCTCTTATTCATCTTTCTTCGATTTTAAAAGCGACTAGCACGTCGCTGCGAAATCCCAAATCCTGTGTTCCTTGGCCTGCATTGAAATTTAGGATTGCAGTCCTTATTCCCGCATCTCGACTTCTAATCTTTAGTGTGCGATACTCGATTAAGTTGCCCGAAAGTGGTTGATTGGGTTCGAGTAGCAATTCAAACCAGCGATCACGTGACAGGTCATCACTGGATTGGAGGCTCTGCTCAGATTCGACCAATAATGGTGCTGTTATTCCTGCGTTATTTTCGATTTCAATCAAGTACTCTGACCATTCCCCTTTGGAAAGATGGGTAGGAATGTCATTTGCAGTCGCCTTAACTCTAGCTTCCGGAGAGATGTTTAGAAGAATCAGCACAGGTGTGTCTGGGCGCAGACCCTGCATTACCTCGGGATTCATTTGCGAGACTTCTGCCGACTTTTCCCGTGGAGAACAACCGGCAGTGCCGAATGCTGAAACGGCTACTAGTATAGCTGAGCAAAATGGAACACTAGAAAGCTCTCTCGGCCACTTTATCACTTTTGCTGCCAGCAGAATTGGTGCTGCAAACATTCCACTAAGATTATCGAGATGCATCATTGAGCACCCGTAAATAATACTTTTTTGCGTGTTCGTAATCCAATCTAGCTTGGGCCTGTTCGTCGGCAGCATATGTCTTTTGTTTTTCTCTCCAGCATTGCTCTAGTGAGACCAAGCACCATTCCGCACTTTCAGCTACATGGACGGGCTTGTCATCCTTAATAATCCAAATCGGATTTGTGTGAGCAGAAGGGAAAACGCGAGCAGCAACCCAGCAGCTCTGGTCTGGTTCGGGCAATTCAAACTTAAAATCTTGTACAGTGCCATCAGCTTTGATTTTCTGGACCGCGACAGGATATCCATTGACGATGAGTTCCAAATCGACATCGGTTTTATCTGGATTGAATGCGGCTGCGTTCAAGGAGAATGAGCCATCGGCCTCATGTTCAAAATTCATCAAATGACACGTACCATCGCTAACATAAGAATCGCCACGTCGCAATCCATCAACCCATTTATCGTAATCGAGTAGGCCATCTAGCTGCACGTAGATTCGCCCAACTCCAACTCGTTCTCCCGTCAAACACGGGAAATCGGTTTCGCCACTTGCAAAGACCTTCGCACCGCAATTGAGAACGTGATACCAGATATTCCATTCGGTCTCGCGTGCAGTATTCATGGTTGCAATGAAGTCAATCGCAGGAAGCTTTGTTCCGTTTGGGCCCTCGACGGTGTGCGTGACCTGCATAATGAACTCATTTGCTCCGATACCGTCGAATGCGGGGATATCGAAATTAGGTAATCGGTTCGGTCCATCGGTTCCGGCCACTCGACCGACACTGCGTGTTAGGCCTAGTCCGCTGTGAGCGGTACCAGTCACTGCTCCCTGCTTTTTCGCCCAACGCAACGTATTGAGCCCCAATGTGGGCCAATGATGTTTCGAATCACCTCCCTCTGGAATTTGTTCTTTCAGTTTAAGAAGATTCAGGTGTCCGGCATGATGAGAACCAAAGCCACTTACCTCGATATCGTAACGAATAAGAAAAGGATACCGACTAACATCATCGGGCTTCCCGGTGAAGAATTGCTTTTGGAAATCAAAACAGGGACCCCATGTTAGGCAGCATCCGATTTTCAGATCTTCCCCCATGATGTGACGGAGCATATCGCTCGGCAATACCCCTTGTGTAGGGTTTTCATAGTGAAGGCAGCCTGCCGCATGAATATGATGATCGCCACTCCAATAACCATATTCAGTAGAATCGATCCATCGTTTTACTTGGTATCGAAATGTGACCGGTTTATCACCAACAGTTAGTGTTTTCTTTTCTTTAATGCTCTCGGGACCATGTGAGCATTTGACTGAGTATTGGCCCTTGGGTAAACGGATCGTTTCGCCGGTCTCTCTATAAATCTGTGTTTGAAAGAAAAAGTCTGGCGCCACACGCTTGGGTTGGTAGGGGTAGACTCTTCCCTGGTCATCTCGAATTTCGAATGATGCCATACATGGAGTCCCATCTGCATCTGTTACGTTAAACACAACTTCGGTGCTTGGTGCAGTTGTCATTTCGAAATCCGCGCTACTCCAATCACCGGTTTCTCCCGCCGCATACTCTAAGGTAGCCCAGTCAATACGAAAGGAACCAGGACCCGGTAATGGATCTAATCGGACACCTTTCAATTCCCCCTCAACCGGAAACTCAACCACGTATTCTCGGTTGCTCCCGGGATCAAGCTGAAATCCAACTTGGCGTCCACCATCTGGCTGCGGCTGCTGCTCGGTCCACCAAAACAATTGCCCGACTCCCGGTGAATCCGAGCGACCCCAAAATCGAAATACCATTCGCCCGCCACGTGCGGATACAGACGTTGAAAAAAAGGGGTCGTCGCCAATCGCCTTTAGAAAAAGTGATTTATCTCTGTTTTCGAGCTCTAGATCGTTCAGATCTCCCCAGCCATCGGAGCTATTCTCAAAACGCCATTGTCGAATGGGCGATGAGTTATCGCTATTCCCTATGGCTGCGTGAAATTCGAGGCGAGCAGTCCTATCGCCAACTTCGGTTGATAACAACTGGACAATTCGATATTCCAGCTCAAGTCCAGATAGATTCGAATTCATAGGCCGTCCATCAAACATGGATAATTCAAGCCAACGATTCTTGACCTCTTCCTTGGGGCCGTGCGGTATAGGCTTGGCGTTAGGGCTGTCAATTCGAAGCTTGGATTGAACTCCCGCTAAGTTAACAACTTTTATTAATTTGGAGGTCCAGCCATTTTCCATCAACGAGATTGAGCCATTGGGCACAATCTCAGTCGTTCCCGAAGAGTGGATCACCACTGATGCCATGCACCACGGATCCAGTATCTTTTGAATTTGAGCGGTGATCTCTATGTCATCGGGTTCGTTTTTTAATCCCTCTAATCGACGTATCTGATCCGGAGAAAGCGGCGTGCCCATTGATTCCAGTGTCTCTGCCAACCGATGCGCTAGGAGCAATTGCGGTTGCGAGTCAACTCGTTCGACCATTGGCCACTGTCGCGACTGTGCGACACATTTCGAAGTCAAATCGGTAGAACTAACTCCAATTACCCCCGAGATAACCAGAAGATACCTGAAAACCCCCATGCGAACTCTTCCTTTCAAATCATGCCACTTGCGGATGCAAACGGACGATGTAGGATATCCTACATCTAAAGCAAACGACAAGGGGGGAGCTTGCTATCCACGAACAAAACAAGTAGATCGACCCGCCCATTGCTGGTCGAGCAAATCGTTGAATCCCTAGAAGAACTTATTCGGAACGAGGGGATGCGCCCGGGAGATCGCTTGCCCAGCGAAGCGCAATTGGCTGCCCGGATGCAGTGCAGCCGTAACATACTGCGAGAAGCAGTGGGCCGATTGACTTCACATGGTGTCGTGGAGGTTAGACGGGGATTGGGCATGTTTGTTGGGACGGCCGATACGATTCGTTCCTTCGACTCACTGCTCCGTTCGTCTATGACGATATCGGTAGGAGATCTTTTGGAGTTTACTGAGTTCCGCCGGGCAATAGAGGGGTACGCAGCTCGTCAGGCTACGATCCGCGCTACCGATGAAGAACTTTCCGAATTAGGTCGCCTAGCTCAAGCGATCGATGACCCGACTATCTCTCGAGAGGAAAGTCTTATGAGAGATACCAAATTCCATCTTCGACTGATGGAAATCGGCGGGAATCGTTTGATGGCAGTCCTCTTGGCTTCACTTCTTGATTTTCTTCATGCCTCTATGGACTCAACTACCGCAACACCGAGAGATATCGAAACGAGTCGCGAATTACATGCAATCATTATGGATGGGCTCATGCGACGAGATCCCGACGCCGCCGATCAAGCCATGGAAATCAACCGTCAACACACCATCAGCAAACTCAAGGGTCATCGCAAGGAGTTATCGTAATGCAAATAGATTCACTCAACTCACCGATGCAACCGTGAAATAAAGAAGGCATTGTAATGACGATTCTAAGACGCGAATTCTTAGCAACGATTCCCGTGGCAATTGCGACGGCCGCAACGTTTGCCCAAAACGGCAAACCAAACGACGCGATGAGGGCGTTTTTGCAACCTCATGTTCTGACGCGGCGTTCATTAGATTTATTCCTCGATCCCAAAGCGCGAGTTTGGGCGAAGTTCGATGCCGAACTCGGGTACTTGCTGAGAAATGCGTTCGTTCGGGATGGCGTGGATGGTTGCCACACCTTGGCTCGATACGAGGAGACAGGGCAGCGACAGCAGGTCAACTTTCCTGATCATCCCTGCAGAATCAACACCTACGGCAATAGCTTTACACAAGGGCACCAGGTAAGCGATGGCGAAACGTGGCAAGAAATCCTTGCGTCCCATTATTGTGAACCAATCAGAAATTTTGGTGTGGGTGGCTTTGGAGTTTATCAAGCGTACCGCAGGCTTCTTCGAAATGAAGCGACCGACATGTCTGCCGAATATATCATCTTCAATATTTGGGGGGACGATCACCTTCGAAGTGTTTATTCCTGGCGATGGCTTGCCTTCCCTGACAATGTTCTGGAATCGATGTCTGGAACGATGTTCCATGCGAACCCTTGGGTGCACGCGCGTCTGGACGATCAAGGTAAATTGTTAGAGCAAGATAGCCTCTGCCCGTCCGAAGAGTCTTTGTACCGGCTTTGCGATCTCGATTTCTTAATGGATTCCTTTGCAGGCGATGAGATCGTACATCTTCTATTCGCTCAGGAAACAGGAAGCATTCTGGACCAGAGCATCTTAGAACGAACAGCAGTCAAGTGCGGCTATCGCTTCGAAAAAATGACAACAGAGGAGGCTGTTAAGAAGAACGCTAGGCAATTGTTACATACTTATGCAATCCGAGTTGGGATTAACGTTATGGAGAGGTTGCAAGAGTATTGCATTCAAAAAGAAAAGCATCTCATGGTTCTGTTGAGTTACCCCGTCGGTGCTGTTTGGCACGCATGTAACCGAAGCTCACGTGACGACCCCGATAATGTAGATTGGCATCCTGCGTATTTTAAAAGCCACTTAGAAGAGCGCGGAATTCCAGTCGTTGATAGCCTTCCGGCGCATGTGTCTGAGTATGACACCTTCAAGCTAACTGCAAAGGAGTATGTTGATAAATATTACATTGGACACTACACGCCGCGAGGCAATCACTTTTTCGCGTACGCGATCAAAGATGCCGTGCGCAACTGGCTTCAACCGCAGCCGCCTGCTTATCAAAATGACGACACGCCGTTGATTCGATTCAACGGCTATCTTCCAGGATAAGTTAATTCGTCTCGTCTAGCATCGATTGAAAGAATCGTCGAGTATCAATTATATTCTTATGGGCGTGCGAAGAAGCCACCTTTGATTTCCAGCAGTGTTACTTCGAAACTGCCTCGCACAGGTGCGCCAGCTTTCATGCTCGACTCCTCTAGCTGACAAGTCCCCTTGATCCATCGCATATCACCTCCACCAAATGGGCCTTGGAAACTATTGCCACCTCGCGAGAACGAGCCACTCACACTGACTTTCGCTGGCTCCGATTGCTCAAAATCCTCCCTATCAATATTCAAGGTCAACGTGGCCAACTTGCCATCTTGTGTTTTACCAACCAATTCCACCATCGCGGGACTGGCTGCAGAAGGACTGCCAAACATTCCCATCGAAAATCGACGCGATGACACCTTGAGATCGCTAAGTTCGATTGCTTCCTCACCATTCTGTATGGTCAGCGATCCAGTTGATTGACTCCCTTTGGGTGTGCGTTCCCAGAACGTAGCAAACGATCCCGATGCATGCCCTGACTCCTTGGAGTACATCGACGGACGGGGATTCTCTTGCGTTTTGATCGGCCAGCTTTCAAGCTCTTTCTTAACCCGTTTCTTGCGAGAATCGATAAACCGCTTCATGCTTTTCTGGGCAGAATCGGCACCTGATTGACGTTTATGAAGGTGCGGCTCAACGAGTTTAGCCAGTGCATCAATTTGTTTCTTAAGTTCGTCTTCGTTCCAATGCTCGTCAATCATCTTCTGCAGCACTTGACGATATCGTTCTCGCCCCTCTTCACTTCGAAAGAGCCTATGACATAGTAGTGAATTGGTATAAACGGACTCGATTGGTTTCATAAATCCACCCATGGGACCCAACATGGAGGACCACAACGAATCGGCACCCCATGGCATAAACAGAAGCTTGTTGGATTTCGGATTGTCATACACAAAGTAATTGTTCTGGTTGTTAGAGTATCCATCCCAAAATGCCAATAAGCTCTCGCTAGCCCAAAACTGATAGAACTGCGTCAAGTCGACCAGTGACTCAAGCTCTGCTGGCGAGACATTCTCGTTCTGCAGGAGCTCAGCTAAGCGAGCTGTTTTCCAATCGTCGACACTTTCGTGCTGGCCCGATTTCCACTCCAGTCGTTCCAGCGACTTGGGGGAGAAATCAGTCAGTGTTCCTTCCCACAGGTCTCCTCGGTTATCTCCAAACCTGCTCTTCAAGAAGACCTTATCAACCGGTTCCACTACCGAATAAACACCCAGATGGTTGCCGTTTACAAAGACGGTCGCAAAGCCAACTCGCGGCGCCTCGACACCTATCGCATTGAAGAATCGGTAAGCCATGTATTGGCTGAGTAGCGAGGTATCCTGTTTGTTGTTGTTGAGTGTTAAACGCTTGACGTCCCCCAGCGGCTTTTGGTCGACATACTCGTCCAGTTTGATTCGCAATGAGGGGAAATTATCATCGAGCGATCCAAAGAAACCTTTCTTGCGAATCCCGACCTCCTTGATTTCGACGCCATCAATGCGAAGATCCGCTCGAAAGGTATCAAAAGGCTTTTCCGCCGGAGCAAGCATCCCCTCAATAAACTCTCGCTTTTGCAAACGGAGGCTATTCCAGCCCTCTTCGTCGATCGTGATTTCAACCTTCGTGACACG
>JBKCTT010000144.1:0-44168 GCA_046318795.1 Pirellula sp.
TTGTGGGTAGCTGTATCCAGGCTGATGGCGAACAGAAACCTTCATCTTGTCCACTGGGTCAGGAATATTCATGTGAGTGCGATTTACCATCACATGCTTTTGAAGACCAGCTGGATGTCCCAATGGGATGTGTGGAGGTCCAGGCAATCCAATAGGAGTACCGGTGTAAGTCATTCCATATTGAGGAGCGGTCACGCCAGCGACCATGTTCGGCGGGTTGCCATAGGCACTCATCGGAGAACCATCAGGTCCACAGGCCATGCCATCAAAGCCGACTCCACCAGCCATTGGCAGGCCCATACCGGCATTACCGGACAATTCTACGTCTTTGTTACCAAGACGAATGATTGCCAAAATGGAACCACGACGGTCCGCTTCGAAAATCGGATCAACACCTGGCTCGCTGACCAACGTATCAACTCCACCAACCCCAATTCCTTGGAACTCTGGGTCTGGCAAATAAATGACCTTGGTAACAAAGCTGTTTTCAAGTGCTTGATCAATGTCGTTAGCAGTAAACCGAACTGCTAGAGCATTGTGAGCGAGGAATGCTGCCGTTCGGTAGCTAGCCGTTCCAACCTCGATGGTTGGATACAGCTCGATGCCTTCACGACCTGTAATGTCGGTAAGCTTGAGTCGGTAGATACCGCCTTGTGCGAATTCTACTCGTCCTGGGGTAACCAATGGCTCACTACCGAAGCTGCCGTCACCGACAACATCGTAGTGAATGGTCATGCTACCACCATCAGCAAGAAACTGAATTTGCATGGTCGGTGCAACAGCTGGCGCACCGTATCCAGGAACTGGAATTGTCTCTGGTGCCAAAACGCCTGGGCCAGGGCCACCAACCATGGGGCCGGGTTCAGCGAGACGCGCTGCAGGCGGCATGTTGTGCCGACGAGCGAATTCATCGCCGAAAGTGGGAACACTGACGAGTTGGGAGAGGATGCAGGGCGTGCCCAATCCCAACACCGCCATCAGATGCCATTTGCTACGCATTTTCATTCTAAATACCCCTGAAACTAATTGGGTCAAGCCGGATTCGCATTTGGTCTACGGGACCGACGCATTCAACCTGGACTTTACGCCAGCGATCGACCTACAATCCGCTTCGCGCGTCCTCAGTCCCTATGTTCGGCATGCTCGAATTGGATTCTTTGATAAAACCCGTACAACTTGCCCATGCGGATCGACCCTAACTTAGCTAGCATCAACATGAACCGTAAATCGGTAAACATCCTGGTTTGGCTCGGTGCTGTATCGCTAGTCTCAATTCCCTGCGTATCGGGATGGGTTAACGCGCAATCAACGATTGCTAGCACACCGCCGGGGGGGAACCAAGTAGCCGGTAACCCGGTGAGCAGTAACTCCGCGAATAGCCCCGTTCTCGGGAAGCAAAATGTCGCTGGACCCGCTAGTCGCGAGATGATCGACCCGAACATGCTCGTCTTTTATGCTCTAAAGTCCTCCATCGCAGGGAGTAAGATATCGTACAAGGTCCACCAGTTAACCAATGCGTATAACCAACAAGTTATCTTGAGCGGAGAATATAAGAGTACTGGCAATTGGACAGGACAGTTTCGCTATACCGCTCGAGTGTCCGCGGGCGAAACAACCATGGATGTTATTCAAATCTCCGATGGACGCCTGATGTATACCCAGTTTGGAGCAGATTCTCCTCCCAAACTAGTCAACGTCGAAAAGGTCAGAGAACAGCTCATTCCACGTATCTATCGACCTGAAGAGAACCAAGATGTTTATGTCTTGCTAGCAATTGGCGGACAAGCCGAATTGATGAGAAGTCTCTATCAAAGGTACAACTGGCATCGAGCCGAAGAAGGCAAGATCGGCGGTCTAGATGTTTGGCAGCTTTTGGGCAAACTTAGAACCGAACCACCCAAGTATCTCGGAACCGCAGAGATCGATCAGCAGTTGGTTGCGATGAATCCGGATACCGAAAATCTACCCTCCCATGTTCGATTAACATTGGGCAGGCCCGTATCGGGACAAAACGAAACTTCGATTCCTTATTTTCCTTATCAGATCGAGTACTTTCGACTGGAAAGAAACAAAGAGGGACATGTGGTACGTTTAGCACCGTTGAGCAAAATCGAGTATCTCGAACCAACTCGCAATTTCAAAGAGAGTGAGTCTGACTTTATCTACCGAGTGGAGCCAACAATCGAGCGAATCGACGAAGAAACCTCGCGCTACGTTCCTCGCGTGCAACCCTAGGCCATAATCTCGCGGATGGGCGACGCATCCAAGACACCAGTCAACTTTTCATCGAGACCGCCGTGGAAATAGGTTAGTCGTTTGTAATCGAGACCCATGAGATGAAGTATCGTTGCATGCAAATCTCTTAACGGGCGAGGATTGACCACGGCCGCTTCACCTAACTCGTCCGTTTCTCCATATGTCGTTCCTGGTTTAACCCCAGCTCCTGCGAACCAATACGTAAACCCCTTTGGATTGTGATCTCTACCACCTGGCTTGCCACCGGTATTAAAGGTTTCGGAGACCGGCATTCGTCCAAACTCGCCGCCCCAAACCACCAATGTTGACTCTAACAACCCTCGCTGCTCGAGGTCTTCTAACAGTGCCGCAATGGGGCGGTCCACCTCAGGACAATGGAGTTTGAGATTCTCCTCGATACCATGGTGACCGTCCCACGTATTTTGCCCACCCGCATTTCCGCCACCCGAGTATATCTGGATGAATCGTACCCCGCGTTCTACTAAACGCCGGGCAATGAGGCATTGTTTGCCAAACGGAGACGGGCCCAATGCTAATGGATGCCAATCGGGTTTAGGCTCATTGATCCCATAGCTCTCTAGAGTTATCGCGGATTCCTGACTCAAATCCATGGCTTCCGGTGCAGTCATTTGTAACTGAAAGGCCAATTCGTAGCTTGCAATTCTAGCGGCGAGCTCCGATGAGTTTGGATGCTGTTCGAGATGTCTAACATTGAGCTTTTTTAGAAACTCGATTTCCTCTTTCTGTGATTGGCGACTAAATCCATTAGGTGGTGATAAATTCAGAATAGGCTGGGAGGAAGAACGCAACAATGTACCTTGATACGCAGCAGGCATATAACCACTAGACCAATTGGGCGCTCCACTAGTGGGGCCTCCTCGTGGATCCAACATGACGACATAACCGGGCAAATTTTCATTCTCTGTACCCAAACCGTAAGTGACCCAGGAACCGAGCGACGGGTGCCCTTGGAGCGTTCGCCCCGAATTGACTTGTAGCAACGCGCTACCGTGGGCAAAGGAGTCGCTGGTCAAGCTCTTAACCACCGCCAACTTATCCATATGCTTGGAGAGATTAGGAAAGGCGTCGGAGCACCATAAGCCAGACTCCCCGTATTGGCGGAATGTGCGACGGCTAGCTTGAAGCACGGCCGTTGTCTTTGTTCCTCGACGGAATTCATTCTCGATCGACTGGCCATCTCGCTTTTGAAGTTCAGGCTTGTAATCAAACAAATCCATTTGCGATGGGCCACCAAACATAAATAAGAAGATCACCGACTTGGCTTTTGTCGGGATCATCGGGGGCTTGGACGCCATGGGCGAGGCGTCAGAGTGTGACGAGCGTGTTGATGAGTCCTGGCAGAACGCTCGCTGACCCATTGTGTTGCCAATCAAGGACATAAGTGCGAGCGATCCAAACCCTGCACCTGCCGAGGTGCAGAAATGACGACGATCGATGGTGTGTTCGTTCGGGTTCATTGTTTTGCTCGATTTGGACTAGTCTCGGTAAATAAATTCGCTGCTACTTAACAAGGCACGACATAACGACACCCAACGATCATTCTTGGTTTGCGTTGCGGCTGGATCCGTACTAGCGTTAGGCTCATGGTTTTGCTTTAAAAATTCGAGCGTATCGCTTAATTCATCCTCGGAGGGATTGCGTTGGTAGACGATATTCCAAAGCGCCTTTATGCGTGCATCGGGCTTGGCTGATTTATTATCCGTGACTCGCTCGAGCAACGCATCGGACTGTTCCTCCATCCATGGATCATTTAGAAGTAGTAGTGCTTGGGGTGCGGTGGTCGTAATATTTCGGAGCCCAGTAGGAGCAGTACCGCCGGGAAAATCGAGTACTTCGAGAAAGGGTACATACAAGGATCGCTTCACGATTAAATAAACGCTTCGACAATTTTGTTCTTCGCGTGGGCTTTCGTGCCAAGATGATAAAGAGACAGGGTTCGCTGAATCTCTGACTTCTTGGCTTAAACTAGGATAAACGCTGGGGCCAGAGTGTTTGCTTCCTAGCTTTCCTGAAACGAATAGGATCGAATCGCGGATGGCTTCCGCATCGAGGCGCTGTAATTCGGGTCCCGACAAAACGAGTTCTGACGCAGTGGAATGATAAACCGATTGTTGATAGGTCTTTGATAACAAAATGATGCGGTGAAGATGTTTCAGAGACCAGCCAGATTGAATCAATTCCGTCGCAAGAAAGTCGAGCAGGTCAGGATTGGTTACCGGCAAACCGGTCTTACCAAAATCATCGATCGTGGGTACCAAGCCCTTTCCAAAGTGTCGTTGCCAAACACGATTGGCGATGACACGTGAAGTGAGAGGATGTCTAGGGTCGATCAACCATTTGGCAAATTGCAAACGTCGTCCCGATGTTTTTTTGGACGTCGGTGCAGCCGAATCAATGGGTACCAGAGTCTGCAGAATCAGTGGAATCTCAGGCTCGGTGCGTTCTCTGGGTGACTTCGGATCACCTCGATGTAAGACAAACGTTTCTTTAGGTGTTGGTCCTGGCTCCCAGACTGCCAAGGCAGATTCGTTTTCGGTTTCCAGCGGTATCTGAATGCGACCGGTCCCTCGTCCTCCTCCCCCTTTTTTGTTCAATCCGTATGGTTCGATGCCACGCAGGAATGAGAGCATAGAATAGTAATCTTTTTGACTAATGGGGTCAAACTTGTGGTCGTGACAACGAGCACAACCGACCGTAAGTCCCATAAACGCTGAGCCAATGGATACCATCACGTCATCTGCTTCATCAAACTCGGCAGCCTCTGTATCGTCGGGCTCGTCGTCCCATACATGCAATCGATAGAAGCCGGTTGCAATGATCGCATCTCGCCAGGCTTTACTATTGTGATCGCGAGACCATCCTCGTTCTTCGGCCCACTCGTCACCTGCCAACTGTTCTAGAATAAATTGATCATAAGGTTTATCCCGTGTGAACGCGTCGATAACGTAGTCTCGATATCTCCAGGAATTCTCTTTTATGCCATCCCGTTCGTAACCGTTGGTTTCACCGTATCGCACCCAATCGAGCCAATATCGTCCCCAGCGTTCACCGTAATGATGCGAAGCGAGAAGCGTGTCTACAATATTTCGCCAATTCTCTGGTGAAGGATTAAGTTCGAATTGAGAGACTTGCTCCATGGTGGGTGGTAAGCCCCACAAATCAAAATGCAATCGACGAATCAGCGTACGAGGAGCGGCAATAGGTCTGAGGTCGATTTGATTCCCGGTGGTTTTTGCGACCAGATAATCGATCTTGGCCGGTGGACTAAACGTTGATATGTCAGCCGGAAACTCGGGGCTTTTTATCGGTTGGAATGCCCAGTGGCTTTTGTCGTCTTCGGTGATCTCGAATACGCGATTGCGACGATTTGGACCACTTACTGTCTCCTCAATGGATAAGTTATTTGGTTCGCGTGGATCGAATGCCCCTCGATCAATCCATAGCTTGAGAGCCTCGATATCCTTTTCTTTTAGAGTATCTTTGGGCGGGGGGGGCATTCTTACATCTGCATCTTCCGACAGTATCACCTGTAGCAGCAAACTACCTTGGCTGTCGCCCGGTTTTATCGCCCCCGACTCCGACCAACCTAAACGACTAGACAGATCAACACCCCCTTTGGGCTCATCTCCCGTATGGCACTCCATGCAATGCTTTTCGAGAAGAGGTCGAACGTGAGTCTCGAAAAAGCGATTTTGATCCGCGTCTGAGGCTTCTTGGCAAAATGCCGATTGATTTAAAAAGACAGAGAGACTCGTGAGCAGTGCGCTCACGAGTCGATAGAATGGGGTAGGCATAGGGAGCCTGTTAATAACAGGTGGGACAATTGGGAAGAGTTAGCGTGGACGCTAGATTCGTATCATCGCTTTTCGACTTGTTGTCTAAGCTCTTTTACTTCCCGCCGAAGCTGTTCCAATTCGACACGCAGATCATGCATAACATCGAGTCCTTCACGTTGGTGGTGGCTATTGTTAATTTCAGCAGCCAATCGTTGTTTGCCCTCATGAAGTTCGCGTTCCATAATTTCGGCTTTCTCCATGAGTTGATGCGCCATGTCATGTGCTTCAGCCAACTTGAGATTTTCTGCCGCGACTCGCATGTGATGCACGCGACGTGCCAGGATCTCTAGCTTTTCTGCTTGGGGATGGAACGCGGGCGGAATATTTGGTTTGGCATTTTGGTGGGAGCGAACCATTCGAAGTTCAGTTTCTTTCGCCTCAATCATCGCGCGGATCTCTTGTTGTTCAGGCTCCGGCGCACCCTCTTGCTTAAGTCTTTTTTGTCGAGAGAGCAGTTCGTTAAGATGTTCTTTCAAGTGTCGAACATTTTCTTCATGGCCAGGATTTTCCTTTCGTTTTTTTTCACTCTGATTAGCATGACTGATTTGTTCTGCTTTCTCCATGAGCATTTGGGACTCTTTGAGGAGGCTTTCGGATTCTCTTTCCTTGCCAGCCTTCGCGAGTTGCATCGCCTCTTCGCGCATAGCTTTGGCTTTTTGTCGAATTTCATCAACATCCGAGGCTAGCGTTGTTACGTGAGTGCACATCAGGGATAGTGCAATGAGGGATCCTGGTAGAGTAAAGCGTCTCATGGTGGGTTTCTCCTAGATTTCGAAGTACGGAGGGATAGGAAGTAGGCGGGCGTCACAAAGGATCACACACCAGGATACCTTGTTCTCATGCAAGATGAAAGCAGAGAGGGGAAGCGTAATGACAAAAGCCTACTTCTCTAGTTACCAAGCCACGACGAGTACAACATAAAAAGCAGCAGAAACAAAGGAATGAGCCCGATTCCTGCAGCAATACAAATCCCGCCAACGATCTTGCCCTTTCGTCCATTGAGGGCAGTGTTCTTAGAAAACTGCAAACCAGAGGGAGTAAATCCTTTGATTCCAATTAGGACCAAAAGAAGGGATAGAATAGCCAGGGCAATTTGGATCATGGAAGTACGGAGGTGTACAGTATTGTAAGCAGGGATTTAGTGATAGATGGCAAGAGAAACTGTCAGTCTCGACTTAATTTTTTCTCTGACTGCCTGACGCAATATCTAAGCTTATTGATGTTCTGCGACTTGTTGTCTGAGATCGGTTGGACGATTGAGTAGTTTACCAGCGTCACTATCGCGTTTCCATCCGCGATTGAAAAGCAAGAATTTCAAGAACCGGACCATGGCGGTTTTTTAGTGCCGATTGAAGATGTCCAGAATGGGCACTTCTTTGAATCGACCGAAGCGATCAATCTTTAAGTTGTAAAATAGCGTTTCCGGAAGATCTGATCGGCGTTCATTCTCGATTATGTCGATCATCATGACCGGCAAGTAGAACCTGTATCCTTTTGTGTCCAGAAATGGCAGCACCCAGGCACGATCTCGCAATAGTTGTGGGTCGACGTAAGACCAATTACCCCGTTGGCATCCTGCAGCTAATCGATACTCCATATGGTCGAACCCATAGGAATCATGGAACTTAGCCGTGTGAAGATCGACTCCGTCGTCCAGCGTTACTCCACTGAACGCTCTTGCAATGTACTCAGCCACGTCTGGAGGTCCATTTGTCTTTGTCGCAGAACGAAAAGGATCACTCACATCGAGCGAGGTATGATGGACCGCCCGAGGCGGGTGGATCGAGACGTTGAGTGCATCTGCTGGTCAGCTCATGCCTCTTCTGATCCGAAAGGTTCGAGTGTGAATCGATCCCTAAGGACAGTTAGGAAGATGATGAGCAAATTGTATGAATTAGAGACCGCCTCCAACTGTGACCAGATTTTAGCAGATCATCTCGGTGATTGCACATCAGCCAGGATTGGCCGCAGAAATGAGTCAACACATGAACATACCGTGCGAGGTTTGATCCGTTCCAGAAAATCCGCCGCCATGAATCAGAATTCTTGCATAGCTGTCACCACCCATGTACGAAATTCCGAAGGCGACCAAAAACCCAGCGACAGTAAACGCAAGACAAACGACCGAAATCTTCAGCGATCGGAGTGTTGGCGAATCGGTGTTGTTGGTCATGCTGGCTCTTTAAGAGCGAACATATTGTACGGAGTTTACTTTCTACCCCGGTCGGACGCAGGTTACCATAAGCGAATTGGCAGTTGCAACTATGCTCGAACTACTAAACTGCTTTGTCGCTTCCATCAACCCGTGCATTCGCCTCTGTCGGACGCCCCGTCGCCAGAATATGTTGATTTCGCCTTTTCGGGATTAGCTCCAACTTGCCTTTTGCAGGATATACGGAATTCCATTTTGCACGACTCATAACCTAATCCATCCTCTAAAAAGCTAGCTTAATCAACCAAGTTCGAAAGCTCGCGCGAACCCTTCATATCGCTAAACGGATCGAAAAAGCCTACTTCGACTTGATCACACGATTCGCACCCAATAGAAGGGGAGGAAGGGGTTCCTGATGAACGTGTTATCGAAGGAGATCGGTCTCAACTAAGACGACATCACGTGAATGAGAACTCGGTACAAGCGGCCTTGAAGTCGGCTGTCGAGCGAGCCGGGATTCTTAAAAAGGTATTGTGTCACACGCTTTGCCATAGCTGTGTAACTCATCTTCTTGAGGCGGGTAAAGACATACGAACGATCCAACAATTGCTTGGACATGCTAATGTTTCGACGACGATGAGCTACACGCATGTGAGCAAGCTCGGGGCAAGCGGGGTGGAGAGCCCGTTGGATCGGTTGTAGGTAAGGTGCAAGGGGTTTGACCACGAATGGCTCGAATGACACGAATGAAGAATATGAACAGCCGTAGGGTTTAGCCACGAGAGACGCAAGGAGACACAAAAGGCTTGGGGATATGCCGGTGGTGTGGGATGGATCTTGCGAGTATTTATCTTGTGGGCTTTTGTGTTGCTTGTGGCTGAGGATTTTCGTGTTTCGGAATCGTCTTGCGACGCACTCGGAGTTTGCTAAACGGAGTTCACGGTGGTTTTCATTCGTGGCATTCGTTTCATTCGTGGCAGTGAAAGTCGATTGAGATAGAGGGCAATGACGGATCAGGGAGAGGTCCAATCTGTGGTGAGATCGGCTACGAGGAGGAACATAGGGTCAAAAATATGGATGGGCAAAAATATTAAGAACGGAACCGCGAGCGGGGAAGGGAGAAGGTTTGTGGTTCGCGCTGTGCAGGCAGTGGTTGGAAAGGGGCGATCCCTTACCTTGCGCTTGCGGGCTTGTATGGATTGGTGAGACGGGCCGGGAGACCCGCTCTACAAGTGGGGGCTGCGAAAAAAATGACGATTCTTACCGCCGAAGCAGTCGGAGCGGGCATATACTTCTAAATGCACAGTGTCTTGCTATGAGGCGATTTAGAGATGGCCTCCGAATTGATTGATGTGAATAAAGATTGTGTAGTCGCGTCGGATAAAGACTTACTGCTTCGCTTTCAAAACGGTGACGAACAGGCCTTCGTTAAAATCATCGAACGGACTCAAACAATGAGAACTACATTTCCTCGATTTGATATGCCCTATTCTGCGATCGCTGGATTAATTTTCAGTTTTGTCGTTCGCGACTCATGCTAAGCCCAAGAAAGTAAATAGGGAACTCAATTATATCTTGAGTCCGATGTTGCGTATCTAACAACCCCCCATGAGCATCGACCAACCGCAAAATTTCGATTTCGATTGGCCCGGGATCCCGTCCGTGGACGAAAACAATGCGGGGGTATGTCTTGCTTGAACGGGGGGCGTTCTCGCGATTCCCCTAGATTCCCGAACTTATGCAAGCGCAATGCCAGCTATCTGCAAGTCTCTTTGCTTTGCTAATCGTTTGCTATTGGGAATGATCGCTTTTGGTTGGAGCTCGACACCACTATGGGCACAGGTACGGGCCGATCGAGCGCCCGAAACGGTTGCTGTCGGTGATTCGACTCGAGAAGCACGAGACAAAGCGGTCCGGGGGATCCCGTTCACGCAGCTAACTCCACAGGCGACCTCGAAACTGAGTGCGGTGATTGAGGGAAGCAGCTATTTTCGGCGAATGCCCGCACAGACACTTCATTGCGAACCTGAGGTGTTGATTAGTTTAGCTCGCAATCCAGAGGTGCTGGTTTCGATCTGGGATACGATGGGAATCACGCAAGTCAAATTGGATCGCACTGCCCAATACCAGCATTCCGGTAGCGATGGAGCCGGTACAACCTGCAAGCTAGATCTGATCTATGGTAACGACCAGACCCACATTTACTTCGTCGAGGGAGACTACGATGGCCAAATGTGGCCAAAAAAGTTGACCGGCAGAAGCGTCATCGTCCTGCATCAGACTCCGGCCCAGGAAGTCAACGGTACGCGGCGAATTACGGTCTGGATGGACGTATTTCTCAAGGTGGACAACATTGGGGCAGATCTTGTGGTCCGAACCCTCAGTCCGCTTGTGAACAAAAGTGCCGACAGTAACTTTGTTGAGTCGGTTGCATTTGTTGAACAAATTTCCCAGGCCGCCGCGGTTAATTCGTCAGGACTGCAGACTCTCATTTCCAAGCTCAATGTAAGCCAGTCCACCAAAGAGCAATTCCAACAGGCGGTACGAGTGGCTTCAGCTAGAGCGAATAACGCAGCGCAAGACGGAGCGACAAAAAGTCCTCCAAAAATCGGTCAAAACGGCTATAGTATCACGTCTGCGATGAGCGAGCCGACCGGAGGCAAGACTCCCGTAACCTTAGGAGAATCCTCTAAAGCGGAAGCTTCTGGTGGATTGAGTTTGGGACCAGTACCCAACACGGGTGTTCCTGTGAGTGTCAGTGGCACCAATGCTAGTCCCAAGAACGACCCAGAATTGGTCTCAACGCGAAAGGGGCAAGCCTCGGGGGCACCCCAGAAAGCTGTTTCCACCGACTCACCTACCATCAGAATATTAAACTCTGATAAGCCATGATTCTGCAGTGAATCGGCTCGCGGGTCGATTTACAGATTGGTATGAATTCATGGGCTACGAGTTAAAAGATCTTCTCAAAAGCAAGGTGTTGTTTTTGGGAACGGGAAACAAGAAAAAGATTCTCGAGTTGGCACAGGTTCTTGAGCCCCGAGGTTATAGCCTCAAAACCCCGAGCGATTTACCAAGCCAGATCGATGTTGAGGAAACGGGATCAACCTTTCTAGAAAACGCAAAGATAAAGGCCATCGCGCAAGCGAAGCATACCGGGCTTTGGTCTATTGGCGAAGACAGCGGCCTATGTGTTCTCGCGTTGGATGGTGCGCCCGGAATCTACTCAGCGCGATTTTCGGGTCCAAATGGGACGGATGCCACCAACAACGCGTTGCTTTTGGAGCGGATGGCGAACGTACCCGATTCTTCACGTGATGCGTATTACATATCTACGATTGCGTTGGCTGATCCGAGCGGAGAGGTTCACATCGAGGTCAGTGGTGAATGTTGGGGCCGCGTATTGAGGTCACCCCGAGGTGAAGGTGGATTTGGGTACGACCCATTGTTTGAGATTCCCGAACTTCACCGCACGTTTGCGGAATTGGGAATTAATGTTAAGCGAGCCATAAGTCATCGAGGACGATCGCTCCGTGCCTTTTTAGCTCGTTTGGACAGCATAACCACAGTGGGATTGAATGACTGATTCCATTTGGCATTGGCTACTCATGCTAATTGCTGCGCTAGGAGTAGGCATTACAAAAAGTGGGCTTACGGGCGTGAGCATGGTTCACGTACTGATCTTCGCTTCGATTTTTGATGCGAGAGAGTCGACTGGTATCGTTTTGCCTATGTTAATCTTTGGCGATGCAGCGGCGATGGTGGTATACGGCAAGCACGCCAATTGGACATACATTCGAAAAATGTTGGGCCCAACGCTAGTGGGAATTATCCTCGGCGCGATTGCGATGCAATTCTTAAGTGGTGCTGCTTACCGGCCGCTTTTAGGAGTCATTATCTTGGGACTGGTAAGCATGCAGATTGTTCGTATTCGCTATCCACAGGCAACCGAGAATATACCCCATTCGGTATGGTTCGCCTGGTCTATGGGGATGTTGGGTGGCGCCATGACCATGGTAGCTAATGGTGCTGGCCCCGTATTTGCAATCTACTTTTTAGCAGTAGGTTTGCCTAAGATGGAGTTAGTGGGAACGGGTGCTTGGTTCTTCTTATTGATGAACTTGCTCAAAGTTCCGTTTAGCTGGGGGCTCGGGTTGATCAAGCCGGAAACCTTGATGCTGAACGCGATTCTTTGTCCGTTTATTCTATTGGGTCTTTGGGTGGGAGTCGCGACGGTAAAGCGTATCCCCCAGAAACAATTCGATCTAATCTTGCTCGCGATGACTGCGATGATCGCGATTGGCTTCTTAGTGCTTTAGAAAGAAGAATGTACAGCTATCGAGTCGATGGTTCGGCATTAACCAAGCTTTGTTTGTAATACTTAAGCCCAGGTATAAAGAACGAAAGGGCCGCAACTGCTCCAAAGATCAAGTGAGCTATTAATGGGTAAGCCAACATGAACCCGGTCGTAGCGAATAGGCAGACGGCTTGTATATAAAAAGCACCACTTAGAATGCCTGCTTTGATCAGGAATACCATACCACTGATTACACCTAACAGTGGCGTTAACTGAAGAGGTTCCAGGTCGAGCGCCCATTCGATAGGAAACATGGAGGCAATGGCCAACATGCTAGCGCCCCAAACGTGTGCGATTTGCCTTTCTACGAATGTCACTGGTCCCATTCGTCTTCGCAATGCCCAGAATACACCTGCCCAGGCTCCTAATCCAACCGTCCATAAAAGGGGATAAGACCAACGATTCACATTATTCCACTGCAAGATCTCGGTTAAGACACACACGAGAATTAGAACGAGCGAATGCCACATCCATAACAAGCCCCAGTTTTCTAGAACCGGAGCATGATGAGTTTCTCGAAAGTACCTAGCCAGGATGTGAGCAAACTGGCCAGATCTGGCCGAGATAGGCTCGTCTCTCAAGTAGGCTAATAAATCGTCCCCCATCGTATCGGCGGACGAGTACCGCAAGTCCTTAGGCTTTTGCAAGGCTCGAACTGCGATCATCTCAAGGTCACGATCTAGTTTTGGGGCTAAAACTCGGGGAGGCGGAGGATCCTGTTCTAGAATTTTGAAGACCAGATCGACCGGGTTTTTGCCCACGAAGGGAGGTTGTCCGGTGATGGCATGGTAGAGAACTGATCCGAGCGAGTAGACGTCGGATGCGGGACCGATCGGACCCATTCGTCCGCTAGCCTGTTCAGGACTCATGTAAGTCGGGGTCCCCAGGACGACTCCGGTCTTCGTCAAGGAATCAACCGAGTCACTAATCTTCGCCAATCCGAAGTCTGTCAATCTGGCTTGGCCCGATTCGTCGATCAAGATATTGGATGGCTTGATGTCTCTGTGGACGATCCCATGATCATGTGCGAATTGGACAGCCCGGCAGATTTGTTCCATGTATCGGGCGGCTGTTCGAGGCGTTAACTCACCATTTTGGATTAGCTCGTAAAGAGTTTTTCCCTTGATGAGCTTCATGACGAAGTAGGGGCGCCCGTCAATTTCGCCGACGTCATATACAGGAACAATTCCGGGGTGCTCCAGTTTTGCGGTCGCTCTCGCTTCAGCAAAGAACCGCTGACGATCTTGTTGAGAAGCGAGTTGATCTTTGAGAATCATTTTGATCGCGACTTCGCGGTCCAGACTAATTTGCTGGGCTTGATATACGATTCCCATACCGCCACGACCTAGCAAGGTCTGGAGCTCAAAGTCACCAAACTGATAGGGAAGAGGCAGTTGCCAAGCTCCTGAGCCAGCGTCTTTCCCAAGCCGGATGGCGCTCGCTTCGACCGCTCCGACGGCCTCGGTAACGACGATCGTGCCCCAAAGGGATTTAAGTTCTGCCGCAAACTCTGGATAGCGTTGGCATTCCTCAACAATATCGATGGAATCTCCTTTTTGATGGCGATCGGCTAAGCTCGCGATGAGCGCAGCCAATCGTTCATCGATTTCTGTCGATTCCACATCATCATCGTCATCATCGTTAGCTGATGGAAAAGGGAGCATAGCAACTTACTCGGGCAGGTATCCTTGCAACGGGGGGAGCGTTTCCATAATACCTCTCAATCGCTTTAAAGCACGCAGGTATCGCATGCTCGCTGCAGGTTCTGTCAAACCCAACACCTGTGCAATCTCTTGATTATCCAGCTGCTCGTAGTGTCTCATGAGAATGATCTCGCGATCTTTCTCTTTGAGGAGGTGAACGGCCGCTTCGACTTGTTGAGCCAACTCCTTTTGGGTAGCAGCAGCGGCGGGTGTTAGCGCCCCGTCCCTAAACTGATTAGCGAGTTCGATTGTTGACTGATCTGGAGGGCCTTTACCGGGTTGAGGTTGTTCCCGATCAACGCTCCGTTTTGCGGAAACTCTATGGCGTCGATGGGCATCTATGATTCGATCTTTAGCGATTTGGCGGATCCAAAGATGAAACGGCATCACCGGATTTTCCAAGTACTCTAGGAGCCTGCGATTGGCTTCAATAAGTACATCCTGAATCACATCGCTAACGTCCATACGCTGATTCAGACGTTGGTCGAGCCGCAATTGAATCATGCGACGCAACGACTCTCTATGGCGATCCATCAGGTGATCGATAGCTTGAGGGGCCCCCTCTTTTACATTGATGAGTAGTTCTGCGGTTACTTCACCGTCAGGCCAAATCGATTTCGACATCGTTGTCACATAGTCTTCCGAGGTAACTTGGGAATTCGGGTCTCCTATAGTCTAGCTCGTTGTCCACAGTCGATTCGGGGACTTCCTCGTTCGATGATCGAATTGCACGGGTTGTGCGCCAAATTACGCGATATAAACTTCGCAAACCCCGGAAAATCAGGGGTTTGAGAAGTGGTAATCCAACGGGCATGGGTTGTTTTCTCGGTATTGGTTGTTATTAATTCGCCTTCTTTAGTCGGCCAATCCACACCGAGCACTCTGCGTGCCTTAGGACGTAGCGAGAAACGCTACCTAAAAAGAATCGTCCTAAGAGCCCTCGCCCCGTTTCTCCCAAAACTACCATATCCGTGGTGTTCTCCCGGGCGAATTTGACGATGCCGTCTCCGACGTAGTCCGATTCGACTAGATGGGTTTTGATCTTTGGGGAGATTTTGGAGCAGAGTTCTGCTCCCGAATTCAATTGGGCCAAAGCGGCCTGCTGGCTAGCAGACCGGTCGATCTGGATAGGTATATCGGAATAGATGAAGGGTGTTGGGATAATACTCAGTAGATCAATTGCAGTTTTCTTCACCCAAGCAAAATGGGAAAAGCCATCGATAGCTGCTTTGCATGGCTCCGAGTTATCGTAAGCGATGCAAACGCGAGGTTCATGGAGTTGCAGATCCTCCATCAATTGAGGTCTGACAATAAGAACCGAGCATGGAGCATGGGTAGCGACAAAATCACTAGTGCTGCCAAGAACGATTCGTTCAAGTCGCGAGAGCCCCACTGCTCCCATGACAACCAAATCTACTTTAAGTTCTTCCGCTTGTTGAACAATGGTAACGCTCGGATGGCCCTCAACGACCTTCGAAACGACCGAAGCATTGCTTCCTTCAAACATCTTAGCGATTCTTAAACAAGAATCTGCACCTCGTTTTCGATCTTCTTCTTGGCATTGCTGTAGAACCTCAGCCGCGGTCTGAACACCATGAAAATCAATCAGATTGTTCGCATACAAAATGGTGATATCCAACTGCTCATCGTGAGGTAACCTCGCTACCAGTTGAGCTGCATTCTCGGCATTCTTTGAACCGTCTGTTGTGATCAGTATTCTCATGGCTTGTCCCTAAATAATCGAGTGTTTGTCAACAAACTTTATGGCAACATTCGTGCCAACGAGACTGTTTGTCACACAAGTTATCAAGAAGCTCGAAAACCGGAGGATAGTGAACGCTTTAGTGATGTACGCCGTGCCAGCCAAAACGAATTTTGCTTACTAGCGCGTCAAAGTGACGCGCTGTGGTGTGTCACTTGTAGGAAACGAGAGGGAAGATGGCCATCAAAGAGTCGTTGATGTCTGCGAATCTGGACCGTTATTTGTCTTTCGATTCCGAGGTTTGCGATCCTTCAGTGGGGTTGTCTTGTATATTTGGTTTGCTTTCCTCGCTCTGGTTCCCCGCTGCATTGGGATTGCCTTCGCCGTTTGCGTTGCTTTCTGGAGTTGTCGCACTTTGCTGAACGCTTGCTTCCGCGGCACTTTTTTGTTCAGCAGCCTGTTCCTCTTCGATTGCTTTCTCTCTTTGAGCTTGAATTCTCGCGAGTTCGTCCTTTACCTTTTGTAGTAATTCCCTCTGTTTGTTGGTCTCGGGTTCATTGCCAATCGATGCGTATAAGGTGATCAGTTTTTCGCGGGTTGTAAGTCGTGCAGGAGCTAATTCTAAAGCCTTTAGATATTCGGTAATCGCTAAGTCGTTATTGCCGGCTTGAGCTTCGATATCACCCTTTGTGTCTCTGCATTCCGCAATATTCGGTGTGATTGCGATCGCTTTATCAATTAGCTCACGAGCTTTGTCGAGTTCAGGTGGTGTCTTCTTGGAAAGAACTGCTGCCAAGTTGTTCAACACAATGGTGAACTCGGGTACCTCCGCCAGGATCAATTCGTAGTAGGTAATTGCTTCGTCAACCTTTCCCTCAGTAAGGGCTGAGTTAGCGAGAACGATTTTTGGTACCAGGGAACTGCCTTGTTGAGCAATCAGGTTGATAAGGGCTTTGCGTTGTTCAGGTGTTGAGGCGATTCCGATTTCGTTGAGTACTTGAATTTCTGACTGCACGGCAACGTTGGTCGGATCGGATTTGATCGCCGCACCTAGGAAGTTTAAATTGACTTGCATTCGATCGTCAGATCGTACGAGACTCTTGCGGAACTTCATGCGGAAATTCTCGGAGTACAGTCTCCGCCAATCAGCCATATTTAACTCATTCGGCGGAT
Organism: Pirellula sp.; assembly: GCA_046318795.1. Classification (GTDB taxonomy): domain Bacteria; phylum Planctomycetota; class Planctomycetia; order Pirellulales; family Pirellulaceae; genus JBKCUI01. Next base: position 17,201 of record JBKCTT010000144.1, read on the forward strand.
GTTTCTCAAGAAACACCAATGATTCATCAATGCGATCGGTCATCGAATAAGCGCGCGCAGCCAGCACGATATTTCTCGCTATGTCCTCTGGTTTACTTTTGGGATTAGCGACGGCATTCTCAACTTTCGAGACGAGTAAATCTGCATGCCCCTTCGCTTGATTGATGAGTTTTTTTTGAATGAGGTAATCGACCAACTTGAGCTGATATACAGGATTGATTTCCCCGGCTTTAGCAAGCAGTCTCGTCGCCTCATTGGTTCGTTTTTCTCGCTCCAAAATGGAGGCGTAAAACTCATACAGCGCGGGTTCGAAATTCAGATCAAATCGTTCTAAAGAGTTCTGCAGATGATGACGCAATACCTCTTCGGAAACTTTTTCCCCGCGAGTGGCTCTAGAAATGATATCCTTTGCCATCCATTCATGAGCTTCTGCTAGTCCAGGGCGATTATCCGGTGCGATTTGACTGATGATAGCTCGGGCGACATCCACGCGACCAATCGCAATATTCTGTTGTGCAACATAGAAACGCGAGGAAAGATTCCCATCGCCTAACTGAAGAATGCGACTCAACATCAAATCCGCTTTGGCGATCTGCTCTGCTGTCGGCTCGATAGATGCTTTGCGGCCCTCAACGATTTCATCGACAATTTTTATAGACTGGTTCTGATACCATCCCATCAAGGTAGTCTTCTGCATCAACTTCCCTGCGAGAACTAGACTCCCAAGGCAGAAGAGAAGAATAAAGGGAGGGATCATGACTGCAATCTTCCTCCAGTTTCGAGAGTTCCACCAGTCGGAAAAAAACGAAATCCCACTGGCCACTATGTCCGTCGGGTTCAAGTACCACAGATTGCGAACACGCTGGAGCCGTTCGAAATTTTGATTCTCGGATTGCTCCTCAGGGCTTTTTCTGTCGCTCACAGACGATTCTCGTTAGCTTGGTGTTTAAGGAATGACTCGGAACGCCGAGGTCTATTGTTTTCTAATGGTGTCTGCTATGCAAATGCTTTCTAGCGTTTACCTTTTCCCGTGCGGTGGGGTGTGAACGACAAGTGTGTCTACTCCGCAAAATCCGGAGATTCCGAACGTGTACCCAGCTTGATAGAAATCTGGAGAGCGTTCAGACTAATTTCCTTTCTGATGGCTGTTCCTCCCTTTTTCAATAGATTGCTAAGAAATTATGAAGCCAATCGTGCAAATATCTCTGGATCTCACCAATATCGACGAGGCTCTGGAAACGGCGGAAATGGCGATGCGGGCGGGTGTAGATTGGCTTGAGGCAGGCACGCCGCTGATCCTGGCAGAGGGGCTTCACGGTATTCGAGCTCTTAGGTCACGATTCCCCAGCACGCCCATCGTAGCCGACCTGAAGACCATGGACGGCGGTTATTTGGAAGCCGAGATGATGGCCAAAGCGGGAGCAACTCACGTAGTTGTCATGGCTCGGGCTCACGAAGAAACGATTCGTTGTGTTGTCAAAGCGGGACGCGACTTTGGTGTTCAAGTCATGGGGGACAACATGATCTGTCCCGATATGGTCGCGGGGGCCAAGTGGCTCGAGGATTTGGGTTGCGACTTTGTGATCCATCATATTGGATACGATGAGCGACGAGGAATTGCGGCTCGCGGAGAGAGAATGCCCAGTCCGCTCGATCAGTTAAGAGAGGTTGTCAAAGCGGTGCGAATTCCTGTCCAAGCCGTTGGAGGCCTTAGTCTAGACCAAGCTATCGCATGCCCCTCATACGGAGCACCACTGGTTGTGTTGGGTGCCCCGTTAACGATTGACGCTGATGCCTTTAAAACTGCATCGGGAGACTTAGAAGCATCCCTCAGATTGATCTGCGAACGAATTCACGAGCAAGACGTCGCAGTCTAGAGCGGGTCTCAATGAAAACAACTCACCGACCTCACCGAAGCAATCGATGTCAGCGGGCTCACCGCGGAAATCGATTGCTCCGGTTACAATCTGCAAGAATGATCGCTATGACGACATGCCCCAGAGATTGAATTAGAGTTCGATTGCAAAATTCGTCCTATCCCACTTGCCTCTGAAGCGGAAGAATCGACGCAGCAAACTCTCTCAACGTCGAAGCACGAACCGCAGCAGCCTGTCCCGAAAGAACAGGTTCCGAAGCAACGGCTTCACCCAGCTCGCCTCGAACCACCTTTACATCACGAGGTGCTTCAATTCCAATCGTGACACGGTTACCCGATACCTTGGATACCACCAAAGTAATGTTGTCGCCGATCTGAATTCTCTCGCCTTCTTTTCTACTTAATACCAACATTTTCCTTCTCCTCCTTGCTTTCGCTAGCACTTCATGTGTTTCACTGATGTCTAATCTCGCTTAACAGTCAAAACTTAGAAGCGAACGACGTACCAAAAGTTCGTAAAATCTGAACCAGAATTGGAAAAGTTGTCGTTTTCCTTCAAGTTCTTCGTAATTCAATTCGCTTCGGTTGACTGTTGGCCCGAGAAAAACTGTCCTTAGTCACACATTTTCTACAATTGGTTACAAAACACTGGGTTTCACAGCCAACAATTTCTCGTCGTTCGCTGTATGTTCTTAGTATGGCTCAGACCCGTGACACGTCTGGTCACTCCACTTCTTTAAAAAATATGTGACTTTGAAAACATTTTTGGTGCAATCTGATACTCTCACTGAGTCAAAATGAGACCGTTATCGGCTGCTGATTTCCTACCGAACTTTGCTTGCATTTGCATGCATCCCTCCCAATCCCTCCGGCACCTCATATGATCCGTTTTGCTATCCATATCGCGACCGTCGTTTATGCGACCATTTCTTTGGTGTTGATTGCTTCGCTTTGCCCAGCTGAAGAGCCGCCACAGATAACACGTCTCGAGCCCAATAGCATCGTCGCGGGACAGGTTATGGATGTCCGTATTGTGGGGCAATTCAAAACCTGGCCTGTTCAGGTTTGGTCGGGTTCGCCCCATGTCACCTGGAGTTGCAAGCCTGAGTCAGGTGTTTTCCAAGTCGCGGTTGACAGTTCGGCCAACCTCAAGGAGGTTTGGTTTCGATTCTTCAATTCTGCGGGAGTAACACCTCCGCGACGTTTGCTGATTGGCACTCAACAGCCCATTCTGGAAAAAGAACCAAATGAGCGCCCCTCTCAAGCCAACGACATCAACCCAGATGAAGAGATCACCGCAGTTTTAGAGAAGAATGTGGATGTCGACTGTTTCCGCGTTCAATTGTCAGAGGGAGATCAGTTTTCCGCTGTCGTGGATTCCCATCGCTATGGCTCGCCGGTTGACGCAAATCTGCAACTTCTCGATGAGAAAGGGTTTGTGATAACGGAGTCGATAGATCACTTCGGGCTCGATCCTGCGATATCTGCGACTGTTACGCGCACGGGTGTTTACCTAGTCAAAGTCTTTGCGTTTCCAGCGGAGCCCGACAGTACGATTTCCTTTCGTGGCGGTGCTGATTGGTGGTACCGCCTGCGTTGTCGTAAAGGCCCGCTTATTCATGAGCTTCCCCCGGATCGAGAGAAAACTCTTGCCAAGTGCACACTGCGAGAAGCGTCGGCTGGCCTTACCCTAGAAAATGCGGTGCCTCTTAATTTGGAAGAGAAGGTATCTCAAATAGTTGATGTATCGACCGAAAACTCGGGTAAACGATCGTCGCAAAATCACTACTACAAATTACCCAAAGCGGCCGGAACTCAGGTTCGCCTCGAAGTGACGGCCCAAAGTATGGGGTCCCCGCTGGATCCGACCCTAACAATCATGGATGCCACCAGCAAGCAGCACTCTTTTCAAGACGACGCTGGAAACGATCGAGACGCATCGCTGACGTGGACCATCCCGGATGACAAAGACTATTTCGCTGTGATAGGCGATTTTCATCGCCGAGGAGGTCAGCAGCACGCTTATTGGCTATCACTTACCCAGGTGCAGCCTCGTGTCCATGTTACGACTTCATCCGATGCTTATGTATCGAAGATCAACCAGGAGACTGAGATCAGTATTAAGCTAGAGAAGCCTGCTGAATGGGTGGGAGAGATAGAAATGATTAGCACCGATGCATCTCTCGGCGTTGTCTTTGCCCCAAGCAGCGTAAAGATCGAAAAGGGGACCAAGGACATTTCCGTAAAGCTCACGGCAACCAAAGCCTACGCGGGACTGCTACCCATCCAATTAAAGCAAAAAGAGTCCGGCCAAGTGCTCAGTATGTCTGGACCGATAAATGAAACGATCGTTCCTTGGTTGACAATCACGGAGTGATCATCCTATCCAAACTCCGGCACGAGAACATCCCTATTGGGGCCATTAATGTAAAGGCCCATGGTCGAATAAAAAAAGCCCCGAAGAATTCTTCGGAGCTTTTTGGTTTGTCTTAAAAGACCTGCAGTTGATATGCTGTCTTAGTACATGTCGTGATCGCCGTGTGCAGCGGAACCCTTGCCGTGGTCGTCCTTTGGCTTCTCAGCGATCAATGCATCGCTGGTAAGCAGCAAAGTCGCCACCGATGCGGAGTTTGCCAACGCCGTTCGGGTTACCTTGGTCGGATCGATAACGCCAGCCTTGACCATGTCTTCATAAACATCGGTCAACGCGTTGTAGCCTTGGTTGCCCTTTGCTTCGGCAACCTTGGCACATACGATGCCGCCGTCTTGACCTGCATTGTTTGCAATCATGGTCAATGGAGCACGGCAAGCACGAAGAACGATGTTGTAGCCGGTGATTTCGTCTTGGGTCAGCGATTCGGCTGGCTTGACTTGGGTCGATGCTCTCAAGAGAGCAACACCACCGCCAGGAAGAATGCCTTCTTCGATCGCAGCGCGAGTTGCGTGCAGCGCATCTTCAACGCGAGCCTTCTTCTCCTTCATTTCGCTTTCGGTAGCCGCGCCAACGTTAACCTTGGCTACACCACCTGCTAGCTTGGCCAATCGCTCTTCCAACTTCTCGCGATCGTAATCGCTCGTTGTGTTTTCGATTTCGCGACGGATTTGGTCGATTCGAGCTTTGATTTCGCTCGCCTTGCCAGCTCCCTCGATGATGGTGGTGTTATCTTTGTCGATGATAATCTTCTTAGCACGACCGAGGTCAGCCAAGGTAAGCATCTCGAGCTTCTTGCCCAAGGCTTCGAAAACTGGAGTTGCACTGGTGAGGATGCCGATGTCTTCCATCATGGCCTTGCGGCGATCGCCGTAGCCAGGAGCCTTGACAGCAGCTACGTTGAGAGTGCCGCGGAGTCGGTTGATGACCAAGGTCGCCAACGCTTCCCCGTCAACATCTTCTGCAATGATCAACAATGGCTTGCCTTGTTGAACAACTTGCTCCAATACAGGAACCAAATCCTTGATGCTGGAGATCTTCTTTTCGAAAACCAAAATGTATGGATCTTCGAGAACGACTTCCATGGTGCCTGGTTCGTTGACGAAGTATGGTGACAAGTATCCGCGATCGAATTGCATACCTTCTACGAATTCGAGTTCGTCCTTGAGGCCTTTGCCTTCATCGACGGTTACAACGCCGTCTTTGCCAACCTTGGACATTGCTTCTGCAAGGAGCTTTCCGATGGCTCGGTCGTTGTTAGCAGCGATGGTCGCTACGTTCGCCATTTCTTCGGTGTCTTTGATTTTGATCGACATCTTGTGAAGCTTTTCGGTGATGTCGGCAACTGCCTTTTCAATACCGGACTTCATCTGGATTGGGTTCACGCCAGCCACAACAGCCTTTAGACCTTCGTTGAAGATCGCTTCGGCCATAACGGTTGCGGTGGTGGTTCCGTCACCAGCCACATCGCTGGTTTTGGAAGCGACTTCGCGAACCATTCGGGCGCCCATGTTTTCATAGACGTCTTCCAGGTCGATTTCCTTGGCGACGGTCACGCCGTCCTTAGTAACGGTTGGGCTTCCGAAACTCTTTTGAAGAATAACATTTCGTCCGCGAGGTCCGAGAGTCACCTTTACCGCGCGAGCCAGTTTCGATACGCCACGACGAATTGCTTCGCGTGCTTCTTGATCAAAAGCGATAATCTTTGCCATCGATGTGTTTCTCCGTTAGGATTTTTAAGTTGTGTTTGGATATTTTGGGGTAACTCGGAATGAAATCTCATGATTCCGAAGGCATCGCTGATGCGTCGCATCAGTCACTAGCCGATAACTGCGAGAATTTCGCTTTCGTTCATCAACAAGTACTCTTCGCCGTCAACCTCGATGTTCTCGCCGGCGTAGCTTGTGAACAGAACCAAATCGCCAACCTTGACTTGCAACGTCGAGCGACTGCCATTTTCCAAAACCCGGCCGTCCCCAACACTGACAATCTTGCCCCGAGTCGGCTTATCCTTTGCACTGTCTGGCAAAAAGATCCCACCACTGGTTCGTTCTTGTGATTCTTCTCTCTGGACAACAATGCGATCCCCAAGAGGAACTAGCTTTACTTTGGACTTTTCTTTGGTCGCAGCCATGAATGGTGACTCCGTAGAGGTGTATCGGAATGTGTCAAGGTTTGGAAATGTCTAGCAGGCGGAGCAGTTTGTCTACCTGCGAGAGCGAAACACGCCAAAACGGCACTTTTGCTCTGGAAGGACGCATTACGGTGCAACTGCCGTGCCAGACGCTAGGTCGGGAATCGGAAATGCCACGACCTATTTCCGGGCAAATGCGAACTCGGTCATTGTTTCCCAGGAAATCTCAGCCCAAAATATAGGGACTGCTCTCTGGTTCTAGTCTCCGGGAAACTTTTCAAACTATGCCGATCCGCGTTACCTGTTCCTGCGGCTACACCGCCAACGTTCCTGATGAAATGGCGGGCAAATCCGGACGCTGCCCAAAATGCAAAGCGACTTTGAAGATCCCGAGCACAGGGTCCGCGGCCCCTGCTGCGGTCAGCGCGGCCGGTAAACCAAAAAGCCAGGCCCCTACGAAAAGCGCAAAACCATCCGCTCCTCGCCAGCCAACCGCCCCATCCCGAGGGACTCAACCGCCGTCAGCGGGTGCTCTCGATAGTCTCTTTGCGGACGTTGGGCTCGTCCAAAACAAAGGGCCCGTCTGTCCTTCGTGTGCCGCCCCGGTTGTCCCCAATAGCGTTCTTTGCATCAAATGCGGCTTTCATTTCACTGAGGGAAGAAAACTAGAAGAGCATCAACTGGAGAGTACCCAAGGCTTCGGCAATGTTCATTTGAACGAAGCCGCTGTCATGATGGAACGGGAACGCCAAACCGAAAAGCAACTCAACTCTGCCGGTTCCCCGTGGTGGATGATGCTGAGCATTCTTGTCGGTATAAGTGTTATGATCGTTGGGCTCGCAATCAAACAGCACGCGGTTACCACCGAAAAAACATCCTCGATTGAAGCATTGCGGCGAATTCAAGAAGCCGGCTACCTCCCGGTTCTTGCTGCATCCTTTGGTTTGGCCATGCTGCTTACGGCTAACTTTGCTAATTTGGCTATTTTGGTTGTGGCCTTTAAAGAGTCGGCCAAACATGGGTTGATGTACTTCTTTGTCCCTCTCTACAGCCTGTACTACATGTTCTCGCGAATCAAGGAAAAGAAGCTTGTTTCAACCGTTGTGATCCTGCTGGTAACGGGAACGCTCGGGGCGATATCTCTCGGATACGCTCTTCCGAAGATTTAACACATACAACCAAGGCGAATCAAAATGCGATCTAATGCTAAACGCTTTCAGCTTACTCCTATAGCACAATCTGTCTTGCAGCACCCGCTCCGTGGCCGACGTTTGCCATGTTGCAGGCTCTTCGTGTGCGTTCTTTTTGCATTGGGTTTTAGTACCGCAGACTACCCGGGCTCCGCTGCCAACGCCCAATCATTCACCGTTCAGTTGCCGACGCAAGGAACCTTCTCGATTCAATCTAGCGTTGCCGTTCCAGACGGAGGTGAAATGAGCTTGGGCGGCAATACTCGTTATGGAGTCGGCTCCGTGCAAAGAGGCGGAACTCGAGCCATAGGTAGCTCATACAGCGGTGCTAACGCCACAGTCAAAGCAACCATTATCGATCTTGATGAACTCGATCGTCTTATTCGATCTGAAGCCAATGCTCGACCCATCCCAGTTGATTGGAGCCGAGTCGCGCCTCCAAAAGTGGGTAATGATTTTAATCACAACACAGCGCTGCCCGATCGACCACCTGCTTATGCTTACATGATGGCGATGAGTACCAGGCAAGCCGAGACAAAGAACTCGATCGAAGATGCGAGATACTACCTGTCCCTGGCTAGCGATGCCCGCCGGAGAGGTCATTGGACTTCGGTCGAACTTTACTACCAAATGGCTTGGGATGCCCTACCGGAGAGGCGTAAACAACTGGCTACGGATGCTTTCGTCAAAGCTAAGGAAAAGAAAGCGGACGAAGAAAAAAAGAAGCTACCATCGAATACCCAGAAGGCACTTTAGCAAATCGCTACGCCGAATCTCATTAGGTTGTTTAGGATATCGAACTACTGTTCGTATTCTCGACTCGCTAAACTGGGGCATGGAGACTTGTTAAGGGGAACAACGGCGAGCTAGGGCTTGGCAAATTCTTTCGCATGCTCGCCCGTCACCATAAGGATTGATAGCCCGCGACATGGTTTGGTAGAGACGCTCATTATCCAATAATTCGCGGGCCGTCTGTACGATTTTGCCCGTATCGGTACCCACCAGCTTAACTGCCCCGGCGTCCACCGCCTCGGGTCTTTCTGTTGTGTTTCTCATCACTAGTACAGGTCTGCCTAGAGAGGGAGCTTCCTCCTGAATTCCACCTGAATCAGTTAGCAATAGAAATGAGCGTGTCATCAAATAGACAAAGGGAACATACTCCACTGGTGGTATAAGAAAAATCCTAGGATGCCCTGAAAGCAATCTCTGAACGGGGCCCTGTACATTCGGATTTAAATGAACGGGATATACAACCTGAATGCGGTCGTCTTTCACTAGCTCGATGATGGACCGGCATATGTTTTCAAAGCCGAGTCCAAAATTTTCACGTCGATGTCCTGTCACCAGTATCAGCTTCTTGGACGGATCTAAAAAAGAAAACTGGTTAGCTAGTCGAGTGGATAAATCGCGATTGTCTTCAATACGCTTTTTCACGCTCAGTAATGCATCAATGACGGTATTGCCGGTTACGATAACTCGATTCTCGGGAATATTCTCGCGTAGTAAGTTATCCCTGGTCTGCAAAGTAGGAGCGAAATGTAGGCTCGCAAGCCGTGAGATGATTTGTCGGTTGCCTTCTTCTGGCCACGGTGAATCGAGGTGGTTCGTTCGAAGTCCTGCCTCGACATGGCCAATTGATACATGTTTATAGAATGCTGCCAGAGCACCGCTCATAGCAGTAGTGGTGTCGCCGTGTAGCAGCACCCAATCGGGTTGATATTCAGAGAGAACGGACTCCATGCCCCTTAGTATTCGGCATGTTAAGTCGGTTAGACTTTGGCCAGGTTGCATTACGTCCAAGTCATAGTCGGGCTGTATGCTAAAGACCTCGAGAACCTGATCCAGCATGTGGCGATGCTGAGCTGTCACGCATACCTTTACATCGAAAGAATCATGGTGGGAAAGCGCCTGCACCAAAGGTCCCATCTTGATAGCCTCTGGTCTGGTTCCGAAAGTGAGGAGAATCTTCATCCGAAAGGACTATCTCCTTACCGCGCGGTGTGTTTTCGCCCGCGAGTATTCGACCCATGCACCGATTCTTACCCCACGTGCAGGCAAGCTTTCCTGTTCCAGCAACGCTCTGTGCACGATCCAGGCGTTTCCTTTCCGTTGATCGCTTTACCGTTGCTCAATGGGGACTACATCTCGAATCGTCGGTCCGGTGTACACCTGCCGAGGCCGGCCGATTCTGGTTGTTGAGGATTGATGCATTTCGACCCAGTGGGCTATCCAGCCTGGCAATCGACCAATTGCGAACAAAACGGTAAACATTTGCACGGGGAAACCCATGGCTCGATAGATAACCCCGGAATAGAAGTCAACGTTGGGGTACAATTTTCTCTCTACAAAGTACGGATCCTTGAGAGCGACCTCTTCCAGCTCCTGTGCGACATCAAAGAGTGGATCGTTCAAATTGAGCTTATTGAGCAAAACATCGCATGCGGCTTTGATAATCTTAGCTCTCGGATCGTAATTCTTGTAAACGCGGTGTCCAAAACCCATCAGACGAAAGTTGCTAGACTTGTCTTTGGCGAGTTCGACGTACTTTTTCACATTGCCGCCGTCGTCTGCGATCTGCTTTAGCATATTGACACATGCTTCGTTTGCACCGCCGTGCAGCGGTCCCCATAATGCACAGATCCCCGCAGAGATAGACGCAAACAAATTCGCATTCGAAGAGCCTACTAAACGAACCGTCGAAGTGCTGCAGTTTTGCTCGTGGTCGGCGTGAACGATAAAGAGCAAATTGAGGGCTTTGACGAAGTCCGGGTCTGCTGCGTATTGCTCGCTCGGCAAAGCGAACATCATTCGCAGGAAGTTGCTGCAGTAATCCAAGCTGTTATCGGGGTAAATAAAGGGCTGTCCGAAAGCTTTTTTGTAAGAATAAGCTGCGATGGTTGGCAGCTTGGCAATAAGCCGAAGCAAAGACTCTTCCACTTGCTGCGGATCCCGAGGGTCTAGCGAGTCCTGGTAAAAGGTCGACAGGGCTCCGACGACACTTGACAAAATCGCCATCGGGTGTGCGTCGCGTGGGAAGCCGTTGTAAAAGGTTCGCATATCTTCGTGAAGCATCGTGTGCCTCTCGATGGAATCCTCGAACGTTTTGAGCTGATCTTTCGTCGGCAATTCTCCGTAAATGAGCAGGTAGCTCGTCTCGAGAAAGTTGCAATGCTCAGCCAATTGCTCGATCGGGTAGCCTCGGTAGCGAAGTATGCCACGATCCCCATCCAAGTACGTAATCGAGCTAGAGGTCGAGCCGGTATTCGCATAACCCTCATCCAAGGTTATGTGGCCGGTTTCCTTTAAAAGCTTGGATATATCGATCGCTCGATCGTTCTCAGAGCCAACCAAGACGGGCATGGAAATTTCTTTGTCCCCCACAATAACTCGTGCAGGGGAGTTTTCGACTTTGGGTCCGACTGATGCACTCATACAGGACTCCGCTGCTCAGGAAACTCCCTAAACAGCTACGAGATACGAAGTAGAACAAGACTCGCAGAAAGTGTAGCGACTAGGCTAGTAACCGACAATCACGTTAACGGCGCAATTCCCATTCTAAAACTCTTCGTCTTCGTCCCGGCTGGCTTCATAAGGACTTTCGATAATCTGGCAGTAGCTGTCGTACCGCCTGGGATCGAGTCGCCCATCCGCCACGGCATCCTTGACGGAACATTCATTTTCATGCACATGGGAACAATCGGGATATCGGCATTTTGAGGCGAAAGGCCGAATATCTCTAAATAGCCCTGACAATTCGGAAGGCACGATGTCCCATAGCTGAAACTGCCGGACCCCGGGGGTGTCGATTATGGAGCCTCCGTGGCTTAGCGGAAACACCTCAGCCGTGGTCGTGGTGTGCTTACCTTTGTTGTTGTCGAGACTGACCGCCTGCACCCGCTGATTGAGTTTGGCGTCCAGCACATTCAAAATGGAGGACTTTCCCACCCCACTTTGACCAACCACAACGCTGCATTTTCGGTGGGTGGCGGCTCTCAGCCGTCCTATTCCCCATGATTTAGCGGCACTCAGCATTAGTACGCGATATCCCATCTGCGAGTAATTCCCGATCAACGGCTGTAAAGTCGCTGGATCGACTAAATCGCACTTGTTGATGCAAATGACGGCGTCGATCCCGTTCTGCTCGGCGGTCGCTAATAGCCGATCAATCAAGTTCGGCTTGATTGTGGGCTGCGCGGCACTAGTGACGACGAGCAATTGGTCGACATTGGCTGCGATGATGTGGCGACGCTGTTTGCTAGTTCGGCTTAATGTGCTCCGTCTAGGCTCGATGCGAACAATCCAAGCTTGCTGATTTCCAGCCATTTCCAGTCGAACATGGTCTCCGGCTACTAAAACGTGCCTTTGATCCGTGGCAACATTTTTCAAAACCCGTCGGAGCGAACATCGATATTGCTTGCCATCAGCCCCGCGAACGATCGATTCCAGCCCGTGAACTTTTAAAACCAAACCAGCTACACTCGACCGATCGACGTCCAACTCGACTTGTCCGAGGGCTTCGCTTTCTTCGTTACGGTTCCCTTTGACGGTTCTATGTCGCGTCAGATCCCCTTTGCCACTGACCCTTTCTTGCGAGAGGGTGTCGATGTCTTCTTGTTCGACCTGGTACTCTTTTGTTAAATCGAGGTCCCGCGTTTGCGACTGGTGCTTTTTGCGAAATTCGATCCGGACTTTATTGTTTTTCTTTCGGACCATATTTACCAGTAACTCACGCGAAGTAACGGGGGCTAAGGCGGGGCAAACGACCGATCCAGATGCAAAGCCAATCTAATGCGTTAGTTTGCTACGACTGCTGACGTATGAGACTCAGTCGATTTAACATGAACGCTTGGGCCAATGAGCTCAGTTAGCTCCTTTTCATCGAGTTCCTCTCGCTCTAGTAGCGCGTCTTTGAGACGCTCTAACTCTTCTCGACGCTGATGTAGTATTTCTGTTGCTCGTCGATCCGCCGCACGCAGAGTATCTCCGATTTCAGCGTCGATGGTTTCTTGAGTCCGTTCGCTGTACTGACGTTGTTGGTGAATCTCTCGGCCCAAAAAAGGATCGCTGTCAGACAACTTATAGGAAACAGGCCCCAGTTTGGGACTCATTCCCCAGTGAGCAATCATTCTCCTCGCGAGTGATGTGGCCCGCTCTAGATCGTTTTCCGCACCGACGGAAGTTTGGTCGTAGATAATCTTTTCGGCAGCTCGTCCGGCCAATAATACGACCAAGTTATCCTTGATCTCGCTTTCGGACATGTTCATCCGGTCTTCTGATGGCAGGATTTGCGTGCTGCCGAGCGACATCCCACGCGGTATAACCGTTACCTTGTGGACGCGTTGTGCTCCGGGTAAGAACCAAGCCGCCAATGTGTGACCGGCCTCGTGATAGGCTGTCTTTTCTTTCTCCGCGGGCTGCATGACCTCTTCCCGTTTGGCTCCCATGAGAACCTTGTCACGCGCGTAATCGAAATCGTCCATCGAAACCCGAGATTTGTCGTGTCGAGCGGCCCACAAAGCCGCTTCGTTAACCAAATTACGAATGTCGGCACCGGTTAGCCCTACCGTTGCTTCTGCTAACGTATGCAGATTGACATCGTTATCCAATGGTACATCCCGAACGTGCACCTTGAAGATCTCTTCGCGTCCCTTGAGGGTCGGTCTACCTACGGTGATGTGACGATCGAATCGTCCGGGTCGAAGCAAAGCTGGATCCAACACATCGGGTCGATTGGTTGCCGCCATGATAATGACGGAGTCATTGGGAGCGAAACCATCCATTTCCCCCAGGATCTGATTCAGCGTCTGTTCGCGTTCATCGTGACCACCACCCAGCCCAGCGCCACGCTGTCGACCTACGGCATCGATCTCGTCAATGAAAACGATCGCTGGCGATTGCTCCTTGGCCGTCGCAAACAAATCTCTCACTCGAGAAGCTCCAACGCCAACAAACATTTGTATAAATTCACTTCCGTTTACGGAGAAGAACGATACTCCTGCTTCCCCTGCTACGGCTCTAGCCAATAGAGTTTTGCCCGTTCCGGGAGGTCCGTTTAACAAAACACCCTTGGGGACCCTGCCACCGAGTTTCTGGAATTTTTCTGGCGCCCGAAGAAATTCCACAATCTCTTGCAAGTCGGCTTTCACACCTTCCAAACCCGCTACATCTTTGAATGTTACGTGCTGATCTGATGGTTCATATCGCTTGGCAGTTGATCTCGTAAAGCTCGAAAGAAATCCTCCACCCATCATGCCTTCACGGCTCCGGCGGAAGAATATGTAAATGCCCACAACTGTTGCGATCAAAATTCCTAACCAAAGGAAAGTCATGACCGTATTGAGAGCATTCCCAGGTACGACTTTGTATTCCAACGGTACCGTCGTTAGGGATTCGGGATTGTCGACATCTCTCTCCGTTTTCGACTCCTGCCTCAATTTGTTCAAGCGATCGAGCAACGCAGAACGAGAGCTACTATCGGAGGGAACCAAAACATCGAATTCCCGCTTCAAAACCTCTCCAGGTTTTGCCGGAACAAGCACTCCATCGGCGTTGTAAGTCGCAGGCTTGTCCGGAGGGACCCGGAAACGACCTTGCGCGTAGGAATCGTAAAGTGTTATTTCCTGAACATTGTTTCGTTCCAGTTGCTCTTCTAGAAAGCTGTAGTCGATTCTCGAAACTTGCGAAGCATTGATATAAAACATCAACGCGAAAGCAGAAAGTAGTACCAATGCGATAATAAACGGGCCTTGGCCTCGCCGTGGTACACCCGCCGGGTTAGGAGATGCTTTTTGTTCGTCTTTGCTCGGGTTTGTCATACAGTTATCTTCGGGAACAGTGTCAAAGGGCCCTGAATTGTAGCGACGTAGCGAAGAATCGCCACCTGACGTTCCCTACAGTAGCAACCCGTCGAGCCCAATTTTATCACGTTTCGGCTCATATCTTCTCCGAATCGCTGGCTTAGTCCTCTTGCTTTCGGCTGATTTGATGTATCTTCAGAAAAATCGGACTGACCTCAAAGCGATGTGTACGGCGGGTCCTCGCCGCGCAACTCAGCTAATGCATTCCCGGCAGCCCGCTGCTCTGCTTCCTTTTTGTTGCGTCCCCAAGCCGGCGTGTAACGCTTGCCAGCAATTTCCGCCGCGACGCAAAATTGTTTGCTATGATCGGGACCAAACTCATTAACCAGCCGATACACGGGCGTTCCTCTTAGCTCGCGCTGGGCAACCTGCTGCAATGACGATTTATAGTTTCCTCCATGATGACCATCGGCCGCTAATCGAATCTCCGGCTCCAGATGCTCCATGATAAATCGACTGGCTTCCTCGATGCCGCCATCTAAGTAAATTGCAGCTACGATGGCTTCGAATACATCGCTCATCAAGGAACGTGGCATCGCGGACTTTAACATGCCTCGCCCGACAATCAGACATTCGTCTAACGCTAACTGCCTCGATATCTTGGCACAAACTCTGCGGGAAACGACTATCGATTTGATCTTGGTAAGCTCCCCCTCCAAATACTCGGGGTACTTGCGAAATAAACTCTCGCAAACAATCATTCCCAAAATGGAATCACCTAGGAACTCCATACGCTCATTGGATTGGGTTCGAGTCGATGCGACGCTCGAGTGAGTCAAAGCCGATAACAATATACCAGTGTCACGAAACTCATAACCAATGATCGTCTGACAACGCTCAAGCTTGGCGTCAGCAGGACTCGGCTCGTCCCACTCTGCATTTTCCCCATCCTGCTTTTGCACGATTTCCACACTGTCCCGGGCTGGTTGTTTTACAAGTGGCCTTCGTCAAGCACCTAGTTCAAACGCCCCTCTCCCAACCAAACATGGCCTGTCTAAGATCTCTTCGACCGTCATGCTAACTCGGAAAGACTCGCTGATCATGCAAGTTAAACAATAGGAAATGCGAGGAAGTGGCCGTGCAACCTTAACACGACACCTTCCTGGCACAACTTACTGACCTCTAGTTGGACACTTACTCAGGTGTCCGCTCGACCGAAGTCTATTTTGCCTATCCCGCATACCCGGGTAAAGATACTGATCCTACTGAAAACATCACTTTTTAATAATTATCGACTCAAGCCCCATTCACCTGCCGACCGAGCGTTCCACCACCGAGTCTTATATGAGGAGTCGAATGTGGAATCAGTTTTTCTAATATGCATGATCGTTGCAGGAATGGCCATGGTCTGCATTTTGACCCTAGCCGCTTCGGCTGTCATTGCGGGTAGAAAGCAAACCCGTCAACTCGAACGCGTTAACTCTGCCACGACCCAACTAAAACTCAGCTTGCTTAGTTCGACCCTTGAGCAAACTCATACCGACCTCTCGATTCGTAAGCGTCCACCAAATTGGTTCGACGTCCACATTGCTCGCATTGATCAAGAATCGGAGGATGTAAAGTCCTTTTACTTGGTCCGGCACGATGGAGAGAGCCTGCCTGGTGCCTTGGCTGGACAACATCTTTTGATCGAAATGCCTGCATCGCAAAATCGATCGAAGCAATGTCGATGCTATACCCTATCAGACCACTGCGATAATGGTTACTGGCGCATCTCAGTGAAAAGGAATTCGGACTCCCCGACTAGTGTCAGCCGATGGCTTCATGACGATCTCAACAAAGGGGATTCCGTTCGTGTAAAAGGTCCTTCGGGTTCGTTCTATCTTCAATCAACTACCAATCGACACGTCGTGCTTTTGAGCGCTGGCATCGGCATTACCCCCATGCTTCCCATGATGCGCGAGACGCTGCGACGCCCTCACGCATCCCTGACCCTTTTTTCCCAATTCCGAGACGTGGATCACATGCCCTTTGCGGAATCGCTACTCAATGTTGCACATCAATTTCCAATGGTGCAAATGAGACTTTTCCTAAGTCAATTTCCGCGTGGCGTAACGGGAAGCAAAGATGCCGTCATCCAACACGGCAAATTCACAGCCTCCGATGTCGTGTCTTCTCTCAAAGATCCACAGAAAGCGGATTGCTATCTTTGTGGCCCTGAGGCGTGGCAGTCCGATATGGTCGCTGCACTAATTGACGCAGGGGTCCCGGAATCGCAAATCCATTTCGAGTTATTCCAAGAGTCGGAGAAACCGGTCGCTCATAACCCAACCGTGAAACAGCAATCATGCTCGGTTCACTTTCGTCAATCCAATAAACTCGAAGCCTTTGCCGCCACCTATCCAAATCTGTTAGGTTTTGCCATCAAGTCTGATATTCCAATAGACAGCGGATGCCGAACGGGTGCGTGCGGTAGTTGCATGGTCAAACTAATTGAAGGCAAAGTAAAATATACGCGGCGCCCTCAATTTCCGCTCAAGCAAAATGAAATACTCCCATGTGTTTGCGTACCGGACGGCGACATCGTTGTCGACGTATGATCGAGTCCAGACCATGAAATGTCTTAGTGATTCCAATCATCGCGGTCCAAAACCAACTTTTTGCCCCAAAGAGCGTCACAATTTGGTTTCAGGCATTTGGGCAACTATAATGGGGAGCTGCTTTAATCTTTCGCTCCTACATCTTTCATTTGTATTGACATCGCATGTCGCGAGAAATCGTTAATCGGTTTATCTCTCTTCGCCGTAATCATCCGGCTTGGCTTTTGCTCGCCTCCCCAAAAGGGCCCCTCATTCTTGCGAGTTTGAAAGAGCTGATGGAAGCCAGCCCCAACGGCGTCGAAATGGAGGAAGCGATCGAACGCTTGGCACTCGTCTTTTCTGACCATGCAAACGACTCGGAATTCGATTTAGGGGAAGACCATCCACTGACCGCACGACGTGAATTGCGACAATGGATTAAACGAGGCTTGATCGTCGAACGTAGTGGCAAAATTTTGGCAACCGATGCATTCCAAAAGTCATTGATGTTCCTCGACTCGCTCGAAGATCAAACAATGACTTCGACCGCATCACGGTTGGCAACGGTCCAGCGAGCTATAGAAATTCTCGAATTGCAACTAAGCCGCAGCCAAGATGAAAGAATTCACTCTCTCCAAATTCGTATCGAACAATTGGAACAAGAATTAAAAGAGGTGCAGGAAGGCAAATTTGAAATTTTAGATGGTATCAAAGCAGAAGAGGGGATTCGCGAAGTCTATCAACTCGCGATGAGCCTCCAAGCTGATTTTCGTCGGGTAGAAGATTCGTATCGTGAAGCCGATCGAAAACTCCGCCAACGTATAGTAAGCGAAAATCAAAACCGAGGTGAAATCGTCGACGAACTCCTCCTCGGTCACGATCAACTGGTTAACACGGCCGAAGGTCAAGTCTTCGAGAGCTTTCATGCCCAGCTTGTGAAAACCTCCGAGCTTCAAGAAATGAAAGCTCGAATAAGAACGATCCTAGATAATGTAAACTCCGAACGAGCTTTGGCCCGTAAACAAAAAGCGGAGTTGCGACAACTGGTCTCTCGCTTAGTTCAAGAGTCCGAACGAGTCATCCAAGCCCGAGCACGTAGCGAAAGAGATGTGAGAGGCTTTCTCAAGTCCGGTTTTGCTGACGAACAATTGCGAGTCGGTGCGTTGCTGCAAGATATCTTTCAACAAGCTCTCGAACTCGATTGGCAATCCCAAAAGCTTAAGCGATCTCCAAGCCCGATACCCCCTATCGCTATCTCACTCGCCAACCTACCTCTCATCGAACGGTTGCTTCCCAAACAAGTGGACGAGGAATTGGAAAGCGCACTCGATCTGGATGTTACCCAAAGCGATCCCAATCTATTCGATGATGAATTCTGGCGAGCGTACCATGCTCTCAATCGTGCCGAACTATTTCAGAAGACGATCGACCATCTTCAAGCTAACGCCGAACAGCTTTCCCTCGGCCTTCTTGCCGAGGCATTACCGCCCACTCACGATCTGGAAACCTTGGCCTTTTGGCTGGCCATGGCACGACAAGCGGGAATACCGCTCGGAGAACATACGGAATCGATTGAGCTATCGAATGACGAACAAGAACGCACCCGATTCCATGTTCCGTTTGTGAAAGTCGATTATCCGTCGGTCAAAGATCTGAAAGTGGAGAGCCTCGAGTGAACAATATATTTGACCAGTTCGCACGGGACTCATCAGACGAGATTGCTGACTCCACTCAACCTATCGTCTCTGAAGAACCAGCAATCGATTCGCCTGCAACAACATCTGGAACACCAGCCGATCTTAAGATCGCCCTCCAAGAGTTACTCCGCTACGGTTACTTGGAAGAGGCCAATAGGAATGATATGTTTCGGCGCATCATCGTGCACGCTGCTGCTATGGAATTGGCCTTAGAGCCATTGGGATTGTCGCTGCGCATTGATTCCCATCGTGGTGTTGCGTTTGTTGCCTTGGGGCCGAACGCAACAAATACCATGGAGAACTCGGAAGATGAAGAATGGAGCCATCCACTTGTCCGAAAACAACGTCTAACACTCGAACAATCTCTTTTGCTGGCGATTTTGCGACAACAATTTGCGTTGCATGAACAGGAGTATGGTGTTGGTCAAGCGGTCGCAAAAATCGCTATTGATGAGTTGTTACCAATTTTTATGACTTATGTCGGGGATTCAGGGAGTGATGCGAAAAATGAAAACCGCCTTTTGCAATTGCTGGAACAACTGAAAACACATGGGGTTGTTTCCGAAGTTGATAAAAAACAAGAAGTCACGATTCGACCCCTCATCGCGCATCTGGCAAATCCAGAATCCTTAGCTGCACTATTGCGAGTGATCAAAGAAAAACAAAATAGCAATAGCGGTAACGTTCACGAGGGAGACGAATAATGCTTGATCGATCTCGTAAATCTAATCCCTCCGATCCCGTTGTCGATATCGATGTGGAGCTCGACGAGTTCGACAACGCGAACTCAGATCATTCCTATACGCTGAGTCAACTTGAGGTCTACAACTGGGGACCATTTCGCGGACTTCATCGTGCAGAATTTGATCCTGCTGGGACAGCCATCATCGGACCAACGGGCAGCGGAAAGACGACCTTGGTCGATGCGTTGATGACGCTGCTCGTATCGCAACCTCGCTACAATCTGGCTTCCACAGGCGGACATGAAAGCGATCGAACTCTCATTGAATATGTACGTGGAGTTTTAGGTGGCGACGGGGCAGACGGTCGCTCCGAAGTTGCTCGCCCCGGAAAGACCATGAGCGGCATCTGCGCAACATACGCAGGCGGTGACAAAACGGTCAAACTGGCTGGTCTATTCTGGACCGAGGGGACCGGCAACGCCGCAGAAGACCTCAAACGCCGCTGGGTTTTCTCGCTTGCACCGGATCAGTCATTAGAAAAATGGCTGCGTATGCTTCACGATGATGGGATTCGCGACCTGTTGAAAATGGGGCGAGAGACGGCCGATCTTCGATTCTTTGATAGCAAGAAATCCTACTTGGAACGAATTCGTAAATTCTTTGATGTGAGCGAAAATGCGTTTACACTTTTGAACCGAGCGGCAGGACTGAAACAACTTAATAGCATTGATGAAATCTTTCGCGAACTTGTTCTGGATGACCGCTCCGCGTTCGATCGGGCGATTGAGGTGGCTAGCGAATTCGATAATCTCTCCGAGATCCGAGCAGAGCTGGAATTGGCTCAAAAACAACAGGAGTCTCTCCTTCCTGTTCAAGAAGAATTTCAACGTCTAAGCAAATCAAAAAAGGCAACCGAGGATTGCCGTACTCTGAAACGTATCGTACCGATCTGGTTCGCGGAAATCGGTGTCCGAAAATGGAGAGACGAGGCCCAACGACTTGAGAAACTAATCGAATCCGCTGAACGTGATGTGGCCGCCGCAGTCACCAAAATCGATGCCATGGCTGCCCATGTCGATTCCCTACGAGATCAATACTTGGAACTCGGCGGAAACGTGATCGGTGAATTGGAGAATACCATCGCTGTGCAAAAGAAACTGGTCGACGAACGCCGTCGACATGCGCAGCAGTATCGTGCGATGATCACTCCCTTTCAACTTGATGCGACCCTCACTCTGGAAACACTCTCAGCCAACCAAGCAGTCTTGTCCGCTAGAAAACGGAAAGAGACCGAGCAGTACGAAACACTGAGAGAAAAAGCTCTGGATTCCCTTGCCCAATTAAAAATCCAGGAAAACCAAGCCCAAGAAATGGAGGCAGCTCTTAATAAAGTGAAACTGCGTCCGGGCTCCAACATCCCCCCCCATTTTCAAGACTTTCGATCTGAGCTTGCGGCGCAGCTAGGTGTCCTAGATTCCGACGTCCCGTTTTTGGCCGAGCTGATCGAGGTGCAAGCGTCGCAGTCGCGGTGGCGAGGAGCTATCGAACGAGCCATCGGCTCCGAACGTCTGCGAGTATTGGTCCCGGAAGAGTTTATCAATGATGCACTGCGCTGGGTGAACCATCGCGATAATCGACTTCACGTGCGTTTGCAAGCAGCAGGAGTCTCGCAAAAGCGTGTAAGCTTCTTCGAAGATGGATACGTAAAAAAACTGAACTTCAAATCCCATCCACTTGCCCCAATCGCGAAGGAGATTCTAGCCGACCGTGACTTGCACTGCGTTGCTTCCGCAGAAGCTCTCAACAAAATCGAACACGGGCTTACCGTCGAGGGAATGATATCTGGTCGTCGAGGCAAATTCGAGAAGCAAGACCAACGACGACTCGAGCAAGATTGGATGACCGGTTTCGATAACAAAGATCAACTTGAGATGCTTGCGCAGCAATGGAAAGTCGCTAGGCAAGAAGTCGACGCGATCCGAAAGATCGCGACGATCAACGAACAATCGATGAAGCAGTCCGAAGAATTACTCAAAGTGCTCGACTCGTTGCTCGCGCTCGACTTTTCCACTATCGATCTTCCAAGTGCCGAGGCAGATTGGAAACGCTCTGAAGACCGATTGCAGGCCCTGCTAGATCCGAATTCAGGGGCCACCCAAGCTAAAAACAAATACGAAAAAGAGAAAAAGCTTCTCGATTCCCTGCGTCAAAAACTGAGCGACCAAAGATCCGAGATCGCCGTGTTCGAAAGCAAGCTAAGTGACGCTAAGCAACGGGAAGGTTTCGTTCGCGATCGATTGGGCGACGGATTGAACGACCACGAATCCGAGATCGCGAGACAGTTCCTCAACATTGACCAAGATATTCCCGTTCAAAAGCTTGATTTAGAAGAACGTCGAATTTCGAAAGACGTTGAAGAACAATTGAATAAACAAATAGCTCGTGATGCCGAAATCGAACAACAGTTAGTCCGCCGCATGGAGATTGCTAAACGAGTTGACACGGGTGCGTTGGTCGAAATTGGCTCGACCATTGACGATGTGCCTCACTATTTGGAACGATTGCGAGTGTTGACCGAGGAAGCGTTGCCCGAGAAACGCTCCCGCTTTATGGAGTACCTCAATCGTTCCTCCGATCAAGGGGTCACGCAACTACTGGCTAGCATTGATGAAGAGGTCGACGCGATTGAGCAGCGAATTTTTGAGTTGAATCAAACGTTGGTCAAAGTCGATTTTCGTTCCGGCCGTTATTTGCAACTACAACCAGTCCGCATGAAAGACGAACGATTGCGTGCTCTGAACATCGCCATGCAAAAAGTCCGAAGCGCTGCACTGAAAGACGATGGGGGCGAGAGTCATTACAAAGCCTTGCGAGACATGGTGACAATTCTACGTGAAGCCGGAGAGAACCGTCGCTTGCAAGGTTCCCGTGCTCTCCTTGATCCACGTTTCCGACTGCAATTCTTTGTCGTAGAGGTCGATCGCATCACAGGGGATCGTTCTCCGCCTCGAACCGGTTCGCAGAGTGGTAGCGGTGGCGAAAAAGAACTCATGGCCAGTCATATCCTTACAGCCTCGTTGAGCTACGCACTCTGTCCGCCTGCCGCCGTGCGTCCATTGTATGGCACCGTGATTCTGGATGAAGCGTTTTCGAAAAGCTCTCCCTCGGCAGCAAGTCGTATCATCGAAGCATTGCGAATCTTTAACCTGCACCCTATCTTTGTGACCCCTAACAAAGAAATCAGTTTGCTCAAACAACACACTCGCAAAGTGATATGTGTGCAACGACCAGGTAAAGAAGCGAGCCTCGCATCGATTTCATGGGAACGGCTAGAATCGCTCGCGCGGTCATAAAGATGAATCCATGGTAAAGTCTCCTGCCGAATTGAGATTCACTCTAAAGCGTCAATGGGAGAATGCATCGAAACGCGAAAATCGATTGCTGGGCACACCTGGTGCGTGGCCCGTATTACTTTCGATTGGTCGACCGTCGGCACGGATGTTGAAGAACGACTTGGATGCATTAAAGCGACACATCGATGCGTGGCGAGCCGTCAACATAGGCGAAGTCATTACGGAATCGATTCGCTATCGACAAGCGGCCGATCCGATTTCCATTCCAACGGTATGGAAACTCTCTAAGCCGTCGGAGTGGATCGACGCCATCGGCGACAAGATGGTTCGCAAAGAGTTCGAGACGCTTGGACGAATTGTTGCGGGAGTCGATCGAACGTTTCATTCTTTATTAGCGAGCAAACGAAATTTGTGGCTCAACCGTTCCGAGGATGAAGTCATCTTAGCTGCGGCATTAGCCATGAACCTTGAGCCCGGTTGTATTGGTGGGCGATCACTACGCACGGTGACTTATCCAGGTATCGATACCAAGTTCTTTGAACGAAATGCCGCTTTGATCACCGCAATGCTCGATGTTCGATACGAAGGCGAGGTAAGCAAACTAGGCCTCGAAACCTTTTTAAACGCGCACCGTGACGACGATCACTGGTTATTGATTTTGGATTTGGATGGCGGGTTGCTACCTTTCAAGAAGTTGCGTGTTCGATCATCGGAGTTACGACAGCAACCGTTACCTGGTGATCGATTGATTGTGGTCGAGAATGAGGCATGTCAACATCATTTGCCTCGTGTTCCGGATACAATCGCTGTACTCGGTGCCGGGTTTGATCTCAATTGGACCGATGCCCATTGGCTGCGCAGCAAAAAAGTTGCTTACTGGGGGGATCTCGATACCTGGGGATTGTCGTTTTTATCCAAGACTCGTGCTGCGATCCCCCATGTGGAATCATTGATGATGACCACAAACGTCTTTGAAACGCATCGAAGCTCGGCTGTTCGTGAACCAGTCCCAGCGAGTTCGCAAACGCCACCGGAACTCACCAAAGACGAAGCGGAACTTTACCACGCATTGTTAAACTCGGAGCATGGGCGACTCGAGCAAGAATTCCTACCAATCGATTACGTTCAAAAGTCTATTGCACTCTGGGTTAAGCATTCTACGACGGATTGATGCTGGCCAAGCTGTTAACGTGAAATCCCCTGAAACCATCTAGCAGTTAACCGCGAAGCACCATGTTCGATTAGAAATGGTAGGGTAGAATTTCGTCTGCCAGTAATTGCCGCTTTTCTGCTACAACATGCTTTCCAACCTAAAAAACCTCTCATCACGGATTTCATCATGAAAAAAGATAAGGCCAAAGCCCAACAAGTCTACTTGGTCGCCAGCGGCGATCTGCGTCTATCTGCCAACCAAGTGTGCTGGCCAGCCCAATCGGCCATGGAGGACGCTTTAGCCACCGCTCTCAAGGTTGAAGGGTTCGAAGTGGTCCGCGCTCATCCTTACGATGCCGATCAGAAGCACGGTTTTATATCCAGCCAAAAACAAGGACTCGAAGTGTTCCGCTCACTCGATCCTGACCAACCATTAATCGTGGCCGAAGCGGTATGGCAATACTCCCATCACGTGCTCGCTGGTCTTACAACACACCGCGGCCCGATTCTCACTGTTGCCAATTGGAGCGGCCAATGGCCCGGTCTCGTCGGCATGCTTAACCTGAATGGCTCGCTGACTAAAGCGGGAGTCAAGTATTCGACCCTCTGGAGCCAAGACTTTACAGACGAGGCATTCAAGAAAGGACTTCGGCAATGGCTCAAAACCGGTAAGGTCAAACACAAGACCGATCATGTGCAATCGCTCACTCAACTGACAGTTCCTGCGTCAGCCAGCAAACTTGGACAGACTCTTGCGCGAGAACTGAAACAAAACAAAGCCATCATGGGCGTTTTCGACGAAGGGTGCATGGGGATGTTCAATGCGATCATCCCTGATCAACTGCTGCATGACACAGGCGTTTTTAAGGAACGATTGAGCCAGTCGGCGTTGTATTACGAGACTCAGCAAACCAGCAACGCCGAGGCCGAAGCGGTCTACAAATGGTTCGTGGATCGCGGCATGAAGTTTCATACTGGCAACAAACATGAAACCGATTTGACCAAAGATCAAATCTTGACTCAGTGCAAGATGTACATCGCTGCCGTTCGGATCGCCGACGATTATGGTTGTGATGCGATCGGCATTCAGTATCAACAGGGTCTCAAGGATTTGCTACCGGCCAGTGATTTGGTCGAGGGCACGCTCAACAATTCAGATCGGCCACCTGTCACCTCGCGAGATGGCAAGCGAATTCTTTGGGATGGAATGCCTGTGCTGCACTTCAACGAAGTCGACGAGTGCGCGGGCTTGGATGCGTTGCTAACCTATCGCGTTCACAAGTTGCTGGAGCAACCCGTAGAAAACACATTGCATGATCTTCGATGGGGAGACCAGTACGGAGATGATTACGTATGGGTTTTCTTGATCAGTGGTGCTGCACCACCGGAGCATTTCATCGATGGCTGGAAGGGTACTCACGGATTCCGTCAGCCCGCCATGTATTTCCCCAATGGTGGCAGCACGATGCACGGTGTATCGAAGCCAGGCGAAATCGTATGGAGCCGCATCTACGTTCAGAATGAAGCACTCCACATGGATATTGGCCGAGGTGGAGTGGTGAACTTGCCAGAGGAAGAGACCAAACGTCGATTGGATGCCACCACACCGCAGTGGCCCATTATGCATGCGGTCACGTACGGCGTTAGTCGCGATCAGATGATGGCCAAACATCAAGCCAATCATATCCAAGTTGCTTATGCCCTCGATGCCAAAGCCGCAGACAAATGTTTGTTCACCAAAGCCGCGATGGCCGCCGCGCTCGGCATCAAAGTCAACGTCTGCGGAACCCGCACCAAGAAGAAGCCGTGGTAGACAGTTCGTTATAGGTTAGCAGTTTTGAAGTTGCGCAGTAACTGATTTTTTAGGCCAAAGGCCTTATGTTTGCCTAGCCCAGCCTGGAGGGCTGGGTACTAAGGAAAAGGCAGCGTTAGGGCCGAAGGTCTGACAGTTTGTGATGTATCGGCTGCCAGCAAAGAGCAAACGCTCGGGGCTTTGGCTCTAGTAATTTCTTCCCGGGAAGCGGTCCCAGTCCTTCAGGCAAACAAAGTGATTTTTGCCCTAAATCCATAATAGCGCAACTTCAAAAGTTTCCAGCGGAGTCGATGCGGGACAATCGCCTAGAGCGTTTGCCGACCCGTCAACGCATCGGCGAGGATTTCTTTGTTGGTGGCTTCCAGAACGCTACCAGTCGTGACGCCCCGAGCCAGTCTCGTTAGCTTGATCGGGTAAAGACTAATCCATGCAATCCACGTGCTGGGGGTTCCCTCGCCTAGCCATCACGTCATTACAGCGAAATCTATAGCGGCAGAAAAATCGAACGCAGAAAGATACAACACCTATTTTTCTGCGTTCGATCTTTCTGCCCTATCAGGATTTTTATACTGCTTTGACGTCATCGGTTTTCATCCTGTAAGGATTCAAGCTTGTAGCCGGAGGTTGAGCGAACGCGACACCTCCGGTTGAGGTGCGCAAAGGTTTTGCATCCCGAAGGAGATGCCAGCTATATGCACGTCTCTGCCATCCTTTCAGGATGGGAAGAATGGTTGGGATTTGTGTCCGGGGGTGTCGCTCGCGCTCAACCCCCGGCTACAACCTGTCATCCCTATCGGGATACAAAGAGACGGCTTCGCCGGACAGCATGCATTGTTAAAAAGCAATAAAGCAGCAGCGCTACCCCGCTTTCCGAAAGGGTACTATCGCCCGTTTACTAACGAAAACGTCGGCCAGGAGTGGACCACCTACCATTAAAGCAACAAGCCCTGATGGGTTGGGGGCGTCTACAGCGTTTGCCGACCGGTTAAGGCGTCGGCGAGGATCTCTTTATTGGTGGCTTCCAGAACGCTGCCCGTCGTGACTCCCCGAGCAAGCCTCGTTAATTTGACCGGGTATTCAGCCAACTGGTTAGACAAAAATAAGGCAGTCCCGTCCCCTTCCACGTTGGGGTTGGTCGCCATGATGACTTCGGTGTAATTGCCTGTTCTAACCCGATCGACGAGTGCCTCGATGGTCAGCTGATCGGGACCGATCCCGTCCAACGGGGCGATACGGCCCAGCAGCACGTGATAATGGCCTCGA
>JBKCTT010000145.1:0-4588 GCA_046318795.1 Pirellula sp.
GCTTGCCAAGTTGTGGAGCTAGGAGAACCTGACCGATTTGCACTCGGTGCAGCGATTGGTTTATTGGCGTGCTGCAATATCTCCTTCGTCCATTCGTGAGCCGGCATGCGTACTGCGACCGTGTCCATGCCCGCAGTAACAAGGTCGGGAATACGCGGGCTTTTCGGAAAGACCAAGGTCAGTGGTCCAGGCCAAAAACGATCGATTAGAGACTGCGCCGATTCAGGGACATGACTTACAAGTTCATTTAGTTGATCCAAACGGCCAATGTGAACGATGAGCGGATTGTCAGAGGGCCTCCCTTTGGCGTCAAAAATCCTGGCAACAGCCTGCTCATCCAGTGCGTCAGCCCCGAGTCCGTAAACCGTCTCGGTTGGAAAAGCGACTAATTGGCCCATGGCTAGCATTTGGCCCGCTCGGTCCAGCTGTTCGGCGGTCAGGTAAATCGTTTTCATCAGTGCTTAACTCAGTGGTCATATCTCTCTGGCAGTCGAATAACCGAAAATCTAAACTACGAGCCATGACTGGAAAACCTTTGGGACAATCGATTGATCGAGTTTTGCCACAAATCGTGGTGAAGCAAGTGAAAGAAGGCCGCTTTGCGCGCTGGTTTCGACAGCTATTTCCCAATCTTCGGGACGCGGCCATTCGATGGACCGAGGATGATGCTAGCTCACTCGCCGCCTCTGTCGCTTACTACTTGGCTCTTTCCCTGTTTCCCATGATGCTTTTGCTAACATCCGGGTTAGGGTTAGTTCTCCAATTTACTCATATTGGAAAGAGTGCCGAGGCCAAGATCTTGAGCACGCTCGAGAATCAGGCGTCGCCGGTGGTCAAGGTTCAAGTCGAACAGGTGCTCGAGCAACTTAGAAATCACTCGATCATCACTGGCCCGTTCGGTTTAGCCGCAGCGATGTTAGCCGCCGCCAGTGTCTTTTGTCAGATCGATCGGGGCTTTGATAAGATCTTTCGTATCCCCATTAAGAAGGAGACCGATCTCAAACGGACGCTCTTTCGAGTCATGCGCTATCGCTTCACCGCGTTTTTGATGTTGCTCGGCGTGGGAGGGATTGTCCTGGGTTTGTTTGCTGGTAGCACGCTGGTAACCCAGCTGAGAAGTGTTACCGATAGTACGCTGCCGTCTTTGGCCCATGCCTTTGGGATCTTTGATTTCCTATTCGAATTTCTGTCCAACTCTTTACTATTTGCCATCGTCTACCGGTTTGTTCCTCGAAAGAGAATTCAATGGTCCGACGCGATGCGAGGCGGTTTCTTGGCAGCCGCCATTTGGGAGTTGGGACGAATCGTATTGGGTGTTTTTCTGATCGGAATGCGCTACACCACAGCCTACGGGGCGATCGGCTCCTTTATTGCCCTCTTGTTGTGGTGTTACTATGGCATTTGCATTCTCTTTTTCGGGGCGGAGTACGTTCAAGTTCTAGAAAAACGGCGAGCGAATGCGGCACCACCCAGTGGTGAGTCCAGCAAAATGGCGACAGATGAGGTACCGATAAATTCGAATTATGATAGCCTAGCCATTGATAAACAGCAGTTAGGAGTCCAGCCCACAGAGACCAGCCTTGCGGAAGATTCGTCATCACGCGATCAATCTGCCGTCAATGAAGTAGGCCGGCAGCTTGTGTCGCAATCCGACTCCGACACGAGACAACTTCCTCGACGTGCACCATCGCAACGTTAGTTAATACAAAACATGGCCGGACAACTCATTTCTATTGGAACCGACATTATCGAATGCGTGCGAATCGCTCAAATGATCGAAAAGCATGGCGAGGTTTTCTTGCAAAGAGTCTTCACACGTCGCGAGATTGAGTATTGCTCTTCTCGTAAAGCGGCAACGCAGCACTATGCAGGGAGATGGGCGGCCAAGGAAGCGGTTCTCAAAGTATTAGGGACCGGTTGGGCTCGTGGCATTCAGTGGACCGACCTAGAGATCCAAAACGAAGTCTCCGGCGCACCCGTTATGAAACTCTCAGGCAAGGCGGCCGAGATCGCGAAAGAGCGAGGCATTCAAGAGGTCATGGTGAGTATTTCCCACTGCCGAGCCTACGCCACGGCTTTTGCAACCGGTATTGGCTAGAGCCAGAGATCACAACCAGTCGCTTGAGAACTGGTTGCTTTAGCCGATCATAGATGTTTTTCAAACGTAGAATGGGCACTCCTGCCCGTTCAAAACGTAGAATGGGCACTCCTGCCCGTTCAATGGTGCTCAAGTCGGCCCAGAGTGGCCAACCTACTATTTAAGCAACCTCCTTCAACACAAACTTTCTAACGGACCAACAGCTTTGAACAAGAATCGTGATGTAGTCATTGCTGTGGCGGCGTTAGTAGGAGTCAATGCGCTTTGGGGCATGTCGTTCCCCATCATGAAAGCACTCAATGAAGTCATCTCGCAAGTAGTTCTTCCAGGCGTTGACTCTAAGACTTGGTCGATCTCTACGCAGCTATCATCCTCTTCGCTGATGATTGGAGTTCGGTTCCTGATCGCGTCCCTATTGCTACTAACGTTGCTTTCTCGCTTAGCGATCAAAGCGACTCGAACGGAATGGACCGCTGGTATCTGGATCGGAATCGTCTTTTGCGTTGGGCTCATCCTGCAAGTCATCGGACTTGCAACGATTCCCGCATCGCGCAGCGGATTTCTAACGAGCTTGACTGCGGTTTACACCCCGATCTTGGCCAGCATCATTTATCGAAAATCCCCGAACATTAATGTTTGGATCGGGGCAATATTGGCATTGCTGGGCGTGTTAGTTCTCTCTGGGGTATTTCACGGCGCATCGCCGGAACAATCTACTGCACCGACGTATCAAGAGCGAGTGCCGCTTAATTGGGGTGATGTGTGGACCACGCTGGGTTCGGTGTTTTTCAGCGTCCAAGTGCTACTCGTTGACGGGTACGGCAAAAAGCATCGATCGGCTTACTTTACGCCGGGTATGTTTTTGACGACGGTTGTCATTGCACTCACGACTTTTTTTGCACTGCAGATTTTTACTTTTCCAGCTGATCGAACACCGGAAGGCTTGAGTCCGAATTGGACGGGTCTTTTCTACAGTCCCATGTTTATCGGGATTGTCTGTTTCTTAGCCTTGTTTTGTTCGCTATTTTCGTTCTTAGGTATGAACACCTATCAGCCTTATGTTTCCGCGTCGCAAGCGTCAGTGATTTACAGCACCGAACCGTTGTTTGCATCGCTGTGGGCTATGGTGATTCCAGGTTGGTTGGCCACAATGATTGCCATGCAGTACACGAACGAGACAATCACGATCGAGTTAATCTTGGGCGGCTGTTTAGTCTTTATCGCAAACGTTGTTGCATTGTGGCCACCAAAGAAAAGCACCACCCCTGAAGAGGCTGGTGCTTAAATATCAACCGGAACGCACTAGCATCCGGTTTTCACTAATCAGCCGGTACGCGCTAGCGTCCGGTTTTCACTAATCAACCGTGGGCTAGCGCCCTACGGCTAATCATGATTTTGTACGTTGGTCACTCCTGACCGACGAGAGGCAAGCGACACAGGGACCAGCGACGGGCAGGAATGCTCATCCTACGTTTCGCGTTGGTTCTTAAGCTCCTGATGGTTCACCGAGATGGTTCATAAAGTGGGAGGGTGCCAATGGCTTTAGCGGGAGGATTATCCCTTTGGGGTGGATTCGGATCAGTGTAGGGAATGGGTGCCCCCCCATAGTTCGGGTCTGGTAAACCTGGGGCTCGATAGTAACCAGGCTGCTGCGGTTGCGTAAAGTTCGGCGTTGGAACGAAATAATTCGCTGGTCCACCGCTTGCCGATGGCAGGGCATTCCAAGCGGGTGGAAAACCCAACCCATTGGTTTCATTTTCCATCAAGGTCAATCGCATCTCAATCATCTTCTCTTTCGAGGTTTTGCGTTTGTCTAGTTGTGACTTGAGCTTTTCAATTTGCTTTTGCAAGTCACCGATTTGCTGCTCACGCTTGGTGATGTCATGATCGAATTGAACTTCGAGATAGTTGCTCAGCAGATTACGTGCTTCTTCGAGTTCCTTTTCATCCACGTCGGTTGACTTAAGCTTTTGCATCGCGACGGCAAGCATTTGCTTTGCCTTTGCATCGGTTTGCCAATCTTCGGGTGTCGGATTCTCTTTGGTAAAGATCTTGAACTTGCCATCTTCCAGTTCTAATAGTTCTGGTTTTGGGCCAGGTTGTCCAGGGAAAGGGGCAAGTGCGGGAGTTCCAGGAACCATTGGAGGATTGGGAAATCCGGGGCTATATGCTTGAGCAGGCCCCTGGAGAGGGAAGCCTTGGGCCATTTGTTGAACAGGGACTCCGACCGCTTTTGTATATCTTTGAACATTTCCGGTTATCGGATCGACTCTCTCTTCAACGATCACACGTGGTGCTGTCTCCCCTGAAGAATTGGGACTCAAAGCTGGTCCTCTTTCTGGACCAAAGCGGCCGATATCATTACGAGGCGGTTGTGTGGCGTTAGGCTCTTGGGCGTAGGCCCACACTCCACCCGCTGCGATAACAGGAATTATAGCGAGCCAATAGTAGTGTCGTTTCATTTGGAATGGTCTCCGAAAAAGGGGTTGG
>JBKCTT010000146.1:0-3205 GCA_046318795.1 Pirellula sp.
GACCCCGATGATCATGCAAGCGGTTCAACCGGGAGCAAAATTCTTCGCGGTTGAAAGGAACCCTGAATTCTGTCAACTTTTAAGAGAGAAGCTACCCAACTTAGATCTAGCCGAGGACTCAGCCGTAAACATCGTAGACCTGTGCAAGCAACGGGACATTCCTCATTTGGACGCCGTGGTAAGCGGACTGCCTTGGGCATCGTTTCCTGAATCGTTGCAAATCGAGATCTTGGACTCGATGATGCAAGTGTTGCGGCCGGGTGGTCAATTTGCAACCTTCGCTTACTTGCAAGGGTTGTTGTTGCCTGCCGCTAAGCGATTCCGAAAGCAGCTTGATAAGTATTTCTCAAAGGTCGAGATGAGCCCAACTGTTTGGCGCAATCTTCCACCAGCATTCGTTTATCGATGCGTCAGGTAATGCCACGCCGCACTGTCCAGAAGCGTCTGTCACGCCTTGGTATCTGATACAAGGCTTTGAAGAACTTCGAGGAAGCGAACGTCCTCTTTGCCCAGCCCTGCTTTCACGGAGGCTTTGTTGGATTTAAGAGCCTCATCGAAAACATCAAGAATGGCTTTGCTTGTAAGTCGTAGCCATTGCTTTTGTTCGATGTTCAGTTCGGATTGGAGATAGGCGTGCAATTCAAGCATTGGATCGAACTGGTCTTCGGTAGTCCGCAGCGCACGATCCAGGATCGTCAGCAGAGGGTTGACATGGTTTTCGGTCAAAGATTCTTTGAATTGCTTTAGTATATCCGCTTCCGCTTGTTTTGCTTTGCTTTGCATGTTTGCGTGTGATAAAGACTCCTCGGCCATGCGAAGCCCGTACTTGGATGCAAACATGCCCAACGAGGGAATAAGTGATTTGGCCGCAATCGCTGCTCCGGCCAATGGATTAAAGATGGCAACCAAACCGCCGATCAGCAGAATCCCTCCGAATACTTTTTCGTCTAGGGCATCGATGTAGTCGGCAACTTCACGAGTTCGATCGGCGAGTGTTTTTCGATCGTTTGGTTTTGCTAATTCTTCTGCCTGGGCTCGTTTGATAAGCAGTGAGCGGAGCATCGATTCCGCATCGGCATGTGGTAGATGGAGTAATCTTCGTTTGGAGAGATCGTTGATAGGCGGAACACCTTCAGGCAGACATCTCATAATACAAAGAACATAGCCATCTTCACATCGTTTATCGGGGATCAAGAAATAGTGTCGTTCATCGTATTGTTGAGTTGCTGCGGTCGTCACCGTCGAACCAAAGAGACTTAGTCCACCCACCATTTTTGTAACGTATCCAACCCCCGCTCCAGTCAAAGACCAACCGGTTGATAGGGCACTGTATCCGTAATCTGCTGTTTGTTTAAAAAGCGATCGAAAATCCACCAGTACCTCTGCGAGCGTCACGTGAGAACAACGACAATTCACATATAGTGTAACAGAAATGTCTCTCGCCGAGTATCTGTTCAGTGAGCTGTAAAACTCCGTGGGGCATCGTACAAAATGGCCAGCATTCTGTCGCCATCATGCCTGAAGATGAGTGTCTTAATACCGCAAAGCAACTAGAGCTAAGGATCTATCACCGGTACCATGTTATTTACACGATTAACGGGGCCTAATATTGATCGTTTTACTTATTGTTGGCATAGCGTGCGTTTGATGTGGAGTTACGTCCCGGCATCGTAACATTCCGGTTCCCATTGGGTTTTTATACGCAATCGTTGCAGAAATCGCCGGAGCGGTTTTGGCTGGAACTATCGTCTGTCGTATATTGACGGCATTTTTTCTTGTTGACTTTGCTTTGATTCCTATCCAAAGCGATCAGGACGATGAACGTCAAGACGAAAACTCAGTATCAACAAAACGCCGTCGGCATCGATGGAAGCGAATCAGATTGATTCTGGTAATTCATAAGAACCACCATGTTCGTAATCACATCCCAAATGTTGAATGCTCGTAAATCCCAGAATCGAAGATCACATAATCTGAGATGTGTAAGCGTTCGAGGGGCAGTAAGATGAACCTGAATTTTTTGGAAATCGCTTTGTCGATTTATCTGGCTGGTGACGATGTACTTAGAGGGATCAATTGTGTTTAACGATCGATATGGGGAGAAGTTGTCTTTCGAGTTTTCAATTACCGGCCTCTATCGGGTGATCTCATTAGAGACGATTTCTAATGCACTACACAATCGACAACCTTCATCGCATCCCGACTCCGGGAGTTGACCTACAAAGTTCGAGAGCGATGCTCACGAACAGCGATTTTTTGACGCTTGGGTCGAAAGACAAACCTAAAATGCCTAACGACACCTAGCTGAATTAATTCTCAACAATAACACATTATTGCTCACGAAGAAACGCCGCTTGATTCGTCTATCGTTTGAAACAGCAATGGAGCGAATTCACGCAAGCTTCTTCGCCACGTTTGCCATTCGTGAGCGGTTTCCGGAGATAGGTAGTAGTGGCTGTTGATACCAGCTTCTTTGATCGCTTTGGTTGCGGCTTCGGGATCACCGCCGCGTCGAGGTCGATCCCCACCAACCTCTTTGCTGCCGTAGCTAACAAATACGAGCTTGACCTTTTCTTTGAATCCGGGAGTCTTCTCAACGTCGTCGAGCGTTATCGTGGCTCCGCTAAACAGGCCGATATGAGAAAACTTGTCCAAGTGTTTAAGCGTGATCGCCTTGGTTTCCATGCTTCCCATGGAGAGGCCAGCCATGGCGCGATTTGGCTGGTCGGTTAGAGTGCGAAAGTTCGAATCGACGTAAGGAATCAATTCGTCGACAAGAACCTTTTCAAAGTGTTTGATATCGAAATTAGCTATGCCTCCCATGCGCACCTCATTAGTCATACCATAGGTCATAGCGATGATAAACGGCTTGATCTTTCCTTCGGCGATGAGATTATCCATGATCAGCCCGGCGTGGCCTTGAGCGCCCCAGCCGTATTCATTTTCACCCCAGCCATGTTGCAGGTAGAGAACTGGGTATCGGATTTCTTGGCTCGCGTCGTAGCCTGGTGGCGTGTAGACAAATGCGCGACGGGTTGTGTCAGTGCTTGGTGAGAAGAAGAGCACTTCGCGAAGTTGCCCGTGCGGCACATTCTTGAGGGCGTAGAAATCTTGATCCTTGGCAGGGATCTCAACTCCACTGCCCCATCGCATAGCGCCAAAGTAGTATTTGCTGTTAGGATCAGGGACTTCGGCACCGTCGATT
>JBKCTT010000147.1:0-1490 GCA_046318795.1 Pirellula sp.
TATCTGTGTTTGGATGGTATGGGCGATGTCGCAAGGGATTTTTTTGCGATTGGCGATGCGCACTATTGATCGATCGTTTCAAGAACTCGATGCGATGATCGATGATGAAATTCCTACTCCGACCAATGCGCTACAAGCAGGAAGTCAAGAGTCGCTGATTTCTTGGTCAACGCTAGGGAATCAAGGACGGCAATTCGTTTCTGGAGTCGCCAGTTCTTCGGATCTAGAAACGTTCTTCGGCAAACCATGCCCAGCACCGATACGTGTCTATGTTGGGTTGAATTCGGCAGAAACGCCGGAAGAGCGAGCGTCACTGGCGTTAATGGAACTGATTCGTACAGGCGCCTTTGAACGGTCGATACTACTTTTGGTAACCCCGACTGGAACCGGGTGGGTCGACCCCTCTTCCCAGAATCCGGTTGAGTATCTTCATCGTGGAGATATCGCAACCGTCGCAGTTCAGTACTCCTACCTAAATAGCCCTTTGGCGTTACTGACCGATGCAGAGCAAGGAGCCAATATGGCCCGTGTTTTGTTCGATAAAATTTACGGATATTGGCGGACGCTTCCAAAAGAGTCTCGGCCACGTTTCTTTCTGCATGGCCTGAGTCTTGGGTCGCTAAATTCCGATTTGTCGTTTCAGTTATTCGATATTGTAGACGACCCGTTTGATGGTGCATTGTGGAGCGGTCCCCCGTTTTTGCATCGAACGTGGATAAAAGCGACGCATCAGCGTGATTCCGGGTCGCCGGCTTGGCTCCCAACTGTTCGGAACGGAAGCGTGATTCGGTTCATGAATCAGCAAGGATGTAATATAAGTTCGGAGCAACAATGGAGTTCGTTTCGAATCGCGTTTTTGCAGAATTCCAGCGATCCAATTACGTTTTTCGATCCGAACTCGGCTTGGAGAAAACCAGATTGGATGAACGAACCGCGCGGGGCAGATCTTTCAGAAGACCTAAGATGGTTTCCAGTGGTGACTATGCTTCAGTTAGCTGTAGACATGGTGGCGGGAAGTGCACCGATTGGCTATGGGCATAACTATGCACCTAAAGACTACATTCATGCATGGATCAAACTTACGGAGCCAACCGGATGGAGCGACGCAGAAGTGGAAAGGCTTATCGAAAGATTTAGTCAAACAAATTCCACTTCCGATGGTGCGCCTTAGCAATTTCCTTGCTTCAATTGATGGACTTAAAAGCGAATTCGGAAATCGATTCAAACTAGTAATGCTGAGATTGATGTTCCCAAATTCAAAACGGAACGAACGCATGAACACTGACGAACAGGTACTGATGCAATCTGGCCGGGGGGCTGGCAATGTGCTTACAGCAATTCTGTTTTCAATTTGCGTCATTATTACTTTTGTCGGGATCGGGTTTACCAGTTATGGCATCTTTAAAATCCTAGACACGACACCGTTTATGGGAATCATGGTGGATGCTCAAGGTAACCGGCTTCCAATCGAGGGCTATCCGTTTTTGTGG
>JBKCTT010000148.1:0-9408 GCA_046318795.1 Pirellula sp.
GCATGAGCAGCAGCGCGTCAGATTGACTCAATTGGTTGAGCAGTCCAAGAAGTATTGGCACGGTGTAAAGTTCGTAGTTAATTCAGATTAGTTCGATGCAAGTTGTCCGAGAACCAGTTTTGTCACAAGGCAAAGAAGTAAGTGGTAATACGAACAGCCGATTGCGGAATTTCGATAGACGAAGCATCGCGCTCAGGCGATCATCGAACGAGATTCCATTTTGCGCAATCGGTGCTTATTCCAACTACTTAAGTATCTGGAACATAATTTGCACCTCAAATTATAAGGATTCCGATGACGCCTCGATTGTCCTCTCTGTCTCAACCAAACAGGTATCCTTAGGATCCCTCACTAAGCTTAGGAGAAGTTATCGTGTTCATGAAAAAATGTATCCTCGCTTTTGCGATTACGGCCATAGGGCTCGGGACGTGTGGAGCAGAGGAGGTCCAGCGACAGGCTGAAAGTGATGCTTCCATTCGCAAAGCAGTGGAAGCCTACGTAGTTGCTTTTAACAAACGAGATGCCAAGGCGCTTGCCGCCCTCTGGTCCCCAGAGGCGGTCTATACGAATCCTTTAAGTGGAGAGGAAGTCGTGGGGCGTGATGCCATCGAAAAGCAATTCGTAGGCGTCTTCGCGGAGTTAAAAGAAGCAAAGTTAGAAGTGAACACATTGTCGATTGGCTTTGTGTCGCCAAACGTGGCCGTGGAACAGGGAACGGCCAAAGTCATCGTTCCAGAGGAAACACCGGAATTGACACAGTATAGTGCAGTCTATGTGAAACGCGGCGAAGAATGGCTACTCGATCGCATGACTGAAGAAGGTCTCCCTAATGTTCTGTCACATTACGAACGCTTGAAAGATCTGGAATGGATGGTTGGGAACTGGGTTGATCAGGACGAGGAGACAACGGTCACGACCGAGTGTAGTTGGACAAAGAACAATAACTTTTTAACAAGATCATTCACCGTTCATGTTGGTGGCCAGATCGAAATGGCCGGTATGCAAATCATCGGTTGGGATCCTTTAGAGAAAAAGATTAGGTCATGGGTCTTCGACTCCGATGGTGGATTTGCCCAAGGAAGCTGGAAGAAACTAGGCAATCAATGGCACGTCCATCAGACTGGGGTACTCCCGGATGGTCGCAAATCGTCATCGGTAAACGTCATCACCTACATTGATGACAGTACGTGCACATTGCAATCGGTCAATCGAGTCGTAGATGGCGAGATACTGCCAAACATCGACGAAGTGCAGATCACCAAGAATTAATGAAGTACCTTTCCATTTTTAATATAAGAGCTCAGTCATGAGAAAGTTTATTCAACTTAGCATCGCCGTTTTGGGAATGGTCGCCATAACAGCCGACATCGCAATGGCCCAACGTGGGCGTGGTGGCGGACGTGCAGGAGGTGGCATGTCGCGAGGGGGTGGCGGGTTTTCTGGCGGTAGCATGGCCAGCCGCCCAAGCCCAGCCATGAATAGATCGCCCGCTATGAGTCGACCGAGCCCGAGCTATGGAGGTGCAGGTATGCCATCGGCAGGTGCTCGACCCAGTGTTGGTACGCGGCCCAGTGCTGGGACTCGCCCCAGTGTTGGCACGCGACCCAGTGCTGGTGCAGGAATAGGTGCTCCAGGTGCTGGGGCTCGTCCTGGTGCAGGCATTGGTGCTCCGGGAGCCGGGACAAGACCAGGTGCGGGAGCCGGGGTCGGTCCGGGTGCGGGAGCCCGCCCCTCAGCTGGTGATTTGCAGGGGTTTTTGAACCTAGGGCCTTCGACAGGTGCTATCGGTGGCGGCGTCGCTAGCCGCCCCGGTGGAGCGAATCTAGGCTCAGGTATGGGAGGGAGTGCGGCAGCAGCGTTTCTTCAAGGTGGTGGGGCCGCTGTGAGGCCTGCAGCAGGCCAACTACCAGCCGGTGCGCAGGGAGCAGCCGGAAACCGAATGGACAATCGCACCGGCAACCAACAGGCTCGCGCTGAGAACCGAGCTGGTAATCAGACGACTCGCTCCGAGAACCGCGCTACCAACCAAGCGGGACGAGTTGAGAACCGACAGCAACTGCAAGACGACCGTTTCCAAAGACGCGATGAAGTGCGCAATCAGGTACAAGATAACTACCCTCGACTTGATTTTTGGTCCGATTATCCCGGTTGGGCCGCGATGAGAATCACGCGGCCCTATCGCTGGGCAACATGGGGAGCTGTAGCTGGTTGGGTTGGGTATGGTGTGAGCGAACCAGTTTCCTACAGCTATGGTGAAACGATCTACTACGAGGGTGACACGGTTTACCAAGCCGGGCAACCGGTTGCGACAGCAGAGGAATATACGCAGCAAGCGGAAGCGATCGTGACCAGCGCACCCGAGGTGGCACCTGCCAATGCAGATTGGATGCCATTAGGTGTTTTTGCCCTATCTCAAGATGGTCAATCAACTGGGCCAGCACCATCTCTCTTTCTTCAACTAGCCGTTAGCAAAGAAGGAGTCATTCGCGGTACACTCAACAATACCATCACAGGAAAGACGCTCGATGTAGAAGGCATGGTCGACAAAAAATCGCAGCGATGCGCTTGGGCGGCCGCCGATCAAAGTCGGCCCATCATGGAAACCGGTATCTCGAGTCTGACTCAGGATACGGCACCTGCTTTGATCCACTTTGCTGATGGGCAAACGCAACAATGGCTAATGGTCCGATTAGAGGAACCTGCTGCTCCAAAGTAGTTTCCACGGAGGCGACTTGTTAATCTCACGTCCAATGAGTCAGCCGCATTGCCATGTTGACGCGGCTGATTCCCATTCAACGCCTGTCACGCTTTTTTATCAACCTCTGAGCTCTACCGGTGAATCGCTATGAAGTGGACGACTATTGTTTTTGCATCCTGCTGTATTCTCCCTCTTTTCTTTATGAAGCTTCATGCTGAAGATGTGGCGGGATCCATGGATAGAACGGTTTTGCCGATTAAAGAACCACTTCGGCAAACATCAACCACTCTCGATGTTCGCAACGCCACCCCACCGCCACGATTCGAA
The DNA here is from genome assembly GCA_046318795.1 of Pirellula sp. GTDB lineage: Bacteria > Planctomycetota > Planctomycetia > Pirellulales > Pirellulaceae > JBKCUI01. The sequence continues at coordinate 3,026 of JBKCTT010000148.1, forward strand.
GTTAAAGCACCACCGGGAGCCCCCAACGTGCTGCTCGTTTTAGTCGATGACCTCGGCTTTGCAGGCACCTCGACCTTTGGCGGCCCCGTGAGAACGCCGACCTTCGATAGGATCGCTCGCGGGGGGCTGAGGTTCAATAACTTCCATACGACTGCTGTTTGTTCACCGACTCGCACTGCACTAAAGAGCGGCCGCAACCACCACGTCAACAACATGGGCGGCATCATCGAAACGGGAACCGCTTTCCCTGGAAACACTGGTCAGATTCCGCAGAATGTTGCCCCGTTAGCAGAAATGCTTCGGCTCAACGGATTCGCGACCGCAGCTTTTGGCAAGTGGCATGAAACGGCTGCTTGGGAAGCAAGCGTTGCCGGGGATTTCGATCGATGGCCGACCCGACAAGGATTCGACAAGTTCTATGGTTTCCTCGGCGGAGAAACCAACCAATGGTCACCTTTCATCTACGATGGAACCCATCAAGTCGAATTGCCGGACGATCCGAATTACCACTTCTTGACCGACATGACCAACCAAACGGTCGCATGGATTCAGTATCAAAAAGCACTCACGCCTGATAAGCCATTCTTCGCCTATTACGCACCAGGTGCAACTCACGCCCCGCACCATGTGCCCGTAGATTGGATTGCTCGATGGAAAGGGAAATTTGATCAAGGTTGGGACGTTATGCGAGAGCAGATTCTCGCTCGTCAAATCGAATTAGGAGTCGTTCCCAAGGGAACAAAACTCGCCCCGAAACCGGATGCAATCCCAGACTGGAATTCGCTCAGCGCCGATGAGAAACGACTCTTCGCCAGACAAGCCGAGGTGTTCGCGGCATTCGTTGAAATGACGGATCATGAAATCGGCAGGGTGATCGATGCTATCGAGAAAACCGGGCAACTTGACAACACCCTCGTCATTTTCATTTACGGTGATAACGGCACCAGCGCCGAAGGTGGCCGCAATGGTATGTTCAGCGAAATGACTTACTTTAATGGCGTGGAAGAAAAGGTCCCCGACATGCTCAAGTTTATCGACAAGTGGGGCGGTCCAGAAACTTATCCGCACATGTCCGCAGGCTGGGCCGTCATGTTCGATACCCCCTTTACGTGGACCAAGCAAATCGCCTCGGATCACGGCGGTACCAAGATAGGCACTGCGGTCCACTGGCCAAAGGGGATCAAAGCAAAGGGGGAGCAGAGAAATCAGTTTCATCACGTCATCGATATCGCACCTACCATTTTAGAAGCGGCTGGACTACCCGAACCTAAAGTCGTCAACGGTGTAACTCAGCGTCCCATGGATGGAGTTAGCATGGCCTATCTGTTCGATGACGCCAACGCGAAGGAACGCCATACGACTCAGTACTTCGAGATGTTCGGTAACCGCGCTATGTATAAGGATGGCTGGTTTGCTCGAACCATACACAAGGCTCCATGGGAACCGAAAGCTCGCCGTGCCCTGGATGATGACTCTGCTTGGGAACTCTTCGATACCACAAAGGACTTCAGCTTGGTCAATAACCTGGCCGCTAAGCATCCCGAAAAACTAAAGGCTCTTCAGGAGCTGTTCCTCGTAGAAGCCGAAAAGAACTTTGCCCTTCCCATCGATGATCGCTCTGTCGAGCGAGTCAACGCAGCGCTCGTTGGACGTCCCGACTTGATGGCTGGCCGAACCTCACTGACACTCGCAGAAGGAATGACGGGAATGACGGAGAACGTTTTTCTCAACATCAAGAACAAGTCCAAGACGATTACGGCTGAAATCGAAGTTCCCCAAGGAACCCAGGTGCACGGTACTGTTATAGCCCAGGGCGGCCGCTTTGGTGGATGGTCTGTCTTTGTCAAGGATGGAGTTCCTGCCTATCACTACAACTTTCTCGGCCTGCAGCAGACCACCGTCTCTGCCACAGATAAGCTACCCGAAGGCATGTCAACGTTACGGGTTGAATTTAGCTACGAGGGAGGAGGGGTTGGTAAAGGTGGTACCACCTCGTTATTCCTCAATGATCGGAAAATCGGCGAAGGAAAGATTCCACGAACTCAGGCCATGATCTTCTCTGCGGATGAAACGGCTGACATCGGTATCGATCTTGCAACTCCTGTGGTTGAATCGATCGGAGCCGAGCAGAAATCGAAGTTTACAGGCCGGATTCCCAAGCTCACGGTTGAGGTAAAGTGATTGCCCTTTTTGCGTGCGATCACTCACTCCATTCCGCTTAAGCGTTTTAATCGAACCAAGTCTAGAATAGTCGAGTGATCATTCCGAGCCTGCCGAAGACTGAGGTAGTAATCTGCCTCAGGAGGAGCCGGAGTCTAACGCAAGGCCGCGCGGGTACACATTTTTCCTTCCTGAAATGATGATCGTATCAGCATGGTCACGAATCTGCTGAGCAATTGCAGAATCATCTGTAAGCTGCTACTGATCCTGTCGTTCCTTTGCTCGACAGGTTGCCGGATTTACGATCGATCATGGTCAAAACCTGGTCTGTTTCTTCATAAGCAAAGTTATCAACAGGTCTTATGGCCCACCGAGGGTTCACCCACCAAGCGAGCCGAACGCTTTCTTGAACTTGCGAATAATCTCAGCGATTCCGATGACGCCAGGAGTGTAGACTATTACTTTGAGGCCGCGACTTTGAGTTGGGCTTCGTTAACCAAACGGCCAGAGTTCGCAACTCCGCATCATTCGTCGTGGGAGGTCTATCAAGCGAGTCTGCAAGGGCTCGTGGCCAATGCCGTTCGCTTTTGCCGTTTTGATAGTTGTGGAAATCTGAACATCTATCATCCAAGCGGTCTTATTCAAGTTCCTTTGACCAGCACCAGCCTAGATTGGCCCATCGAACAACTGCAGCACTTCCAACTTCCACTCGACCCTGAGCAAAGAACGCTAAAACGGTATTTTAAAAAGTCCGGATTGGGTGCACCCGTTGTCGCCTTTCGAGTTAAATCTTCAGGATATGAAGTCGATCCGCTAGAACGCCATTTTCCTGAACAACTCCCGTTAGCCTCCACACTCATTCTCCGATCGGTGGAAACCATCTCGTCACACGATGATTCCGTTCACGACTCCGAAGAATCCGACCGGTTCGTCATCGAACTGGTCAATCCTTTGAGAGTCAGTTCGATCTCGATTTCATCGCAACCTATTGCAATAGCCAAGGATCTGAGCGCACCTTTAGATTACCAATTGCGTAATCGACCGACCGATCCATTTTTGGGGTTTGTTGCACCCGGCAGTGGTAGTCAGAATGATGGACTTCGTTGGGCAGAGCCCTACCAGGCTGGCAAGATTCCCATCGTCTTTATTCACGGACTGATGTCCGATCCAACGACTTGGTTGGATATGCTGAATGAATTGAGAACGATACCATGGTTTAATGATCGATATCAAGTTTGGGGTTTTAGTTACGCCACCGGCAGCCCATTTGTTACCTCAGCAATGAGATTGCGAGAACAATGTCAAGAAGCCATCTCGCTGGTCGATCCCCATGGCGAAGATCCCGCTTTGCGAGAAATGGTTATGATTGGGCATAGCATGGGTGGCTTGCTCGCCAAGTTGCAAATAACCGATAGTCAAGATCGTCTCTGGAACTCCATCTCCAACATTCCCTTGCAAAACATTCGAGCTAAGGCGGAAGCGAAGCGGGAACTAGAAAAACGACTTTTCTTTACTTCTCAGCCACACGTGAAACGAGTTATCTATATTGCAACGCCCCATCAAGGTGCATCCATAGCCTCGCGCGGGACAGGAAGATTCTTTTCTGCCTTTGTTCATCCGGACGAACAATCTCAAAAGCTTCATGATCGATTGGTACAGGATAATCCTAACGCGTTTACGGGAACGTTTCGAAAACGCATTCCAACCAGCATCGATCTGCTGGAACCTAGCGATAACACATTACAGTCCATTTACGATTTGCCCGTTCCATACGATGTGCGTCAGCATTCGATCATCGGAACTGGCGACGGACCATGGACGCTAGGATTGAATGATGGCGTGGTTCCCGTTTCGAGCGCACGTCATCGGTGCGCCAACACGGAAACACATGTGACAGCTTCTCATACCAAGATTCTGAAACACGAAGCAACGATCGCCGAGGTTATCCGATTGCTTCACCTTAATCTCACGGAAGCAGAAAGCCAAAACTGACCATGATCCGGCTAGCATCTTGCTCAGCACCGTCCCGATTAGTACGTGCGCCCCAAAGACCTTCAATACCGAAGAAGATATAGTCCTTGGGTTGATGAATCAGATTGACTGCCAAGTATTGGATAGTCTTGACGCTATTCGCTGGTTGCAAAATGGAATTGTTCACGTCCTCTTGACTGTAGGTAACGTTGGTGAACCAACGTTTCGACCAAGAATGGTGCAATCCGGTATACCAAGCCATCGCTTCGAGTGGTGCGCCACGATCCATCAATACAGGAGCCACGTCAGGTAAATAACGGTAGCTACCGATGCCTGATCCCCACAGTATCCCACCATACATTCGATTTGGGCAACGCAGTACGATGGGCTAGCGTCGAACAAGTTTGCCCGAGGATGAGGTTCCTATACTCTCCATAAGCATGGCGAAGTCTCATGGTATTTCCGTCACCGAAAAAATCACCCTCAATAAAGACTCGCATCGGCTCCTCGCCATTGATTGCTTGACGCTGAGCATCGAGACTTAGCCGCGTTTGTCGAGCATGAAAACTTGAGTTAGTTCGTTGTACCTCACCAACGGGGATGGTGCTCGGATCAAAGAAGTCGGTGGAATCAATGGCTCGGAAATCCCGAACAAGGTAGGTCCTTACGTATCCTCCCACCTTAGCGGACCTCGTTCTGTCTGAGCAAACAGGTTTTGCGTTGAAAGAATACCTGGCCCAACGATTGCATTCAGCAGGAGTGACGAGCTAATACAAACCAAGTTTCTCATCGAAATTCGTATGATCATTGATTTAGACCTTACGATAATTCTCAACCACTGCCAAAGGAGAACTGCGTCCCACGAAACTGGGACAGCGATGCTGGATTAGCATTCATGGAGCTAATTAAATCTTGTAGCCTCGCAATGCTCACAACACCCATACCGCTGGATGCTGGCATCAGAGTGTTTTGCAACTCAACACCAAAACTTTGCCCGCAGGAAACGGAGCTAAAGCCGACCTCCATAAGAAAAAAGTCAAAAGGGTAATACTTGATGAGCCGCATCATTCAACTCTCAATTCGATCATCACACGACCGTGCTGGGATCGCGTTCTTAATGGAGTGGCATCTATCGAATCCCGCTTCGTGCGATGACTGTTTCTTGGATACAGAAGAATCTTGAAATGGGCAAACTTATAACGTCATGTCGATTATTCGGCCCACCACCCGACGCTTGATCAACAATAAAAAAACTAACGCGAGAATGGTGTAAGGTTAAACCATTAGGACACTTCACTCGTGAAAAAGTGGCGAATCCAGGTTTCGCGGAAAATTGGGAGCCCGTGAAACGCTAGTAAAATTCGGTATTTAATTGGCACTAGCGTCATCACGGAGTCACTAAAAACGCTCACTTCTGTTTATCAAGAATCTTTGCTATATCTTTCAAATCGCCGTTACGCTCTTCGATTTGAATGGCGGCTTGGCGGCGAGACTCTATGGCTGCTCGCAATGTGGAAGACTTCGTCGCAACAAAGATCCCATCTCGGCTAAAGGTGTGATTGATCCGCACACCATTTTCCTCAACAACCCATTGCACCGGATGTACACCATCAGCGTCAACGCGAAAGACATCGGTCGGCTGACGGAGCCAATGTGGCAAGTCGTATCGATACGAAAATTCTCGTGGTTCGCCGAATTGGAAAGTACTATCCTTTTCGCTGGGTACATAGTCCAAGTCGAGCGCGAAGAGCAACGCACACTCTTCACTCACGAGCGAAGCACAATCCCAATCCAATTTACCTTGCGAGTTTCGGACTCGTTCAAACCTGTATGCATCACCCGCCAAATAAATGGGTGATAGCATCTGGATCTCGCGGCCTATCCGCATCATCGGTTCCCAAGTATCGGGAAATTTCATCAGCGACTTAAGGCTAAGATTGAACCAATACAACGAAGTGATACGTGTCGCGAGCGCATGCATGGCTTGAGCACGCAGCTCATCCGGAGTTGGCGATCTGCGTTTTCGACCACTGAAATTAAATCCACCTCCCCACCCATCATGCGGCCCCTGTGACCAATACGCGACAGGCACGGGGCGACTCATTTCTCGCAGACTGCGGCACATGTCGCCGATCGTTTCAAGCGGAGCACCCCAGCTAATTCGCTTGCCACCCCAACGATCATAGGCTCGCCATGAGTCGGCAGCCGGAGCTACGACTCGATAGGCGTCGTAATGAGGGTAATCCGATAGG
>JBKCTT010000149.1:0-6892 GCA_046318795.1 Pirellula sp.
TTCGAGTCCCTCTTCGCCCATTATTGACCCTGGTGATTGTTAAATCTCCAGGGTTTTTTCGTTTTGGTCTTTGATGGTGTACGCTTTCAAGTAGTGAGAACAGCCAGAGGGTACAGCATCACAAGCCACAAGCGGACACAAAAAAAGTAACGCCGAGTCGTTGCATGCGGCCGCTTTTGAACAACTCTTTTCTTCTGGAATTTTGTGTTCCTTGTGGCTGAACTCGCCTTACTGTCCACCAAGTCCGTGCACCACTCAATTTCATGACTTAAAACCTAACCAGCCAGGGGATGGCCCCAAGAACACTACCGGATACAAAAAGGATCAGTAGCGTGCACGTGTTGTGCGAGATGGAGAGCGTTCTGGCGTGCTAAATAATTGAGGACAATTTTTCTACTCTCTTGGCTGCTTCGCGACTCGGACCGAATCGCCGGGGTGAGTCGCTAAAACCCCAAATTGCTAGGTGCCGATTCTATTTTGTAGCCAGGCACTATCGGCAAATTACTCGAAAAAAGCGAACAAGAGACCTGTTTAGCCCGCATGCGAACCTATAGACTGCAACGCGATTAGCAAAGAGAAGGAAACAGTTAAGCTGTTGTGCGATCAACAGGCAATCGATGTCGTTCTTCCTCCTATTTCGTTTATTGAGCATAACGATGCCCGTGGTCCGATTGAGAGCGATGTCGACGGCCTATTTGCAAACTCTATTCGAGATGCAACTCGATGAAGAGGCAAATCAAATGGCGGTTACAATTCCACGTACACTCGAGAACTTTCAGCGTCACTGGGAAGAATCCCTTGTAGATCCCAATGTATTTGCGAGAGCTATTCTGCTCGACGAATATTTCGTTGGCATCGTCTCATGCTTTCCCTCCGAAGGTGTAACACAAATCGGTTATTGGCTAGACAAACCAGTCTGGGGAAAAGGGATCGCAACACAAGCGGTCCTACTTCTTCTAGGCGAAGTACGCATTCGTCCTATTTGGGCAAAACTCGCGGCATCCAATATTGCGTCACGCCGTGTACTAGATAAATGTGGATTTCAATTTCAGTATGAACATGTATCTCCAGCAACCTTGAGATACCCCGAGTGCCTGGAAGTGGTCATGCGATTGGACCGATGACCAACCGCAACTCGACTCCCAACTTTGCAAGAATGATCAATGTAATGATTTTAATACGATTGACCGCTAATCATCGCCAATACTTTTTAGGGCCGATGCCACGCGATCGATAGTTTCGACTTCCAGTTGTGACATTTTGAGAAACCCCAGAAAGCCACCCGAGGCTTCAGCGACATCTCTGCATAAGTTGATGATTTCGTTCGAAACCGCTTCGCGATCCTCAACACTCCCGTTCTTCAAGAAATCGGATGCAAAGTCAACCCAAAGTTGCCAAAGATCGGATGATGGTGGACTCGTAAACCACTCATGCTGAATAATCATGGAGGTCGCGTCAGGCGAGACCCCTTTGCTAGGCAAATGCTTCAATATGATCTCTTTTTCAAGGTGATCGGCTTCTCCGTCTGCCCAAGCGATAAACATCGCCGGCGCCCATATAAATGCCATAGCGGTCGAAAGATCAAATCCGGCATCGACAAGACAGTGCACTACTTTGGAGTCACGAACTCCTATGACCGTTGCAAATGCGTGAATCTTCTCCTCGCGATTTAACTTCTCACGCAGCGATTGCCAAAGCTCTTGATCAGCGCGAAAGAAGAATGCCTCGGCGAGCGATTGCCCACGACTCTTTCTCTCTAAATCTGTCAACATGAATGAATTCCTCCCAAATCAATGTCAAACATCAACGCCTTGCGAATGATCGTCCGCCAGCTCGTTTAATCGCTTCATGGACTCAAACGAATTCGGCTTAAGAACTATACGCAGCGACTTGGCGAGAAAAATTTAATAACGATCCAACGAAAGGTAAGTTTTCTCAAACACTAAAAAGAGGTGGTCGCGTCGCATCCGGTTAGCCCCCAGGCGATTGTTAAGCGTGCATACCTACCACTTATGACTGAACTCCCCACATCGTTCCGTTGCGAAGCATCCACTGTCATGAATTGTTGACAGGTTATCATCGTGGAGCACTACCAATGCAGTAAAGAAACTCTTGTCGCTTATCGTTCTCCATGACTGAAGCACGATAATAGATCCTGCTGTCGACAATGACAGGTGTCGCGAGTACTTCGTCACCAAGCTTACTGGAACCAATCAATTCAAAGGCATCGGATGTTGCCTTGAAAAGGAATGTCTCGCCCGCTTCGTTCGTTGCGTAAATGGTATCTCCCACCAATACCGGCGAGGAAGAAAACGTCCCTCCCAATCTCGAACGCCATACCTCTTCTCCCGTGTCAGACTTCCAACATGCAGCGACACCGGCGTCCAAGATCCCAAACAGATATCCATCGCGACAAAGAAGACTGGGCACGTAAACCCGGTCCTTGGATTCCCATTCGATTTTGTTTGAGCCGTCGGCTCGAACTGCAGAGATATGATTTTTCGGGTAGCCGCCACTCGTGAAAACTCGCTCCCCGTCGGTGACAGTCGACGTAACACATTCTGTCGTAGCTCCCTCAACCTCCCACAACTTGTTACCCGTTAATGGATCCAAACTTGTTACCAGATCACAGCCCGTCATAACCAATTGATCTCGTCCAGCTATTCTTAATACGACGGGCGAGGGATAGTTTGGTTTGGCAGGCCGTTGTCGTCGCCAGACCTCTTTACTCGACTTGCGATCCAGCGCAACGATGGCACCTCCATTTTTATTGTCTCCATTCACAATGACCAAAGATTGATAAAGCAGAGGAGAGCTGCCATAGCCTTGGTGCTCTACGTACTTGCATATTTCACGTTGCCAAAGTTGCTTTCCATTGACATCTAGGCAGGTCAAGTAGACGGCATCTGAATTGGCGAAATTGACAAAAATACACTCACCATCCCATGCGGCCGTGTTGGAAGCAGCTGTCGATTTCGGATTCTTGCGCATACCTCCCGACTTATGCACGATAGTCTCCCACAGAACGGAACCAGAAGCTCGATCCAAGGCGATGACCGTTTGCGATCCCGAGTCCTCGTTGGCGGTCTGCAACACCACCATATTGTTAAACACGATCGGGGAACCGTAACCTCGGCCTGCGATCAGCGCTTTCCAGATTATGTTCTCATTGTTGCTCCAAGTTCGAGGCGGAGTCTGTTTGCTACTTGCCTCCCCGTCACGGCGTGGTCCACGCCACCATGGCCAATCGGTTTCAGCCACCACGAATCCATCCTGAACATCACCAGCCTGCGCCATACCGAGTTGGCAGCATGAAAGCCCGATAAAAATCCCTAACAACGATTTTCGCCAACTCATAGCTTCGAGTGATTCCTGGTATCGAGAGGAAAAATCCATTCTTTCGGCATAGACCTTGATGCTATAGTATACAGATCTCCAACCGATGAGCCCGCGAGTTGCACCTCTCGCACGTCTCAAAACCGAACTAACCGTTTGCCTCAGACGGAAATACTCCCCAGCGATAATGCGAGTATGCTTCCCATTTAAGGGGAATATGATATCCTGTAAGGTCTGCAGAGTGAAAGCTGCATCCTGTAATTGGCAGGATAGCTAGTCCGTCCCGTGCTCTCTAGCAAATTGTCACCATGGCCCTTGAATCAAACCACCATGGTAGAATGATTGGAAATTCAAATTACCTTGCGACGCTTTAGCGGTTCCCTGACCTACACAGCTGGAGCGATCAAAACTACTTTTCGGTTCCATGGTGCATCTCGCACTAGAAAGTTGATACGTATCCCATGCGTTACGCCTTTCGATTAGCTGAGTTACTGGGGCATACTCCGGATCGTCGTAAACGACCGGGCACAATTAAGGCGATTGTCGAATATACAGGCCTCGATCGACATCAAGTTGCGGCTCTTCTCAAGAACGAAGCCAAGTACATACCGATCGAGGCCTTGTCTCGCCTTTGCGATTATCTGATCGAGCACGGCTATGCTCGTCCGGAAGAATTACCCGGCGCGCTCTTTGCCGTAACACCTGAGAACTTCTGGGAGATGATTGCGCGACGCAATCGCTTGGAAATGTGCGTTGGCGTTCGCAAGCCACCCGATGACGATTCCCCTGATACCGCATGGATCGTCGCTTCAGACAGTGTTCTCGCTGGTGAAGTTCTTAACGGCGTTTCCACACTGGGCGGAACCGTCAAAGCATCCAGCAAGCGAGCGGCGGGGCGAGAACTGCCTCACATCGAACATTTGCGTCAGACTCTCGTTTGGAGTCCCGGCACGATGTCGAGCGAGCAAGTGCACCAACGTTCCCAGACAGTGTATGACGAGTTCTCGGAAATGAACGGGGACAAGGCGATGATTTGCTTGGGATCCGTAAAGAGCAACCCGACCGTCGAACTAGTTCTTGCGAATGCATTCGGATGCGATCCTTTCGTTTCCCAAGACAACGTCGCAAAAGCATCGGATCGATCTTGCCCATTTTTCTTGCGATACCGCGATCGAGATCCACACCCGCCGGCATGTTCTGCTGGAGTGCAACTCAGCAAGACCGAAAAGTCCGATGAGCCTGGACTGTATTACGAGACGGCCGATGGTACATGGGCTTTTGCGGGCGGAGCGACAGCTAGCCGAGATGCGGCTTTGGTGTTCTACATTTTCCGCGAGTCTTTAGGCCGATTGGAAATGGTGCTTAGTGGATTCTCAGGTCGTGCAACGCGACTACTAGCACGCACCCTCGCCCATAGAGCCGAGGATTTTTGGCCACCGACATTCCACGAAAACTATTTGCAAGTAGGGGCCTATTTGGTCAAGTACGAGGCACAAGAAGACGAGGAAGCGGAGACTCATTCTTTGGACGTTTTGGCCACGGATCAAATGGCCAATGCGACCGTCATTCCGCTTCCTACTGAAGCCATCGCTCGTCGGTTGGGAAAAGGCCATTTCTAAATGACCAGCGTTCCAGTACGCACCAATGATCGCAATCATGCAAAGGGAACGGACGGAGAAAAACCCGAAGTGGATCTTTCCGTTCAACTCGGACGATTGCGACTTAAGAATCCGGTGCTCGTTGCTTCGGGCACCTTTGGATACGCCAAAGAGATGGAGACCATTGTCGATCTCAAGCGACTGGGGGGCGTTCTTCCTAAAACGATTACGCAAAATCCTAGACCCGGCAATGCTCCCTGGCGAACCGTCGAAACTAGCGCGGGTCTTCTCAACGCGATTGGTTTGGATAATGACGGCATTGATTACTTCCTCGAGAATCATTGGCCTTATCTCAAGCAGAGCGGTGCGGACATCATCGTTAGCATCGCGGGCAAAAGCCAAGAGGACTTTGTTGCGTTGGCCGATCGATTGAACGAAGCGACCGGCATCACGGCGGTCGAGCTTAACGTGTCTTGTCCTAATGTATCTGGTGGGGTCGACTTTGGGACCAACCCGCAACTATGTCTGGAGGTCGTCTCCGGTGTACGTCGCGTTCTGGATTGCCCGATCATTACAAAACTGACACCGAACGTTACTAGAATCGTGGACATAGCCAAAGCGGCCCAGGATGGTGGTACCGATGCGGTCTCCTGTATCAACACCGTTCTAGGCATGGCCGTCGATTGGCGCAAGCAGCGACCATTGCTAGGCAACATTGTTGGTGGACTTAGTGGACCGGCGATTAAGCCGATCGCATTGCGTTGTGTCTACCAAGTGGCCTCTCAGGTCAACATTCCAATCGTTGGTGTCGGTGGCATCGCGAACCTCGACGATATGATGGAGTTCCTTGTTGCTGGTGCATCGGCCATTCAAATCGGCACAGCAAACTACTACGATCCACTCGTCAGCATGCGAATGATCGAGGCATTACCAGACGCTTTGAGATCCATCAATGCAACCTCGGTGCAGCAGATTGTTGGCTCTCTAAAAACAACACGTCCCTGATAATCACTGTTGCAGTTCCTTCCCAAAGATCGTTAACTTCTGAAACGAGATCCATGCGAGTTCTAAGCGGCATTCAACCAACAGGTCGATTCCATTGGGGCAATTACTTCGGTGCCATCAAGCAGTACATCGAACTGCAAGAAGCACACGAGGGCTTTTACTTTATCGCCGACTTGCACGCCCTAACGACGGTGCGCGATGCGACGACTCTGAAGAATTATGTCTACGATGCAGCGTTAGATCTTTTAGCGTTAGGTCTGGATCCCGAGAAAGCGACCCTCTTCATTCAGTCTGATGTACCGGAAGTTTCGGAGCTTTGCTGGCTACTTATGACCGGAACCCCATTAGGTCTACTCGAGCGATGCCATGCCTACAAGGATAAAGAGCAGCGGGGGATCAAGGTTGATGCGGGGCTGTTCACCTACCCGGTGCTCATGGCCGCCGATATCTTGGCTTATGATGCGAATTGGGTACCTGTGGGTGAAGATCAAGTGCAACATATCGAGGTTTGTCGCGATCTAGCCAGAAGCTTTAACGCACACTATGGCGAAGTCTTTATTCTTCCCGAAGCTCGCATCGTAAAGGGGGCGGCCAAGGTCCCGGGAACCGACGGTGACAAGATGAGCAAGAGCTACAACAACACGATTGGTTTGTTTGAGCCTGCGAAAGAGATGCGAAAAAAGATCATGCGCATCAGCACCGATTCACGTCCGATGGAAGACGCGAAAGATCCCGAGACGGATCATCTATTTCTACTCTACCGATTGTTTGCAACCGAGGAGCAATTGGCTGAGGTCCATGCCATGTATCTTAAGGGCGGATTTGGATACGGCGAGATCAAGAAGAGATTAGCCGACGCTGCGGATCAGTATCTTGACGGAGCGCGTGCGAAGCGTCTTGAACTGGAGAGCAACCCTGACAAAGTGCGAGAGATTCTCAGGATTGGAGCCGAA
>JBKCTT010000150.1:0-23732 GCA_046318795.1 Pirellula sp.
GCTCGTCAATGCTACGAAAATATCGTTGCTGATGTTCTTTACCGGTGAGGCTCATCGGTGACACACTGCGCAGTTGGTTTGAGGGTTGATGTTGTTTTCTTCTACGAGCTTTTTGCCCAGTGCAAGCTGCTCTTCTTCGGAGTCCAAACTCCATCCGAGATTGGTTACCTGGTCGACGGGGCGAATATGAGGCGCCGGATTACGGTGACAATCGATACACCAAGTCATCGATTGGTCTTTCGCTTGATAGACTTCTTCCATCTTGTCCACCCGACCGTGACAAGTAACACACGAAACCCCGCGTGCAATGTGGATCGCGTGGTTAAAATAGACATAGTCAGGCAGTCGATGGATTCGAACCCAATCGATCGACTCACCTGTTCGCCAACTCTCGTGCACCGGCTTGAGCTTTTTGCTCTCCGCATGCACTGCTGACAGAGCTGGGGCACCTCCCTCAGCGGTCTTCGGGCTGTGGCAATTCACGCAGGTTTGAGTTGGCGGAATCGAGGAATGGGCTGACTTATCCACTGAATTGTGGCAATATCGGCAATCCATCTTGAGCTGCCCAGCGTGCAAAGCATGGCTGAACGGGACCGGTTGCGTTGGCCTGTACTTGGTATTGAGAGTAACCGGACTGGTCGCCCCAAGGAACAATACACCAGCATAAGCCCCACCGCCGGCGATCAAGACGCCAATCAACGCCAGGAGCTTATTGGTCCATCTAGGATAAAGGAATCTTTGGGTTGTCATGAGTAGTTAACGGGACAGTGGTATCTGACAGCATTGACACGTCAGACATAGTTACAAATTCGGCGGCGAATCTCCAGCTAAGGCCGAAGAGTGTAACCGCGACGCCTCATTACCATGCCGCAAAAAAACGCAAACAAAAGGTTCAAAAAATCACACTATTGGCTGGCTGCTCGTAGGCTCCGGTCGCATTCCGTCTCCCACCGCAGGCCTGCGACCGTCGACTGGTCGAGATCATGGATTCACCCACGCTTTCTCGCAATGACCGCTCGTTTATCGCAGAATTTTTACCTAATCTTTGCAAATTTTGCACGAGTTTACAGAGTACCTGAGTGGAGCGAAAGGCATTTCGAACCAGTTCATGCCTCGGAGCAACTCGTTTCGACGCAAATCTTACCGAAATCCGTTATTTCCGTTGCCTGTTTTTACCTCTGACAAATAGTCGCATCCAATTTAACGATTGCAACATTTGTGCGTTCAAGCCTCCCGCCTGCTCCCTCCACGCTGCCTGATGGCGAAGTAATCAATTGGCCGTAACCCTCGAAGATTGGTAAATTGTCCTCGTTAACATGCCGTCTAGTAGGGCGTACCGACATCTAGGGCACCCCTCGCGGCCCGCCCTTTTGCAAACTATTCTTGCTCGAGATCATTACTAAAAATGAAACCCCACGTTCTCAACCGGCGAATCCACTATTGGCTAACGCTGGTTGTCGCGATCCCGCTTACAATCGTCGTCTCAACCGGACTCTTGCTACAAATCAAGAAACAGTGGGCTTGGGTTCAGCCTCCGGAAAAAAAGGGAACGGGAAAAATACCAGGCATTACCTTCGCGGACATGCTGGAAAAAGTCCAATCTCACCAAGGATTCGAAGCACTCGATTGGTCCGATGTTCAAAGAATCGATGTTAGACCGTCGAAAGGGGTGACAAAAATCCTCCTGACAGGTGATTGGGAAATGCAGCTGGATTCGGCCACTGGCAAAATCCTCCAGGTAGCCATTCGCAGATCGGATTGGATTGAATCTCTCCATGACGGTTCCTACTTCTTGGGGGATTACAGCAAACTGGGGGTTTTCCTCCCCTCCGGCATTGGTTTACTTCTCATGCTTCTCTCGGGCCTATGGCTCTTTTGGCACCCCATCCAAGCAAAGCGTAGGAAAATCAAAGCAAAACGACACACTGAGCAGCAACCTATCTCCCAGCGCAACTAGCTACGATGCAACCATCCTCATCCCCCGGCAGCCTTATCTCGAATCCCTCGGACCTTAAACCCAACACCCCTTGGACGGAGACTAAATGGGGCTGGATACCCGAAGAATCGTTAATAGACCATCAGACGCGGGCACGACTCTGCTCGGCGGTCCTATTACCGTTTCATCATGGCAAACCTGATTGGCCGAGCTTTCTCGGGAGCCTTCGATGGATGATGGAATCGGCGGACTACTACGGTGTCGAGTTTGTACCGGTCCTCAACGCTGACACAGGCTACATCTTTCAGCTTGACATTTGTACTTATTCGGAGGTACTTCGGCGATTTCGATCGGAATTCCCAACCACCAAATTCATAGCCGGTGTTACCGCCCGAGATGCCGACTCGGACTCTGAGTTCCTTCCGGAGCGATACCATCCTCTGCTCGATATTGTCCAGGAATACGAAAACTGCGAGGTCATGATCATGACCTCTCGCTGGCTCAACTCCCTTTGTCCTGAAAAGCGGCGAGACGGATACTTTGATATCGCCGAACGATTGGAGCGACCTGGCATTGTTCACGCTCTCGAACCATCTTTTGTTCCATGGGCCACCCCCTTCGAACCTTGGTTGCTTTGGCAGTTAGCCAGCCACCCTAAGTTCATCGGTGGGAAAGTCAGCACCCTGGATGTTCCACACTTCCTCTACTGGTCAGCTATGTGCCGCGACTTGTCTTTGGATTTTTCTCCTCACAGCGGCGACGATTTTGGCATCGCAACGGCAATAAAAATTGGCATGCCTCTACTTATAGGTGCAGCAAGTAGTTCAGCGCCTCTCATTTGCGCAGCAAAAGACATGTGGCTTGACAACAAGGTCGCAGGCAAGAAATTCCCCACGCAATATGGTCAGTTCGACACGAGGGTTTACAAACTTTTCGAAGCGATCCAATCCCTCGAGGATCAAGTATTCCGATTTGATAACACAGGAAGCGTCGCAGCTTACAAACACAGCACAGCTCACGTGCTGAAACAATTGGGGCTCATTCCCTCCACCGAACCACACCCTGACTGCAACGACCGCCGGGAACCTAGTGAATCGTATGTGATGCAACAAGCCATGATACGCCCCCAGCGCATGGCGAAAATGCTGAATATTCCTTACTTCGGTAGTAGTTGATAATCCAAAGCCGAAACTCTCATGAGAGTCGTATTGAGACTGCTTTTAACTCTTACCACTTTGCCAGCCAAAGACACTGGCTACTGCCAGCCAAAGACACTGGCGAATTCTTCTTGAAGAAGCGTGTTGGTGTTGGGTGGACAAATTCGAGCAAAGTAAACCCCCTCCATGCCGGGCACCGGCCTCAATTGAAACCGACTCAATCCATCGTCCCCAAGCGGACGGAGCTTACTTAGAGTTCGCTTTACCAAATCCATGTTTAAATCTCCAGGTGGCTTGATTGGTACTACACACAGGCTCGTCTGTCGGACTCGCCCCGTGGTCAACCAAAATGTTCGCGAGCCGATAGGGATCATCTCCAACGCATATTCCACTAAAAGCTTCTTAGAAACCTGAAAAAGTGTTCTGTTCCTTAAAACCAAAATCATCTCTTCGGTTGGTGTTAAGCCATGCTCCCAAGCAGATTTCCAATCCACAATTATCTGCGAATCGGTCAAGGTCACCACGTTATGCATTAAACCAATCGCAGGACGGCTTTCTAAAACCAAAGCCGTTTCTGGTAACGTTCGATTCAAAGCGATTCGACTCTCCTTCCATGCATCGACCGAAAACTGAGACTCTTTGAACGTGTCGGTTGCCGGCCACGCGGGAACCGGCTTTCCCGTGATTTTTGCGAGATGCCTAATGGTCTCATATACTTTGGCTTGCTGGAGCAATGTCGCGTTCTCAGTCCAGACCACGACCCCATCAATTTGTGTGCAATAGTCCTTCACTTCGCACATCGATATCAACAATTCGGCCGTTTCCTTTTCGAAACCCGTTGCCGCAACGTCTTTGATGTCCCACTTTATGGGAACCGCGGGTTTGTCAAGATTAGAAGCTGGTTCTACCAGAGGAAAGCCCTTGGCATTGAGACTTAGTTTGAGCCCCTTGGACGAAAGTGTCTCATCAATGAATCCGGCTATGGTTTTGCCTTCAAGTTTCAACGAAATGAGCGGGTTAAAATCAACGCCCATAGCACGACACTTCTGCCAATCCAAAGTAATGCCAATATTGGTTAACCGGGCAAACTCTTCTAATCCAATCGCCAAATTAACATCGTTGGGTGCACTCATCCGAGAGATCATAAGCGAGGCAGATTGCTTCCAATCTCCCAATTGCTTTGCATCGGGATGAAAAATGTCCATCTCAGGATATTGGAGATTCTCGAGATCCAACTCATCAACCGATGAGGGGGGACGGAAACCGGCATCCGATCCGAAAGCCCCTCGACTGTTGTTTAGTAGATCCTTGACTCTCGCTAATTCGGGTGGCAATTTGTACGCGATGTCCGCAGCGGCATCAGCATCGGCCGCGGTCGACTCATCTGGTTTAGTGCCAGAGTCCTTCGGTTGCTCTGTTGGCTTTTCCGCTGGCGGAAGCCCTGCACCCGAGCCGCTGTTTTCGGCAAAGTTATTAGAAGGATTGGAAGCGGTCGCACCAGAGTTACCAGCGTTCATCGACGGAATCACTACCGGCTCGCCGTTTCCACCATTACCTCCCACCCCAGGCTGTTCCGAGGGCGTCGCGTCAGGAGAATTCGATTCGTTGGTGGACTGCGTGCTAGAGTCGCTGCCGGCAGCCGAACCAGCTCCCTGCGATGACGTTAGGGTCTCGTCTGGATTGCTGCCGCCAGGCGGAGAGGGGGGAGTTTCCCCATTCCCGCTTGCCCCCGTTTTGTTCTCATCCACATTTTTCTTGTTGTCTGCTACCGCAGAACCATCGCTTTTCATATATGACAAAAAGCCAAAAAAGCCGATTCCGGCTAATAGAGAACTCAAGACACCAATGGTCGCAACGAGCAATATCTGACGACGCTTCTTGACATTTTGGTTCTGCCAATCCCTCGCGGACGATGGCTGAGGAGGAGCTGTATCGATTGACTGAAAAGGTATACCTGCTTCCGAGTTCGAATCATTGGACTCAACCGGACTCCAATCAATATGCTCAGGATCGACCCCGAGTGGATTTTGTGGAAGGTTTGAAAGAACTTCATCCCAGTCGCCATAGTCCTCCTTAGTTAACGCCGAGGAATCAAAACTCGGAGATGGTTCCCGATTTGGCACCCCGCTTAGATTAGAAATGGGCCCTTGCTTCGGCACGACAATTAAATGTTTGCATTTCGGGCACGGCAGGGACCTACCCAATAGTTCCGGGTTTTTTACTACGACCTTTGCCTGGCAACCCGGGCATTGCATGCGAAATGGAATCACGGTGATTTCAGACATAATGGCGTGGCATGTGAAACTTTTGAGAAGACTTACTGTATTTTATCAGAATCGTCTCTCAAAATGCAAAGCATTCTGGAATTTGGTATTTCTCTTTCTTCGAATTTTAAGCTCGATGACTTCTATTGCTCCACCACGCGACCATCCTCCCTCGATCGCTGTCATTGGCTGCGGCTTGGCAGGGGCCGCTGTTGCATGGCAGGCGATCCGAAGAGGCTGGCTGACCACTGTCGTAGATCGTGCCGAACCGGAGAGTTGCTCGCGGGTAGCTGCCGGTTTAGTGACTCCCATCACGGGAGGTCGCGCCGCGGCTAGCTGGCAATGGGACCTATTTTTCCCAGCCGCCCGTGAATTTTACCAACGCATCGAACGAACGACCGGCAGCCATTTCTGGATAGAACAGCCTGCATTACGGGTTTTCCAGTCCGACGAGGAAAAAAAACTTTTTCTATCTCGCTGGAATAATGAACCCGATACCGACACCACACCTTCGGTGCAACCATTTGTATCTCATTCGTTATCTATTTTGGATATGCCGTTTTCGGCAGCTACTATGAGTCCCGCTGCACGGCTACTAACGAATTCCTATCTCGACGTAACAAAGGAGTATCTTAGAAAGCAATCCTCCCTTTTCGAATTCGATCTTGATTGCGACCGTGACATCGTCTTCGATCCAAAACCGCGTGTCTGTGGAATCGATCGGTGTTTTGATGCGATCATCTTATGCCAAGGCTACGCGGCGCGCGAAAACAGATGGTTTCGAGATTTGCCCCTCCACCCTGCTCGTGGCGATATCCTTAAGATTTCAGCCCCAAGCTCGTTTCCTACCGAACACGTCATCCATCACTCGGCTTGGATTGTTCCCGATCGAAACAGGGAATTATGGCTGGGGGCAACATACGATCGCAAGACGCTCGATGGAATCGTGGACAATCGCGCAGCTGTCCTTGAGGCAAAGACGACTCTCTTCAATCGCTTTCGCGAATTGTTGGCTCCCCCATTTCGTAGTTCTCCAATCGATGTCCTGGATCATCGCGCTGCTGTTCGACCTGCAAGCTACGATCGCCATCCGTTAATTGGTCAACACCGAACACTGGGATCATTGTTCTGTTTAAATGGCCTCGGATCCAAGGGGTCTTTGATGTCCCCGTTACTGGCAGATACTATTCTCAATGCCATAGTCGGTCAGGAAATTCCGAAGGAATGGGACTGGAATCGGATTCTGACGAGCAAGACACTTAATCGAAAGGGAAGCTTCCCTAGTCAGCCAGATTAAGATGGTAGCTCGATAACAATCACTGCACCACTTGCCTGCGGAGGCCGCAAATCATCGTCCCCAACATAAATTCGACCGTCGTGCGCCTCAATGATCCGTCGACTGATCGCCATCCCGAGTCCAGTCCCCTTTGTCTTGGTAGTAAAAAAAGGATCGAAGATTCTTAAACGCTGCTCTTCATCGAGCCCGGGGCCACAATCTGCAACAACCACGCGGATTGTTGTTGAATTCCCAGACTTTGTCTCCCGACAAGTAACGTAAACAGTGGAGCCTTTCGGGGAAACGAATAACGCATTCTCGAATACATTTCTTAGAACTTGCGAGATCTTATCAGGGTCGCAGTAAATGGTAGGACAATTACCGCAATCAACATTTAATGACACTCCCGAATCTTTGGATTGCAACTCTAAATTGGCCCAGGTTTGCGAACACAATTCCGACAAGATGTGCCTTGTCTTGCCCAACTGGATTGGTGATGCGTAACTTCTGACCTCTTCGTATAAAGTCTGTAACTCCACCAACGCGGAACGTATCCGTCTGACGAGATCCTTTTGATCAGGTTGTGAATCTAAATCTAGATCCAACATATCCAAACAGGCGCGAGAACGCTGTAGCGCGTTGCGACTCTCGTGGGCCAACCCAGTAACCATTTGACCAATAGCAGCCAAACGCTCGCTTTGGATGAGTCGCATTTGAGCGTCGCGCAACTCCGCCTCTGTCTGCTGACGTTCTGTCATGTCACGCATGATTCCCGTGTAGAGAACCTGATCGCCGATTTTGACTTCACTTATGGCTAAGTCGACCGGTATCAAGGTGCCGTCCGACTTCTGACCCAAGACCTGACGACCAATACCGATTATGTTTCGACGTCCCGTCTCCTGATACTTGTGGATATACTGATCATGCCTTGATCGATCTGGTTCGGGCATTAAGACTGATACATTCTTGCCGACTAGGTCACTCGGCTTGTATCCAAAAAGCTTTTCGATGGCTCGATTCGCGTGCAGAATCAATCCGCGATGGTTTATGGTCACAATGGCATCAACGGCCGTGTTCAGAATACCATTTAGCAATGCCGCATCAACTCGATCCTGCGATTCCGTATCGATTTGATTTGCGTCTTTCATTTCGCTCCCCCAAGCCAATCCGGCTTTAATTCTGCCAACATGCTAACAATCGTCGCTCGTTGTTGAGTATTGATGGAAACACCATCAGGTATATTCATCCCGTTCACTAAAACCTCTTTCATGCGATCTTTAACATACCTCATCACTGGATCTGGTAATCCATCGAAATGCTCGGAGAGTATTAGAAAGCTGCATCGATTCTTGAACATGTACTTTGACAAATCCAAGGCCTTGAGGGAACGCCCCTGGGAATCCACGGGCTCGTCTTTCAAAAAGTCTTTTAGGAATTGATCAGAACCAACGACACGGTCCGTTAGTTCGAATTCATCCGCAAACAATAAAGCCTTCACCAACTCCTCCCCCACTGCCGCGATGCGTCGATGTGTAGAGTCGCTCACGTGGTCACTCGGCCTTCCCAAGGCTTGATTCATGGCCGCGTCCAAATGAACCGCCTGCCGAGTCTCATAGTTCGCTCGGGTTATCAAGTTATGAACCCGAGTCTGATGCTCTAACACCATCAAGGCAACGATATCGCTCTCAGCAGATAGATAGCCATTTCGACTCACATCATCTGGAAGACTCTCCATATTGGCTCCAGACTCGGTATCGATTCCCTGTGGATCATCACGATCCAAAGCAAAGACGTTTCCCATGTGCCTCATCGAACCGTGTGTGCCTGTGACATACCATCCACCCCATCTTTGTAGAAAGGGGCTCCGATGATCGGAGACATAGCTTGATGAACCACTTCGAGGTCGTCCAGCTTTATCAGCAAAAACCGATCGCACTAAAACTCCGGGTACTCGTTCCGTTCTGGTGGTTGCATGGCACGATAAACACTGTCCGCGATCTCGTATAATGGTTGGCTGTGGCGGCGCATCCTCTATGAGTCGGGATGGCAACTCTAACGTATAAAACACCGGACCTAACTGATCGTCGATCGCGGTAAGCTCGATGATGTTGCTTCCTTGAACGGTTCCCACATAACAATCATCGTTGAAATAAATCGCACGCGGCTTTCGGGGTGAGATGTAGTTGATCTGCAAGCTCGTTTTCGAAAATACGAGGCACTGCGAAGAAATGGGAATGTCTAGAAGTTCTAAGATCGATGGTAGGTAGCTACCCTTCTCGTCAGCAACCAACGCTA
Organism: Pirellula sp.; assembly: GCA_046318795.1. Taxonomy (GTDB): domain Bacteria; phylum Planctomycetota; class Planctomycetia; order Pirellulales; family Pirellulaceae; genus JBKCUI01. The sequence continues at coordinate 8,929 of JBKCTT010000150.1, forward strand.
CCTTGCCCGCTACGATGTCCGCCCAAAGAACTGCAACTCGATCGTGAGACCGACTGTCGTAATACAACACCGGCGGATTCTCAAAATCGTCCCCGGAAAGGACATCATGAGAAACCAACACACCAACAATCGAGATCCATAACAAACCCAATCCTATTCGATGCCAACACATGATTCACTTGTCCTCATCGTCATTGAGGATCCGCATCGACTCTGAATCTAAATCGTCGTACTGCCCACTCTTGATGCAATACAAACATCCAATCAAACCTAACGCACCCAAAAAAAGTGCTGCTGGTAAAGCAATGTATAAAACACTCATGATTTCTTACCCTTGGTCTTTTCACGGCGTTTCGTAAACGTTCTTGCATTCATTGCCAACAACAACACGGAAACGCCGCTCAACGGCATGAACAACGCCGCGGTCAGAGGATGAATGAAACCACTAATCGCCAGTGAAAGCGTGATAGCGTTGTAAAGTAGCGAGACGATAAAGCAATAGCGTATCGCCATGACAACTCGCTTTGAGGCCAAAAACAATTCTAAAAGCGAACTTAAACGCGGATTGGCTATATAAATCGGAGCAGCCGCCAATGACTGATCTGTATTCCCACGCACTGCGATACCGATGTCGGCCGCCGCTAGCGCTGCGGCATCATTGACGCCGTCCCCAACCATGGCAATTTGAACCCCTAGTCGCTCGCGGCTAGTGCGAACCATGGTTAGTTTGTCTTCTGGATTCTGTGCCCCCAAAACCGTCTCTAATCGGACTCCTTGATTTCGTAACGACTCTGCGATGCTCTCGACGACCTGCGGATGATCTCCCGACAATATCCCAAGCTTCCAACCCAATTCTTGCAAAGCTCTCAACGTGTCCACTGCATCATGTCGAATTGCATCTCCCACTGCAAAAAGCCCCACGACCGCATCATCGCTCGCAACCCAAATCGCAGACTGCCCCCTGTCAGCAATCTCCACCGCCTCCGCGCTCCAACGATCCTTAATCGGAATACCCAATCTCCGCATCCAGGCTTCGTTGCCAATGGAAATAATGGCGTCACCGTGGGAACCACCTCGTACGAGGCCCCGGACTCCGGCCCCTTGATGCTGAACTACATCGGACGGGACAACGGAACCCGAGTCTCGCTCAAAGGAATCGTCTTCATACGCTTCCGCAAAGTTCACAATCGCTGTCGCAATCGGATGACATACAGATCTCTCTAAGGCTGCGATCGATGGCAACCATGACTCATCGCCAGTCCATCGATGAACATGCATTCGCCCTAGGGTGATGGTGCCTGTTTTGTCTAGCCACAGCATTCCAGGCTTCGCGAGTTTTTCCAAACACTCACCCTCACGAATCCAAATCTGCTGTCGAGCGGCTCGTCCCAATGCAATTGTGACAACTAATGGTGCAGCGAGAGCTAAGGCGCAGGGGCATGCAATCGTAAGCAACGCAATCGTGTGTCCTGTCGCCGTTCCAACATTCGCAGCGACACTCCAGCCAATAAAGGTCAACAGTGCCAACGTGAGTACGATAACGACGAACCATCGACTAACTTTATCAGCCGCTTGAATCCATGGGGTACGATAGGTGGTCGCATCCCGGACCATCGCCATCAATTTGCCCATCCGGCTTTCATCGCCAGCGGCCGAGACCAAAACCTCCACTCGGCTTGTCAAATTGGTGGTTCCACCGACGACAACATCACCGAACTCGACGGTTAGAGGTTGCGTTTCGCCTGTCAACAAGGACACATCGATTGCACTCTTGCCGGTAACTATCTCTCCATCTGCAGGTACGATTTCCCCAGGCTCTACGACGGCGATGTCTCCTGGTTTTAGCCGACTCGATGGGACAACGGTAATGGCGTTATCGGGACCTTTCTTCTTAGCAATGTTTCCATGCCATCTTAAAAGCTTGGTCATTGAGACCCTGGCTCGAGATTGCGCGCGGAACTGTAGATATCGTCCAACTCGTAACAAAAGTACAAACGACGCTAACGAATCAAAATAAACATGCCCAATCCCCGTGTAAGCTCCGTACAACGCGCTTGCAGATCCAATTACAAGCGCTATTGCCACAGGGATATCGATATGAGGTGTCTTCGATTTAATCGCAGCCCAAGCTGTCTGGAAAAAAATTCTGCCAGGAAAAACAGCAGAAAATAGGCCCAGCACCGCGCCAACCCATCGCAGGAAATACTCATTCTCTTTCGAGATGCCCGTTGATTCCCCTGCGTAAAGCGCGATACCGATCCACATAGCGTTAGCTGCCAAAAACGCCGCGATGGCTAAACCAATCCAATGCTCTCGCTGCTTAAGCGTTACTTCACGTGCTTGCTCTTCATCATCTTGCCAAGGTGCCAACTGGTAGCCAATCTTGGAAAGTCGAGACGCAACCCTCGCGACCGTTGTCTGCTGTGGATCATAAATCAACTCCACCGAATTGTCGCTGAGTCGAACCCGCGCACTATAAAGACCATGAATGGTTGGTTGCAGTCGTTCAATTAACCATGAACAGGCTGCGCAATGCATCCCCTCGACGGAGAGCCTGACACAATCCATTCCGCCTGGAAGATGATTCACCTTTACCCCAGCCGCGTCCAAATCAAACAAAACAGCATTGCGTTTCTCGGACTCTTGAACTCCTAATGCACTACCTGTATCCGTTCGAAGCATGTAATAGTCTTCTAAACCCATCTCATGGATCATCGCATAGGCGCCCATACATCCATTGCAGCAAAAGGCACGTTCCTGTCCAGAAGACGCACGAGCAGGAGCACCGCAGTGAGCGCAGGGGACAGAGTTTTCTTTCTTAGCTGGTTTACGATCCAGTACCATCTTGATCACCTACCCCCATCGTTCTTGTCGGCTTGGCAGCATGGCATGCCTTCATTGAGAATAGCTCTAAGTCGATTTAGTCGCTCCAGCCCCGTCTCCGTGCCGCCGCTCTCTCTCGAATCGGCCGCCTGTATCTCCGTCTCAATTCGATCGGTTGCTGACGCCTGATTGAGTATTGTGGCAGGAATCGGTAGCTCAACTGCAGAACGCGCTACCATTAGATAAACTCCCATCGTCAACACGCAAAGCGAAGAGATCACCCCAGTAGCACCCTGCCAGCGATCTCCCAAGAATCGCCATCCCCAGACCGAGATGGATAACAACGGCAAAGTTCCAATCCAAAATGCAATCATGGTGGCAATTGCCATTAATGTGGATGTCGACGCAGCAGCAGTCACAACGAAAACATACAACCAACCACACGGAAGCAATGTTGTCGTTAATCCCCAGCCGAATGCGTTTAGCCACCTCGAATGCCTCGGTAGCAAACGACGAAACTTCGCCAATTGCATGCTCCAGGCTTGTACCCACTTTCCGTGTTTTGCCTCGCGATTGGTAATGAAGAGCCCCCCGGGAGACAATGCGTACAGCAACCTCCAAACTCCCATCCCAATGAGTAGAATGCCAGCCCAAGTACCAATTGACTTAAACCAATCCCAACGACCAAGCGAACTGGCAAGAAAGCCAACTGCCAACCCTAACAACAAATAGGTTGCGAGCCGACCGACATGGTACGCGGCCATCTGCCGCATCGCGGATACCTTTGTCGGCAGATCATCTTTCCCGGAAGAATTATTGATACCGGAAGCGATGATCGCAAAGGGACCACACATTCCAACACAGTGCAACGAACCCAACGCAGAGGCAATCGCTGTTGCACCAAGCAACTCCAATGCGTTGCCCCAAGAGCTCATGATGGGATCTTCCACTCAATGGTACGTTCCATCCAAATCGCTTTTCCGTCAACCGAACCCGACAACTCAAAATGCCAAAAGCCAGGTTTGATCATTCGCAACGCTGCCGTATAAACACCGTCTTGTTCGACCATCTCGACTCGCTGCTGCTCCGCGACTCGCGTAAAGTGAAATACTTCTACAGTCCACTTTAAACCGCTGACATGTTCGCCATTCGTGTTGGTCACATTTAAGACTAACAACTCGTCCGTAGACTGCTCATGGTCGATTTCCACTCGTAAACCGGACGCCTTAAACTGTTTAAGCCCCTGCTGCCTCTCCGACCATTGCACGGAGCGTTTACCGAATCCGGGTATCGAGCGGAACGATGGATCGCCAGCCGCCATGGTGATTGCTACGACAGCAATCGTAATGTCGATAGCAAAGAAACCAAGAATCATGGTGATCCAAAAACGGCGAGATCCTGCTTCAGTCATTCTATTGTGGTCCTAGTAGGCGAATGGATAAATCGCGAGTGGAATCGCTGCCGTCGCGTACGGTTATGGTCGCATTAGCAAACCCCTTGCCAGTGGTCATGGAAATTGGAAACTTGACATCCACCAGCGCCAACACGGTTTCGCCTGGTTCAAGCATTAGCTTTTCACCAGCACTCCAGTTCGCGGCAATTTTCGAATCGCTGGGAGTCAACAAATACTCTTGAGCTTTTTGACTGCGATTAACAAGCCGAATTTTGAAGTTGTTTTGAACCTGCTTGCTTTCCAAAATCGAGAACGGTGCACCGCCCCCTCGAAAAACTCTAGCGTCAAACGCGAACTTGGTTGAAAGAATGTAGACAAACAAACCAGCGAGCACGGCAATCAACACCGAATAGATCGCCGTTCTAGCTCGAATTAGCTGCTGAGGCTTACCCTCGAGGCCGTCTTGACTCGTGTAACGAATCAAGCCAATCGGTAATCCAACTTTTTGCATAACCGTGTTGCATGCATCCACACACTGCGCACAGTGGACACATTCGAGCTGGAGCCCATTTCGAATATCGATACCCGTTGGACAAACTGCCGTGCACCGACCGCAATCGATACAATCTCCTGCCGAAGATACATTGAGCGAGGCAACTCCCTCTTTGATTCGCTTCCCTTTTTTACGAGGCTCACCTCGCTTGGTATCGTAAGCCACGATCAGTGATTTGCGATCTAACATGACCGATTGAAATCGTCCATAGGGACACGCGATCATACATAGTTGTTCACGGAAAACGAGTCCGTGAAAGGTCATGGCTGCGGTTGAGCCAAACATGACGAGGAAAGCGACGGGGTGCTCCGTCGGTTTCATTCGCATCCATTGAGCCAATCGGTCGGTTCCAACAAAGTAACTCAGAAAAACGTGTGCAATGAAAGCGCAAAGAATGACATACACAACGAATCTCGCTACCTTCATCGGTCCGCTGAGCGAATTGCGTCCTTTGCCCCCACGGCCGATAGTACCGTCGAAAAATCGATCGATGGGTCTGAATACAAATTCCATGTAAACAGTGTGTGGACATGCCCAACCACACCACACACGACCGGCAACACTAGTCGCCAACATTACCGTAAAAAACGATCCCAGCATCAAACACGCCAAGAGAGGCGTATCGGTAGGATAAAATGTATGCCCTAAAAACGTAAACTGACGGGTTGCAATATCCAGCAGAACGTAGGGCTTTCCATTGATGCGAAGATGCGGCAAGATCACGAAAAACGCGATCAATGCGTACCCGACAATCCGTCGTTGGTTCCAATATTTCCCCATCGCCAAAGAAGGCGTGATCCAACGACGTTTTCCGTCTCTAGCTAACGTAGGAAGAACTTGTTCATCTGGTTGTAGTATTGAACCCGCATTGCCAGTTTCATGACTAGCCTTCGAAGCATCGCCTCTGGCAATCTCCAATTTTGCGGACTCATTTTGACAATCACCTTCCCCTTTACAATTACCGCAGCCAACGGAACAAGCTTCAATTTTGGCTTGAGCAGAGGAAAGGATGGGGAGATGCTCGGTCGTACTCATGATTTAAGTTCCCATCCCAATGGGTTGGGATCGGCCTTGATTCGAGGTCCTTTAGGTACTGGGCTAGTGTGTTTGATACCAGCAATCGCTAGTCGGTTACATCTTTTGTTCAGTTTGTTCAGCACTTGTTGGCCAGGGCGGAATAGTGCTACCGTCTGGTCCCTTTGCCACGGCTGGCTTAGAACCACGTAAACTGGCAACGTAAACCGCCACCAATATCAAGTCGTTCTGATGAGACAATCGCTTGCCCCAGGCAGGCATAGCACCTCCGGCAAGCCCCTCGTTGACAACTTTGATGATGTCTGTCAAAGATTTGACGGCTTTGTAATTTTCGTCACAAAGATTCGGACCGACATTCCCGCCCCCTTCCGCTCCGTGGCAGTTGGTGCAGTTCGAAACAAAGATCGACTTACCGACCTTTAACCACTTCTCGTCTGAAAGATATTTGATCATCGTGGCTTCGTCAGCAGCTAGATCACCGATATCCTTGTATTGCTTTCTAGTGTTATCAGCGAGAGCGGTTTGAAATTGATCAGCTACCGAGCGACCTTCTTCACCACCGTGGAAATACATGAGGTAAAGGGGGGACGCAGCGATCGTCACCCAAAATAACCACTTCCACCAGCCTGGGAGTGGATTATCGTATTCTTGAATCCCATCGTAGCTGTGCCCAACCGGTGGTTCTTTATTAGTAAGTGAAGACATTTAAGCGTTCGGTCCTTTCCGAGGATCAACGATATGATCTTTTAGTGGTATGTTGCTGAATTTTTCTGCTGACTCGGGGCGTAGTCGCCAAGCGCCCCAAATGATGGCAATAAAGGCCGCTGCGAACATCACAACAGCAACTTCATCAAAGAATGAGTAGTCAAGCCACGAGATAACTTCTTTCAACATAAATTACTCCACCTTCTTGTCTGCTTGAGCAACAACGTTCGTGGGATCCAGCTGAGAATTATCCTCCGCCGTTACGGGTTCCGACTGTTCAGCAGGCGGCGCTGCTTGCTCCGGCGCAGGAGTTGGTTCCGTAGTTTCCGTTTTATTCAGATCCGTACCGACTCTTTGCAGGTATGCGATCAAAGCGATAGCAGTCGATTCTTCGATTAGATTCCCCCGATAGGTTATTGGCCCACCGTCCTTAACAATATCTGCTGCGATCTTTTGAGCTTGCTCGCGCGCCATCGGCTCTGCATCCGTTAACTCTTTTTCATACGGAGCGCCGAGGAAATGAGCTGCCCAAACACGCTTAGGAATCTCTTTGTAGTTGAGCTTCTCCGCCAACAAGTGACGGTAAGGAGGCATGACGGACCCCTCATTTATCTTTGCAGGATCCTCAAAGTGCCGCCAATGCCAAGAACTAGTATTCTTGCCACCCTGTCTAGCCAAATCGGGACCAATGCGTCGCGATCCCCACTGAAAAGGTCGGTCATAGATAAACTCGCCGGCTTTGCTGTAATCCGGGGGATATCGCAGAGTCTCCGCAACCATCGGTCGAATCATTTGCGAATGACAGTTGTAACAGCCTTCCGCCACGTAGATGTCACGGCCAGCCAATTCCAGCGGTGTATAAGGCTTGACCGAAGGAATGGTCGGAATGTTACTTCGTATCAAAAACATGGGTACCGCTTCAAATAAACTAGCGATAGTAACAGCCAATGCCGTTAAAATCGTGAATCGAATCGGCAAACGCTCCCAACGGCGGTGCCAGTCCATCTTTGATACCGTTTCGATCGCCACGGCGGCATCGATAACAGGAACCCCCTTGAGATTGCTAGGTGGCAATGGCGTGTCGATGTAGTTTCGGGTTAGTCGAGGAGCCGAATGCACAGGAACCTCGTATTTGGCCGGCCTACTCATCCAGGTCATGAAGGCATTCATGCCCAGCATCAACACACCACCAACGTAAAGCACCCCACCGAGCACCCGCGCCCACCAATAGGGAACAATAGATTGCACCGTTTCTACGAAATCGGGATACTGCAATCGGCCCACGTCATCCATCGCTCTCCACATGAGACCTTGGGTGATTCCAGCAACGTAAATCGGAATGATATAAAGCAGAATACCAATCGTTCCAATCCAGAAGTGCCACTCGGCCATCTTCTGACTCCACAACTTGGTCTGGAACAATCGAGGCAAAAGCCAATAAATCATCCCGAACGTCATGAATCCATTCCAACCTAGTGCACCGGAGTGTACGTGTGCGATGGTCCAGTCCGTGTAGTGCGAAAGTGCATTAACACTCTTGACCGATAGCAATGGTCCCTCAAATGTCGACATCCCGTAAAAGGTAATACCAACAACAAAGAACTTTAACACTGGGTCGCTGGTCACTTTGTGCCACGCACCTCGCAAGGTTAAAAGTCCATTGATCATCCCACCCCACGACGGCATCCATAACATCACACTAAACAACATCCCAAAGGTACTCGCCCATTCTGGTAGTGCCGTGTAGTGCAAGTGGTGAGGGCCTGCCCAAATGTAAATAAAAACTAATGACCAGAAGTGAATGATGCTCAGCTTGTAACTAAAGACTGGGCGTTCAGCAGCCTTCGGCAAAAAGTAGTACATCAAACCCAAGAACGGGGTTGTTAAAAAGAACGCCACCGCATTGTGACCATACCACCATTGCATCAACGCATCCTGTACCCCTGCATAAACGGAATAACTCTTCCATGCTCCAATTGGCACAACCAAGTTATTAAAGACGTGCAAAATCGTAACGGTCACAATCGTCGCAATGTAAAACCATAACGCAACGTACATGTGACGCTCGCGTCGCGTCCAAAGCGTCATCAAAAAGTTACCACCAAAAAACACCAACCAGACCACTGCAATAGCCAAATCGATCGGCCATTCCAATTCCGCGTACTCTTTTCCCTGCGTAAACCCAAGCGGTAGAGTGATCGCCGCAGCCACAATGATGGCCTGCCAACCCCAAAAATGAAGACGGCTTAACGCGTCGCTCCACATTCGGCACTTGCACAATCGCTGCGTGCTGTAATAAACCGCAGCGAAAATCGCGTTCCCTGCAAACGCGAAAATTGCAGCATTGGTATGAACCGGACGCAATCGACCGAAAGAAAAATATTGGGCAATCGCCGGATTCACCGATTCCAACGCACTAGGCAAGACCAGTAGCAACGCGACCAACAAACCAGCGACCGTTCCCACAATCCCCCAAATAATAGTCGCGATCAAAAATAGCCTAACGATCCCATCGTCATAACTAAAACTTTCCAGAGCCTGTGGCTGATACTCGGTTGTTGGGGAAGAGACGGGACCTCCCGAATTGCGGTCCATCGATGGAGGAGATTCTTCAGCTAATGACATGTCTTCAAAGTCTTAAAAGAGGGGTGTTTTTTAACGATGGCGTCCAATATTGCAATCGACGTGCCGTTTGCAAAAGACAAATCGCCGCATGGAACCATTTGTCCCACCGTTCCACTATCGAACTATCGAACGAAGCAGGACGATACCAATAGTTCCTCAGCTTTTGCCTTGCTACCCAATCACTTGGTACTCAAAGAAACCATGATCCGAGAATCAATCGTGGGATTATTTGCCACATCCCTGGGATTCCCCCGTTCCTCCTTTCGCACTCGATCTGTCACAGTGCCGCTACGCAACAACTGCGTCAACATGAGCCAAAATAGCACAATAGCTTCGACACTTCTACTGCACAACCTAACTTCAGTAGACCCGCAAATCGTTACTTTTATCAAAGGAACTGCTCCGACCAACCATTGCCCACCGAAAGAAACCTAATCCCCCAACCCTTCCGCAGAAATCACCCTATCTAATACACCCATTTCTTTTATCGCAGTCTGGTTTTGGTACTGTGTTTGCTGCATGGGATCTGGATTAGCAAAACCTCCTGCAGAGGCTTCCTGAAACACTCATACGTCGTCAACAAAATCTTATGGTCTTAGCACCACTTTCCGAACCGATCGATCTTCTCCTAGTCGATGACGAACCTGACTTTCTTGAGCCAGCTTGCCGTTTCTTCCAACGTCAGGGCTATCGTGTTGTCGCCACGGCTAATGCAGAGCAAGCTATCGCGGTGCAGAAGAGTCAACACTTCAATATTGCGATCATCGATCAAAACATGCCAGGCATGAATGGCCTGGAGCTACTTAACCGTCTTCATCAAGAAGACCCAGAGTTAAAGATTATCATGCTCACTGGGGCTGGCAGTATCGGTTCGGCGGTCGAAGCCATGAAAAGGGGTGCCATCGATTACCTTTCCAAACCCTTCGGACTTGATGACCTAGATGTCCTCCTTCGCCGCACATCCAAGACGATTGTCCTCGAAAAAGAGAATACCTTCCTAAAGCGACAACTCAGCGAGCAAAACCGAACAAAGCCTCTCATCGGGAACTCGTCCGGTTTGCAAGAAGTCAAGCGACTGATCGCTCGCATCGCTCCTAGCGATAAACCTGTACTGATTTTAGGCGAAAGCGGAACAGGCAAGGAGTTAGTGGCTAGAGCCATTCATGCACAAAGCGAACTCTCTGACCGACCGTTAGTAGTCATCAACTGTGCTGCACTCCCCGAATCCCTCTTGGAAAGTGAATTGTTTGGTCACGAAAAAGGGGCCTTCACCGGCGCTGTCGACTCAAAGCCAGGTTTGTTTGAAATCGCCGATGGTGGAACACTTTTTATCGACGAATTCGGAGAACTAGCTGGGGGATTACAAGCAAAATTGTTGCGAGTTCTCGAGGACGGCTCCATGCGTCGCATCGGTTCCACCAAAGAACGCAAAGTAAAAGTTCGCTTGATTGCAGCCACGAACCGTGATTTAGGTAAAGAAGTTTCCGAAGGCCGCTTTCGTGAGGATCTCTTCTATCGCGTAAACGTGCTCTCTATCAAGCTCCCGCCATTACGAGAACGTGCGGAAGATATCCCCTTACTAATCCAACATTGGCTCGGCGAAGACTGGACGCTCGGTCCTGGCGTTCCTGATCTCTTCAAAAACTATGCTTGGCCCGGTAACGTTCGGCAATTAATCAACGCATTGGAACGAGCAAAGATCCTCTCCGACGACAAACAAATCGATATTGTTAATCTCCCCTCCGAAATCAAAACGAACTCGGATCAACCCCAAAGCGTTTCCGATCAGAATTCACAGCCAGAAGTTCGAATAGGAGACGCCATTCCACTGGAATCTCTTTCCCATCGCCACGTAAAAGAAGTGCTCAAGCGTAACCGTGGCAACAAAACCAAAGCCGCCAAAGAACTGGGAATAGCCCGCCGAAGCTTGTATCGAATCCTCGATAGCCTCGCAGCAAAGGAAGAATCCCTCGATAAACCAACCGACAATGCAACCGCATACCCAGAACCAACGAATCAGTCGCCCTAATCTTCCGGGATTTCACTGCGATTCTATTTTTTGGCCAATCTATTCACCGGCCACTCTATTCACCGGCCACTCTATTCACCGGCCACTCTACTCACCGGCCAAAACCGAAATCGCGGTTCGAGCCGGCTCCCAGTCTGGGTAGATCCTAGCCGCTTCCAAATAACACTCCATCGCGGCTCCGTCATTCCCCAAATGCCAATAGCACTGACCAAGCGCGACGCACGCTTGATAAGAACAAGCATCAATCTGTAAGGCTTTTTTGCAATCCTCAGCCGCTAATTCAATGTTGTTGTAGGTGAAGTGGATCCAAGCCCTTAAGTAGTAAACGTCGCTACGCCCCTCCGTTTCGTCAGCCAAATGATTTGCTAAATCAATTGCTTGCCGATAGGAACCGTTCGCCAACAATTGCTCCACTTCGTAAGCTGTTTTGCGATGCCATGGACTTTGGGTCCGATAGCAAATCGCCCTCCGAGCCTCGTCTGCACTCGTTCGAACGCTGCGAGAATCATCCCGCAATAAAACTCCCAAGGGCCTGTAGTGACTCTCCGTTCCGAGATACCTTAACGCCCAGGTAGCGGCACGTCGGGTATCCGGTTGATTGGAGGCTAGCAATCGCTCCAACGTTGCAGGAGAATACAACTCGCGAACCCGATCAACCCAGTATAACGGAGTACGTCCCTCTACGGTTGATATTACAATGGTGTGGTCATCACCGATGGTTTGGGCAAGGTAGTTTTCGAAATAGTCATTTAGTTTGGTCATGCAGTCGTTACCTTTTCAAAACCTATTCACCTGAAATTCGATCTGCCAAACCTAAAAAAGTTCCCATATGCTTTTATCCGATGATCTCACTCTAATTGCCCAAGTAGACGTTCGCAACGTTTCTCGACAACATGTTTTTAAGATCGAAAACTTGCCTACAACATGCTTGACATGGCTCGTATTCCTATTCCTATCGTGCTCTATAAACCCCGTTGCCTGGAGCCAACATCCATTTCTAGGCAGAGAATTCGTTACTACTTATCAGCGATTACAGGCGCCTTGGTTACAAGAATTAAACACCTCTGCGGAAGAAACGTGCCGAGTGGTTTCCAGCGCCTACAACGTCAATATCTGGATCGATATGGACGTGCCACGAGATCGATCGGTCTCACTGTCAAAGGATCTCGCCACTCTTTATGACATGCTCTACGACTTGTCGCCAAAACTAGACTCACAAATGGTTATCGTAGATAGCATGGTGCTAATTGCACCATCTTTAAAGGCCGATCGAATCGCCGCTCAATACTGGAAAAACAAGACGTCTTCGCAAGGTGGAATTTGGTCAAAACCAATTACTGCACCGATCGAATGGACAAATGGAACTAACTCAAGAGCGATCGCGGAGCAATTAAGCAAAACCATTAAGTCAGGAAACGAGTGGCTAGAACTCGTGGAACCAGATATCTGGCCCGCTCGACAATTTCCTAAGGAAAACCTACTGACTACGGCGACCTGCATTCTCAGCAGCCTTCAGCTTGAAGTAGATCTATCAGCAACACCTATTTCCATAAGTCGGCTGGTTGAGGATAAAACCCTAAAAAATCAGGTTGACTGGTCCTACACAGCCGATCAACTAAAACGTTTAGGCGACGAACATTGTAAATCTTGGAAACAGGACCACCCTGACGTTCAAATCAACAAAAAAAATCAGATGTGGTTAATTACCGCGACTCCATTGGAACATCTTGAGTTGATCGCACCCCTGATCCCCAAAGTCAAGTACTCGAAACCGAACTCAGACAGTTCCGTCTACCAAGGGGAATTGAGAGGAACGTTAGGGAACGCACTAGAGGCCGTATCGAAAACGATGAAACTCCAATTCGATCCGTGGCCTCTTCCGGACTCGGTCGCAAAACGAGAGATCAAAATCACCTACAATCGTGCCACCATCGATGACATTCTCTTCGAAATTGGCAAAGCCGGCAGGCTGCAAATTCAGCGAACAGGTAACGTATGCAAGATAACAGTCCTAGATTAAGTGGTAAATCTAAGCCCGAAATCTATGATGCAGAAAAGTGAAGCCTGCGATTGGGCAATCGAACAACAAAGTCAAATCGTACCACGATGCTCTGATGAGGCTGAACCATTCCCATATTCGCGATGAGTATGGAATTGCCACCGCTCAAGTTCGTAACGATGGCATGAGTGGAATTGAGGATTTGTACTGCGAGTTGCTCTCGGCTTACATACGTGTCGTGCTTGTTCGCGATCACGATCCGATTACCATCCACTAACTCCTCACAAAAGGAATCGGATGCATCTCGACTCCTCTGTCTTCCCAATATCGTCCTACCACGCAATACGAAACAGGGGATACATCTTCCGATCGATGAGCCATCGAACATGCACTTAACAAGCTTCGGAGTCCCCGGAAAATCCGCTTCGAGAAGTATTCCGTAATTCTCTAGGTAATAGGCACATCCAATGGCATCTCCCCAGCGACTTCTGGCCTCTAGTTCACAACGGGCTAATGGCAAAATATTCGCGGTTCCATTCTCCGCCAACGACGGGAACGCTTGGATGTAGTCCCGCAAACGGGGGATCTGCATGAACAGCTCTAGTAATCTAATTGACGACGATGCCTCGCTAATGGCAGATAGACTCTTGTCCCACGACATCCAATTGAGTTGAATATCGATCTGAATCAACTCTGTCAGCAAGGCCATATCCTGTGCAGCTTGTGAGTGTGTCCGTTCAAGAAAACGCCGAATCGATTCCGGTCCAACATTGTCTATATTCCTGAACTCTTCGTATTCCTCGCATAGCAAGTCCACGTCGTAAATTACATTTGTCATCGCTGAGCCTAATTCTCTGTCCCGAGTATTGTTGAGAGGGCATCCTTATCTCGCTACCCTAACTCTAATTCTTCGATAATCTCTCTAAGCCTTTCTTGAATCTCCTTCCACCGCCGACTAACGGTTTTTGTGGAAGCACCAGCTCCATTTTTCAGTTGTTCCGCAATCTGCATGTTCGATTGTCCCTCAAATTTACCCTTCAGAATGATTCGCCCATCCTGGTCTAACTCTTCCTCGAGCTTCTGCAGAATTTGCGCCACCTGCAACCCCTCTTCATCGGACGGATCATTCGATTCCTGAACCAAATACTCGAGATCGCTGAGGGACTGATCCAGCTTTACATTTCGCTTGTCTGTACTGTGATCCCTCGCTCGTTTGCGAATCTTGTTCAGCGCGACCACGACCAAAAAACGCCAAAACTGCTTATCGTCTTCAAAGTTCACTTTGAGTTTGCCTTCGCAGAACGCACGAAACACAGAACCAACCACGCTGTTGGCCAAATCATCAGCCCCCACCCTAGCTTGCAGTGGGCGAGACATGTTTTTTTCCGCCAATCGGATGAGCTGTGGAAGATAATCCAAAAGAGCTTTTCCCAATGTTTCCGCTTGGTTTTCCATGAGACGATGCGATGAGTCGAGTGATTTTTTCGGAAGGGATCCATTAATAAGATATACGCCAACTCGCATGATACCTGCCTCCTCTAGTCGCAACTAGCATTGTTGCTTTGTTTCGTGATTTGGCAGCTCATTCGTCGCTGTCTAAAGGAGAGATTCCCCTTTGCACGCCATTGGGACATAAAAATTT
>JBKCTT010000151.1:0-3317 GCA_046318795.1 Pirellula sp.
GAAGAGGCTTGATCAGGGCGGGCCACTACCGTTGGTGGAAGTACTGCGAATTGGTTCTCAGATTGCGGCGGGACTGGCAGCCGCTCATGAACAAGGACTAATTCATCGGGATATCAAACCCGAGAACATATTGTTGGAAGAAGGTGTCGAACGAGTCACTATCACCGATTTTGGATTAGCACGCTCGGTGGATGATAACAGCATTACGCAATTAGGTTCCATCGCTGGCACACCCCAGTACATGTCTCCAGAACAAGCGCGCGGCGCACAGCTGGATCAACAGAGTGACCTATTCAGTTTAGGCAGTTTGCTTTACGCATTGTGCACTGGTCGCCCTCCGTTTCGCGATGAGACTTCTTATGGAGTGATGCGAAAGATCATCGACGAAGAGCCTGAACCGATTCGCAAGTATAGCCCCGATACGCCTCTCTGGATGGTGGAACTCGTGGAGCAACTGATGGCCAAAGAGAAGGCACATCGCTTTAAGTCCGCGAAAGAAGTTCATTCTCTTTTGGACGCTTGCATTAGTCACGTACAGCATCCCGCATCAAACCCCATTCCGTCACAACTACTCCTCAATCAAAACTCAATGGCAAGGAAGAAACTCATGAAACTTTTCGCTGGCATTGGCATTGTGATGGTCGCAGCGTTGCTAGGAATCGTGCAATTACGATTCAACTACCTCAACCAAAAGACTTTAGAGGATAACTATGTCTTCAAGCCACTTAGCGAAGTGGATGGCTACATCGAGACCATGATGAAGTCAGACTATGATCCTATTTTCCTCAACCTGGGGCTCGTTGGTGAGGATGAGAATTACTTTTCTATCATGCCGACCAGCGGTGGTGTTACGTTTAGGTATTCCGCATATGACGTCAATGACTATCTGAATAAACGCCAAGCCAAACATGTTCCTCAACTCACGAAGGCAGCGGAGTCGATGTCCCTTTCTTTTTCTGAAAAGAGCGATCTGGCATCGGACGGATCGGTGCGAGGTATTCAATATGAGTTGCTGATCTTGGGCGATTCGGAAACCGTTGCCACGACCGTCAGACAGTTGATCACGAAGACTTTTAACGTCAACGATTCTTCAGTTTGTGGCTATAGATACTTGAATATGCCGGGGAATTACTATCGTCCGAAAGGACAAGAGGAACGTGAGGTCTCAAAAGACGATTTTCTGAGAGCCTGGGAAAGCGGAAAGCTTGTTTATATGGGGGAGCAAAACTTGAATATTTTTCTGATTCCCAAAGAACGGCTTTCGGAACGACCTGTCACATTAGACTCGGCAGTTGTTTACACCGATGCGAGAAAGCTAAGCTCCGAAGAGATCCAACGTATTCGATCGAGCAAGTAATCTCAGGATTTATGAGCTGTATTGTGGTAATAGTCCAAATCGAAGACATCGCATTCGTCTAACCTCTGTGAACAAGCTTGAATCCACAGAGGATGAAGCCCTAAGATGCTGGGACCATGTTACGAGTGATTGCAGAACAATGGAAACATGGCACGGTTTGATAGCCTTGTCCAAAAGAACTACCGCTGTCCCTTATTCGGTGTCGTTTGCCGGCGGCTGAACGAGGCTCGTTGCTTTCATCGCAGATTGATTACGCTTGATTGATATACCAATAAGTATTTCACTAAGATACTTGGTCTACACCTCAAAAATGAATAGGTGCTGAATTAAAAATTGTTTCGACATCAACAATAGGCACTGCAAGGACTGCTACAATGAGTAATCACACCCGTGTAAGGTTCCAGATTCCGAACCTCACTGTCATTCCGTTTACAAGTAACCATCACTCTGTATCGAGGCGCCAATTATGCTTCTATTGAGACTTTCGATTTTCTGGCAAGCAGTTTTATCTGCAATCTCGATTTTCTCAGTACTGTGGCTATTACAGCCGACGAGCGTTGCACAGAACGTCACTCCAGGGAAGACGGCCAGCAAAACGCCCGCCCAACCTAACATACTAGTCATCATGCCCGATGATGTCGGTTACTGGAACGTTGGTGCTTACAGCCATGGCATGATGGTCCCGACTCCCAACATCGATCGGCTAGCTCGAGAAGGAATGCTCTTCACGGATCACTACTCGCAGCCAACTTGCACACCGAGTCGCGCAGCCTTTGTCACCGGTCAATTACCCATTCGAACGGGCTTAACTACTGTTGGGATGGCTGGTTCTCCCATTGGTCTCGATCAACGCGACCCCTCACTGGCTGTAGTACTTAAAGCAATAGGCTACAAAACTGGCCAATTCGGAAAGAACCACTTAGGCGACCGAAACGAACACCTGCCTACAGTTCACGGATTCGATGAGTTCTATGGAAATCTCTATCACCTCAATACAGAAGAAGAACCGGAACTCAGTGATTGGCCAAAGGACGAGGGATTTGATAAGCGATATAGACCGCGAGGAGTTCTAGATTGTGTGGCAACCAACGTCGACGATCCGACTGTCGATGAGCGATTCGGAAAAATAGGCAAACAACGAATCAAGGACACAGGTCCCCTCGATAGCAAACGAATGGAAACCGTTGACGATGAATTTCTTGATCGAACCATCGACTTCATCACCAGGGCTAAGCAAGAGGACAAACCTTTCTTCGCGTGGTATGCTCCGTCGCGAATGCACATCTACACACACTTGCGGCCAGGTCGAGAAAAGCTGGCAGCGGAGCATTCTTCCGGGCTCGACGTCTACGGGAGCGGTATGATGGAACATGACATGCAAGTTGGCACGCTGCTCGATAAATTAGATGAACTCAATATCTCAGAAAACACAATCGTGATTTACACAACCGATAATGGAGCGATGTCTGCGTGGTGGCCCGATGGCGGCAGCACTCCCTTTCGGAGCGAGAAAGCCACAACATGGGAGGGTGGCGTACGCGTACCTCTTCTCATCCGATGGCCTGCTAAGATCGCCAAAGGAAAAGTATCCAATGGCATTCAAGAGCACACCGATCTATTTACAACACTTGCGGCCGCTGCGGGGCGTCCCAACGTGAATGAAGAACTGAGAAAGTCGCATAACGTTTACATCGATGGTTTGAATAATCTAGAGCATTGGGTCGGCGATGCCACGTCTGCTCGAAATGTTGTTTACTATTACAACGAAAGTGAAATGGCAGCGATTCGCGTAGGCAATTGGAAATCTCATTTCAAGGTGAGAGATGGCTTTTTTGACTACAATCGTCCATCCGCACTGCTCTTCAATCTTCGAATGGATCCTTTTGAGAAGCAGGATGGACAAAAGAGCAACGACTTTGCAATGAAGCTAGGGGTAGCATGGGGTGGTCAAGTACAAGAC
>JBKCTT010000152.1:0-8815 GCA_046318795.1 Pirellula sp.
GCTTGGAAGCCACCACTGGCCTTGTGCCAGGGGAGCTGTGACTGAGCAGCTACAGGAGCATGCCCCCTAAAAATATTCTTCTTCGGCTGGCCGCAGGCCAGCCGAAGAAGAATGAGGGGAAAGAGGGGCGTGCCGTTGGTAGCCACTCAGTCATGCTTCCAACCGCACGGGGCCGAAGGGGAGCTAAGAAAGTCCGTCGGCCTGAGGCTTATGATGCACCCGCGATTTATCATACCGTCCGGCGGAGTTTTTGTGGCTTGGAAGCCACCACTGGCCTTGTGCCAGTGGAGCTGTGACTGAGCGGCTACAGGAGCCTGCCCCCTAAAAATATTCTTCTTCGGCTGGCCTGCGGCCAGCCGAAGAGGGAGGTAGAGGGCAGGGCGTTGGTAGCTGCTCAGTCATGCATCTATCGAGGCAAGCTCGAAGGTATGCTTAGAAATCGTATTTCTGAGAAACTGAAGGCGTTTGATCGTTGCCAAAGAACACATTGGGTGGCCTTTATTGTAAGTCTACACTTTATGCCCCTCCGCCGCGGAATTGGCCATCTAAGGTCGCTGCTCCGCAGGCGTGACATCAATGCCTACGACCAACGGCTACTCACCCCCAAACTTTGTTTCGCCTTGGCCTACCTGGGGGATTACGGAAGGGAATTCATGGTAAGCCGAATCCCGAGATGGTCATTCTGACGGAACGACGGAAACTCTCTGCTCCTGTTCGTCGTCCTACAATAAGTGGAATCAAGATACCAACAGCCACCACGGACAACGCTGTCCGAGCCCCGCCCCAGGTCCCAGCACCACTCCCACACGTTGCCGTGCAAGTCGTGCAGGCCCCAGGCGTTCGGAAGCTTGAGGCCACATCTAGATGTCAGTTTGGAAGGAAAGATCTGACTGTAAGATGCTAAAAACATCTCGTCGTTTCCGGGGTTCCAATCGGTCAGACTTCCCGCCCGACACGCAAACTCCCATTCAACCTCTTTCGGCAATCGGTAACCGTTGGCACTGTCTATCAACTCCCAATCCTCAATCAATGTGTCAAGAACCGATTTCCTCGTCAATTTTCTCCCAGCAAGTCGATACACCGGCGTTCGACCTTCCCGCCTACTCAGCCAATTACAGTACATTACCGCATCGTTCCAACGCACGTTCTGAGCAGGATGATCCATTGTCGGACTAGCGGACTCATAAGGCCTCGAAATACTCGCGTTTTCCGGTTTCTCGCCACTGTAACTGTTATCGTCAAGAAACGCCTCGTACTCCCCTCGTGTCACTTCACGAGTGGCCAGCCAATACGGTTGCTCGGGTACGTTCGACCTTTCGCCTGCTAGTTTTACAAAGCGAGCATCAGAATGCAGAAACTTTAGATCGGGATCCTCAAACATCTGGACTCGATCCTGCTCGTTGTTCTGACTCCAACGCTCTAGTAGTGCGACAGCCCGATCCGTCCAGATGCGTTTTTCCTCAGCGGTTGCCGTCTCGCTGGCAGCAAACAATGCCACTGCACATGCCAGATTGTAAAGTACTCCGCGATCCGCTGATTCCGCTCCTGCGAGCCCCCGCTCAAGTCGCGCGATCGCAGCCTCCTTGCGGCCTAGCCAGAGTGGCACGAGGCTCTCCACATAATCGAGATAGACGACATTAGGTTTACTGGCAGACCATTGCGCCAACGCTGCGTCCGCTTCTTCCGTACGCTTCAACCGGGCCAATGTAAAAACTCGGACTTGCTCGATTTCATTACGCAACCCCGCCATCGAATCGTCCAAATCCATTTTCAAAAGCGCATCGAGGTCTGCGAGCGCCGTCTCATACTGGCCGATCAGGAACGAATTCCTTCCCCGAGCGTAGCGAAACTTGGCTTGAGACTTCTCTTCAGATGTTGCGATCTCCATCTTAGATAGAGCCCGCCGCACTTGTTCCAACGGATCTGGTAGGGGTTTTGGCTCGACCGTTGGTGGTACGATCCGTACGAACGTGACTCCTTGCGAATTCACGAACCAGTTTCGTCCATCAATCATTTGCGTTGTATCAAGTAGTGTCGGCTCTAGTAGCTGCCACTGGCGCATTAGCCATTCAACCGCGCTGTGCGTTGAACTGTCGGGAAGC
The DNA here is from genome assembly GCA_046318795.1 of Pirellula sp. GTDB lineage: Bacteria > Planctomycetota > Planctomycetia > Pirellulales > Pirellulaceae > JBKCUI01. Next base: position 2,103 of record JBKCTT010000152.1, read on the forward strand.
GAATACCACTTGGTTGTAATCTCGGCGATGCGATTCCTGTCGTCGCCCGAGATTTGCTTCAACGGTTTCTGCCCTAGGCCAAGACAAACTGCGGAACGAAGGGCAGGACTGGTTGAATCGCTTACGATTTTTACCAACGTCGCGAGATCAAACTCCCACCGTTGAAACTCGTCGATAAAAAGAGTCCGAAGCCCGTGATCAGGCCGTCCCTCGAATTCGCAGGCATCGATCGGCAAAACAGTATCACCGATTGCCAACGCTGCCAGAGCCAGGCGTGCTTTGCGGCGTTGCAACTCCGGCGTGTTACATTCGCTTGCAGCACGCTTTAGTTTCTCAATCGAACCGGCGGCATCGTGCCCCAGTGCCGCGATAAAATTAGCTGTGTCTCGATCCTCGATTTCATCGATCTGCGAGATCAAATAGTCCACCTCGACTTGACCAAAGTTTGCCAAGGCGAATGCCAACGACAACTTCTCACGGGATTCGATCGCGGCAGTAAAGCGACGCGCTAGGTCGGGCCGAATCAGATCAGACCGCTTCATCTCGACTAACTTTTCAATATTCACCTGGACCGCAGGCCCAAGCGTTTTTTGCAGCGAATCGAGGGCAACAGCGATCTTCTCTTGTTGACTACGAAGGCTCTGTTGCTGAAAAAAATATCCAACGACTCCTCCGAAGAGTGTAACCACCATGATCGATCCACCCAGATTCCTCAAATGCACACGGGCCGCCGTTTGCATCAGAGACCGTTACGGTGCCGTCCACCGTTTCTTGTCCGTCAAACGATGGATCTGAAACCATTCGAACATCGTCGGGAGCTGCTTGTTTTCCCGACTCACACTCCACGCGGCAGCACGTTCCGCGAGTTTTAACTCCGCGCGGCCTCTCTTGGTCTCGCGTTGCTTTTGCGTCAGCCAATCGCGGAGCGAAGGGACCATGTAGTCATGGGCAAGTTGATAGCTGCGCGTAGAACCGCTCTCGGCCTCACTGCTGGCATCCACAGGGGTGATCAAGCGAAGATTCTTATCGAGGATTGCAAGCAAGTCTTCAAACTCGCGAGGCTTTTGCTCATAACCTGCTGCTTTCTGAAGCGACGCGGTACTCTGCATCGAACCTTTAATGTCGGTGCCCGCTGCGGGCAATAGCGCCGATAATAAGCTACGCACGGCAGACTCATGTTGCCGATGCTGAATCGGGGCATGCCGCGATCCAAACATCTCTTCGAGGAATGTCACGCCGACCCCTTCGATACCTCCAACCGACTGTAATGCCGCAGTCGTCCACGGCTTTTGCTTCATCATGTCGGCGAAGAGCGCGATCTGAACCGAAATCACCTTGTCATCATGTGATAAACCTTGAATGGCTTGGCGAACGAATTCGTTCTGGTCTGGGCTCCAATCTTTGGTACTGTCGGGCAGTTTCCCATACGCCTTGCCAAAGAGGCCTAACACCTTGGCCGCATGATCCATATCAAACAGATCGACCATCGCGCTGTTCTCTCGCTCCAAGATCGGGACATCTACCTCTCTCAGAAACCGACTCACGGAAATCCAGAAGTCCTCGCGCACCATCACGATCGCTTGTACATTTGTCCCATCACATTGCAATAGCGCATCAGTGAGCGATGCTTTTGCATAGTTCTTTTCCCCGAACAGCCATTGCTCGAATTGATCGAGAACTAGTAACAGCTTCCCACCTGTGGGAACTAGACGACGGCGTCTGATGGTGCTCAAGACTTCTTTAAGCGAGGAGCCCTCCGCATCGGGAATCGCTTTGCGCACTGCGCGCAGTAACCGTGTTTCGGTATCATCGGGAGTCGCCTCGATATAGATCGGGATCACCCTGGGACTCAAACGCGGCAACAACCCAGCTTTCATGAGCGAGGATTTACCGCAACCAGAGGGACCATAGACCAAGCCGACCTTGAACGTCCTCTCCGGGTCGGTCTCTTCAATACGCGTTTTCCAAAAGCGAAGGCCATCCGGAAGCCCATCGCGATCGAACGGGCCAGGGAGTAGTTCGAGGAAGAAACTCGCATCGGAGGCATCAAACGATCGAAGTCCTTTAGGAACGACTCGAGTGGGGCCCGTTGGCGTCGCATTCGCAACACCGGCCGCAAGTTCCGCAGTATTCGGAGTGACGGGAGTGATGGGTGTAGTGCTCGCGGGAGTTGATATCGCCGTGGGACGCTGTCCCGGCGTGGGAGCATGATTGGCTAATAGCCATCGAATCTCGTCCGCTAAATCGCGAGACACTGTAAAGCGATCGCTGGCCCGGCGTGCGAGGGCCTTCATGCAGATGCGTTCTAGATCGGGAGAAATACTATCATCGAACAAGCGAGGCGAACGAACCTCTTCGGTCGCTACGAAGTTCATCAGATCCCGCGCGTTGTCAGACCGAAAGGGACGACGACCTGAAATCAATTCAAAGAGGACCACACCTAAGCTATAGATATCGCTGCGATTATCGATTCGATGCCCTTCACCGCGTGCTTGTTCGGGGCTCATGTACGCTGGCGTACCCGCCGTCTCCCCCTCGCGCCGCTTTTCCGTTTCACGCAGCGCCAGCCCAAAGTCTGCCAGATAAGGCCGATCCTGGCGATCGAGCAAAATGTTAGCCGGTTTCACGTCGCGATGGACGAGCCCCTTGGCGTGTGCGTAGTTCAGCGCATCGGCGATCTGTTCGATGATCCGCAGGGATAGGATTCGATCCGGGCGATCCAGTTTCATACGCGAGGCTAAATCGCTACCGTCGATTAATTTCGAGACGACGAAAAAGTCACCCGTGTCGGTTTGACCAACATCGTGAACCGGCACGATATTCGGATGATCGAGCGCAGCCACGATACGGGCTTCGGTGAGGAAGTTTTCGCGGAGGGATGGATCGAGCAACGAGCCATGCGTGACCTTGATCGCCACATCGCGCTCGAGTTGGCTATCGACCGCGCGATAGACCGCGCCGAAGCCACCTTTTCCGAGCATCGAGACCACGCGGTATCGCCCAAAGGACTTAGGTAACGGCTCGTCCGACTTCGTCTGCTTCTCTTTCGGAGCAGGTATTTCGGATGTGAAATGATTGGTACTGTCGCTAAGGCTAACCCCCTCGTCATTCGTGGAGAGGGATTTCTCTTGGTCTGATTGCTGGTCCATGGCGTTTTATCAATGGGGTGAAAGTGAATTGGAAATAAAGGAAAACAGTATATCAGTTTATTAAGCAAACTGGTGTTAATCAGACCAGTCCATTGCCAAACCCCAGCTCCCGACTTCAGAGAACACGAAGGCTTCGTCGAGGATCGGTCGCAGCTCTGGAAAGATCGGGCAGCAACGAACGCCACGGCCTTCGTGATGCTCGATCTTTGGCTCGGGGATACTCATCCGGCATTTCCCAATCGCTGTCTTCCCAACGCAGCGACAGCGTTTCAGAGGATGTGCGAAGCGGATGGCATGAGATCCAGTCAACGCTGCCGGGAATGACGATCCCAGATCGCCTTGGGGAGGCTCATCCCTAGTTCACAAAAAGCTCGCTTGCGGGGATGAGAAAATCGAAAGCCTGATCTTCTTCGATCGATGGCGCCAGTTGGCCGTCGTAAATCAGTACGGTTCGAATCGATTGATTCTTCGGCAGTTTAATCGCACCGATTTTGCGGTCGACCTCCTGAATGACTGAGGTGCTAATGTGGCTTTTGAATTTGATTTCACACAGATAAACAGATCGCTTGGTTTGGATCAGAAGATCGACCTGGCATCCCTGTTGGCGCTGCGTTTTGCTTTGGCGATAAGGGCCAGCGTAAAGAACTGTATGTTGGGGAATCCGAAGTTGTTTAAGGATCACACCCAGGTTCTCCAATACAAGACTCTCGGAGCCTGGGACTGTTGAGCGATTTGCTCGGAAAACGCCGTCGGTTAGTCTTTTTTGGTAAGACCCGGACGGGGTGGAAGGCCAGAGAACTGTTCTTCTTCGCAAGGAGTTCACGAAACATCGTCTTCGTGCCAAAAATAATCCTAAAAATCTTGGCACCAAAACGACGTTTCGTCAATCACCTTAGACTAGTTACGGACGTATCGCGTGCATTCCTCCAAATCATTTGGATATTACGGCCGTATTTCGAACCGTCTACTAAACATTGTCTTCGGATGCCAGACGGTGCATAATAGGTTCGATAATTTCCCTTTTTTTCACAAGGATCTAGTGTCTGCCGCGAACTGGCAAAATCGACACAAGGCTGTGTTTGGGAATGGAATTCCTTGGATGCGTCGGAGTATAACATGGTTTTGGAAATTCATTTCAGTCCAACGACAAAATACAGATGAAGAAGCTCAATAAGATTATCCTGGCTATGGTCGCGTTGTTCCTTGTTATCTCGGTAACGGCTTGGTTCGTGAATCGCCCAAAGCGCATAACCGAGGAGTTTGTTGGGCATCTCTCTCATGAGAGATACGAGGAGGCGGCGCAGATGCTTCAGGCTCCCAGCGATATCAAAGTGGTGTCAGTGGGGGATATGGTTCTGGTAGACCGTGCCGGGAATTCGACGACGGTACCGGCAGAAAGGTTGCCGTTTTATGTGGGGGGTGGAGAGCCGGATGGCCCCGGTCATTTCGCGATGACCGCACTCCAAAACCGAACCAAAGGAGATTTGAATCGGCCAGCGGTAATCGTCTACCTAAGCATTGAAAATGGTAAGGTACATATCGAGCGCGTGGACGCGTTATGAACAGTCGTTGTCTTATACGGAATCACGGGTTCATGCGACCCAAGCATCGTTTCGCTCGCGAGCGGCATAATTGAAGTTTTGTACCCGCCACCACCGCTGACGGAGTGATCCACCTATTGGTTTCTTGGGTTCGGCGGAGCCGAGTCTGTCTGCTACTGTTTCGCCGGCTTTGGATAGAGTACCATACTAGCACGGTCTTTATCTTGCTCCCTCATGAGGACAATCATGCAACATGTTTCCTTCAGCCGACGCGAAGCACTGCAAATCGGTGCCGTGGGAATACTTGGGTTGGGCAGCAACCATCTAACCGCTCTTCAAGAAGCTCATGCCGCGAATGGCACGGCACCCGCGCGAAAAGCAAAGTCCTGCATCTTCATTTTCCTGTCAGGCGGATTATCGCAGCACGAGAGCTTTGACATGAAGCCCGATGCCCCCCAGGAAATACGCGGGGAGTTTCGACCTGTTGCAACACGCACACCTGGTTTGCAGATCTGCGAACACTTGCCCCTTTTGGCCGAACGCAGTCATCTCTGGTCGTTGTGCCGTTCGTTGACCCACCCGTCGAATGATCACTCCGCCGGTCACCACATCATGCTCACCGGTCAATCTGCGCTCCCGGTGGGATTTAATCCGAACTCGGCCAGCCGATCGGATTTCCCCTCTATTGCATCGAAGATTGGCCGAGCACTGTCTGCTGCACACGGGCCGGTGAATAACTTGCCACCCGCGATCGTTCTTCCGGAGCGTTTAATCCACAACACAGCGCGTACTCTACCTGGACAGCATGCGGGTGCCATGGGCCCAAATCATGATCCGTGGTTCATCGACGCCTCTCCATTTCATGCGACCTCTTACGGAGCGTTCCCTAACTTCGCATTCGATCATCAGCAAAGGGGCAATGTAGATCAAAGAGTTTTCCAAGCTCCTCAGCTATCCGTTCCGCATTCGCTCGGTATGTCCAGAATTCATGAGAGAATGGAGCTCCTTCATAAACTCAATATGCAGCGCCGCAATCTTGATAACGCCGCTACTGTCCATCCCTTTGACCATCACCGTCAATCCGCTGTTACGCTGATGGTCAACCCGAAAGTCCATGCAGCGCTCGATGTAACGCGCGCCGATGACCGCGAACAAGAACGTTATGGCAAGAATTCCTTTGGATGGTCATTGCTTATGGCTCGCCGATTGGTCGATGCGGGTGTTCCGCTAATTCAAGTTAATCTGGGAAATAATGAAACATGGGACACGCATGGCAATGCCTTTCCCCATCTCAAGGATCGCCTGTTGCCTCCTACCGATCGCGCGGTTTCCGCGCTCCTGGATGATCTCCATGCATCGGGTCAACTCGATGAAACGTTAATCGTTATGGCCGGCGAGTTTGGTCGCACCCCCAAGATCACATTGCTCGCGCAGCACTACCGGCTCCCTGGTAGAGATCATTGGGGGGCGTGTCAGTCAGTCTTCTTTGCCGGTGGAGGCATCCGACCGGGGACCGTCATCGGGCAATCGGATGCGAAAGGGGAATACCCCACCGAAATGCCTGTTAAGCCCGAGAATTTCGCTGCCACCTTGTACCATCTCCTCGGAATTCCCAACGAAGCAGTATGGCATGACGCACTGGATCGGCCCCATACGATTTATCATGGAGAACCGATCGCCGGGTTAGTCTAGACCTTGAGTAAGCCACCCCACCACTCAAATTGTGCATCGAGGTCATAAATGGCGACCATTGCATCGAGTGGATTGGTCGAACCGACTAAATCCGAGCCCTCAGACACCATGAAGTTGTCGACCACTAAATCCTCCCCAATAAACTGCCTCGATTCCAGGGATGTTTTACCGACCTAGGAGCGGGTCTAGGAAATACATCACGAGGCGCCAGAGGAGTTCATCATGCCCAATTCGGTCAAGCCGAGGTGAGTTGCGCTCTCATTATCGCGGCCCCATAATGTGTCCAAAAATCCGCGTTTGCTCCGAACCTGTGCCGGGAGGCAACGTCTTT
>JBKCTT010000153.1:0-34162 GCA_046318795.1 Pirellula sp.
ATCTCACAAATCGACTAACCTGAGACATGGTAACGAAGTGCAGGAACGAGTGGCTTTTGCTTGGCATGATGAACAACTCCTTTGGTTTCTCCCATCCCCGGTGTACTGCTCTGGTAGAACAGTTTTCCGGTATGAACTTCAGGAAAGTAATGTCGCTCAGTCGTTTTGACTGGTACGCCGACCGGCGTCCGACGTGGAAAAACATTGGTTTTTTAGCAGTAGCGATGAGTGGACTCGAACCACCGACACACGGCTTATGAAGCCGTTGCTCTAACCGACTGAGCTACATCGCCATTTTAAATTCGCCGTGTCGAACCCCTGATGCACTATCCCGGAGATTTCATGGCGTTTAGGTTGTGAACAAATCTGGCAACCGGAATTCTACACGCTCTGTTATCTCTGAAAAGCCGAACTGCAAAAAAGCTCTTCCTTGACCATCATGTGTGCCCGAAAAATTGACCCAATCCTTACGTTTTTGCACAAATCGCGGAAATCTCCTGGGAGCTATTGCTTCCCACGCTTGAAATTTGGTATCCGATAGCTTGACTGCGGTAGCCAGTCCCTGCCTCCTGCTTGCGAACGTTTAGGTCCTGTCGCTTTAACTATGCATTATTCTGTAATACGTAACGATAAACGGAACCACGTAAAGATCTCAAGTTTGATTTCGAGCCTTGCAATCGTCGGTGTTCTAGGGGCCCTACTTTTCCTACGCCAGTTAGTTGCTTGCCCTTTGTGTGAGGCAATCGGTAGCACCATTTCCGATGATCTGCAGTCTCCAGCGGTAGGTATCATAGTTGAGGTAAGTGAGTGCAAGACTCGCGAGGACGGAGCGGGGTTCGATCTTTGGGTAGATTTTGTCGCGTCAGTCGGAACACAAAAAGTTGTTCCAAAGTTTGAAGGGGTATTTTCGTTTAACTCAGTCGAAAAGGGGACCAAGGTTCTTTTAGTCGGAACCCCCGACATTGCTTCGACCACAACAGCCAATCTCGAAGAGGTCTCATGGGTGTGGAGCACACCTCTCGAACTCACGGAAGCATCTGCAGAATACGTTAAGAATATTCCACTCGGAAATTGTTCAGAGTCTGAGCGCCTCTTGTATTTCTATAAATATTTGTTCTCAAACGACGCTCAAATTTCGGATGACGCGTATTCGGAGTGTGCTCGTATATCGCTAGCGACTATTCGCGATACGTCGTTTCGCCATGCTTTCGATAAAGAGAAGTTAATCGAAGCCTTAAGAAATCCGAATTTCCCGGCAAGATACAAAAGCTTTCTTTGGATGGTTCTGGCGGAGCTCGGTGAACAAGGAGATGCGCCGATTTTTGACGAACTCGCTATGCCGCTGGTTGTGGAAGAACTAAAGAACCTAGAAATAGAAACAATTCAAGCCGGAACATTGGCTAACTACCCTTGGCTCGCTGCATCCATGGCGTGTTATGCAAGATTAGGTGGGGAGACATCTATCAAATTTCTTGAATCGAAACTATTAGGTAATAAGGATTGCCCTGTAGGTCTAAAGTCAGCGGCGATCAGTGCCATTCGCGTCCTGGGAAGCGATCTCGATCCGAGCCAAATGTCCCGATCTGCTCGCGCTCTGGCTCATGTTCTCAATGACCCGTTTGCAGCAGATCTGGTGATTCCTGACTTAGCAAGGTGGGAATACTGGGGCGCAATTCCTCAGTTGTCCCAAATCTTTCACATGCCAGAGTCCGAACAGGGATTGGCGCGGTACCTGATTATCAACTACATGCGTCACTGTCCCTTACCGGAAGCTGCCGAGGAGCTGGAAAAAATGCGAGCGCATGATCCAAGATCGTATCGCAGGGCAGTGACCATGGTGCCAAGCATCGAAATGAAATAGCCTACATTTCAGCTTGCCTTTAGCCCTGCTCCGCACAGAGGGAAGACGACAGTCTGATCTTCGGGGAACAGCTGTGGATAATCCATTAATGCAGCGATGTTAACGGCTGAGGTTGGCTCCACATCGTACCCTCGACTGGCAAGGTGTTTTTTTGCAGGCTCAATCGATGATTCGCGTATCGATAAGATTTTTCCGCCTGTTGCCCTAACTGCAGCGAGGATCTGCTTGCCGCGAGCTGGTGCTGCTATTGCAATTCCCTCGGCAGCTGTCCCTCGGTTGACAACCATCTCGATAGAATCGCATTCGTTAACGAAAGCTCGCGTCAAAGGATCACATTGTGCGGACTGAACAGCGATGATTTTAGGGATTCGGTCAATTTGTTTCGCAGCTAGTAACTCATTAAAGCCATAGAAACATCCAAGAACCAGCGTGCCGTTTCCAAGGGGCAGTACGAGCGTATCAGGAGCTTCGCCTAGTTGTTCCCAAATCTCAAACGCATAGGTCTTGGTCCCCTGGTAGAAAAATGGGTTGTAAACGTGGCTGGCGTAAAAGATGTCATCTTTTCTTGCGAACTCTTTAGCAGCCGCTGCTGTTGTTTCTCTTGAGCCAGGTATTACGCAAAGACGAGCACCAAAGCCGGAGATTTGCTTTATCTTTTTTGGTGATGTTGATTCTGGAACAAAAATGGTGCACCGGAGTCCGGCACGGGCTGCGTAAGCTGCGATGCTAGTTCCTGCATTTCCGCTGGAGTCTTGAACTAAGTGTTGAGCGCCAAGCGATTTTGCTTTAGCCACCAGGACTGCTGCCCCTCGATCTTTAAAAGAAAGGGTTGGCATCATGTAGTCCACTTTCGCGAAGACCTTTGGGCGGGTTGGATCGATCGATACTAGTGGGGTAAACCCTTCACCCATGGTGATTGATTGCCAACTGTCATCGGTGGCTTCAAAAGGCAGTGCTTCGAGGTATCGCCAAAGTGATGGCTTCCGAGAGCGGATTTTTTCGAGAGGAAAAGCGACGTCGTAAGGCTCTAAGTCTAGTAGTTCATCCCCATCACCATGCCATATCATTGATTCAAGGGCATATTGTTTCCCGCTTTCCACCCCTCGGTAGTACATCATGGTTTTGCCATCCAATTAGGCCAGGATTTCGGAGGATTTGCCTTAAGATCGAGCTTCTCTTCTCTGATAGGATGCTGAAACACCAACCGACTGCAATGCAATGCGATTCCCTCGGAAAATCGGATTGAGGAACCATACTTTGCATCACCAAGGATCGGGCAACCCATCGCCGCAAGTTGAGCGCGAATTTGGTGTTTACGACCTGTGACAAGTTCGATTTCCAACCAGGTTTGCGCTGTGCGTGCATCAATCGACGAGTTATTAGTCGACATTCCTAGCGTGCGGTATTCGAGTATAGCTTGTTGTGCATTTGGTGCTGTCCTAGTGGCGACACGGGTGATGGTGTCTGACTCTTGACGAACCAGCCAGTGTTCGATTCGATCGCTAGGCTTAGGAGGTTTACCTGTCACGATTGCCCAATAAACCTTCTTCACAGCTCGTATGCGAATTTGCTCACTTAATCGGCTGGCCGCTTTGCTTGTTCTGGCTAATGGTACCAATCCGGAGACGGGCCCATCAAGGCGGCTGACAACGCCCAAATAAACGTTTCCGGGTTTGTGGTATTTAGTTTTGATGTAAGACTTGGCAAGATCGAGCAAGCTGTTTTGCCCGGTCTGCGCTCCTTGGACAATCCAGCCAATCGGTTTATTTACAACGAGAAGATGATTGTCTTCGTAAACGATGTCCATCGCTAGTTCGTTGCTTTCCTATTGCATGGCGACTCTCGGAATATATCCAATTTCGCGGTGGAGTTCGTGAGCGATTCTCAGTAGTTTGGATTCTTGTAGGGGGGCTGCCTGTAATTGCACGCCGATCGGAAGTCCGGAGGAGTGGGGATTGACCGGAAGGGAGAGGGCTGGGACACCGGCTAGATTCGCGCTAACGGTGTACAAATCTTCCAAATACATTTGAACAGGATCGTTGACTTTTTCTCCGAGAGTAAAGGGAGTCGTCGGAGTGGTTGGCCCAAGGATCGCGTCGACGACTCGGAAAGCGTCGTCGTAATCGTTGCGGATCAAGCGTCGAACTTGTAGGGCTTTGACGTAATACTTATCGCTATAACCAGCGCTAAGTGCAAAGGTTCCGAGCATGATGCGGCGTTTTACTTCGTCACCGAATCCTAAGGAACGGGTAGCTTTGTACATCGAAATTAGAGGAGATTCCTCGGGGGGCTTGGGCAAATCTGCTCGGTAGCCAAAATGTGCCCCGTCATAACGTGAGAGATTACTGCTCGCCTCGCTTGGAGCAACGATGTAGTAAGTCGAGACGGCATATTTGTGGTGGGGCATGGATAGGTCGACTATATTGTGCCCGATGTCTTGGAGCAATTTTAACGAGTGCAAAATTGCGGCACGCACTTGTTCATCCAAAGCAGGATGATCGAGATGTTCGCGAACAACTCCAATTCGGTAGCTTGTTTTGGGGCCTTCGATCTGCGTTGCGAAGTCCTCTTGTGGAGTGTTGAGGCTGGTGGAATCGCGTGAATCGTGGCCGGCGACTACATTCAAAACTTTTGCGATGTCTTTGACGGTGCGGCCGAAGGGGCCGATTTGGTCCAGGCTGCTCGCATACGCAACGAGACCGTAACGGCTAACTCGTCCATAGGTTGGCTTTAGTCCGCAGACACCGCAAAATGCGGCTGGCTGCCGGATTGAGCCACCGGTGTCGCTGCCTAGAGACACCGGAGAAAGAGAAGCAGCAACGGCCGCGGCAGAACCTCCGCTGCTTCCACCGCAAGTTCTAGACGCATCCCAGGGGTTATGACTTGCTCCAAAGCAACTCGTTTCTGTCGAGCCACCCATCGCAAATTCGTCAAGATTTGTTTTCCCGAGAATTATCAAGCCGGATCGCCGAAGCCGAGCCACTACTTCCGCATCAAACGGAGAGCGGTAGTCGCTCAATATCCGAGATCCGCAGCTGGTCGGGGTACCCCGCGTACATATATTATCTTTGAGGGAGATGGGAACCCCATCTAATTCACTGAGGATTTGATTCTGCGCGCGACGAGCGTCGGATTTCTCCGCTTCTTCGATTGCGTTGGATTCATCAACGTAGACAAACGAGTTTATTTGCGGATCGATTCTGCGAATCCGATCGAGGTAAAAGCGGGTCAGTTCCAGGCTGGATATCTGCTTGGAAGAAAGCTGGGCAACAACGTGGTCTAATGATTGAAATTCCATGATTGCCAAAGAATACCACAAGCATCGTTTCGAACAAAGGCAAGAGTCTGCTAGAATGCACCGCTCATTTGATTCCGTTAATATGAGTTGAGTGCCTTAATCAATTTCCCTTTTCACTTTGTCGTGCCCTACATTCAATGACATCAGTACAGACACCCCAGCTTCCGACTACAGATCTACCCGCTGCGACGTACCCGTTTTTCTCGCAACTGGCTCGCATTATCAATTCCGGTCAATCCAAATCGATCGTCTTGTCAGGGAACATCTACGATTTGTACTTCGACGGCCGGCAGTACGTACCGCTGATTCCTTTTCTTAGATCCAAGACAAAAATTCCTGGTCTCATTCAGGTTATCTACGAACTCAACGGGCCGATTCGCATTAGTGACGAGGATCGAGTCAAGATTCGTGAGGCCTGGACTGCGTGGAAGAATGGAGTCTCCCTGGATGCTATTCCAATGCGTGAAGTCCTCAACGATGGCAGTAAATTCGATTTGCGACGTCGGGAGTTCGATCAGTATCTTCGAGACGCGATAGGCAACGCCACGCAGGCGCTAGAGTTTCTCCGTCAGTTAACGATTTGTTCGCGTGAAACCATGCGAGAAAGCTTGATCGTTCTCATTGAGGGGGCGGACATGTTGCTGCCTGCTGGAGATGGTGACGTCGCCAAATTAAATGACGCGCAACTGAGACGAATCGCCATAGTAACCGATTGGTTCGGCAACCCCGAGTTTTTTGCTGGAAAGGATGCGGTCGTGCTAATCGCCGAGTCTCGCAGCATGATACATCAGCGCGTCTCGCGATTGCCACAAGTCCTTTCGGTCGAGATCCCAAGCCCCGATTTGGAATCACGTAAGCATTTTGTTGCCACGTATATCATGTCGAATCCCTCTTCGAAAAAGCACAATGTCGACATGGTAGCCGATGCAACCGCAGGCCTGAGTTTGCATGCGTTACGACAGTTGATGCTATCGGCCGATTACACACAAAAAGAGGTCGACCGACAGGACACGACATTGCAGGTTGAGGCGTTCATTCAAAGCCAATTAGGGGAAGATGTCATTGAATTCAAAAAGCCGTCTCATCGATTAGTGGACTGCGTCGGATTTTCTAAGTTGAAAGAGTTTCTCGCATCCTATTTGATACCGCGAATGAAGCTACCTGACGATCGTGCGTTGCCGGGAGCTGCGATTGCCGGACCAATCGGTGGTGGCAAGACGTTTATTTTTGAGGCAGTTGCTGCGGAACTCGATATGCCCGTATTGGTTTTAAAGAACATCCGTAGTCAATGGTTCGGACAGACCGATGTCATATTTGAGCGACTTAAACGTGTGTTAGAAGCCTTGGAAAAGGTGCTGATTTTCGTTGACGAAGCAGACACGCAATTCGGCGGTGTTGGCGCTGGTGCGCACGAAACCGAGCGTCGTCTAACCGGCAAAATACAAGGAATGATGAGCGATCCAAAGCTTCGCGGCAAAGTGATTTGGCTTTTGATGACCGCCAGAATCCATTTGCTTTCACCCGACATACGACGCCCCGGTCGCGTGGGGGATCTCATCATTCCCGTATTGGATCCTATTGGTGAAGATCGCAAAGAATTCATTCGTTGGATGTTAAAACCGACCAATATGATTAATGACGGGCTCGTTGACTGGTTAGATGCCGAGGGACTAGAGCAGGATTACTCGTCTGCCGGTTATGCAGCACTTCGCAGTCAATTTCGAGCGATCCCACCCAAGGACGAAGCGGAGCTAAAAGAAATGATTCGAGACTTTATTCAACCAGCCATTAAACAGACACGAAGATATCAGACGCTCCAAGCGTTAGTGAATTGTACGAGGCGATCGTTATTGCCGGATCCCAATATTTCGGATGAAGATCGTGAAAAAATGGAACAAGAAATCCGAATGCTCGAGGAAATGGGGATTAGCTAGCGACGCCTACCATGCTCTTAAAGAACAACCCGGTTTTACAGCGTGAGTTAATCGTAAACTTGCGTACCCCTCGCGCCTTTTTGCTGATGCTGGTGTATCAAGTAGCGTTAGCGATGGTCGTTTTGATCGCATACCCAAGAGACGAAAAAATCGATTTAAGTCGTGAGTCTGCTTCGGCGCAGCGACTCGTTGATTTTTTCTTTGTGGGGCAATTTGCGATCGCTTCTTTGATGGCACCGAGTTTTACCGCTGGTTCCATTACCGGGGAGAAAGAGCGCAAAACCTATGAGATGCTCTTGGCCAGTCCGTTGCGTCCGTCGGTAATAGTCTCAGGGAAGTTGATTGCTGCTTTGACCCATTTGGTTGTGCTTATTTGTGGATCGCTACCGATCATAATGTTGTGTTTGCCTCTCGGAGGAGTATCTATTTACGAGTTACTGGCCGCTTACATCGGGTTACTGTTCGCCATTTTTCTATTTGGCACGATCAGCATGTTCTGCTCCAGTTACTTTAAGCGAACAAGTTCTTCGTTGGTTGTCAGTTACGTTTTGATCTTGCCCATCCTTATTGCAGGGGTCGAGGCGTGGTTAACATTGTCGCAACAAGCTGATTTAAGGCTGCTATTGACGGTAACAGTGGTTCCAATCGTCTGTCTTGTGGTAGGAGTCCTGTTACTGTCCGTAACAGGACATAGACTGCTTTACCCGCCGGACATTGGAAGCCAAGGGAGCGATGTGATCGATCTGGAGAACGAACAAAGAAATGCGGTAGGCCTAGTCATTCAACGCGATCAGTTTCCCGATAATTTGTTCGCTCCTCCCAGACGTAAATCTCTGATGGCAGACCATGCCAATCCCGTCTACGACAAGGAAATGCATGCCGAACTGTTCAGCCAAGGGAGTTTGATGCTGAGGCTGGTGATTCAAATCAGTATGGCGCTCGCAATTCCGCTGATGGCTGCTTTTCTGTTTTTCGATCCGAGTAAAGCGGCCTATTATGCGGGTTTCGTTTTGACTTTTAATCTTCTCGTTGCTCCTGTATTCGTAGCGGGGAGCATCACCAGTGAACGGGAAAGGCAGACGATCGATTTGTTGTTGACTACGACAGTAACGTCGTGGCAGATTTTGTGGGGTAAATTGTTAGCCGGTTATCGCGTGTCGGCGGTTTTAACTTTGTTCATAATGTTCCCGCTGATTTTGGCGTTGGTTCCCATAACCCCCTTGTACGAAAACTGGCCATCGATGCTGGCTTATTTTGGCATCTGTTTCGTGGCCTCGATCTTTAATACGGTCCTTGCCTTGTTCGTCTCGACTTTGGTTCGCAAAACCAGCACGTCAATGATGCTAACGTACGTGATATTGCTGGGGTTGTATTGTTTGCCTGTGGCGGTGTACTTCTTATTCTGGGTGTTTCAGCCGGCGTTAGTGGAGAATCCTAATTTTCGGTTTATAGGAGTTACAAGTCCACTCATGGCTGTTGAAAGTGCCCCGCTTAACTCCATGCCGTCAGTCTATGGAGAAGGGGCTCCTAAGCTCGGGTCATGGGGTTTGATTGCCGGTTACACTGGCATTACGCTCATAGCTACCGCTATTTTACTAGGGATGAATGTGTGGTTATTCCAAGCTCGTTGGAGGCTGACCGGTCGCGGTTGACGGGGTGAACAATCGAGAAGAGAATACGGTTTCCAATTAGCACCAACGAGATGCAAGGCGGGGCACCGTCTGAAACACGTTTACTTATACTGTGGCGATCTGCATTGGCATTTTTTGTCGCAAACTCTTTTTCTAACCTTAATCCCTAGATTATGAATATCCTTCAGACCCAAGATCCCGCCGTGTGGGCAGCGGTTGCAAGTGAAGCCGTCCGCCAACAGGAAGGGCTGGAAATGATTGCCAGTGAGAACTACACCAGTGCTGCGGTAATGCAGGCGGTGGGCAGCGTTCTTACCAATAAATACGCTGAGGGATACCCAGGTCGCCGCTATTACGGTGGCTGCGAGCATGTGGATACTGTCGAAACGCTGGCGATTGATCGTGCTAAAACGCTATTCGGTGCCGAGCACGCAAATGTGCAGCCACATTCTGGTTCGCAAGCCAACACAGCCGTGTATTTGTCCGCATTGAATCCTGGTGACGTTGTGTTGGGATTGGATCTTGCACAGGGGGGGCATTTGACGCACGGTATGCATTTGAACATCAGTGGAAAGCTCTACAAATTCTATGCGTATGGGGTAGATCCTGTAAATCATCGCATTGACTTCGACCAAGTTGCGAAATTAGCGCGAGAGCACAAACCCAAAATGATCGTTGCGGGAGCGAGCGCTTATCCGAGGGAGATCTTTCACGATAAGTTTGCTGAGATCGCGAGGGAAGTCGGAGCAAAGTTAATGGTCGACATGGCCCATTACGCAGGTTTAGTGGCAGCCGGTGTTCACAACTCACCGGTGCCCTACGCAGACTACGTCACAACAACTACACATAAGACGCTTCGCGGACCACGTAGTGGTTTGATTCTATGTAAATCTGAATATGCGAAGTCGATCAATAGCGCGGTGTTCCCTGGAATACAGGGAGGGCCGTTGATGCATGTTGTTGCAGGAAAGGCGGTCTGTTTTGCAGAGGCCATGTCGGGTGCGTTCCAGGAATATGGCAAGCAGGTTGTCTCCAATTGCAAGACTCTTGCGGAAACCCTTATCGCTAGTGGGTTAAGACTGATAAGCGGCGGATCCGATAACCATTTGGTTCTTGTCGATGTGACCAGTTTTGGGATTGGTGGAAAGATTGCAGAAAAGGCGTTGGACGAGTGCGGAATCACCGTAAACATGAACATGATTCCTTTTGATACTCGCAAGCCTATGGATCCAAGCGGTATACGCATAGGCACCCCAGCCTTAACCACTCGTGGTATGGGGACAGATGAGTTCGAGGCGATTGGCAAATGGATTGTCAAAGCTCTCAAGTCACACGAAGATGCAGCAGAACTCGCCAAAATTCGTACCGAAGTAAAGCAATTGGCTATGCAATTTCCTGTACCAGCCTCTGCTCTTTCCGAGTCCCCTGCCTCACATTGCGTAGCGGTGTAAGGTCATGGCGGCGTAATACAGTCGTTAACAGGGTAGATGTGTAAAGGACATTTCGTGGGCATTCCAAAAATTTTAATTGCAGACGACAACGTACAAAACCGCGAGTTACTCGAGGCGTTGCTTACTAAATTTGACTGCGAAACCGAATTCGCTGTTGATGGGCAAGACACACTGGACAAAGTCCAACTGTTTCAACCAGATTTGATTTTGTTGGACGTCATGATGCCAAAATTGAATGGCTTTGAAGTCTGTCGCAAACTGAAGTCCGATCGAGCGACATCAAAGATTATGATTCTTATGGTAACCGCTTTGAGTGAGCTTGGAGATATCGAACGCGCAGTAGAGGCTGGTACCGACGATTTCCTGTCCAAACCGGTCAACTCACTGGAGTTGCAAAAGCGGGTACATAACATGCTCAAACTTAAGGGAACAGAGGATGAGCTCGAGCGATTGCGTGCCTACATTCGCGAAATGGAAGAGACCAAGTAGGGCCTCGTTCTAGAATCTGGTTGCGTTTGCAATACCCGCCCCATCTCACATGTTCTAGCGAGGGAGGGCATTTCTCGCGTCTAAGCCAAAATTTCCTTCACAATACGACCGTGAACGTCGGTAAGTCGATACCGTCGGCCTTGGAATCTGTAGGTAAGTTGCTCGTGATCGATACCGAGTAGGTGCATCAGAGTGGCTTGCATATCGTGTATGTGGACGGGATTTTCTGCGACGTTATAACCAAGTTCATCCGTCGCGCCGAAGGTCGTTCCCGGTTTGATACCGCCCCCGGCAAACCACATGCTAAAACAGCGAGGGTGGTGGTCGCGACCGAAATTTGGTTGGATCTTTCCTTGGCAGTAGTTTGTGCGTCCAAACTCACCTCCCCAAATAACGAGCGTGTCCTCAAGCAATCCGAGCCTCTTCAAATCTTTTACGAGCGCGGCGCTCGGTTGGTCCGTCTCTTTGCACAATCCCGGAATTCCCCCCGGCAAACCTCCGTGGTGGTCCCAATCTTGGTGATAAAGTTGAATAAAGCGAACTCCTCGTTCCGCTAAACGGCGGGCCATCAGACAATTCGCCGCAAAAGATCCAGGGTTCCGCACATCAGGACCGTAGCTATTAAGGACCTCTTCGGGTTCGGACGCCAAGTCAGCGACTTCGGGAATGCTAGATTGCATCGAGAACGCCATTTCGTATTGATCGATCCGATTTTGGATCGAGAGTTCTCCGCTATCGGCCATTTGGAACTCATGTAGTTCGCGCAAACGATCTAGCATCAATCGACGGCCGGGGGCGTCGACTCCTGGTGGATTGCTGAGGTACAGGACAGGATCTTTGGCAGCCCTTAGCAATATGCCTTGATGTTTACTTGGTAGGAAACCGCTACCCCACAAATGGGCGCCGAGGGGTTGCCCGCCTTTGTCTTTGGTGACCATGACCACAAATGCAGGCAAGTTTTCGTTTTCTTGTCCGAGACCGTAGCTTAGCCAAGACCCGATGCTTGGTCGACCGGCGATTTGGGTACCGGTTTGAAAAAAGGTAACACCAGGACCATGGTTAATGGCTTCGGTGTACATAGAATTTACCATGCAGATATCTTCTGCAATGGAAGCCGTATGCGGCAGATGCTCGCAGAACCAAGCTCCGGACTTAGCATTTTGCTGAAACTTGAAAGGGCTGCCCACGAGTGGAATGGAGGATTGATTTCCAGACATGCCAGTCAATCGCTGCCCACCTCGAACTGAGTCGGGCAATTGTTGACCATTTAGTTCGTTGAGTTTGGGTTTGTAATCAAACAGATCTAAGTGGGATGGGCCACCCGACATAAACAAATAGATGACTCGCTTTGCCTTGGGAGGATGATGGAAGCGTGTAAGTGTTCCACCTGTCCCGGTCGTTTTCAAGTCTTCTGCGTGGCCATGCTGCTGAAGCAAAGAGCCCAAAGCTAGGGAGCCGAGTCCCAGGCCAGTGCTTCCGAGAAAGGAGCGTCTCGAGGAAAGGTAGTTTGCACGAAGTAAATCTTTATTTTCCATGGTCGTTTCCATTATCGTTTCATGATGCAGGAGTCATGATTGAAAAGCGTTTGGCTCAAGACGGTCAAAGCAGCAAACACATCATCAGGCGGAGGAGCGTCGACCTTGTGTCTTCCAACGCTCAAAAACTCTTTTGCTTTTTCGGGAGCTGCTTTGAACAGTTCTCGTTGCTCGCGAAGAAGTTGTTTGCAAACCTCAGTCTCTCGGTCGTGAGGTGCTCGATTTATACATGCTTGAAAAATTGTCTCGATCTGTTTTAGCTCATCATCAGGATTGAGCGAGTAAGCTTTTGCCGCCAAGGCTCGCGCCGCTTCGACATATTGAACACCATTGAGCAGAATTAGCGATTGCAGAGCCGATTCCGTTCGTTCGCGTTTCGGCGTGCAAACGGCTCGACGCGGGGCATCGAATGCAATCATCGCAGGAGGTGGCCCGGTGCGTCGCCAATTGGTGTAAAGGCTTCTTCGGTATACGCCGTTTCCGCCCGATGGTCCGGCTGGTTTAAAGGACTCAGAAAGCTCATAGGGATTCACAGGGGGGCCTCCGATAGACAGATCAATCAAGCCAGCGGAAGCCAGCGTATTATCCCGTATCATTTCCGCACTGAGCCTAATTCGCGGCCCTCTCGCCAGGATTTCATTTTCCGGGTCATCCGCCATTAGTTGCGGGTTGTTGGAAACGCTTCTTTGCCTGTAAACCTCGCTCATCAGAATCGTCTTCATAAGATCTTTTGTGTTCCATCCTGAGTTAATAAAGCTCGCAGAGAGAGCATCGAGGACGTTTTGGTAAAGAGGAAGAGATCCTTGACTACCAAAATCCTCAGAGGTTTTGACCAAGCCTATCCCGAAAATACTTTGCCAAATGCGATTAACTGTAACCCGCGCGGTGAGCGGATGGTCCCGCGAAACGGTCCAGTAGGCGAGCCCTAGACGATTGTTTGGCAAGTTTTCAGCTAAAGGTGGCAACGCTTTGGGAGTCATCGCAGAGACGGGTTCAGCACGCTGATTGTATTCGCCTCGAACCAAAACAAATGCGGGCTTCGGCGTAGCGAGCTCTCGCATTACCATGATTTCGGAAAACGAGTCTTGGTAGTCATACCATTTCTTTCTCGCGATCTTTAGATCTGTAGAGAGCTTAATTAATTGCTCATTCGACTGGGCAAGAATCGGCGCAACCCACTGTTTAAAGGCCTCGTGATCAGTAGACGCACTCTGCAGCAAAGATTTCGCCTTTTCCGGATCAAACTGCTGAAGTACTTCCCACGGGGTCAGGTTAAACGAATAGACTTGGAAATCGTCTATTAAACCATGCTTAAAACCTTTGTCGCGGAATCGTTCTCCCAGATCAATATTGTCGTAACCACCGCCAGCGATGGTTTTCGATAGTGTGTCCTTTTCGATGGAGGTTGTAGCCAGAGCCCCGTTCACGTAGATTTGTAAGCCACTGGCTTGGCTACTGCCGTCATAGTTTACCGCCACGTGAGTCCATTCATTTAATGGCACGTCGTTTGTTGTTTTGATAGAGATGGCGTTGCCCGGCCAAAAATGGATCAAACTCCACTTGAGTTTGCCGTCTTCGATCAGTAACTCATAACCTCGGCTCGCCGCGTCCGTCCACGCTCGAGAACGATGAAACACGACAGCCCGTTCTTTAAAGTCGGGTGTTTTAAGCCAAAGAGAAACACTAAATGGTTCCTCGCGTTGAAAGTTACCCAACGGGGTCTTTACGGCGTCGTCACCGGTGAATTCCATCGCCATACCAGTCCGGCCCTCTGCCAGTTTGTTTTCCCCGTCCACTGTGGCTGGCTTGTCGGTAGCGACCGCGTTTTTTAGTTTACGATCTTCGAGGGAGTCGAAATTGAAACTTGCGATCGGCGCTCGAGATGTAGAGACGACTTGCAGAAAATTGTCGATTGCAAAATTTTCAGGTGTCGGTGGCAAGGTTGCTTGGTAGGCCGTGAAATCATGTAATGATTTTTGAGCTTGCTCCTTGAGGTCGTTGAGGGTTTTGTCTTGATCAGCACTGGATAGCGACATGGCTGGGGTGGGGGGGGAATCCGTAAAGAAGGAATACAGGCCCGCTTCATCAATGTTTTGAAACATTGCAAACAGGCCGTAGTATTCCTTTTGCGATATGGGGTCGAATTTGTGATCATGACAACGAGCACATTCGAAAGTCAGGCCAAGAAATGCGGTCGCGTAGGTTTGCACACGGTCGGCCACGTACTCCACGCGATATTCCTCTTCGACTGAACCACCTTCACTTTCTTGTTGATGAAGTCGATTAAAAGCTGTGGCAAGGATCTGATCCTTGGTCGGGTTGGGAAGCATATCACCCGCAATTTGCTCAACGATGAATTGATCAAATGGTTTGTTTTCGTTGAAGCTGCGAATGACCCAGTCTCGCCACTGCCACATTGCGCGTTCGCGATCGACCTGGAAGCCGAAGCTATCGGAATAACGAGCAATATCGAGCCAATCGACCGCCATTTTCTCCCCGTAATGTGGAGAGGCCAAGAGTTTATCTAGATAGGCACTGTATGCCGACCGTTCATTGGATGCGTTTAGGTACTCGTTAAGCAACGCAGGATCGGGAGGGAGTCCCGTAATATCTAAAGCGGCGCGGCGGGCTAATGTCTGCCGATCGGCTGGTGGCTGAAGGCTCAATCCTCTGGCGGTTAGCTCTTGTTTAACGAACGAGTCGATCGGAGAGTTTTCGATCGGAGCATCTGGTACTGGATCGATTTGGGGTGAGGTTTTTCGCAGGTATGGCGCGAGACGCTCCCAATCCAGCGATTCAAAAGCCCAGTGTTTTTGGTAGGGGGCACCTTCGCGAATCCATTGTTCCAAGATGCCCACTTCCTCTTTAGTGAGTTTCGGGAGCTTAGACGTAGGTGGCGGCATTTGAAGATCAGGATCGTCGGAGTGGATTCGGGAAAGTATTTCGCTTTCTTCCGATTTTCCTGGGATTATGGCACCTCTCGCAATAGCTTCGTCGCGAACATCCAATCTCAGATCTGCTTGTCGGTTCGCAGCGTCAGGGCCGTGGCAAAAGAAACACTTGTCCGAAAGAATTGGTCGGATGGACTCATTAAAGCGAATCTGTCCATGGGCGTACCCTTGGTGGACTAATAGAGAGAGCAAAATAAATCCCCCCAACGAGGGGAGCGAGCTTGTTAGATTCAATTGCATGGTGGGGTCGATAAAGGTGGGATGATCTCTGAGCCATCATAGCCGATTCCTTCATGCAAATGTATCCAATTCTTGGGGATGAAAGCCGAACTTGGGGTGGGAAATGTAGCTAAGCAGGCATCTACGGGCCGATAAAATGAAAAAGAGTTGCCAATTACATGCCTGGTCTTGTCGCAAAACTTTGCGAGAAGGCATAATATAGTAGGAGAGTCGAAAGGCGATTACCGTCTCCCTTTCGATAAGCCCCTGACGGTCCCCGCCAATTTCCTTCCACGGATGCTTTAACCATGTTAGATTTTTTGGGTGGTTTTGATCGGTTGTGCAGTGGACTTACACGACGAAACTTTTTGTCGATTGGATCCCTCGGATTCGGCATGGGGGGGCTCGGATTGTCAGATCTTTTGCGTGCTGAGGAGCAGGGTGGGAAACGAGGTTCGCACAAAGGGCTGATCAATATTTTCTTGGGTGGAGGGCCACCGCACCAGGACATGTGGGAGATCAAGACCGAGGCACCCTCTGAGATCCGAGGCGAATTTCGACCGATTCCAACCAATGTCGCTGGAATTCAAATATGTGAGGTTTTTCCACAGCTTGCGGCGCGTATGGACAAAGCGGTGGTTATTCGTTCTGTCGTGGGCTGCAAGGACCGCCACGAGTCTGATCAGTGCATGAGTGGGTGGTTTCCCGATGATCTTCGCGCTTTGGGGGGGCGGCCTTCTATTGGCTCGGCTGTTTCCAAACTACATGGACCGGTTGATCCCGCCGTTCCTCCTTTCGTAGGGTTGGCTGCGAAGACGTCACACGTTCCATGGTCTCACTCCGGCGGTGCGGGCTTTTTGGGGGCTGCGTATTCGGCTTTCAAGCCAGATGGCCCGGGCATGGAGAATATGAAGCTTAACAGCATCCCTATGAGTCGACTTAACGACAGGCGTCAACTGCTTACAAGTCTGGACAAAATGCGTCGTGATATCGATACATCAGGCATCATGAGCGGCATGGATGCGTTTGAACAACGAGCGTTGGACGTTCTTACGAGTAGCAAATTGCTTGACGCTCTCGATTTATCTAAAGAGGATCCGAAGATCATTGAACGATATGGTGACGGCAAGCCCTACAAGTACCAATACGACGGCGCGCCGACTTGTAACGAGCATCTTTTGCTGGCTCGCCGCTTGATAGAAGCCGGCGTACGAGTCGTAAGTTTGAGTTTTGGACGATGGGACTCCCATGGCCAGAACTTTGATTTAGTTCGTGATCACGGTGGAAAACTCGATCAATGCGTCAGTGCATTAATTGATGATCTGCATGATCGTGGCATGCTTGATGACGTGACGATCGTTGTATGGGGAGAGTTCGGTCGCACCCCCAAAATCAATAATGACGCCGGTCGAGACCACTGGGCCCAAGTTAGCTGCGCTTACATGGCTGGTGGCGGAATGAGGACTGGCCAGGCGATTGGTGCCACCAATCGCCTGGGTGAGTTTGCGGCGTTGAGACCAGTTCATATGCAAGAAATCATTGCCACAATCTATCATAATCTCGGAATAAACGTATCGGCGACCACTATCGCTGACCCGACCGGAAGACCTCAATTTTTGGTGGATCATGAACCCATCAAAGAGCTGATTTAGTTATCGCCCAGTTTTGCAAAGCTGGGTAACCCAACGCTGCTTCCGCAGTGTTCCCGCCATAACTCCTGAGTCCACTCAGCCTACCGAATCTCAATATGTCGCGATCGATTGCCAAGAAAACCAGGTCGTATTGGTACCCCATTCGGGTTCAGTGCATTTACTCTTTCGTTGTATTCTGGTGGCTATTGGCTGCTGCAATGCCAACCCTGAGTTCAGAGGTGGAAAGCAACACGGAAGCCAAAAACAGCATCGAAGCGGTCGAATTACTCCCCTCTTCAATCAGGATCATCGATCGGGATGCTCGTATCCAACTGCAGGTCTCTACGCAGATCGCAAACCATGACGCTACCACTGGATTGAAGAAAGATCTTACCAGGGAAGTCACGTTTCAGAGCGAACCAACAGGATTAGTCAACATCGACTCGTCGGGGTTGGTAACTCCCATCACATCGGGTGAGGGCGAAATCGTTGCCATCATGAACGGACTGCCTATTGCCAGGGGGGCCTTAAAAATCGAGCTTCCGGAACAAGAACCATTGATAAACTTTCCCAACCAGATCGTTCCTCTTTTTACCAAGTACGGTTGTAACGGTGGTGGCTGCCACGGCAAGTTATCGGGGCAAAACGGCTTTCGACTATCACTATTGGGTTTTGAGCCTCGCGAAGATTTTGAGCACTTGGTACTCGAATCACGAGGAAGACGACTGTTTCCACCTGCGCCCGATACGAGCTTATTGCTTCAGAAATCTGTCGGTACCGTACCTCATGGTGGCGGGCAACGCATGGAGGTTGATTCCCATGACTATCGATTGATGAGGCGGTGGATAGCCCAGGGTATGCCCTATGGAGACGAGAACCACCGTAAAGTGGCTCGCATCGAGGTGTTTCCGTCTTCTCGGATGCTCCCGAGAAACAGCAGCCAGCAGTTAGCTGTTATCGCTACGTACGTTGACGGCCAGCAAGAGGATATAACCCGCACGGTCCAATACGAATCCAATAATTTAGATATGGCGGACGTGACAACTGCGGGGCTCGTAACGTTGCGAGATCGGGCAGGTGAAGTATCCATCATGGCGCGCTATCAGGGAAATGTTACTGTCTTTCGAGCAAGTATCCCGCTAGGATCACCGAGCATCGAATGGCCTGCTAGTGACAATCCAATCGACGCAGCCGTATTTACAAAACTAAAGACGCTTGGAATTCCCCCATCACAAGTTTGCGATGACGCGACTTTTTTGCGACGTGTCACCTTGGACATCGCTGGTAGATTACCAACTCCAGACGAGATTCAACAAAACCAGCAGAGCAGTCGCGAAGAAATTGTGAATCGATTGTTGGCCTCCGATTCGTATGCTCATTTCTTTGCGAGCAAATGGTCTGCAGTTCTTCGAAACAGGCACTCCTCCATCGAAAGTAAGTATGCTTCGTTCGTGTTTCATGATTGGCTTGTGACTAGTTTTCAAGAAAACAAGCCGTTCGACCAATTCGTTCGCGAGTTATTGACGGCATCGGGAACTATGGAGATCGATCCGGCGTTAGCCTGGTTGAGGCAGGTTGATAACACTGATTCGCGGATAGAAGATTTATCACAACTGTTTTTAGGTCAGCGATTGCAATGTGCACGTTGTCACCATCATCCGTATGAGAAATGGGGACAGCAAGACTATTTCCATATGGCGGCTTTTCTCACGACTGTGGAGCGACGAGACAGTGGCAAACCAGTGGAGCCACGATTTGTTACCCAAGTCAACCCCCCCACTGCCAGAAACCCCAAAACGGGGGCCCCGTTGCCACCTGCCGGGTTGAACGCGACCTCGCTATCACCGGAGCCCACGCGAGACCCAAGAATCGCTTTAGCCGATTGGATGACCGATCCGGCTAATCCATTTTTCGCAAAGTCCATAGCTAACCGCTACTGGAAGCACTTTCTGGGGCGAGGTTTGGTTGAGCCTGAAGACGACATGCGAATAACGAACCCACCATCAAACCCCGAATTGCTCGATGCTCTTGCAAAAACATTGGTGGACTCCAACTACGATTTGAAACAACTCATCAAGGCGATCTGTCTATCTAAGACCTATCAGTTGAGCGAGGAAGCGACTCCAGATAATATTCACGACACAACTTGTTATTCTCGGTTCTATCCCAAGCGATTGAATGCCGAAGTGTTATTGGACTCTGTCGACGATGTTTTGGGCGTTCGTTCGAGGTTTGATTCGCTCCCAGTGGGCACGAGATCGGTCGAACTCCCGAGCACGTCCTTCGCCTCTTATTTTTTGACTGTATTCGGTAGGCCCGAGTCTGCAACGTCGTGCGAGTGTGAACGAAGTACGGAGTCCAATCTCGCACAGAGTTTGCATCTTATGAACTCGAAAGAAGTCAATGAGAAACTGGCCGATCCTACTAACCGGATCTCAAAGTGGGTGGCAGCACATGCGACGATTCAACCGACAGATCCGTTGTTTAGCGAAACCATCGCGAAGCATATCCGAGAGCTTTACGAAATTGCGTTTAGCCGAGCTCCCTCAGATGATGAGCTAGCCACGGCAAACAAATACGTTTCTGAAAAGTCGGAGAGGATCCGTGAGGCCTATGAGGATCTCGTTTGGAGCGTAATCAACAGCAAAGAGTTTCTGTTCGTTCACTAGAACAGGTGATACGCCAAGCGGAATGAGGCTGTGGAATTACTTCGATCCAAACGTACCGATGCAGCCTGCACCGAGCCGACGTGGGACTCGATTGCCCAGTATCGAGTCCTAGATCGTTTCAAAACAAATTGCTCATCGCGTTTCTGGTTACGACAGATTGTCGACTTCAAAACCTTTGCGATAGCTTCGGCGAAGCAATTGATTAGCAAGATCGTGATTCGCGATTTTCATGTTATCTGGCTGCCATTCTAGATCAGACCCTGGGAATCGATTAGCTAGAGTCCCGAGAAGGACCGCTTCGGTAAGGGGCCCAGCGTATCCAAAGTGCGCCGTAGTTGGTTCACCGCCGAGACATGCATCCACAAAGAGGTGGTAATGATTCCCATCGGGTGCAGCGTCAATTTTGAAATCAACAAATTCTTGAGCGGGGAGCAAAATAGGCATGGCCACGTGAGGCAGAAGTATAGCCCCTTTTTCCCCGAGGAAGATGGAGCCCTGATCCGGTAGTCCCATCCGCTTGCCGTTTGCAAGTTGCAATGGCCAGTCATCTGTAGCGGGCATTTTGCCTCCATCACTCCAGGTTAGCAAGAAATCGTGGGTAGTGAACGGGGACGCGGGAAAACGATAGCGAGTATGATTCTGCATGCCAAAGGAGTACTTTGGCGGAGCTGAGCTACTGGATCGTATACTAATCGGCGCACCCAGTTGTAATGCGGAGAACACAGGATCCAAGATGTGAATCGCCATATCTCCCATAGTACCGCATCCGAAGGCGTACCAACGACGCCAACTACCTGGGTGATAATGCCCTTGCGAGTAAGGGATCTCGGAGGCTGTGCCTAGCCAAAGATCCCAATCGAGATGGGCGGGGACCGGCGAGCTAACAGGATCGGGACCTTCGTAGCCCCATGTTTTATTGCTCCAGGAATGGGCCTCACGGATCTTTCCAATGACACCACTTTGGACCAATTTCACGGCCGTTCGATATTGGGTTGCGGAGTGAATCTGCGTCCCCATCTGTGTGACGACTTTGCTTGATTGAGCAATTTTCTTCAATTGTCGAGATTCGTAAACATCGTGAGTGAGAGGTTTTTGGCAGTAGACATGCTTGCCATGGTTCATGGCAGTCATGGCTGCAGGTGCGTGCGTATGATCAGGGGTTGATACCGAAACAGCATCGATTTCAGAATTGATTTCCTCCAGCATTTTTCGGAAATCACGAAAGAGTTTCGCTTTAGGGTGTTTTGCGGCCGCTGCGTTCAAGTTGTTGCTGTCGACGTCGCAGAGAGCCACGACATCTACTTGTGGGTGCGAGCTCAAGGATTGAAGATCTGCTGCTCCCATTCCGCCAACGCCAACGCTTGCTAGACGGAGGCGAGGTTTATCATTCGGCGAACCAAGGGCCTGAGAGGCCAGATTAGACACGGCGATCGTTGTAACAGCTTGATTTAAAAACGTTCTGCGAGACTGGTTCATCGGCTCAGTAACCTCGGTTGATAGTGTCAGGAGAAAAGGCAGCATGCCCCGTGTAGGGCAAGGTGTCAGGCACGAAAATCACGTTAGCACAGCCCACATCATAGCGTCTAAAGCAGAGAGAATGGTATTTCGAGATTCAAACTCTTGGACCACGCTGGGGGTAACCATGCATCAAAGATCGAACTGAGTCAGTTGAAATCATCATTAAGCCCCCTGAAATTAACGCGAGTTAATGCCCGCTCGAGCCTCGGTAGTCTAGAACTGTGTCGCCGAGTTGAAGATTCCCATCTTTGTCAAGTCGTTGGACGGTCTTTGGATCAGTACTGCTAATTTTGCCTACCGAACTGCTGTTTAAGATAAGTGTCCAGAATTCTAACCTGCGATTATTTTGATTTTTTTTAAAAATTATCAGGGGAAGGCCAACGATAGATCGATGACGAAAACAGCTCGCAATCCCTGCAAAAACCTCGGTTTTTGAATGAATTAAACTCCTCTGCCCCAAGCTTAATCGAGGCTTTCGTAAAGTTTCGGCGAATTTTGGATAGTTGACAAAAATTCCTGGGTTGGTTTGATAGAGCTGTTGCACTCACACACGCAACCTCGCATAGGGTTTAGCCCTCCCAAAGCGAATTCGGAGCGATACATATCCCAAGTGTTCGTTGAGCCTTGGAAGTTGTTTCGAAAGGCGTTTTTTTTATTTTTCTTCTTCTTTTTAAGGGTTTAGTTCATGAAGAAGCGCATTGTTGCTCGCAGCCGAGGTTTCACCTTGGTCGAGTTGCTCGTCGTTATCGCCATCATTGGTATCTTGGTTGGCCTGTTGTTGCCAGCCGTTCAAGCTGCTCGGGAAGCCGCACGTCGGATGAGCTGCCAGAACAACTTGAAGCAGATTGGTCTCGCCGCTCTTAACTTCGAGAGTGCTTACAAGAGATTCCCACCAGGATATCTTGCAGGTATTCAAAACGGTCAGACCGACTTCAACTGGTTCACGAGTTCTCCAGGCGGTATTGCTTGGCCAAATCGTGCTCCGTACATCGGAACACTTCCGTTCGTTCTCCCATTCATGGAGCAAACAGCTCTCTACGAGCCATTTGCTCAGTTCCGAGAATTGAACTTAGCCGCCAATGTTGACAACGTACCGACCACAGACCAGTGGAGACACAACGGTTTCTGGATCGCTACACCTACAGCGACGCCAAACAACGTCCTGGACGTTTTGGTTTCCAACAGAATTGGTGCTTTCCTTTGTCCATCGGACGCAGTTGATGACACTGGTCCACGATATTTGGCACACCGAATTAGCACCAATCCTGGCTGGGGTTGGGGGATTCTGTGGACAGGTGAGGTGCAGTCCACCTATGGTGTTACCAACTACCTCGGTGTTGCAGGTCAGGCTGGTATCGTGACCAACCCAGTTGCAGCTGGTATGAACAACGGTATGAATCGAGTTGATCGTGCTGGTATTTACTGGAACCGAAGCAAGACCACTTTCGGCGCTGTCACCGATGGATCTAGCAACGTTCTCATGTTCGGCGAAGTTATTGGTGCTTACTCGAACCCAGTCGCTAAAAGCGGACGTCGAATCACTGCTAACTCTTGGAACTGCGGACCGTTGTTTACAGAAGTCATGCGAAACGTTTATCGAACATCCCCAAGCTGGGGAGCAGGCTTGGGTGGTGACACCGTTTGCGATCTGTTCGAAGGCTGCTGGTGGTTCCAAGGCTGGAGATTCTCCTCCAAGCACGCAGGTGGAATCGTTCAGTACGCAATGGCTGACGGATCTGTTCAAGGCTTGAGCGACAACACAGACGAAGTTCTTTACCTCAACCTAAGCGGTCGAGCAGACGGTGCTGTAGCTTCGATCCAGAACTAGTTTCCGTTTGATTGGTCAATCAATTCCGAGCCCGACATTGTGTCGGGCTCTTTTTAGTTCGTTAACAGATAGAGTTTTTCAGAATGCGATACTTGTTACTAGCAATTTTTGCTCTCGGTGCAATTGGATGTGGACCAGACACTAGCGTTAAGCCTGCTGAAACCGTAGCTCCGCCATCCGAAGAGCTCTCCAAGGGCGACAAAGGCGCTGCTCCATCACCTCCTGGTGGCACCCTGTAGTTTTCAACGATTATGAAAGGTCAGCAGATCCGTTTGATCATTATTGTTCTAATTGGTGTCGTGGCTGTTTTTGCTGCGAAACCAATCATGACTCAGGTGATGTTGTTTCAGGAAAATCAGAAGGCCAAGGTGGTGACACCTCCACCGGATTACGTACCTCCCATCAATCCCGGAGGGGCTTCGATGGGTGGCGACTCTGATGAGGAGGCCGACTCGAAGGCTCAAGCCAAGGAAGAATCCAAGGACGAGGCCAAGACTGAAGCGGGAGAGTCCAAGTCGGATGATAAACCTGCTACCGACGGCAATTCGGAAGGGAATGCCGAAGGCAAGTAGGAAAGACATCTTCTAAGACCTTAAGGGGTGTTTCGAAATCGAAACATCCCTTTTTTTGCGCCGATCTGTATTTTTGAGACTTCGTCTCAATAAGACTTGTCGCATACGTTGGTTGCGTTAAAATTGGGTTGTGGTCGTTGACAAAGACGCTGATTGGAGATTCGCCTTGATTCGTGAAGAACAGATCGTTGCTGTGGTTGCAGGAAAGGATTCATCCGAGCGGCTCGTTTTGGTCTTAGATGCGAACGACAAGGATAGGCCGATCGTGTTGCGATCTGAGTCGTTCAGTCCGGATGTTGGGTGGTTCGTTCAGAGTTATCTTCGACTGTCACGAACGGAGCTTAGTGGTCTTAGAAACGTCCTGGGAATTCCTCAATCAAGAGGATGTTCCGATTCTGTCAAAGTTATCTCGGATCGCTCTAACTCGGATGACCCGAAGATTCTCTCGATCGCTGCGTATCGCCGAGCGTGAACGTGTATTTTAGGTTTTTGTAGATACTCGTGGTTTAGTCCTACAAGTCCAGTAGAATCGCCAGGTCATAGTAGAACGATTGCCTCAATTGTTTTACGCATCGGCTGACTTTCCATCTCCACACACCTTCTCTAACTCGCTCGCTAATTTCATCGGTAGTCACCCCCATCCTAACCGAGCATTTCCATCCGCGACACACGCTTTCAACTGGGCCATTCCAATCGCCTTTCCAACTGGGGACACACATAATTGGGTATTTCCATCTGGGGACACACATACACTGTCATTTCTCGCCAACTTGTTGTGTGTCCCCCATGCGTCATCTTCCATTTCTCGCCAACTTATTGGGGATTCCAAGTGGGGACATACATCGTTGGAAGCTGGTTTGATCAGAACGATGGCGGGGATTCCAACTGGGGACATACATAATTGGGGATTCCATCTGGGGACACACATACCCTGTCATTTCTCGCTAACTTGTTGTGTGTCCCCCATGCGTCATCTCCCCCACTGTCATTTCTCGCTAACTTGTTGTGTGTCCCCCATGCGTCATCTTCCCCATGCGTCATCCCCAAGTGGGGACACACATCGTTGGAAGCTGGTTTGATCAGAACGATGCTGTGTCCCTAGATATCCCCTACTCGAATTATGTTGTGTCCCCTGGTATACGCACCCTGGTATACGCACCCCAAGCTAGTTCGCTATATCCAGACAGGAGTTTTGTCGACCGTTGCCGATTTTCGCTTGATCGCATATGGTTGTCAGTTTGGGAAGCGATTGCAAACCATGTCAGGCGTTCCTTAGTGGGAGGACGTTCCTGAGTGGCAGCGGATTACAACTCACAGCTACCTGCTTATGGGGTGGATGAAAGATCTGGTGCCACAAGTTGGAGTTAACCTTGATTGGAGAACCGCCGAAATTCCAACCAGCTGGGTGAGCAAGGGACATTTCTCCTGGCAAAATCTCTTGCTTATGCGTCGGGTTATGATCAACATCAACTCCAAGTTGTGGCGATAGTTCGCATTAACATTTGGACGTTATCGAGGAAGTTAAGTTTATGTTTCACCGAAAAGCTGTTTTGCTCGCAATGGCCATCTCGGCATCTTTGGGATTCGCGACCTGGAGTAACGCGACTGATCTGGAAATTGGCGCTAAAGCTCCAGAATTCAATGTGATCGGCGTCGATGGCAAAGCGTACTCTCTGGCAAGCACGAAAGGCCAAAAGGCTACTGTCATTGCATTTACCTGCAATAGTTGTCCGGTCGCTATTGCGTATGAAAACCGATTCATCGAGTTCCAAAATAAGTACTCGAACAAAGATGTGAAGTTTATCGCGATCAACGTCAATTCCTCCGAAGATCTAAAGGTCATGAAGGTGCGAGCTGAGGAAAAAGGATTCAACTTTCCTTATGCCTACGACGAGTCCGGTGATTCGGCCCGAGCTTTCGGAGCCAAAGTAACGCCACATCTCTTCGTTCTAGACGGCAATGGATTGCTTGCGTACCAAGGCTCGTTTGACGACAAAACAAAAGAGCCAAAAGTTAGCTATATCGATAAAGCTGTTGAAGCTGTGCTCGCGGGTGATAAACCTGAAGTGACTTCGACCAAACCGTTTGGTTGTGGTATCAAGCCTAACAAGAAATAGAATTCCGACTCGAATATTGAGTCCATTCGCTTGCATTTCTGTCGGATACGATTTGAGTTAGTTGGGATTTGAGGGAAAAGTGAATTTCAGTTGTTTCCGGTTTTTCGTGTTATTGGCATTATGTTTCTCTGCAGTTGCCCTTACCCTTTCTTCATGCGACAAAGCTCGAGTCGATATTCGTCCTGGCCCAGATTCTGGTTCCATCGCGACTGATATCTCAAGCATGCCAACAACTTCAAACAAGCTAGTAGTGGGCGATGAAAAAACGCTTGCTGAATGGCTTGCTAAGAGTCATGGCAGCGTCGTCTTAATCGACTTCTGGGCTACATGGTGTGGTCCCTGTGTTCAACAGTTTTCTCATACAGTAGAGCTCTCGAACCAGCATAGGGAAGGTGGATTTAGAGTCTTTGCGGTTAGTATGGATGCGCCCGACGACGGACCATCGGTTTCTGATTTTTTAAAACGTGAGAATGCCGATTTTGAGACACTGCTAACTCGCTATGGCATTGGGGCGGAATTTGTAAACTCATTTGATATTCGCGGCGATATCCCGTTTTATCGACTATACGATCGCCAGGGGCGGCTCAGATACACTTTTAGCGCAGATCCCGAAGGGATTCAAAATTGTGAGACGATCGATAGGATCGATGAACGAGTCAAAGAACTGCTTGCGGAGGTTATTTAGGTTGATTGGAATCGCGGGTTTTTTAGTTTTTTTGCATTACTCCTAGCCACTTGGCGCCTGCATATTCGCATGACGAAAGCTGGATCGCGAGAGTAAGTAAATCTTTGGCAGCGCTAAAGGCACTTGTGCCAATTGCCATCGTAGCGATCTATTCTCAAATGGCGATATCCATGGGTTCGGAAACGGGAATCGCAACGATTTGTACGCCGGTTTCAACACAACAACGCGAAATGGCGTATTTCGAAAAGTACAAGTGTTATATGAAAGCATTACAGAAAATCTGCTAGAGGTGTCGACCGGTCCTCACACCCCGTAGCGGTTTATCTGAAGTGAACTAACAAATTCTGAACTGAAAGATTTGGTCTGCTATCTCAAGTCGCGCTAACAGACTGAAATGACCGCCATTCATTGTGATCGATATGGAATAGGATCGAGGACTAGGCAAGTCGCTAGTCCTCGTCTATCCCAGACATACCTTTTACTCGGCGAGCAGTTCTTTGATCATATTGTGTAGATCTTCAGCATTCTTTTCGCCAGACCCAACACGAACAAGTCGTACTACGCCCTTCTTATCGATGAGTACGGCCTGAGGGATTCCGGTCACAGCAAAGTGATCTCCGAATGCATCTTCGTTGGAGGTGACGACAAAACCATGCTTTAACTCGTAAGACTCACGGAATTTCTCCAGCATGGCCAATTCATTTTCCGCAGAAACCTTGTCTTCCGATCTCTGAGCCTTTCCAGTCTCCGTGTTCCAATCGTAATTGTAGAACTTGGTCGCACCTACTATGACCAATCCTTTAGAGGAGTACTCGTCGTGCCATTCCTTTAGGTGTGGAAAGGTGGCAATACAAGGACCGCACCACACTGCCCAGAAGTCCAGTAGGACGACTTTACCTTGGAGGTCAGCCAACGATTTGGCATCCATAGCGACGTAGTGATTGTTAGCAGCGAAATCTCCAAAGTCTTTTGCGGGTTTCCCGACGAGTTCTGCACGCTTGATTTCCATTTCTACCGTACGCTTTAAATTCTCGATGGAACGAGCGATCGATTTTAGGCTTGCATCATTGTCATTGGTAGGTTTTGACGAGCTGAAGCGTTCAAAATTTGCTTCGAGCGCCTTGAGTTGTTCAAGAGCGTCGGTTGGATTACTACGGGACAGTCGGCTTGCGCGCGCCTGGCTAAAGCTAAAGTAGGCGTTAAAGTCTTCTCGAGAAAATGAGTCACCGGCTACCAAGCTCTCCGCTATTTTGAGAGCTTTTGCGTCTACTTGGTTTGCTTGTTCGGGAAATTGAGTTGCGAGTGACTGAGTGTAAAGTGTTGCAATGGAAAGCATCGCCTTTCCATCTGCGGTCGACGAAATCAAGTCATCAAGTTCACGCTTTGCTTCCGTTGCTTTACCGTTACGGAGCAAGTTTTGAACAATCATCGTGACAACGGAATTGGCTACAGGGGTACCCTGCAGTTTCTTTCTCGCTGTTT
Organism: Pirellula sp.; assembly: GCA_046318795.1. Lineage (GTDB taxonomy): Bacteria > Planctomycetota > Planctomycetia > Pirellulales > Pirellulaceae > JBKCUI01. The sequence goes on from JBKCTT010000153.1 coordinate 27,872, forward strand.
CAAGTTGATTAAGCGTTTCATTGCTATCGCTTGAGGCCATAGAGAACATGCTAAGTGTGCTCAGGTACACAGACGACTGAACGGGACTGAGGTTCTCTGCATCCACGAACTTTTTCAATTGTGTAGACGCACGATCTGTGGCTCCTTGGCGATCGCTTCGCATGGATGCGGAGATCATCGTCAGGTTATCACGTAGAAGATCGATGTTTAAAGGATCTTTTGCCAGTGCTGCGTCGATTAGTGCTGCTGCGTCCGACACTTTCTGTTCACGGATGAATTTAAGAAAATCTTCGCGAACGTAATCGTCTTTGGTCGCTTTCTCGTCTAGGCTCTTCGTCTCTTGCTCTGCGTCTTGGGCAATCCCATATGAGGTTCCTGCCACGAGGGATATAGGTGCCAACAAGGTGATTAGTCCGAGACGGCAGATACGATTCGGTTTGGTAGTGGTGTACCGAACAACTTTACGAAGCATAATGGAAACAATCCTCAAAATAGAAAAAACGGAGTGTACCGATCGGGTGACGCCAAGAGGCTCGAGTCTCTCGAAGTGTGTTCGAAAGAGTAGCGGTCCCCAGATCAGACCTGAATCGCCAATGGTAACCAATTTTTATCTTGGTTGCCACGGTTTTGATTCGCGGAATGGGTTAGAAGATATGACGTTCTCTCCTATAGGGCAACTTAACCATGGAATTCATTGCCCTGAGGAGGTAGATCTGAGGGGTTGTCTTTTTTATCAGGAGAATATTTCCCGGTTCACGATTCCCGCCACGTCGGTTAGCCTGAAATCTCGACCTGCATAATTGTAGCTCAATTGCTCGTGATCTAGCCCCATCAATGCGAGCAGGGTGGCGTGGAGATCGCAAGTATGCATGCGTCCTTCGGTGGCGATCCTGCCCACTTCATCTGTTGATCCGTATGAGAAACCTGGTTTCACACCAGCACCAACAAGCCACATGGGATAGCCGGTGATGTTGTGATCTCGGCCATCGGGGCCCTGGGCCTGTGGAAGCCGCCCGAATTCACTTCCAAACAATACGAGGGTTTCATCGAGCAAGCCACGCTGCTCGAGATCCGCGAGAAGTGCCGCAACCGGCTGATCTACATCCTTGGATCGATCAATTAGTCCCTGGTTCAAGTTGTTGTGATGATCCCAACCAGATTGACATACCTCTACAAATCGAACTCCGGCTTCACTAAGGCGTCGGGCCATCAAGCATTGTCGCGCGAAGCTTCCTTTCGGTCCATCCTGAATTCCGTAGGCATCAAGAACGTTTTGCGGTTCGCTGTTGAAATCCAGTATCTCGGGCACACGATCCTGCATGCGGAATGCTAACTCGTATGATTGAATGATGTCCTCGAGTGCTTCGGGGGCGCTCGGAGAGGTTGCAAACTCACGATTCATCGATTGCACGAGATCCAATTGACGCTTTTGAAGAGACTTATCCGTTGCGGCCTTCACATTGGGCAGAAAACCAGAATCACTGATCTTGGTGCCTTGATACTGAGCTGGAAGGAACGCGCTCCCGTAATTAATAGCACCACCAAAATTGGGCGGTGGATTAATCGTCACATAGCCCGGTAGATCCTGATTCTCCGAGCCAAGTCCATAGAGCAGCCAAGCACCCATCGAAGGCCGCGTTAGGTTTGCGATAGCTGCTCCCGTATGCAACGGAATAACCGCTTGAGGGTGTGCTGGGGTATCAGTATGGAGTCCCCTCAGAAAACACATCTTGTCAACATGTTTTGCCGTGTTCGGAAACAACTCACTGACCCAAGTTCCCGTTTCACCATGTTGAGCAAACTTAAACTTCGAGCCGACCAAGGTCCCGCCGCCTGGCCCCGGTTTTCCGTCCTTTTCCTGAAGCGTTGGTTTGTACTCAAAAGTGTCAAGTTGAGAGATCGCCCCCTCCATAAACAAGAAGATGATCCTTTTGGCTTTAGCCGGAAAATGTGGCTCACGAGGTGCCAGATCTGGTTTCGCCTTTTGCGTGGCCCTAGCTTTATCCGTACCTAAAAGACCGGCTAAAGCAACGGACCCGAATCCAGCAGCAGTGGTTCTCAGGAGCTCTCTTCTTGAGAATGGGTTAAAACGTCGTTGATCAGGTTGACGAATGCGTAATCTATCCATAACTAAGATCCCTAACTTTGGTTTTCACGATATTGATTGGTATGAATCGCGGTTCATTCTTGCCGAGATCCAATTGATTTCTCTTGGCTTAACGCACGTACCTAAACTCAGCAGACGCATAAAGAGCTTGAACAAATGCGGCCACAGCAGCTTCGTCACTATTTCGAGGCTCGACTTTTCGCGACTCGATCGATTCCGCTACGACATCCCGACTGTCTTCGGGAGCGGCGGCGTTGTCGATCGTTTCTTTCTTGACAGTTAAATTCCCCGATTGAGATTCCTGTGTTGGGATCTTATTCTTATCGGTGGATAGTTCATTGCGTTGAACAACCGTGTAGGTTGGTTCTATAGACTTGCGATAATCGACTAAAAAGTCAGTTGCTAGCTTCAATTCGTTTTCGCTTGGTGATCTATGCAAAATCGATCGATATGCCGATCTCACCAATTCTTCCGAAGTGGAATTCGATTGCTTGGTCAATCTCTGCGCGACGAACACTGAGTGGTCGCGGACGAAATTAGCGTTCAATAAGAAAAGCGATTGAGTTGGCACGGTCGTCGTATCACGTTTCCCTGTAACCATTCCCTGTTCAACATAATCGAACGGAACCAGATTCGTTGGAATTAGAGTCCTAAGGAGCGGCAAGTATACGCTTCGGGATTCGCTGGTTGCTGCATCGTCCAAGATCGCTTTAGCTTCGGGACCGTTGTTTCGTAACTCGCGAACGAGAAGATTGTGAGAAGCCGTTTGTTTCAGTCGTTCTAGACGCAATCGCTGCGCTGTTGCAAGAATCGTGTCCCGCAATTCTTCAGACTCTAGCCGACGTGGCGTGTGTCGCCAATGAAGTCGGTTGTCAGGATCCTTGGTGAACGACTCAGCGACTTTATCAGATGATTGCTGATAGGAGTTGGAAAGAACAAGCTTTCGGATCAGCTTTTTGATAGACCATCCGTTACTTACAAAATCCTGTGCCAAGTAATCCAAGAGCTCTGGGTGAGTTGGTCGATCACCTGTGATGCCAAAGTTATCAACTGTTCTAACGATGCCATCACCATAAAGGTGTTGCCATACGCGATTGACTATCACCCTCTGAGTTAGTGAATTATTAGGATGTGCAAGCCATTTGGCGAGTTCTAAGCGACCGCTTTGGTCGTGAGGGATCTCATTCTTAGGAATGTTTCGCAGGGCTTCTAGGAATCCTCGCGGAACAAGTGGCCCTAGCTTTTCCGCTTCTCCTCGTATCCGAATGTTAGTATCACCAATTTCTTTCTTATCGCGGACTCCGAGGGCTACGGGGCCATGTTTGGCAGGGTCTTTTAAAGCCACAAGCTCCTCTTGAGCCTTTTGCATAGCTTGCCGAGCTGCCTGTAGTTTCTTCGCATGGTCTGGTCCGCGGTCTTGTTGTCGGACACTATCGCGAATGGCGATGAATTGCTGACGTAGTTCTTTGGCAGCCTTCTCTCTTTTTTCCAATTCCGCTTGGAGGTCGGGGTTTTGCGGTTGTGTTTGATTATCAAAGAGAGGGATGATCCGGTCCGGGACATAGTACGCCATACCGCCTCCTCCCATTTGATTTCTCAAACCATCGCAAAGCTCAGTGCTGCTAAAAACACCAGCGAGTCCGTAATAGTCCCGTGTTGAGATTGGATCGAATTTATGATCGTGACATCGTGCACAACTCACGGTTAAACCAAGCACGGCTCTCGTTACGGTATCGATCTGTTCATCGACGTTATCCATGTCGTATCTAACTGTGAATCGCTGATTTACATCTTTTACACCGAGAGCCAAAAAGCCTGTCGCGATGAGTTGCTTCTTTTTCTCCGAAGGGGTATTGGCGGGGAGTAGATCGCCGGCAATCTGTTCCTTGATAAAAAGATCAAAGGGCTTATCTTCATTGAACGAGTCAATCACATAATCACGGTATCGCCACGCATGAGGATAGGGAAGGTTGCGAGCCGAACCAGTCGATTCACCGTATCGAGCAACATCGAGCCAGTGCCGTCCCCACTTTTCGCCAAACTGAGGGGAAGCTAACAATTGGTCGACAAGCTTTTCGAAAGCTTTTGGCGAATCGTCCAGCAAAAACTCCACCAGTTGTGTTTCGGTAGGGGGGAGACCAGTCAAATCGTGAGTGATTCGCCTCAGTAATGTGGATTTGTTCGCGATTGCGTTGGGCCTCAAGCCATTCTTTGACAGTCCGTTCACGATAAATCGGTCTATGTCATTCCTGGCCCAGTCGATAAATTCGCTTGGATCTGTTGCTGCTGGTGTGCCAACAACTTGGAGAGGTTGCCATGCCCAATGAGTTGTAATATCTTCTTCTGAAATCGCAGATCGATCTAGCGATTGATTAAGGTCAGCGGGTAGTTCGAGTTCAGGCCAAGCCGCACCATCCTCGATCCATTTCACGATGTCACGAATCTGTTCCTCTTCGAGACGATAATCGGGGGGCATCGTTTTCGTATCGTCTTTATGACGGATCCGTTTGATAAGGGTGCTTTCATTCGGCTTGCCGGGTACAACGGCCGCGCCGCTATTACCACCCTTGAGTAGGGCATTAATATCGTCAACTCTCAGACCGCCAGCTTCTTTGTTATCAGCGGAGTGACAATTGAAACAATTGTCATAGAAGATCGGCCTGATTTTCTTCTCGAAGAATTCAAGCTGCTCTTGAGTCGGTTTAGCTTTATCGTTGGCCGATAATGAGCTAAGTGGAAGCAAACAAAAGGTTGCGAGTGTGAAGTACGTCCAGCGACGTACCTTTATCATATGAATCATATCTCATCCATGTGGCAATAAAAAATCGTTTTGAAAATAAAGAAACTGGCCTAGCATCCTCTCTCTATACCAGGCCAGTTAGCGAGGTTCTAAGAACCTCGTTTAATCGAGACGCCATTTCCGTTTTTTTTCACTTCGTAAACGCGTTCGACACGTATGTGTTCCTGCGGATCGCCCCAGTGAAACTCCAGATCAGTGAAATAGAGGATCACAGGTACTCTATCTTTGGTCGCTCCTGTGCCAAACTCCCAACGAGCTAACCACTTATGCCCATCGAGAAATGACTCAACCGATTCATCGATCTTAATACGTGGTGCCAGGAATTTGAGCGATTCGGGCGATATGGAGTCTTCTCGCGCTGCATTAAGCAGTTTTTTGATCCACTGTTGTGAGTCCTTAATCTCTTTGGGGGTGGATTCCTCGATGACCCCCTCTACTGAAATGGATGCGTTAGAATGTGCGTTATTCGTGCCGCATCCAGGTAGAAAGGTCAAAGCTGATACAAGTATGCTGATCGCAACTGTCCATTGTGCCGTCATGCTTTCTCCTCTAATCTAAGTTCGCAACAATCTCGCCACCGTTACGGCTACCGATTGCCCACCAAGTTGCGATATCAACATTTTGGCTAACGAATGAAACGGACCCGTCGGCTTTGTTGTAATTAACACCGCCCGAATGACGACTTGATGCAGCCTTGGCAGTGCCTTTGTAGTTCATGCGAACATTCAATGCTCCTGCGCCACTAACGAGGCAGGACTTGCCATTGGGCGGCATAAGATGGTTGTATCGCGTTACTGCATAGTTTCCTGTATGCCAGAATCGCCCATTGTAAGACCATTGAGGCGTCGCAGCAGTTGGCACTAAAGCAACGCATTGGTTGTAAAGAGTCTGACGGTCTGGAGGTGTAGGATCGGCGTGTGCCAAGGCCACTTGAAAGGCGTCGCCGGGAATGGAAATCCGTCGCTGATCACCGTCCCCCAGGAGTGCTTCAGCCATGAGAGCTGTGTTCGATAATCCGTCGGTAACGTCTCTAAATTTTACCCAGATGTTCGTTACGAACATGCCATTGTTTTGTTCAGCACTAGCTGCAATGTTGATTACCGAACCAGAAAGGATCCACCCAGTATCATTTCCTCCATTCGCGTTGTAGCTGGTTCGTCCGTTGCCAACTCCATGTTCAGGATCATTGGGGTTGTTCATCTGATCGGAATCAGAGGGGCATAAGTTGATAGGAATATTCATAGCGGCGACAACAGCAATGGCACCCGGACCTCGCGAAAAATCGGTTAAATTGAAAACGTTTCCTTGTTCGATGTAGGGCGTTAGCGAAGCGTTCATACTCCACCGAAAGCCTCCTAAAGCAGGTTCGAGCCTGCCTGACGGA
>JBKCTT010000154.1:0-102363 GCA_046318795.1 Pirellula sp.
GAAATTGGTTGTTGCGCCGTTGGGAGCCGTGACGCTTGTGTTACGACCTAAATTGTCGTAAGAAAAGGTTGTGGCAAAATTAGGATCGGCGGCGCCAGTAACCGGATTCGGACCTCGCACCGAGGTGACTTCGTCAAATCGGTTATAAACATATTCCGTAAACGCACCGGCGAAATTTCTTTCGCTCGTTAGCCGGTCCAGGATGTCGTATTGAAACGCAGCGAATACCGTTCCTGTGCCATTTAATGAGGGCATATCGATTCTGGTCAATCGATCTCGCGAATCGCTGGTATAGGTCAAAGCACGTCCGTCAGGAAGAGTTACTGTCTGGTTGTGCAGTCCGTTAGAACGAGTTTTAGCACCGAATTGCGTCGTTGATCTCCCGGCAGGTCCGATGCCGTCTGGATCGGAAGTGACGATGCTCGTCAGTCGTCCTAGGGAATCGTAGCGATTGATTTGCGCTTGCCCGTTGAGATCCGTCGCAGCCACTTGATCCATCTTGGAATCGTATGCGAACGTTATGCGTGGTCGGCTAACGTAAGTGCCCAGATTCGATGCAGGGTAGTCGATTGCAACGAGATTGCTGTATCCGTCTCGTAAATAATGGGAGAGGTCACCGGTAGGAGATTGAGTGGAACTAACTAACCCAGGTGCAGAATAAAACACCTTGGATTCTGACACGTTGGCTGAGTTTTGCGGATCGATCTGTTTGACGATTGATTGATCTCCACTCGCAGCGTAGGTGATAAGTGTCAGCGAACCAAACGGATCTTGGACGCCAGTTAGGTATCCCGCTTGATTGTAGGTATATTGGATTTTATGCGTTGTATTGGCGTTGAGAGCTGGCAGTTTAACCTCCGAGACACGTTCACGCGAATCGTAAACATATTCTGTGATGATGCCCCCCGGTTCATTGACTGTAATCACATTGCCCATGTTATCGGTGCTAAGGGTTGTGGTTCGATTTGATCCACCGCCCGTTGCTTGTTCGGTAACTGCGTAGGGCTGCCCATTTGCACGTCGAAAGATATTCGTCACTTGACTCGCGGGATCCGTAATCCGTGTCAAGTGCCCCATAGTGGAGTATTGATAGCTTGTGATCGGGCCTGTCCCGGATATCGGTGCAGCTCCCTCGAACTGTGTCAATAGATCAAGACGATCGTAGGTATAATTTGTGATGACTCCATACAGATCGGTGACAGACTTTATGTTCAAGAAAGGGTCGTAGTCATAGGTACCTAGAATGACATTGCCAGTGGGCGTCTGTCGCCTGATGGATTTTAAGAGCCCCCGCGACGATCCAGTCGAGTAGTACTCATACGAAGTAAACTGATTGGCGGGGTCGGTATGTGTGGCTAGCGTTCCATTCAAAACCCCACTTGCGGTGCCGATGTAAGAAAATGTGTCTGTCAAATACGTAAAAGAGCTAAGAGAATTCAGGTACATTTGCAATGCAAGAGAATCCGACGAATTCACCGATCCATTTCCGTTTACATCCGGATACAACACACGCCCATTTCGCGTTACCCCGCCGGGGAAAGAGGTGGTTGGGTTTGCAATGAAGGAATCAAGGGTCGACACGTCTGATGCATTAACAAATCCGTCATTGTTCACGTCGAACCTGTCGATTGGATTGTTTTGATAGCTCGTGCTTGACAAACTGTTGGTAATGTTGGCTGCTATTCCATGAGCAGATGAGCTTTGATAGGTATATATTGCCGTTGGGTTTCCATTATAATCTCGCTGGATGTAGCGGAATGGCAAGCCTGTCTGGTCAATACTAACAGGCAGCGAGTGTTGCCCAAAGGTTTGGTTAAGAACTCCGACGCTTGGGTCCGCGATGGATGTCGGATTTTGTAGCGTGTCATAAGAGTAGAGCGTCGTGTTCGTACCACCCGCAGGAGACGGATATTGTCGAACTAGGGGGCTGCCATGTTTGTTGCGTGTGAAAGACTCCGAAGCGCCGTCGGCATAGACAATGGATATTGGCAATCCAAATCGATCCGTCTTAATTTTGGTTAACTTTTGACGAGGATTCGTTACTTTCATTTCTAGTTCGCCGGGCATTGCAGCCACTCCAGACGATGAGCCATTGGCTAGAACAACGATGATGCCCCGATTTTTGATATAGTTGTAGGTCCAGGTACCACCGTAATCATCGTCGACGCGAGTCACCTTACCAAATCGGTCAAAGGTGTATATGTTGATCGCACCATCTGCGTCGATGAGCTGAATCCAACTCGACGCTACGAATGTGCTATAGGAAAGGTCATAGTACGGGGCTGGTCTTGGGCCACTTAGGTCGGGATCGGGAAGCGTAATTTTCGTGAGCTTATTGTTCTGAACCGTGTACTCAGTCATCCGGCCCGCAAAATCGGTGACGCGAATGAGTTTGCCGCCGCTGTAGGTATAGGTTGTTGTTCTTCCAAGCGGATCGACAATGGTTGAAAGCTCACCCGGGAAGAAGTCAGAGTTGGCATCGATATAGGAATATGTCGATGTGTTTGCATTCCGATCCGCTGAACTAAGCATGAGGCCTAAGTTAGAAAACGTTTTGACTCCACCGAATTTATCAGATAGCGTGAATGTTCCATTCGTGTTGCGAACGAGAGTAGAAATCAAGCCGTCAGGTTGCGCATAGTTCGGTCCCAAGAACAGCCAAGCAGTCTGATCACCTCTAACATACATTGCTCCTTTGCTCCAGTCCGGGTTGGACACATTCCCTTGTCCGAAGTACTTCATAGGGTAGAGTCGTTCGACGGCTGGGTTCCACCAATCGCTAGGCATTTCCGAATTGTCATTGTTGACCACTCGAAATTGAAATTTCCTTTTGACTGTGTATTGCCAACCGGAGGCACCCTGCGTTCCTTTTGTCGCAGTAATCTTCACTTCGCCCTCGTAGAAGCCCGTCGAGAATTGCTTTAGGTCCAGTGGGATCGAGAACGCAATTTTTCCGTCTTGATCACCCGCCGTTCCCGCAAAGGCAACTGGCGTAAAAGTGTGACCACCAACCGTTACTGTCGTTTTGTAGGTGTTAGGAATAACGGTATTCGGATCTCTCGTAATGACAAATGACTGCAACTGCGTGGTCGAGTGAGTGCCACCCTTTCGATATTCGATGATTCCATCGGGTGAAATGGTCAAGGCGCTTTCTTTTGATGAAACGAGTGTTCCGTCGGGCCCGTCTGACGCTACGCATACACAGTTTTGTTCTTCATCGAGAACGCGCTCGAAGTCGAATTTTAACTCTTGAGCCTGAAGAATGTCGTCGTCAATGATGGTACCAAGTGCACGCTCACGTTCGATAACGATTGTCGCTTGGCCGCCGTTTGGAATAGTTCCGATCACCCCGGCGGATAGAATACGTCCTCGAAACTCCTCGTTTGACTCAGGGACTAAGTCGCCGAAGATGGGGACTTCGAAATTTCTTGACTGGCCGATAGGAAAGGTAAAGCTACCGTTGGTATGTCCCGTTGGTTGGAAGTCGGCTATGGGGGTAGCGTATTTCGGGTTAGGGAATCCGTCTATGAATTGGTCCACCGTTTCTGTGGTTAAGTTAACACCAATTAAATTGGTGATTTGTTTTCCTTCCACAGTAGCGGAAACCGCGAATTTCATTAGTTCGGCTGGCGAGTATCCTTGATTGCCTTCGATTTGTGTTGCATCAGCGATTCGCAATTTGACGACGGAGTCGTTATCAAGAATTGTGCCTGTAGCGGTTGGCGTGGCGACACGAAGGGAAGGTGCCGAAATAAGCAGTTTGAAATTCTCGTCGGATTCAACTCGAGCGTCATTAATGGATTCAATGCTAATTGTTGTGGTGAGTTGAGTAAGCGTGATGGTGCTCGCAGGATTTATGGGAATGTAATCTCGTTCATCGAATGGTTCGCCGATTCCATCCTTGGCTGTGCCATCTTGTGTTTGATACGTAACGGTGGCAAAACCGCCGGGAGGCATAGCGTTCAGTTTGAACACGAATGGAACAAGATGACCTTCATAGACAGTACCACCATCGACGGTGAGTGTTGGGACGTTGTCGTCATCAATGATTGTCATTGTCGTCTGTTGGCTCGCATTTGCCAAATACCCGTTTGAGACAGAATCGATAACGAAAGCAAAGGTTTCTTGAGCTGGAGTCTCTTGAATGAGATCAGGGACCGTTGCTATGGATACAATCGCTTGGAACGGTGTATTGGTTCCAGGTTGATTTACACCTGGAATAAAAGTAATCGTTCGAGAGGGGGTTATGGGAACATAATCGGACCATGCGAATGCAGTTCGATCTTCGGTGTGGAAAGTGACGCTCACCGGTTGCGAAAAATTCTGAGGTATCTCAAATACAGTGTGAAGAAAATTTGGGGCCGTATCGCCTTCGCGTGTGGAACTCCAAAAGTATGCAGTTACAGGGCTAGATGATTCTTCAATAGTGGCCATCCCTTCAGAATCGCCAAGAGATGCGCCTGTTACACTGGATAGCCTACCGAAGAAATGCTCGATTTGGCTTTCGGGAGGATTGTTGTTGACCAATGTCTGTACTGGAATTGTAATTTCCCGTGTTCCTGCAGGTATGGTAAACGGGATGTCGACTCCAAGGTAATCCTGGTTTTGAGTGGCACTACCGGAAAAGGTTCGGAATGTTCCTGCAACAGTCCGTACCGGATTATCGACCCATACGCGAAACATACTCGTTTGTCCCTCCAATACCATCGGAGCGTCACTAACAAAAATGTTCACGGGACCATCGTTGTCTTTAATCGTTCCCCAACCTCTCGATCTACCTGCCCGAGCGTTCCCGGAAAGCGTTAAGTCAACGAAAAAGTATTCATCTGATTCCACCACAGAATCGTCATGAATAGGAATCGTGATAAAGGCCTCGGTCTGCGTAGGGGCAAAAGTAATAGAGCCATTGGCGAAACTGTAGTCCGCCACAGGACTTTGCGTTACCCGTGCGGTTCCGTCGTTGGTTCGAAACGGAATCGTTAAAACGGGATTATTGGGTTTCGGATTGGAAGCGGTAACACGAAAAGTCAGCGAGTTGTTTAATCCTTCCGTTCCGATCACGTCCTCAATCGAAATGATTCGAACCATGGAATTGGGATCACCGACCGGCGGAACATCGATAATCGTTCCCCCAATGGCGTAGGTTTCGTGGGTTGCTACGCTAGCAGGAACATTCAGCCCCGTTATTCTGACCGTAAAATACTCTGTCCCTTCTGTTGTGGCATCACTCAGAAACCTGACAGGCACCATCTGGCTTGTTGTGAAAGGAGAAAGTGTGATGGACGTTGGCGCCGTGTAGTCGGTGCCGAAAATCGCCCCGCCCCACGAGGAGGGAGTGTAAGCCATTGAGACGGTAACCGCCCTATCGAGCGGATAGGAAGATCGCACCAAAAAGTAGGGGGATTCACCCTCCCTGGCCCACATATCGAGGTGTAGCGAGATAACAGCGCCCAATGGGTTGGGGTTCGGATTGTCAGGTCCCCCAGGGGTTGCCATAGAGGAACCAAAGCCTCCCAGCATATTGGGCCCGTAAAAAAGTCCGCTACTATTGTCCGAGGCGAGTATCGTTGAGTCCGAGTTCAAATCAACTGGGCCCACAATGCTTGGATAAATACCTTCGGGCAAGATTGCGATATTACTACCAATAGTCCAAGATGAATTCGCATCACCTCCACCCACGAACACAGACTTTCCGTTCATGGATATTCCATCTTCGTAAAGATCATCGCCCGCAAACGTGGGGTACCACGGATCTAAGAAATCTTCAATGCTACCCAATGACACGGGGCCTGGTACCGGTGGGTTCGTTTCAATCTCCGGGACATTGGGTGCAGGCAAATTCGCGTACTGAGCTGCGAGCCAGCGCTCAAACTCTATATTCGAGGTAATGAGTAACTCATCTACTGTCGTAAGTAATCTTCTGCACTCAAGAGTTTCGAGGATTAGATTTCTACAGGTAAACTTTTTTGAAGAGTTACGACGGGCGCGCGAGCGTGTTGGGGTGTTGGGGTGTTGGGGTGTTGGGGTGTTGGGGTGTTGGGGTGTTGGACGATTTCAAGATGCGTGACCCTGAGCGAAAGATGAGAAGAGACGTTAAAAGGATTAACGAGCTTAAGCAATTGAAAATCGCGCCGCAACTAGCCAAGAAAGATTTTTTAAAAAATCAAGAAACCTTCTTCTGTGGCGTTTTGAGCCGTATACGAACAAAACGCACGAGACCACGTGAGGGGTACTGGGTATTCGCGATTTTCTGTTTGAATAATCCGGGCTAAGATTTTTTTCAGCCTGAGAAAAACCGCTTTCAAATTGTGATACAGGTATAGATCACCCTACCTTGTGAAAAGGTGAGACAAGAAAAAATATACTGTTCAATCCGATTGGAGGCAAATCATGTTCACATCAAAAGAAGAGACGAAACTCGGTAACTTAGGGCAAGCTGCTCGCGGTAATCAACTCAATATGGCAAGAGGTATCTTGTTCATGGTTGGTTTACTAACTATCGCTGTCAATGGTTTCATGTTTGTTAATGTGCGAAAAGGAGTCGATGATGAGATTAGCAAACTACTACAGCAAGGACTACAGGTCGATCAATCAGCAGTTGCGAGCATCGTGCTAGAGAATCAAGTCGTTTTCGGTGTTGGGGCTGCTCTTGGCGCTCTGTTTATCATTTTGGGCGCTCTGGTTACTCAGTTCCCTGTTGCCTGCACTGTCAGTGGTTTGGTGGTGTATGTGATTGCTAATCTTGGATTCGGAATCCTCGATCCAGCTACTTTCACAAGCGGAATCGTTGTCAAGATGTTCATCGTGGTAGGCTTGTTCCAGGGGGTAAAAAGCGCTTTTGCGTACAAGGCGAACGAGCATGCGACTCTCGGTAAGCTAAGTACAGAATAAAATCAGTTCTTGCCTAAAACATCCGCGATTTAGCCCCTGAAACTCATGTCGATCCCAGCGATCGAAAGAAGATTATCATGTCGAAAAGAGTATCTCGATCCAGACGTAAGCGTCAAAAGCGGGGTGGCATTTTGTTAACAGTCATGTTGGCAATCCTGGCTGTTACGATGTTTACTTTATCCCTAAACACATCGGATCCAAATGAGTTTATTGGCGTCGGAGTAGGGTGTGCGATCGCTGCCGCGATGATGTATCCCTACCGCAGTCAATCAAACAATTTTTCCGTAAATGAGAATGGTATTGTGATGAGTCGTTCTGGAAAAGAATTACCTTGGAAAGAACTGGTAGATTGCAGAATCAATCGAAACAGAGTCGACCCTGCGTCCGCTGGATATGGGCAATTAAAAGCGAGATTTGGTTCTGAGGTTGTTCCACTCAATTTCGCTCGGTCCCATGAACGTTTAGGCTTCTATCAGAATGCTTGGCACAAAATCATCCGCAACCATGTTCCCAACATCGATACCATTTTGGCTAAGGTATTCGCTGAAGACGCTCAGGAGTATCCATCGGATTCTGTTTTCGCGACAGGTCCAATTGGACGGGTAAGTTGGGCAAAGCCTTCGGTGCGTGGCTATCTATCCATTCTGATTTTGATCGTTGGCATCGTTGGAGGGGCGGCCGCATCATCGAAGCCTTCCTTCTTTATCGGGATCGCGATGGTGCTTATCATTGTTCTCCTAGCAATGGGCTTGCTAATATGGTTAGGGAGATTTCGCAAGGAAAGATCAAAGTCACAGAAGGCTGGACTGGTTATTAGCCCATCTCGGTTTGTGCTTCAGTCCAATACGTTAATTGGCGAAATGACTTGGAGCGAGCTTAAAGGAGTCGAGTTGAAACCAAATGGTCGGGTTCCTAGTATTCTCAGACTTAAGCTTGATGGTGTGAATATTGATCTGATTGACGAGTATCAATTACCACTTTGGTATCTTTATCAAAAAATCGAGTTGTTTCGGTCGAAATACGGGACGAGTTCTCGTATTGTCAAACCGACTGCTTCATCTCCTCAGATGACGCAACCAGAGAGGGACGATAACCCCTATAGTCCACCAGCTTTGGACTTAGTTACCTACTCCAAAACTAGCAGTTGAGTCTGTGTTGGAGGCGAGGTTATAACGTCTGTTTTGCCTGATGGCCATTCGATCGTTAACTCATAGCTTTGCCCCTCGATGACTGGAAACTGCAGCAATCGAGTATTGGAGCATTGGTAACCGTCTCCCGAAGTGATTTGCTGCATCTGTTTTCGATCACCTTGGGAGAGGGTGACGATGGTACCAACCGCATCGCGATTCGATTTAGTACCGATGAGTTGTATCGCGATTGCAGACTCTTTGGTGTCTGATTTGTTTGTCAACAGAGAATAATCGTCGCGAAGATGACCGACTACCAAATCCATCTTCATGTCTCGATTCCAATCCACTTTGACAACCGAACGACCAAGAAGTTTGCGTGAAAAGTAATCACCGGTTTCACTGAGCGTGGAAAAGCGATTTCGCTGGTAGCTCAGCAACTGTGGCACCATGCGATACGGCTTGCCTAAAATCGTCAAATCATCAACGTGACCGTTGGCCACAAACAGCTCTGGAACGCCATCTCGATTTGCATCCAAGAATTGCGTCCCAAAACCAAGAAAATCGTACGATATGGATTCTAGACCAGCAGCTTTCGTTCGGTCGGCGTAAAGCCCCTCACCGATCGATTGATACAACGTATTGGACTCAGCCAAAAAGTTGGTGATGACAAAGTCTAACTGACTATCTCCATTCAAGTCTTGAGCTGCGATCCCCATGGAGCCTTCCGCTTTGCCATTCTCATTAAACGCGACGCCGCTGTTAATGCCAGAATCTTCTACTGTAATGTTTGCGCCATCGGACCTTGAAAAATTGAGCAAGAAGTTAGGTTCCACATCGTTCGTTACTAGCATCTGCAATCCGTTGGTTGCTCCGTTGCGAAAAGCAACAGCCCCTAATCCCCGAGCCTTGGGTAGTAGCGTATCAGCCTGTTTAACGAATCCACCTTGGCCGTCGTTTAGCCAAAAAACATCTCGTTCCGATTCGAAATCGGTCGGTTTGCATTGGACGATGTGATTGTCGATCGTACACGTTCGCGAAAAGATATCGTCCCCAGAAACGTAATTGACGTCGTACAAGTCGGCAAATCCATCATTGTTCAGGTCGGCGATAAGGCAGGTTGTCGTCCAGGCCTCGCCCTGCAGTCCAGAAGCCTTTGTCGCATCGTAAAACGTGCCATCCCCAGCGTTGATTAGCAATCGATTCTCGTGCGTTTGTGCGATATAGATATCGGCAAAACCATCGTCGTTGACATCACCGATTCCGATTCCCTGTCCAAATCCATCCCTTTCAAGCGGCAGAATCATCGGCGCTGCAAATCTCTGCCCTTGAACATTTCGATAAAGCGTATCTCGATAAGCATCGTCTACATCGGAATCAGGTGGCCACGGACGCCCCTGTGAGAATGCTAAATCCGGCCAGCCATCCAGATCGTAATCGAGAACACCAATGCCACCGCCGGTCAGCTCAAACATCAGATGTCGGATGGGCCCTTCCGTTCCATCATGAAAAGCGAATTGAATACCTTTCTCACTGGCCTCGTCAGCAAAACGTATGGCCGGCTGGTGTTGCTGATTAAGATCCATCGCAGCGGATATTTGTGTGTCTAGGAAACTCCACTTGGGTGCAGTAAACTGTTTGGTGTCGATCTTGTTTAACGGAGAGAGTGCGACCACTACCAATTGGAAAGGTTCATTTGCCAATGCCTTTTCAAAGGCCTTTAACTCGGCAATCAACTCTTGTGAGTCTGGAGCAATCTGAATTCCGAGTTGGCACCAACCGTAGGCTTCCCAGACTCTCCCACACATCGCATAAGCTTCCACTAGGAGAAGTAGATCATTGAGGGTTCTAGGAGTTTGGGTAAAAAGTACGCGATCCTGGACTTCCCAAAGCTTTTGAATTCGAACGAGGTAGTCGGAAAAAACAGCAGCTGACGCGGCATTTCCAGTTTGTGACAAAAGCGTAGCCAGGCGACTGATTGCAACCCGTGAGTCAGGTCTCCGTTTAAGTGCCTCAATATAGCAACCTATCGCGCTAGAAAGATCGGATTGCCGTTCATGATATTGCCCTTGGAGCAACCAAGTTAACCCTTGGGTGCGAAGCGATTCTTGGATCTCCGGAGTGGAACCATTCCATAACACACCAACTTGATCCCATCTCTCCTGTTTGGCGAAAAGTCGCATTTGCAACAAGATGGCGGGAATGAAGGACTGGTCTGACCGGAACGCTTTGTCGAGCAAAGACTGACAGTTCGACTCGTCATTTGCGTCAAACGCGTAGGCAGCCAGCGCGGTCCAGGGTAATGGATCGCTAGGATGCTCCTGGGTCGCCTTTCTTAAATAGGCCTCGTTTTGGATGGCACCACTCTCTCGGGCCAGCAACATGAGCAAGTCGCCTGCTGCACCTAGTTTTACAAGTCTCAGTATGAGTGGGATCGTTTCATCGCGGCGACCACAGGTTCCAAGCAGTTTTGCAAAACTCAAGCTACCTGCTGCGTGATCCGGATTCAATGCAAGTAAACTTCGGTAGTCTCGTTCCGCTTTGCTAACTTCTCCGAGGGACTGAAGGGCGTCTCCACGCAAGTGAAATGCCATTTCTTTGAGTTCTTGCGTAAGCAGTGGGTCGCTCATATCGAGCTTATCGAGATACTGGATTGTTTCAGCGTATCGACCTTGCTGGGTCGCAAATTGCGCAGCGATACCCAAAGCCTCCGGCAAGGTAGGATCGATCTGCCATGCTTTCCAAGCGTTCTTCTCTGCCTTATCGAGCAAGCCAAGTGAGCCCTGTTGTATTGCTGTGTCGAATACTTGACGAGCGCGCCAATGTTGGAACATTTTGGTTCCAACCCAGCCTACTAAAATGCATGCGAGGATTGCCAGCGTTAGAAGGCTGATCTTCCTAATTCGGGTTGTTGATTGCTCCCCTTTTTCTCGAACCGATTGCGACATCCTGTTACTGCTGTCCCTCGATGCAGAGGATTGTGGTGTTGACTTGGTCGACCGTGTATTCCTGCGAACTATCGTTAGGCCATTGAACGATAAGGCTTGCTATTTTTTCTGAAGGGCCGAGTCCAAATTGTAGCGTTCTTTCGTTCGAGCATTGGTAACCATCACCTGCCGTTAGTTGTTTGCTCCATTGCCCGATGTTTGTCTTAATCGTGACTATTGTGCCAACGGGGATTCTAGGCGACTCCGTTCCAATCAACTTAACATTAAGGTATCGGCCTGGATTTTGAGTTTTATTCGTAACGAGTGCTGCAGGTTCTAGGATATTGGACACCGCAAAATCGACGAGGCCATCTCGATTCCAATCTAGTTTCGCGAGTGCTCGACTCAGATGTTTGGTCGCAAAGAATGAGCCGATCGAATCTCCCGGTAAAACTTCAAGTCGTCCTTTTCCATCGTTGCGATAAAACTGAGGAAGCATTGCGTATTCGCCGCCTCTGTCTCGATAGTCATCAACGTGTCCATTGACAACAACAACGTCGGGATGTCCATCTCGATCTGCATCCAAAAACTGCGTTCCCCAGCCAACGTAGGGGTAGCTAGCCGTTTGCATACCCGCTGCGAGTGTCGCATCAGTGAACAGACCTGATGAATCTTGAAGGTAGACCGAATTCGGTTCATTGGCAAAGTTCGTAACCAGCAAATCAGTGGTGCCATTATTATCCAAATCATCTGCTGCAATTCCCATGCATGCCATGGATAGACCATCCATATTCAAGGCGAGCCCACGCAGTAAAGCTTCTTCGTCCATCACGAAGCTACCATCTTTCGATTGTGACGGAATCATTAGAAAATTGGGGACTTGGTCGTTTGCAATGAACAGACTTATCTTTTGTTCACCTTCTAATTTCAAAGCGAGAACGCCTAGGCTTTTGCTCAACTTGGCAGGTCCATCACATCGCTCAACGAGTTTAAAGCTGCCGTCTCCCTGGTTGAGCCAGCAGTGATTGGGACTACCATCGAATACGCTCGGCGAGCAACCTTTGCCATTGCAGATGAGCGAATAAACCTGTTCTCCCTGAACGTAATTTAGTTCATAGATATCTGGTAGAGAGTCACCATTTAGGTCCACCATTACGGAGCTTGTGGTCCAACTATTTTTGGCAATATCAAAACTATCTGATGAGTCATGGAATGTCCCGTCGCCATTGTTTAGGAATAGGCGATTGCGGCCGATTACTCCAACGTAGAGATCATCAAATCCATCGTTGTTGACATCCCCGACACTAACTCCCTGGCTGTAATCCAATTCGTCTATACCTGCCAAAGCGGAGCACTCAATTAATCGTGTTCCTGCAAGATTACGGAAGAGTTTGTCACGAAATTCCGGCATGGGGGAGGGTTGGTTCTCACCCGTCTTCCAGGGACTGCCCTGGGTGAAATAGAGATCAGGCCAACCGTCATTATCAAAATCTAGAACACCAACCCCACCTCCGGTTTGCTCAAACATCCGCACGCCTGGCGTTGAAGGGTCCTCTCCGGGGTTATACGAGAACTCGAGTCCAACGCTGTCTTCTTGCGCAAACCGGATTGCGGAATCGCTCGTTGCTGATGGGCGAACTGCGTTGCTCAGGCTTTTCCAGTTCATGGATTCGAATCGATTTTTTGAGGCTTTAGGAGCATACGAAGCTACGACCGCTTTCATATTGCCAGAATCCTCCGCCGTTCTTGCGTTCTTTGGCAAAAAGGGCTTCGCCTTTTGAATGATGTCCATCGTCCAGGCGGACTCTCCATGCAGACCTTTGCTTGTAACGGCCCAGGCCCACGCTTCTCGATAACGTCCGAGTTGCGCACATGCCTCTGAGACCTTCTGCATAGGTAAGGGAGACTGCCCATTTGTGCCTAGAATCAAGTCTAGTTGTTGACTCATCTCTGCTTGAAGCTTTGCTCGTTCAATTACCTCTTTCGCTTTATCTGACCCAAGTTTTGAAAGGATTTGCCCGAG
The DNA here is from genome assembly GCA_046318795.1 of Pirellula sp. Taxonomy (GTDB): domain Bacteria; phylum Planctomycetota; class Planctomycetia; order Pirellulales; family Pirellulaceae; genus JBKCUI01. Next base: position 12,969 of record JBKCTT010000154.1, read on the forward strand.
TTGGTAAAGAGCCTGCCTGAATTCAGGAACGATTTCGATCGCCTTAGCATAGCAACTAGCTGCGAGTTCCAGGTCACCTTCTGTTTTGGCTTGTTGTCCTCGAATAAACCAAACCGTTGACGAGTTTTCCATTTGGCTTGGCAATGATTGGCTCCATGCCCTCAATGCAGCCGCATCACTCAACTGGAAAAGTGCTTCTCCTAAAAGTTCAAAAACTGCGTTTGGGCAAGAAGATGACTTCGCTAGGTTTTCTAGAATCGGGCGAGCTTCGCCAGCATTGCCATTGATAAGCAGGTGGTGCGCTTTAGCTAGTGCTACGACGGCGTCATTGGGTTGCTCTTGGAAACTGGCATCGACCAACTCAGGTTGTTCGATGGGGCGTTCGATGTCCGTTAGAACGGACAATGTTTGCAGATCCCAACGTTGCTGTTCTACCAGACTCATGAGATGGGGGACCGACTCCCATCGCTGGCCGCTCGCACCATAGAGAAAGGCAACGCGCTCGTGACTTTCTGTTTGTTGGGGATTCGCCTTTAAGACGTTGAGATAGCCATCAAGCGCGAGTTTCCACTTTGACTGGACTCGATATATTTCAGCTGATGCGTACTGAGCGACCGGGTAGATGTCGGTGTCGCCGGGTGGGATCTGTTGGTAATAGTCGAGAGCTTGATCCAGCTGCCCAAGTTTGGTAGCTGCCTCACCCGCGATTAAGCAGCCTTTAGAATGGAGATTCGATTTTTTCTCTATGAGGGACGTAAACTTAACTGCTTCGTCTAATCGATTGGCAGCCAATGCCTCTTCCGCGGCGCGTAGATACGTTTGGTCGGTGTAAAGATCGTCCTCAGGTGGAGGAGTAAAAAAGACGATCGCAGCAAGAACGAGCGATGCGGCAATTAGAGCCGTAACAATAAGCTTGGGCCAAGTGGATTTTTTGGCGGCGGTTGAAGAGTTAGTCGTCCCCACGGTTTGCTATGGACATCTGTCTGGGTTAGGACCATGTTCGAAAGACGAGTTGCAGGCATCGGATCAATAACCCGCGCAAAGAAATGGTCAGGCAAATGCCTGACCATTTTCTATAGAGCTGAGATCAGAGAATTATAGTTCGAGGTTGATCTCGTTTTCACCACCGACAACGTTCTTGGTAATAGTGGTTGTGTCGGCTTTCATGTACTTTTCAGGTAGTAATGAACCGCCAGCCTTCTTTTGTCCACCTTTAGGACCAGAGTGAGCTGGAGGAGGTGCAGACGGACCAGCTCCTGTTGGATCGTGCGCTGGCAATTCGGGCTCTGAAGAAGCAGTTGCTTCGCTCAACTTATAAACAAGTACCTTGTAAATACCGGCACCCGCACCGTCGCCCGAATCGTAGGTTGTTAACGTGTACATTCCCTGGCCATCGGTGATTCCCATGGCGGTTGGTGTACCTTTTTCTTGAGGAGCAAACGTTACCGTTGCGGATGCAACGGGAGCGCCGTTATAGGTCACCTTACCTTTGACCTTGTGGGTTTGGACGCGACCTTCGGTTGAATTACAACCGGTCAAAAGCAAACCGACTACCAAGCAACACAACGATAAGCGAGCCATAATTTTCCTCTGTCTAAATTGAATGAGTAAGCTATTCCATTTGCATTTCTCGTTGTTGATCGGAAATCCAAGCAACTTGGAATAGATAGTTAATCGTAGCACTAACGCATTAAGCAGCAACTACATACAAGCGTTCGTTTTAGCAAATAGAGATTGAATTTTCCATCTGCTCGCTGAAGTTGACTTGGAGGAAATAAAAAAAGCAAGAGTCACATTGACTCTTGCTTTATTATCAACCGAGTTTCTCGTGATCAACAAAGTTGATCCTGGTTATGTCTAGGTACCTTCAGGGTTTACGGTTTCACCACCGCGGATCGAGCCCAGCGCACCCCAAACGCCGTATGGGCTTGGTCCACCGCCAACGCCAGGAGCGTCAGCTGGTGGTAGGGTTGTGTTGCCAGTGTCGATCGCTTCGCCAATAAATCGGACCGATCCATCGCCGAATACAGCATTGATACCACCAGTGTGACGGCTCATAGGTTCGTAAATACCGTCTTCACCGTCCCAGCCACCTTGTGTGCAGCTCGCCTTGTTAGGGCCGAGAATGGTTGTGAAACCGGTGAATGCAGGAGCACCGTCCGTCCATCGTCGCCCTGCCCACGCGCCTACGTTTGCTTGGTAAATTTTGTTTACGATACGTGCCGGAGTAGCACAGTCAGACGGGTTGGTGTTTCGGAACAACGAACCGACGTTGACCAATGTTCCGCCGTCGATCACACGACGCGAATTGTCTTGAGCAATGGTTCGCTCCGACATTGCGATGCTGTTGCTTAGACCGTCGGTGAAGGTACGAAACGCGACATGGTTCGCGCCAGTACCGGGATTGATGCAGGAGAACGCTCCTCGCAAGCCCCGTCCGCCGTTACCGGCCCATTCGTTGTGATCCCAAGTGGTATCGCCACGAGAGAACATGTAGTTGGTGGTCGCAACTTCGTTTGGAATGTTACGTCCAACGTCGCTTGGGCATTGCAAGGTTGGAATACGAGTTCGGAACGGGACATAACCACCATCCCATGGAACTGTACCAACATTGCGAGCGTTATCAGCCGAGATTGTTTCGAAAAGCGGGCCTTGCTCGACGTATGGGAGCATGGCAATGTGACCGCTCATCCGTCTCCAGTTAACGCTAGGTCCATTTGGCCAGCTAGAACCGTACGGCAGAACCTTAAAAGCACTTTCGTAGTTGTGAAGTGCCAACCCGAGTTGCTTCAGGTTGTTGGAGCACTGCATCCGACGTGCCGCTTCGCGCGCGGCCTGAACTGCAGGAAGCAAAAGTCCAACTAAAATACCGATGATTGCAATAACAACAAGCAACTCGACCAGCGTGAAACCCTGCGGTTTCAAAGTCTTTGTGTGCTTCATAAAAACTCCTGACAAGAAAAACGAAAAAGTATTACTTCCGGACGTAACGAGCCTATGCATTATTCTTGCAAAGCCTGGTTTGTCAAACGACTTGGGCGCGTTATCGACCTTTAGAAGCGTTTAGTACTCAACTAATTCCACGATAGGTGATTCTTTAACAGAAATAGTGTTGGATTTTCCGCTAGGCCAGCGAACCCTAATTTGTTCGGTATGAATGGGGATAAAAAGAGAGTGATTGGAACCGGCCGACAGATAGCTGCCACCGCCAAAGAGCTCGCGAAAGGCCATGGTTTTCCCTGTCTTTCCTAGATATTCCAGTTTAACACCCAGCCCGTTACGGTTGGACTGAGTCCCTGTAACTACGACCGTTGGCAGCCCAGGTACCGCCGATTTGTTGATCAATATTTGTGGTGCTACATGCTGATGAGAAACGATTAGATCTGCTAATCCGTCGTTGTTAATGTCGAGATTTACAACCCCACGACCGAGCCAATTTTTTTTAAAATATTCGCCTGAATGTTGAGACACGTCTTCGAAGGAGCCGTTTCCGGCATTGCGTAACAACAAGGGGGGCATCTGAAACGGTTCTCCCCGTCCGTTCCAGGTGCGATCTTCGACGTGGCCATTGGTGACGAATAGATCCAACCAACCATCGTGGTCAAAGTCTGCGAAAACCGTTCCCCAACCGAGGACAGCTTTGCTAGGGCTGGTGATGCCGGTGCTTCTGGTTACATCCGTGAATTTGAGTCCTCCTGAGTTCTTGTAAATAGTGTTGGAATCCCCGTAGAAATTGGTGAGATGCAAATCGACGGTTCCGTTGTTGTCGTAGTCCCCCACGGCGATCCCCATGCTGGCTTGGGCGTAGCCAGATCGGCTAAGTGCACAGCCAGAGGCCATGGCAACTTCCTCAAGCTTAACTCGTTGATGTTCGTCGATGGTCACTTCGAAGAGGAAGTTTGCTTCTCCATCATTGGCAACATAAATTTCCGGTTTGCCATCTTGGTCAAAGTCACAAATGGCAAGCCCCAGTCCTTTTCCTTTTGTTCCCTCTAATCCGCATTCGGTGGTGACATCAATCATTCCACCATGGCCGTCGCTAAGAAATAATCGGTCGTCGACTCCCTTGTATTTTGATGGAGGGCATTGCTCATAACCGGATGGGCTTTTCGGATTTGTGCATAACAGTGGCGTTGTTATGGAGTCCTCGAGATAGGTGACAACGTACAAATCGAGGTTACCATCGAGATTGACGTCTGCCATCGCGCAGCTAGTGCTCCAGTCTCCCATACCCACACCGAGCAAATCGGTTATATCGGAGAATGTCCCGTCTCCATTATTGTGGTAGAAGCCATTTGGTCCGAGGGCTGTTATATAAACATCATCGAAACCGTCATTATCCCAATCACCGATCGCGATACCTTGGCAGTACCCTGACTTGATGAGTCCTGAGTTCAGCGTTTGGTCTGTGAACTTAAGAGGGCGATGCTGACGGTAGATTGCGCAGGTTGGTTTTGGGGAATTTGCCTCTTCAGGGAGTTTACAGCCACCCATAAAAACAAGATCTATCAAACCGTCTCTGTCAAAATCCAGTGCGCCGACACCACCGCCTGTGGATTCGAAAATCCGGCATTTACCTCGCATATCGTCTTCGCGCAGGAACGTAATGCCGCTGTCTTTAAGCTCCTCGAAGCGAATTGCAGAGGGGTTTGGGTTCTTTTCGCCTTTCTTGTTTACAACGCCAGGCGTCGGTGAGACTGGTTGTGATTCGTTGGTCTCCCCATTGTTTTTCGATAACGGATCGATTGCAGCCGTGTCTGTTGGATTGCTTGATCGTCCGGTGTCACTATGTTGCTCTATGGAGTCCTGCGGCTCAACGGGCTTGTTGCTTTCAGCGGAACGATTGCAGGCTGTGACACAAGCTAGGACAGCAATAAGACTTGCAATGCGAATGTATACGGCCCGAGTGATGAGGTAGGAAGCGAGTCGCATGGACCACGATGAGCCGGCAGCTTTAGTGGTGAAGCGGGTAGCTTGGTGTGTGGTCATTGTGCTGGAGTTGGAGCGATCTTAGTTTGGCTCTTGATTCTTGCGGCATGTTTTTCGAAGACCTTGGCCGCCGCTTCCATGTCAATCGCACGGCATTGAGTTGCGAGATCGAGGCACGCTGCTTCGGCGTCCGATTGTACACTACCCAAATTTACTCGAATTTTGGCGAGCACACTGGAGCGTCGGAGTGACTCTTGGTGATTCTCTTTGTCCCCGAGTTTTTCATAGGCCATTGCCATGCCCATTTGGGCTGGGGCGTTGGCCGGATCTTCTCCTAGTACTGTCCCAAAGTACTTAAGTGCATCGTTCCATTTCTCTCGGTGGAGGGCTATCTCTCCTCGCATGCGTGTAAGAAGCCATGGCTCGATTGCGTGGTAGGGAGGGATCGAGTCGAGCAGTCGCCCTGCCTCCTCAAGGCGATCGGATTCTACAAATGCTTCAGCCAAAGCCGCAGCTATAGTCAAGTCCTCGAGTCGTGTACGCCTCAGTTTTTCTAGCCGTTCAATGGCTTCGTCGAATTCTCCGGCAAGAGTTTGGTACCGAGCGGCAGCGACTAAGAGGGAAAGATTCGTCGGTTCATTTTCGATCAATTTCGCCAATCGCGTGCGACCAGCAGGAGAGTTCAGGATCAATAGGTTCGGAAAGTAAAGTTGCTTGGAATCGAGCGGGTCTGCAAGACTGATATCATGTTGCTCTTGAAGAAACAATTTGCGTTCTTCTTGTCGTATCTGAACTGACAGCAAGTACGTCAGCCACTTGAATCCATCCAACACTTGGGATGGATCTGGGTTTTCTGATGCTCTGGCTGCATCGAGAAACTTTCTTAGATTCTGTTCCGCCGGGGTAGCGAAGTTCAGCTTTAGCAATGCTAGGCCTTGTTCGAGTCTGGCGGTCATGCCGAAACGAGGGACTTCGGTTTTGACTTGATCGAAGTATCGCGACGCCTTTTCATACTTTTCCGCAGCGACCGCAATCCCTCCCGCTGCCAGGATGACCTCCACGTCGCTAGGATCGTTGATCCCATGCTTTTCTTGCAGCCATGCGATCGCCTCATTGGAATCCTCTGGTGAAAGCATTGAGGCAAGCGAATTATTGTCGTTGGTCGCACCGGATTGAGAGCGGTTGTTGGCCTCCACCAAAAGCTTAGGTTGGCTGGTTGCATACCAGAGAATGCTCATGCCACCAACAATTGCTGCGAGTGCCCCCAGCAAGAGCAAGCCTCGGGGGACGAAGGAGCCCTGGGTGGAGGGATCTAAGGGGTCCGAGTCAAATTCTTGGGACACTTTTGATCATTGGTATGTGTGGAGGAGGATTCGACAGCCTGTCGCGACAGTTAGGCTGTATAAGTCAATCAGTGCGGATTGATATTGTATCCTACCAAATGACCCTGCACAGCAACCCGTCAAAGATCCTCGGAATATTATTTCACCCGAATTGGCGATATAGGAACACGTAAGATGATCCATTTGTCTCGTCTCGATTCCGCGATCTCTAGACCCGACTGTTCGAGTTCAAATCTTAGCTGGTTGAAAGGACTCAGAACGATGTACCGTACCCCAAGTCTTTTCAGTTCGTTAACGGTCTCTCGGTTTAAACCAGTCTTGTAGATTCGTTGCGCTAAATCCAACTGAGGTTTGGGGAAGAACCCAGAGTAGCCGTTGACCATTGGCTTGCCCGTGTAAAGTCCCTTTAGCATCCATTCCGCAACGATCTCGTAATCGTGGACCGTGCCACCATCGAGAAGTGGCAGAATGACGACACCACCCATGGGTTGGTTACGAAGGGTTTCAGCCCAGCTTGCCTGTATCTCGGATTTGCTGGGAGTCGCCCCCAGTCTAACGGAACACGGCCACGGATCGATCATGCTTAGAATTGCCAATACCGTCGCCGTCCAGGTACGCCATCGTGGCTTGCCATCGGCTATCCAACGAATACCAATCGCTGCACAGAGCACAATCGCAATTTGTAGAAAATAAATGAATCGATAAGCGCTTCGTACTTGTGAAAAGCCGGGAACATAATTCACCAAGCCATCCCATGCAGACCACTTACCTAGAGACAAGTGATTGCCCATCGAAAACAAAAAGGAGATCGCAATCACAAAAAGAAGTACGATCGACATGCGACGATGAGCTTTGCAAAACAAGCCAACTAGCAAGCCAAAAATCGCGATCCCCGTCGTAAGTAATCCTGCTCCGATCGTCCAGCCCGTTTGCGTCGCCCATCCATGACCCACGATCCAATTGGAGATGGAATGACCATAGGTCGTCAAATACTGTGAGGGCCATACTGATAACTGCTCAACCAAACTCGCTTCACGCTGGAAGCCGTTTTCTTGACTTACGCGATGGTGACGCCAAAGCATGGGGCCGATCACCAAACCGACAGAAACCGCAGTGATGCAATGGGCTAGAGCAGCCCGTTTCAAGATCTTTAGATCGCGAAACTTTAACAGTACTAGGGTTGAGATTGCTACTCCGTAAATCACGGCTGCGAACAATCCGTGGTGAACACTCATTGCGAACGTTGCGATCCAGGCGCCACTAAGCTCCAGCCCCTCTTTAAAAACGCCTTGGGGTAAAACGGTTTTTGCGGTATCCAAGTCTGAAGTCGGTGCGGATTCACCGTGTTTGAGCCAGCGCAAGATAACATCCCAGCTCCAAATAATTCCCCATACAGGTACGAGCTGCGAAACCCCGAGTTGCCAATGTGCGACGGGGAGAAGCACCATGCCACCACCTGCGAGCGTTGCAATCCAATGTGGAAAATCTTGACCCACCAATAGTTTTCGAGCGAACCAACCGTTTAAAGCGAGCGAAAGTATGATGTACGAATTGTAGGCTGCGATCGTGGAACCGGTCATCCAAACAATAGGGGCCAATAAACCCAAAATGGGTTGAGCCTCGGACATGGCAAAACTGTCTTTCGCCGGAAAGAATATCGGCGCATCCCAATACTCTTGGGACCAATACAGAGTACCATTATTGAAACTCTGGACGTTCCATTCTAGTGTCCATAAGTTGAACATCGGCACGGTCCTGCATGGTTCTGTGCCAATGGGCAATCTTGTCGAAAACGACTTGACCAATGGCCATGTCGATAGGCAGGCCAGAACAATATAAAAGACGATTCCCAAGCTGGAGGATCGTAACAACATGAGTCGCAGATTCATTCGCCAGGTTCAAGCTTTATCGCAGGGAAGATCATCTCATCTGGCTTGACTGGTTCCAGATTCGCTGTTTTCAAGTGAAGTAGGACCAGCGTCCGGTGTTTGATTTGATTGGTTTGTGGAGTAATAGCGAGTTTGGACAGATTCTCATCGGTCCACCCGATCGCAAGAAGCTCTCCACGAGTGATTGGGTATCGGTTTGCAATGGTTTCTAAGAGTTTGCCCAGATACAAATCCTCATCAAGTTCGCTCGATGTCCACTTTTTTCCATCATCGAGAATCGCATTGGGTTTTGATAAAGTTGGGTTCAGTTCCCATCCGTTATGCCATTTTTCGTCATCGGTGGATTGTTTTAGTTCGCATTCGGTTTCTTCGTCTGGATTGAGATCTCCAACCCAACTGCTAACGAGCTTATCGTCGTCTCCAATACCAATAACGCCAACATCGCGGAGGCGAATTGCACTCCGATTGTAAAGGGACAATTTGCTATTGGTTTGGTCGATTTGCGCATCGAATGAACCTTGTAGATCGTACATCTCTTCCGCGTAGATGAGCCCGGTTGTGTTGGATAAAACCGGGGTTTTGATCAAGCCTACTCCATCATCACTCGCAAAAGTATAGTCGTAACCATCGATACTTAATCTGCGGCGCGACGAGGCATCTTCCAAAGACTGCGGCAGTGGCGTGACAATCCCTTTGTCATCAGGAAAGAGAGCTTGATAGTTGGTGGTAAGGGATGTGTATAAAGCGAGATAGCTAGACAGGCTGCCTCGATTGTAACCTGCGTGGCATTCAAGAAAACCGTATGATGTTTGGCTTCGAGAAAATCCTACGTCGAGTTGCACGTTTCTTGCGACGACAAACGCGCCGATCACGGCGATGATTGGTGCCATGACCCAGGCGAATTCGACTTTTCCAGCGAGCCGAAAAACAGCCCAGTTAATGGGGACTAGAACAACCAAATAACCGAGCAGCAACCAAACAACCGTTTTGATTTTTGGAACTGTGATTCCTGAAGATTCCTGCAAGCTCTCCTTGGCGCTAGCTAAAACGTAGGACTCGGAGTTCCAACCACCAAGGCCCGTTTTTTTTCCGGATGGGAACTCGCTTGCATCGGTTTTGTTATCAGATCGACCGCGGGGTTCTTTCTCGTTCGATCCCTTAAAACTGGTCGAACTGTCCAGATCTCTTGCCCAAATTCGCAGTCGTGTACTGTGCAAAGGATTAAGTTCCGTTCCGCTGAGATCACCTGCGTACATCGTGTCAAAGGTTGGGATAAAATCTAAATCGTTCGGTGTATTGGCGTTTGAGGCATTGTTGGCATTGGAAGCTGTATTGGCTCTGGGATTGACAGGTGCGGATGGCTCTGCGTCCGGTTTTGAAATCGTCCTTGAGGGCATACGGAGAATCGCATTGTGAATAAGGGACGAGTAAGATGGCCAGCGCAGGAAGCTTGGTTCGTTCATGGGAAAGGTTGTTAGCACGATACGACCTTGTCCTACGATTTTTTCCGCGACCAGTCCCTCGAGCGAATCCATCCATCGTGCCCCTTCGGATAGCTTGCCGGATAGTTTGGGGAATGAACGTGCCGCGGTAAAGTTAATGGGGGCCGGGTCATCAATGCGTTGAATGGTCCAGTGGCGGTTAAGCAGGTTCGAATCGTCTGCTGACCACTCCGAGGTCGAGGTATTAACGAGGGGCGAATAAGCTCTCAGGAAGCTTGTTTCGACTCGATCCAGGCCGTCGCTGCCGTTGACAATAATGGTGCCGCCGAAGTGCAGCCAATCCATTACCGCCTGTTGCTGTTCCAGATTTAGCAATGCCGGCGAACCATCGTTGATCATGAGGTGCGACATAGAGGTCATTGCGTAGAATCGACTTGGAAGTTGAGTCGCGATATCGTCCTCTTTGAGGTCCAAAATACGATGCGGGGTAATTCGTTCGTCCGGTGCTTTAATATGCGAGGACCATGTTGTACAGTCCAATGCCTTCATAAAGGAATATCGAGCTGGATCTCGACAAAGAGTAACCAAGCAATACTGGTAGCCGTACAGTAAACGCAGTGGGTTGCTCTCTTGAAGCATAGGAGTACCGAAGCCTTTGGCTGAGTACTGAATACGTAGTTGAGCAGGGGTCGTCTCTTTCGAAAAATCCATTTCTTCTTCGAATGATCCCAGAGCAACATCAGGCTGCAGATACATAAGTGAGACACTCTTCTGCTGTCCTTTGGCCAAAGATACGGTTCGTTGATATCGAATTGGGGCATTTCCGGAATTCATGGGGACCTCTTTCCCGAGTCGATCGACTGGGGAGAGAGAAATTGAAAGCGATTCGTCTTGTTCGTTTGCTGTGAGGCGAGTGTTCGCTTGATACCAGTGTCCTGGCTTTACATAACTGATAACAACGCCCGACTCGCTCGGGATAGTTGCCGTTCGGTCTGAATTGACTCGCTGATTCTTCTTGGCTTCTGCCGCATCTTTGGGCGGGTCGGTTGGCGTAGTGGAATTACATCCTCGGCAGCCAGCGATGAGCACGAGCAAGCAACCGAGTAAGACGATTCGAAGATTATCGCGTGACTTCAATTTTGATTCCCCAGGTGGCCTCTGCACTGTATCCACATTCACATTCTGTATCCATACGTTATACCGATACGTAGTCCACACCAAACCCTTTGCCTATACGACATGCGGTTCTCGGTAGTATTGTTTTGGCTGAGGTACGGTTGGATTTGTGATGTCTTGAGTGGTAGATTCTATACAACAAGTTTAAATGCGGTACCATTTATACCAAGCTTAACGTGGGTGGTCGCCGCAGCAACCATCGTAGTTTTCCAATAATCACGGCGAAAATTCTTAAGATTGTCACCTGGACCCGATAAACATACACCCAGCCATACTCTGCATCAAACGATGGGTGAGCAGATGCGTGCCGAAGAGCTCTCGCTCCGTGCGACGGTTCCTCCAGCACAAGTTCCCGGCTACAAACTTGAGCGATTGTTGGGACAAGGAGCGTTTGGTCAGGTTTGGGTAGGGACAAACCTTAACACCGGCCGAACGGTAGCTGTCAAGTTTTATCTGCACCGTGGTGGGGTGAATTGGTCGTTGCTTTCTCGCGAAGTTAAAAACTTGGTAAGCATGGCTGGTAATCGGCTGATTGTCCAGGTTTTGGAGGTTGGTTGGGACTCCGAGCCTCCGTACTATGTAATGGAGTACCTCGAAAACGGATCGCTTGACGAATTGATTCGCAAGCGTGGCCAAATTCCACTTGCTGAGGCCGTATCTCTTTTCGTCGACATTGCCCGGGGCTTAAATCATTCGCATGGCAAAGGAGTTTTGCACTGCGATCTCAAGCCCGCCAACGTCTTGTTGGACCCCGATCTGCATCCGAGGCTGGCCGACTTCGGACAGAGCCGGTTGACCGATGAACAGACGCCATCGCTCGGTACGTTGTTTTACATGGCTCCCGAACAAGCGGACTTGAATGCGTCGCCTGACGCACGCTGGGACGTTTACGCCCTCGGTGCGATTCTCTATTGCATGTTAGTGGGTACGCCTCCCTATAGGACTCCCGATACGGTTACAACGCTCGATACCGCAACCAGTTTGGAGGAGCGGCTAAAACGATATCGCGACACGATCTACAAATCCCATTTCCCACGAGCGCATTACCGAGTCCCTGGAATGGATCGATGGCTATCGGGAATGATTGATCGATGTTTGGCCAAGAGGCCGGAAGATCGTTTCGAAAACGTGCAGCAAGTCATCGAAGCCGTAGAACGTCGCAATTTGGCAAAGCTCAACTTGCCGCTCAAGCTATTAGGGATCGTTGGTCCCATTTTGCTATTGATCGTGATGGCCGTCTTCTTCTGGCGCGGGGTCGGTGTGGCGGAGCGAGAGTCCTCGGCCGAGCTCAAGGAGATGGTACTGCAAAATAACTTATTCGCGGCTCGTCTCGGTGCTCGAACGATGGAAAAGGAGATCGAATCTCTTTTTGAGTCAGTGGAGGAAGAAGCGGCCCAGGCAGAGCTTTTAAGTTTAATCCAAGGGTGCTTGGAGCAGGCGGGCCGCGAGTACATGTCCAAGCTAGAAAAGGATGCCTCCGAAAGGGAGCGTTCTCAACTCGGAGAGCTTGAACAACAGAATGCACTTGAGGTATATTTGGTGCAACGATTCGAGGTGCTGTCTAGGATATCGGGCGTCCGCTCGCAAACGCCTCGTTTCGACAGTTTGTTCCTGACCGATAATCGAGGGACCATGATTGCCTGGGCTAGTTCCGATGAGTTAGCAACAACAAAGGTAGGTTCCAATTTTGCCTATCGAGACTACTTCAACGGCCAGGCTGACGATGCAGATCGCGATGCTCCCAAATCGTCCTTTGAGCCAGTGATGCAGCCTCACTTGAGTGCGCCATTTCTCTCCACCACAACCAATCGTTGGAAGATCGCCGTATCCTCGCCTGTCTGGGGGGAAAAGTCGGCGAGCAATCAAACTGACGAAGCAACCTCACGAATCTTGGGCGTTTTAGTCTTAACGATCCAACTGGGAGATTTGGACCTGCTACCCAAGGATATGCCTCAAAGCTCAGGCCGATCCAAAGAGGAGCAAAACCGACTGGCAGTACTCGTCGATGGACATAAAGGGGCTAAGAATACGAACTCGGATGGAACTATCCTGCAACATATCGGTTTCCCAAAGATATCATGGAATAACGCGGTCCAGGCCGACAAAACGTTTCGTATCGCCCCCGAAGCCTTGGAGGATCTGAAACGAGGAGGGACAGATCGATATATCGACCCGCTCTCACAACACCCAGACTGCACAGAGTTCGGTGGTAATTGGATAGCCGCGATGGCGCCCGTCGAGATACCAAACAAATTCAAATCAGGCGACAAGACATCAGACTCCTCCAAGCTTTGGGTCTTGGTACAAGCTCGAGCGGATTCCGTGACTGCGCCTGTGGCGAGAATGGCGAGTCAAATGATTAGCGAGGGGGTCGTCGCGCTGCTAATTCTTGTGGTGCTAATCTTTTCGCTCTGGGCCATCGTAGTTTGGGGGTTGCGGTTACCAGAAAACTTCCGAGCCGCTGTTCGTTCGCAACCACTAACCAGCGATCGAACCAATGCGACCGAAGACGTTACGATTGATGCCAATCGATAGCAGTTTTCTTCAGTCTATCTCAGATGGATTTGTGCACGCTTCCGGTAGACGCTCGCAATCAGCGAGATGCTGACGATGGGTAGTGATTGCGAGCGATAGCTTTACAGTCAATTAGGACTTGTGCGTTTCAAGATGCGGGCATTCAAGATACTTCAGAACTGCTGAGTCCAAATGAATTGAGAGCGTTCAACTCATTGCTTCCAGAGTCGCCTAAGAAAGCTAGGACGACTGCTGGTGTACGGAACTGCCGTAGGCTGACTCTGTCCCTGAACGTAGGCGGGATTGCTTCTAATGGCAACAGTCTGCTCGGTAGTCGACTTCGATTCAAAGAAACCGTGCTGCGGTTGGAACTTTCGCGATATTGGATCACGAACGTTTTGAGCATTGCTGACGCAGCACAAGAGAGACAGACCAAGACACACGCCTAAGCTAAGCACCGATGTTTTCATCATCGTCTAATTCTCCGTAAGATGGTGAATGATACTCGCGTCAAACATCCGTGTCCGACGCGTACCGATTAGATTCAAAAGTGTGAGCTACGCCGCTCACACCACAGACACGGCTAAGGCATCACTCGTGCCGAAGAGTTTGAAAAAGTCAGATTTGTAAGAAACTCTTGCAAATGTCTGCGATTCGTATTGTTTTGTAATACGTAAATCCGAGGCTATACCGGATTGTCGCAGCCGGGTGTAAACTGCGGTTGACGCTTTATGGATTCGGTTTTACGGGGTGCTTTCCAGGTTTTGATGGTTGGCTAAACTGAATGGCGAAGAACCATATTTGCATTAGCCCACGTTAGCTATTTATGCCAACTTGATGCGCCGAAGTAATCCACCGTCAAACAGGTCCCGTCATCATGGCCATTAAATCCATTGCGCCAGAGTTGTTTCTGGGGGAATCGACTTTGGCGAAGTTATTGTTTCGTCGTCGCGACCTAATCCTCGTTGCGGTAAACTCTGCAGCTGAAAGACTCTATGGATTGCCGGCCAATCAATTAGTGGGGCGTTCCGTTCTCGAATTGAGCGAAACATCAAAGCTTACTGCCGAGGTTATTAACGGACTGAGAAGCGATCGCCCATCGGTCTCTGCTCGACATATTCACAAACGTTCCAACGGTACGACCTTTTTTGTAAATGTCGCATATGATTGCTTTGAATGGAACGGCGACACCTGGATTTGTTAGTATGTCCAAGATGCCACGGAGGCGGAACAAACCGAAAGACAACTACGAGAAAGTCACGAACGCTTTTTAGCGGTCGCGGATTATACCTACGACTGGGAATCTTGGATCAATGAGGTAGGAAAGGTGGTGTGGGTGAATCCGGCGGTGGAGCATCATACCGGATTCACCGTTGCTGATTGCTTGCAAATGAGCGACTATCCACTCCCCATTGTGACTCTTGAGGACCGAGCAACCATCCAACAAATTGTCCAAGAGGCTCTTAACGGTCGATCGGGTAACGACGTTGAGTTTCGGATTATGACAAAATCGAACACGATGAAATGGTTTGCCGTATCATGGCAACCCTTTCGTAATCGAAGCGGACAAAAGGCCGGCCTGCGAATGAGTATGCGAGATATCAGTGATCGCAAACAAATGGAGGAGGCGCTCCGTGCTCATTCTTGTGAACTAGAAGAATTGGCGAACGAGCGAGCATTGAAGATTGTTCAACTCGAACAGCGTCGACTGCACAATCAGAAACTCGCATCCTTGGGAGAGGTTTCTGCCTCAATCGCTCATGAAATCAATAATCCGTTGGCGGGTATTAAGAACGCAGTGTGGCTCGTACGTAAAGATTCCGATACTTCCGAATCATCAAAGGAATTACTGAAGTGTGTTGATGACGAATTAAATCGTATCGCAAAATTGCTTCAACAAATCAATCAACTCTGCCGTCCCGCTACGAGTTCCCCAAAAGCAATCAATATGCTTGCGTTGATTCAAGATATCATTCGAGGTGTTAAAGCAAACGAGGTGGCCAAATCGATCGAGGTCGATGTGAAGGATGTGATTGATCGACGCTGGATTCCAAAATGGCCGATAGTCGAAGTATGCGAATCCGAGATCAGACAGATTCTTTACAACTTGGTTGGTAACGCTTTCGAAGCTTCTTCGCAGGATACTCGTGTCTGCGTGCGAGTGACTGCGGTTAGCCCTTGTAGAATTGCGATTGAGGTTCAGGACTTCGGATGCGGAATTGCTAAGGCTGTTTTGCCAAACATTTTTGAGCCATTCTTTACCACGAAAGCGGATGAAAGGCATCCTGGTACAGGGCTAGGATTAGCCATCTCTAGAAGTCTTGCAGTTGCCATGGGGGGGACACTCGAGGTCGAAAGTCAGCATGGTGTTACGACCACGTTTCGATTGACTATACCTGTCCATACTTTTCCCACATCATCCTTTCTTGGGAATGAAGAACAAGTGCCTACATGAAACGAGTCTTAATCGCCGATGATGAGCCACTGTTTGCTAGGACCACTGTACAGTATTTGCGTTCACGCGGATTCGACGCTTGCTGTGTTGGAGATGGTTTGCAGGCCCTGGATGTCCTTAGGCGAGGGGAAACCGATGTCCTGATCGCAGACTTGGATATGCCAGGAAATCGGCAACTGGAACTGCTTCACGCATGGAGAACTCATTCGGCCCACATACCGTTCATTGTCGTAACGGGGCGTCCGACTATCCCGAGCGCCATTGAAGGTATCCGCCTTGGTATTCAAGACTACTTTCTAAAACCCCTCGATCTCGATGATTTGGTTCATTCTATTCAACGTACGCTTCCCATCGATAGCAATGGAGTGGAAAGTGGTTTTGCTGAGATTCTCGGTTCTAGTCAGGCCATTCAGAATCTCAAACAACTGGCGAGCAAAGTCGCTAATTCCAACGCGAGTGCTTTAGTTTGTGGTGAAAGTGGAACGGGCAAAGAGCTTTTGGCCAAGGGTATACACAAAAGCAGTCAACGCAAGGATGCTCCGTTTGTAACAATAGACTGCGCCTCGATTCCAGACTCATTGGTTGAATCCGTTCTGTTCGGGCACGTCAGAGGTGCATTTACGGGTGCGATTAGCGATCGGCCCGGTCAAGTTAGTATGGCCAATCATGGGACTCTTTTTCTTGATGAGATTGGCGAGTTGCCGATGCTCATTCAATCAAAACTTCTTCGTATGATTCAATTCGGTACTTATACGCCGGTAGGTGATCATCACGAAACAAAAGTCAACGTTCGAATTGTTGCGGCTACAAATCGGAATCTAAGAAAGGAAATTGAAAAGGGTAGCTTTCGCCTCGATCTATACTACCGTCTCGCTGTGCTTGAGATTGTTATCCCTCCACTTCGGGATAGGACAAGCGACATCCCTGAGTTGGCGGAGTCGTTTATACGACAAATTGCGATACGAGATCGAATGGAGACGAAAAAGCTGTCGCTCGCAGCACTTGAGTGCTTGATGAGCTATTCTTGGCCCGGCAACGTTCGGGAGCTAGTCAATACGATCGAACGCTGTATGTGTCTATGTACAGGACCGGTCATTCATTTCGATGATGTGCGTGGCGCTATAAATCAATACGCTGGAAATTCTTATGCTAATCAGCAGATCATTGGCGATATTTTCTTTCAGGATTCCAATTCGATTGGAATCGGATCTCCGTTATCCCTTTCTGGCGACGCTTCCAAAACGGCAACCTTGGAACAAGCAGAGCGAGTATACTTTCAATCTTTGCTGAAACAACACGCAGGTAACATCTCGCAGGCTGCTAGGGAGGCCAATATGACGCGTCAAGGATTCCATAAGGCATTGGCGAGGTTGGGGATCGATCAAAATAAGTTCCGAGTACGTCGCGAGTAACACGAATAGGCTGGGTCACCTGCACCTCGTTTAGCAACCAGCAATCATAAATAAACAAACAGAATAAAATGGAATGAAAATGGGCTTTACCATTCGGCATGTTCTCGTCTTACTATCGGCTGCTTTAATCGGATCTTTGTTAAATCTAGGTGTAACGGTGTGTTTAGGCAATGAGCCGGTGATGACGGCCGTCTTTCGTTCCGGAGAGAATGGAATTAATCGTTATCGTATACCTGGTATCATCGCTACCGCGAGTGGAACATTGATTGCTTATTGTGAAGCCCGTCGAAATAGCTCCGCGGATTGGGGCGAAATCGAAGTTCATATGAGTCGATCGACTGACAACGGAAATACATGGAGCTTACCTGTTTTTGTAGCTCATCATGGCGATCGTATCGAGGGAAATCCCACCAAGAAAACGGACGTTGGTCGCTCAGAACAAACCGTCAATAATCCCGTTGCCATTCTCGATCCTAAAACGGGTGGAATCGAATTTTTGTATTGCGTGAACTACTCAAGATGCTTTTCGATGCAGAGTCTCGACGATGGACTCACATGGAGCCGACCCGTGGAGATCACTAGTTCCTTTGAACCGTTTCGCGGGCAGTATGATTGGAACGTCATCGCTACTGGGCCAGGGCATGGCATCGCCTTAGCAAGCGGGCGACTCGTTGTACCTATCTGGCTAGCCTACGGAAAATCGGGTGCTCATGCGCCTTCAGCCACTGGTACCATTTACAGTGATGACTCTGGCAAAAGCTGGAACGCAGGAAGCATTGTTGTTCCGAACAAGCCCCCCTATATCAATCCTAACGAATCGACTTTGGCAAAGCTTCCCGGGGATCGAGTCATCATGGTTACTCGATCTCACTCGTTGCCAAGCCGAAAGATCGTGTCGATCAGTCCGAATGGAGTCAGCGATTGGTCAGAGCCTCAGTTCGCCGATGATCTTTGGGAGCCTATTTGCATGGCAGGTCTAGTAACCCATCCTGCAAAACCCGGAATGCTAATTCTCTCCTCCCCTCGCTCTCTCGCCACTTCCCCGAACGGCCAAAGGATTCCTGGCAAGGGGGCACCTCGGAAAAATCTCTCAATCCAAATGAGTCAAGATGAAGGAAAGACTTGGGGGGCACCGAAAACCCTAGAAATTGGTAGCAGTGCGTATTCTGATTTGGCAGTGCTGCCGGATCAGAGCGTTGTCTGTCTTTTTGAAAGGGGAGAATCGATTTTCTGCGCAAGATTTTCTTTGGATTGGATCTCTGAGTAGTTCCCCACTCGATCTGTTATAAATTAGACTATTGGCAGGCGGTCGTTATCGCCTGCGCCCGAATCCCACCCGTATCGTATGTGACGGAAACTCAATTCAGAGACGTCATGCCACAATACGCTGGTGAAGCCTTTGCACCTCTCAACCCTCATACCGATGATACCTTCTATGCACTCCTTTATTGGGTCTTGTAGAGCCATTCCGTCGCTGGAAAGAGTTCTTTCCATAAGATCTTCGACTTGGTTGCTTCCTGTGCTTCTGCTGTTCGGGGGGGTGTGCCTCGCGACGGAGCGAACTTTAGAAGCTAGCTCTCCAGCCGATAAAAAGCAAATAGTGCTGATCGCGGGTCGAGCCAGCCACGGCTACGGTTCACACGAGCATTACGCCGGTTGCAAACTATTGGCTGATCTGATCGAAAAGGCCTACCCAGGCGTTAAGTGCCAAGTTGTAAAGGATGGTTGGCCTAAGGACGAGTCCATACTCGACACGGCCGATGCGATTGTCATTTATGCCGACGGCGGTGGCGGGCATCCTGCAATGCCACACTTAGAGAAGCTCAAAAAGCAGATTGACCGAGGTGTCGGCTTCGTCTGTTTACATTACGCAGTGGAAGTCCCCAAAGGGGATGCTGGAGATCGGTTCAAAGATTGGCTCGGTGGTTACTTCGAAACACATTGGTCTGTGAACCCGATTTGGAACGCCGAATTTAAGGAGTTACCAAAGCACCCGATCACCCGCGGAGTGAAGCCGTTCAGCATGTTTGACGAATGGTACTTTCACATGCGGTTTCGCGAAAACATGGATGGCGTGACCCCTGTATTGTCTGCTGTCCCACCAAAGAGCACCATGGAGCGTCCAGATGGTCCACACAGCGGCAATCCTGCCGTGCGTGAAGAGGTGGCGCGCGGTGATAAGCAGCATGTCGGTTGGGCTACAGAAAGAAAAGATGGCGGGCGCTCCTTTGGATTTACAGGCGGCCACTTTCATTGGAATTGGGGACGAGTCGATCAAACTCGTTTGGTGGCCAATGCAATTCTTTGGGCCGCCAAAATTGATGTGCCCGAATCGGGAATCAAAATTGATTCTTTGACAATGGATATGCTGCTAGTAGATCAAGACGAGCAGCAGCCATCAAACTTTGATCCGGAAAAGACCGCCAAAGAATTCGGCGTGATTCTCGGACAATCGGGCGGGAATGATGGAAACGCGCCCACCAAAGACAAGGGAGCAACCAAATCAAAAGCGAAGCTGTTGTTCTCCAGTCCAGTGCTCACTTCTCAAACTCCAGGCCATCAGATTTCTGTGGAGGTCGATGTAAAGGGTGCTAACGATCTATTTTTGATCGTCATGCCAGGACTCGACGGTTTCGGTTGCGATTGGGCGAATTGGGTTGAACCGATCCTGGTCGGTCCTAAAGGTGAGAAATCGCTTCTGGATTTAAACTGGAAGCGAGCCACTGCGGACTGGGGGGCGGTCAACAAAAATGGTAATGCCGATGGTGGCCCAATGTCGGTACAAGGAAAAAGAGTTTCCGGACTTGGTACACATGCCACGAGCGTGATTCATTACGAACTGCCGGAGGGCTATGAAAAGTTCAAGGTCAAGTGTGCCTTGGATGACGGAGGTGTTAATCAGAACGGCGGGGCAGCGACTTCGGTGCGATTCTTTGTTTCTACCGGAGGTGTTCCCGATGGTTTAAATGATTGGGGGCGTGATCCTGGCGGTAGTGTCGACTCCAGAAAACCTGAGAATGCGGTTGCTGGACTGGACGTGGCTGACGGCGTCGTGGCAACCCTATCTTCATCGGAACCTGTTCTCAAGAGTCTTACGAATCTCGATATCGATCATCGCGGTCGAGTTTGGGTGTGCGAGGTCGTCAATTATCGCGGCCACAGAAATGACCGTCCCGAGGGGGATCGTATTCTGATACTAGAGGATACCGACCAAGATGGTGTAATGGACAAGACGACCGTGTTTTACCAAGGTCGCGATATTGATTCCGCCCTAGGGTTATGCGTCCTCGGTAATCGTGTTTTGGTCAGTGCGGCCCCCTATGTTTTCGAATTCATCGATGAGGATGGAGACGACAAGCCGGATCGTAAGACCGCGATTCTAACCAAGACGGGGGAACCACAGCATGATCATTCGGTGCATTCCTTTGTTTTTGGTCCAGACGGTAAGCTCTACTTTAATTTTGGTAACACCGGTAAAAGACTCTGCGATCGGGACGGCAATCCCATGAGAGATCGTTGGGGACGAGTTATAGATGACAGTGGCAAGCCGTATCGTCAGGGGATGGTGTTCCGATGCAACGAGGACTTGTCCGATATGGAAGTTCTCGGTCACAATTTCCGTAATAATTATGAGGTCGCGGTCGATTCGTTCGGTTCTCTATGGCAATCCGATAACGATGATGACGGAAACCGTGCAACGCGAATTAACTTTGTGATGGAATTCGGAAATTATGGTTACGTGGATGAACTCACCGGCGAAGGCTGGCAAGTTGAACGAGCCAACTTAGAAAAAGAAATACCGAATCGCCATTGGCACCTCAACGACCCGGGCGTCGTTCCCACGATGCTGATCACCGGTGCGGGTTCACCCACTGGTATCATGGTCTACGAAGGAGATTTGCTACCCAATAAATTCCAAAACGAAGTGATTCACTGCGACGCGGGTCCCAATGTTGTACGAGCTTATCCTACGACCAAGGCTGGTGCGGGTTATAACGCAACTATCGAAAATCTTCTGGTCGGAAATAAAGATCGATGGTTCCGACCAGCCGATTGTTGTACTGCTCCAGACGGCTCTGTCTTTGTCTCCGATTGGTACGATCCAGGAGTGGGAGGCCACCACATGGAAGACATGAATCGTGGCCGACTATTCCGATTGGCGCCACCCAATACCAAGTACACCGTTCCTAAATTCGATCTGTCTACGGCCGAGGGAGCTACCAAGGCGTTAATGAATCCCAATCAATCGGTTCGTTATTTGGCATTCAAGGCACTGACCCAAATGGGTAGTCCCGCAAAGCCCTCCCTTGAGAAGCTCGCTAAACACGAGAACCCTCGTATGCGAGCTCGTGCCCTTTGGGTTTTAGCCAAGATATCCCCTGCTGCCGATGTCGTTAGGATCGCCTTGGGCGACGCCGATGAGAATGTTCGTTGTGCAGGAATACGCATCGCTCGCCAAGCCAAGCTCGCCACTAACTCTTATATGAGTCAAGTGGTAGCAGACAAGGAAATGAGCGTTCTTAGAGAAGGTTGCATTGCTCTTCGAGAAGATTCCTCATCAGATATGCCGAGGTTTTGGATGGAAATGGCCAAGCGATATGACGGTCAGGATCGATGGTATCTCGAGAGTTTAGGAATCGCAGCTACCGATCGATGGGATGAGTGTCTCGGACTTCTCAAAGATAAACCACTCGCAAATCGAGCTGCGCATGATGGTATCGTCTGGCGATCGCGAGGTAGTCGAGCGGCCAGTATGCAAGCGGCGTTGTTAAAGAAAGAGGACGTAAAAGAAGAGTCGGTCCCTGCGATTTTTAGAGCTTTGGATTTCCAAGATCGCAACACGAGAGACGCAGCCTTGAAGAGCCTCTTGAATCCAGCTCCTTAACCAAATGCGAAGGTTGCAGCGTATCCTATGTTCGCTGCTCCGTTTTTGAATCCAAAAATCCTTCTACAGCGTGACCAAAATAATTCCTCATGAGATACACCTTTTCCGCGAAATATTTTTTGCTCTTCGGTTTGCCAATTTGCATGTTGCTGGGAGCTGCGCCTGGGGCAATGTCCTTTGATTTAACGGATAAACCATCCGTCAAGGATCGGATTGTCGTCGAAGCACTTATGCGATTACCCGATGTCGATGTAAACGCCGACGCAGACCTTAAGCAAACCGCCCTTCGCTACGTCGCCTCGTTAGGTGATGACCCAAAGAAAATTGAGATCATCCGTAAACTAAAACTAAAGGGGTTGTCGGAGCAGTTGCTAGCTCAAGCGGTCGGTTGGGGCATGTCGACACAAGCGGTTCAAGCGGTTGAACTAGTCGCTCAGCAAGATGGTTTAGATTCGCTGAAGAGCAAGTTATGCGACGCGGCACCTACCGAGTCGACGTTTACCCTGGCCAGGATCGCTTCACTAAGCAATAAACGCGAATTTTTGCAACTGCAGGAGGATCTACTCCAAAATGCTAATGCGAATAAATTTGTTCGCTCCGAAGCCGTGGTGTCCTTGGCTCGAAACGCATCGTATCATCCCAAACTGTTGCAATTGGCCAAAGATGGGAAAATCCCCGAGGAAGCCAAAACGCTCCTCGGCCCAACTCTCCGGGCTTCAGAAAATGAGCAAGTGCGAAATGCAGCCAAGGAGTTGTTTCCCATTAATTCCGCGAACGCACGAGAGTTGCCGCCGGTGCAGCAGCTTGTTGCGAGAAGAGGAAACGTCGAAGAGGGCAAGAAGTTGTACTTTGGTGTCGCCACCTGTTCACAGTGCCATATGGTTGGCGCGGAGGGCAAGAATGTTGGACCGAGTTTGACGGAAATTGGCAGTAAGTTAACCAAAGAAGCCATGTTGGTTTCCATCGTTTCTCCCAGCGCTGGAATCAGTCATAATTATGAATCATTCGCGGTGCGAACCGATGATGACGAGGTCGTCGTCGGCTTGATGGTCTCCAATACAGAACAATCGATAACGCTGCGCGACGCGAAGGGGATCGAATACACATTTGCAAAAACCGATATCGACGAACTCAGAAAGCAAGAGAAATCGCTCATGCCGGAAAACTTGCACGAACTCATTTCTGAACAAGGATTGGTGGATATTGTCGAGTATTTGACCACGCTAACGAAGAAGTAATAGGCATTGCCAACTCGGTTAGTGACTGTTTTCCAATACGGTGGCATAAGTATTACGACCATCAAAGTCGGCTTAAACTTACTAGGTTTGTAGGTTCCATCGGAAGAAATACCGGGCTACTTATTGTTTTTAACCCAGCATTTAAATGGGTTACGGGCAACGAGTCCGCTTTTGGAAACTGCTTGCTAACGGTGAAAGCCATGAATAATTCGGGCGTTTGTTCGACGATTGTTGAAGATCTCCGGGAAATGCTGACACAAGAGCGGTCGGCTCGTATCCAAGCAGAGAATCGGGCGGCCGATGCAGAGTCTCGTGCGTCGGAGATCTCGTCGCAGTTGCAACACACCAACCTAAGGTTGCGAGAGTACGCCGACGCGCTTGAGCATGAAGTTCAGCGAGCTAAAGCTGTCTTCGATTCCGCGGCAGAAGGCATTATCATCTTTGACGATAGCGGCCAAATCGAATCGATGAACAAGGCGGCTGAGAATATCTTCGGGATTTCTATCAGATCACCCTCGAGCGATCTGGCCTCGTGGACGATTCAAAACTTGTTTGTCGACTTTTTGCGTTGTGATTCTGAAAACGAGAATTGTTTGGTAAGACGCGTCCAAGACGCCATGGGTAGATCGGTGGAAACCGACGGCAAGAAACCCGATGGCAGCACGATTCCAATTGAATTAGTCCTGGGCCAGTTCTCGCACGGGAACCAACGATGGTATAGCGGCATCGTGCGGGATTTATCACGCAGACGAATTCTGGAAGCCCAGTTAGCACAGGCTCAGAAACTGGAATCAGTCGGGCAGCTTGCGGCCGGAATCGCTCACGAGTTGAATACACCCATTCAATTTGTTGGTGATAACACCCGCTTTTTAAAAGAGTCGTTTATCACCATCGAAAATGTCTTCGAAAAATTGGATCTCATGCTGCAGGCCACTGCAGGTGACACCGTATCGTTACAATCCGCTTTGCTTCAGTCGGATGATTTTCTAGAACTTTATCAGTCGAGCGATCTTCATTTTCTGCGAGAAGAAATACCGCGAGCCATCGATCAGACACTCGAGGGAGCTGATAACGTCGCGAGAATTGTAAGGGCCATGAAAGTATTTTCGCACCCGGGTTCCAAAGAGCTGCAACAAATCGATCTCAATAGTGCTTTGGAAAGCACGATCACCGTTTCAAGAAACGAGTGGAAGTATTGTGCCAAGGTACAAACCAATTTTGCGAGCGATCTCCCAAAGATCTATTGCTTACCCGCCGAGCTGAATCAAGCGTTTCTCAATATTCTAGTGAATGGGGCTCACGCGATTCAAGCAAAAGGAGGAGATGCCTTAGGTCAATTGACCGTTACCACTCGTCAGGATGAGTCCCACATCTATGTCGACTTATCCGATACCGGGACAGGTATACCCGAGTCGATCAGAAATCGTGTGTTCGATCCTTTCTTTACTACAAAGGGAGTGGGAAAAGGAACGGGACAGGGGTTAGCGATCGCTTACAACGTTGTCGTCGAGCTTCATAAAGGGCAACTCTACTTCGATACCAAAGAGGGTGAAGGGACAACATTTCATATCGTGTTACCTATGAACGTATCAGCCCCGAATAAAATAGGTCATCGGGAACCAAAAACATGAGTCCGTCACGTCGAGTGCTGCTGGTTGATGATGAAGTCAATCTACTGCAGGCGTTTCAAAGAAATTTGCGGGGGCGTTATGATTTAGTTACCGCTCCCGGTGGGCAAGCGGCTATCGATATGCTCAAAAGCAACGAGCCATTCGCCGTGGTGGTCAGTGATATGCAAATGCCTGAGGTGGACGGTATGCAGGTGTTGAGTGAAGCCCGTAGACTGGCTCCCGACACGGTCAGAATCATGTTGACAGGAAATGTAGATCAGAGCACGGCCGTGGCTGCAGTCAATTCGGGAGAGGTGTTTCGCTTTTTAAACAAGCCGTGTCCGTTTGAGACCTTTACCGCTGCGTTAGACGAAGGATTGCATCATTACCAAATCGCCATAGCGGAAAAAGAACTTCTTTCCAAAACCTTGGCCGGATGTGTTGCCATGGTAAATGAGCTCCTATCGATTGCGAACCCTGTCTCTTTTGGCAGAGGAGGTCGAATGCGGCAATGGATCAAACGGCTGGGGGCATCGTTATCACTACCGAACCTATGGCAATATGAAATCGCAGCCATGTTATCCCAATTGGGGAGTATTGGCGACATGTCCAAGCAGAGAGGACTGCGACTCGAATCGTTAGAGGACATGCAGCACGAATTAAAGACCCAAGCCGCCTTGAGTAGCTCGATGGTCAGCAAGATTCCAAAGTTAGAGACCATCGCTGCGATGATCGGTAGCCAATACTCAAAGCCCGGGCCAAAAGAAACCGCCGAGGTTGAGATGGGCGCCAAGCTGCTTAGGATGTTGAGCGAGTACGACATCGTCTTGGGGAATCGCACACCCGCCGAGGCTATTAGTCAGCTGCGCGAAAGTGCGTCTGTATACCATCCGCAAGCGTTAGAGATATTTGCTTCGATGGTTCTAGGGCCGCATACTATAAAATCATTGGATTTGGATTCACTGCTCGATGGAATGATTCTGGAAACGGATGTAATGACAACCAGTGGGGCGATATTGCTAAGTCATGGTCACGAATTAACGGGGAGCATGATTCAGAGATTGAGAAACTTTTCCAGGAACGGCATTCCTGTTGTACAGCCAATCGTCGTTCGCGTGCCGTGCGGTACGAACTGACGGTTGTTTAGCCGTAGATTGTCCATAGGAGAAAGAGGCCGAGAACGAATCGATAGATGGCAAAAGGGATGAAGCCATGCTGCCGCACCCATGACATGAACCAAGCGATCACCGCATAGGCTACAAGAAAACTCACGACAAAACCCGCGGCTAAATTACCCCATTCGCTAAGTGTTGGCAGATCATGTTTGAGAACGAACTGTACCAGCTTAAACCCAGCCGCGGCAGTCATAACAGGGATTGCCAAAAAGAAGCTGAATTCTAGAGCAACAGTCCGCGAGAGTCCGAATAGTTGACCACCGATGATGGTGGACATCGATCGACTGGTACCCGGAAACGCGGCGGCTAGAATCTGAAAGAGACCGATCGCGATTGCTTGCTTGGGAGATACCTCTTCCATCGAATGAGTCGTCGGATTTTTTCCGAAACCATAGTCGACCACAAGCATAACAATGGCACCGATGATTAGCGAAACGGCGATCACCAGCGAACTCTCCATGTTTTCGCCGATCATTTTGTCGATGACTAAGCAGGGGAGTGCGGTCACGACAAAGCTAAGGAGCACTAGAACGAGGGGGTGCCTTTTCCAGTCGATGGATCTTGGAGAATCGTTCGGTGATAGGACGGTGTTGTCGTTCGCAGCACCCACGACAGCATGTTTGGAATTCCCCGCCGTTTTCGGTTGTTTCCAGGCGAGCCAAAAGGAGTGAACAAATCCGAGCAGTCTGCCGCGGAAGAACAGGACCACAGAAAGGATGGCCCCGAGTTGGATAACGACGGCAAACATCTTCCAAAACGGAGATTCGCGGTCCGTGCCAAGCAGGTCTTGAACCAGGAGAATGTGGGCGGTAGAGCTTACGGGCAGGAACTCGGTAAGCCCCTCGACGATGCCTTGTAGGATTGAGGAAAGCAGGTCGTTCATGGCAAAAAACAAGTTCGGGGAGGGCGGTAGATTGCGATTGTGACTTCCAAACCGCGTGGAAAGGTCACTGATTTAGGGACTTTAACCGAATTATCGTGGTGCCAGTCAAACTTTTTGGTCTGTAGCGATTGTGAGGATCGGAATAAACTGCTGGCTATGAAGCTGCGACTACGACTATGGGGCAAGAAAAAAGGGGGCCGGATGACTGGCTGGTGGATCATAGGATCCCTCGGCGAGGCATCGTTCTTTGCTGCCTGCTTTATTGTTGGGGTTCTCGGGCTATCGACCTTTGTCAATTGGTTTCAAGTAGGGGGCGGATTCTGGCTGCTGGTTGGGGTTTCCTCGACTTTGGTGATCCTAGGAGCGGTCGGTTTTTGGTATGGCGTGATCAAGGTTGCGATGAGCGACGAGCACCGAGAAGCTATTGCTAAAAGCGGCCTGCTTCCCAAGCCAAAGGGGCGAACCAAAAAATCCCCTCCCCCAATGATTCCGTCTTTGGAATCGTTCAATGACAGTCCTGGAGCCAAGCTCGCGTATCGGCTTCCAGGGTTTGCTACGGAAAGGTTTTCGCTGATTGCGGTCGGTATGTTAGCGATGGCTTGGAATGCGATGCTAGCAATTTTTATGGTCGTTGCGATCCGGCGTATGGCGGACGGTCAGATCCCATATGTCCTTTTAGGATTGATAGGTTTGGGAGGCTTTATTGGATTTCGCGTATCCAAGATTTTTGTGAAGTCGTATGTCCAGGCGATTGGGATTGGATCCACAACAGTTGAGATCGAGGATTTGCCTTTAGTGCCTGGCAAGACGTATCGGGTGGTGTTAGTGCAGTATGGCAAGCTGGTCCTAAAGAAACTTTCTTTGAGGCTAGTATGTGAGGAGGAAAGCACCTATCATTTTGGCACAGACGTTCGAACAGAGAGAGCGATCGTCCAGGAGCAACCGGTTCTCAATCAGGGTAGAACGAGGATTGATTGGGGCCGGCCGTTGGAGCTTGAGGGTGAGGTGCACATACCGGTAGATGCGATGCACTCCTTTCAGAGTCTTCACAACGCAATACATTGGAAGTTCATAGTTGAAGGAGAAGCGAATCGATGGCCATCGTACTGCCGAAATTTCCCCGTAGTGGTGTATCCACAAGAAGTGCAGACGTATGTCGAGGCAAAGTCATGATTCGATTGTTGGGTTTGCAACCAGCGTACATGCCCAACGATATTTTGGAGCTTGAGTACACGGTAGAGAATATTGACTCTACGGCGATATCGGCTGTTGAGGTATCGGTATTGTGGTTGACGGAGGGCAAGGGGACGGAGGACATGGGGGTTCATTTCTTCCAGCGATTAACGGGCAATTCTTTGGGAGCGATCAACTGGTCGGTACCACAGACGCTCAAGGTACCGTTGCCGGAGTCGCCGTTATCGTACGAGGGTAGGATAGTTAAAATATCGTGGTGTGTTCGGGCACGCTTTTACATGAATGACGGTACGGAGTATTTGGGACAAGAGCCATTTTATTTGGGAACGATCACCAAGGCGATTTAGGCGGTGAATTGGTTGGGTTGTTTTGAATTTTGAGACTTGAACTTGACATAAAGGGTTCAAGTTGGAAAATCTCGCGAACCTGGACGGTTAGCTCAGTTGGTTAGAGCACCACGTTGACATCGTGGGGGTCGTTGGTTCGAGTCCAATATCGTCCACCTTGACTATCTGAAAACCCTGGAAAATCAACGTTTTCCAGGGTTTTTTCGTGTCCGTCGATCTCAGTTGATACGCTGTTTACCTCAATATCACTCGGTTGTGCTTCGGATTTTGCTTCGGGTGCAGATTCCACAGGTTCTAGCCTTTCTGGTTGCATGGTGATTGCTTGCGTGATTACGGAATCCAGATCGGTATCGGCAACTTGCCAGTAATGCTCTTGGGCAATCTGGACCGTGTGACCACAGATCGCGGCCGCAACGTGTGGCTGAAGTGTGCGGGCAAAATCGGTACAACCGCTAGCCCTAAGGTTCTGCCACAACTTAGGCCACTGAGAGACGCCAGCCTTCACGAGAATCTTCTGTAGAGTCGTTCGGAGGTTCGTTTCACCTGACAGTCCTGGGAAAACCTCATCCCCTGGTTCGCACTCATTCCGCCACGCCGCCAGATGCTCCTCAAGAATCGGCATCATCGGTATCTTCCGCAGCTGTCGGTTCGCATGTCGTTGGTTCTTGGATGAGTCAACGATCAAAATTCGCTTTTCCTCAAAACGGATGTGCTCCCACTTGAGCCCTGCAAGCTCGCTGGGCACTCGGAGAGCGGCAACACGAGCAAGCACTATCATGGCTTTCCATTTCGCGTTTGGTGCGAATTTGAGAACTCGGTTGATCGTTGGAAGGGGGACGTAGTGTGTTCGCTCTTTGTTGCTTCGTACACTTGCAGCCATGCCTGCGAACGGGTTGCGTTGAATGATCCCATCGGTAACCGCTTGGCTGAAGATCTGCTTGCAGAATCCGGTCCGACGTCGAATCGTGTTGGCCGATAACGGCTTGGCTTTGCCATCATCGTCTTTATCTCGTTTGTTGGCACTTGCCAGCCATACCCGAAACTCTCTGGCATCGTTGGCGGTGATCGAGTTCACTGCCCTGTTCTCTCCAAAAAACTCAATGAGTCGGTTCTTTGTGTGCCCCATTGCCACCTGGGAGGATTTCTTCAGATCGGAGGATCGAGCTTTGAAGTAGTTCTCAAGAAACTTACCGAGCTTCAATTCTTTTTTGGTTCGAACGACATAACCGTCGGATGGGAGCAAACCGACCTTGATGTACTTGGCTCGGTAAACAGGTTCGAGATTCGCGACCTTTTCGGCCACTCTTGGCGCCATAGAAAAACCAGAGAGCTTTGCCGAAAGAAGATCTTCGACCAAGGTCTTATGCTCAGAAGCGATCTCTTTGGTACAGATGCCAAGTCGTATCGTCTGGCGTTTCTTGTCCTGGTCCGTGAATTGAATCCAGCGATGTTTCGGCTGACTTTTTGGCTGAACAATACAAGCCATAATTTAAGCTCCCTATAAAGCTTACCTATAGAAAAAAACGTGAGGCAGTTGCTATAGGTGGCAACGTTCGGCTTCGAATTTCCTAGCCTCACGCCAACCACCTTAACATTTAGGCTCGCAGTTGTGCAAGCAGTTCTTCAGATAAAAATTCCATTTTTGCCAGATGTAGCGCAGTTGCAGCGATATAGCTCCAATTAGACGTAAGCAACGCAAAACTGCGTCTTAACGCTTTATCGACGATGCTATGCTTGGCCGCGATCGTCCATTCCAACTCGCTTTTCGATAGGAAATTTGGCTTCGGACAAGTGAATGAACAAATCAGGTCCTTGGGGTGTAAATACTCTTTGTGCTGAATCGAATAAAGCATTTGCTCAGCCACCCATCCGGACACCGAGTGCGATCTGTAGCGATCAGGCGACATTCGCCACAAATCGCGACCAGTCATATCGGCCGTGTACCTACCACTTGGTTTTTCCGTAATGAACGCGATAACTCCTCGGACACCATAGAGATGTGCCGACACCGCCAGGCCAGAAGCATGATAAGCGGCTGGGAATAGTCCTTGGATCTCGTTTTGCTCAGCTGGTGTAACTCTGATGACCATGGTTCTCGTTAAATGATGGTAGACGAATCGGTTCGCGTGTTAGCCTTTAACGAGATCGTTTCAAGGGACATACTTTTGTGTCGACGTCGGTTTCGATTGCTTCTGATTCCATGCTTTTTGGCACTCATCAACAGTAAGCTTTTTGGATACGCAATCGTCAACAAATTCATTATCCGAATACTTGGAGATTCGAAACGCATCGGCTCGTTCAACAAATCGATGAGGAGACGCCGCATAAAACGGTGATTGGAGAACACTGTCGTAAAATGCTTCGAAGTAATTCTCAAAATCGCGAACTTCATCGATCAAGCCAAGGCTTTTCGCATCAGCTGCCAAGTGTGCTCGGCCATCAGTAACCTGCTCAAGTGCGACCCCGCTTAGATTCCGACCCTGGGAGACTGCTTCAAGAAAGAAAGCGTTCAGTCCATCAACCTGGCGTTGCAACTCCATCAAATGCGAGTCGAGAATCTTAGTTCCGAACTCCCCAGATCCTTTGTACTCTCCGGCACGAATGACGTGCACTTTCACGCCAGCTTGTTCCATCGCCTGGGAGTAGTCCGACATTATGCAATAAGTCCCGATGCTTCCAGTAAAGCCAGTTGCATTTGAGACGATGTAATCGGCTTGTGATGCGATCCAATAAGCGGCCGAACAACATAAATCGTCAACGTAAGCAACTATTGCCTTCGATTGTCCAAACTTCTTGACGTCGTTGGCAAGTTCACGAGTTCCAGAGACTTGGCCGCCAGGGGAGTTGATCCGCAGAAGGCATCCAAAAACCCTCGGATCCTCTAACGCAGTGTTGAGAATCGACCGAATCACACTTGAGGGACAAGTCGGA
The DNA here is from genome assembly GCA_046318795.1 of Pirellula sp. GTDB lineage: Bacteria > Planctomycetota > Planctomycetia > Pirellulales > Pirellulaceae > JBKCUI01. Next base: position 44,392 of record JBKCTT010000154.1, read on the forward strand.
AACCATGTTGGGTACTTTGTGATCATGCCGCTAATTGTGATGAGCGCGACACCATCGACGATGGTCGAATAGTACCGATCCGAATTCGCGGCATCGCGTTTCTTTTCCGGTGACAGCTCCGACGCGATCCTATTCAGGTCGAAGGAATGGAATTGCTGTTCCAGGATCCGAAACGATGGTTCATGCATCGAGTAGGGGCCTAGCATGTTTAAGTAGCTCGGCATTGATGCTTGGCTTTGATGAAGCTTTGATATGCGGGATGTAGTCATGATATAGTCCTAATGGATTTTAGTTTTGATGGAGTCAGCTGTCGTTATTTGCTTCCAGGGGAAAGAAGTGATTACAAGAATCCGAGAGTGTAAAAATTCATCGGAATGTATCGTTCAAACTCAAGCCAGTTGTGTTTGATTTCATCGTTGTTTTCCACTTGAAAGCCATCTACGTCTAAAGCTTGTGGGGTTGCGACTTGTGCTTTATGTCCATCCCCACATGGTACGATTGAAAACGGAACGACACCGCCAGATGTTGGAGGACCTGGTAATCGCTTCTTACAATAAAAACCTTGATGAAAAACACGAGCAAACCATGCCTTGTCAGGGGTTGTTCGATAAGGAATTCGAAACTTGACCTGTAGCGTACCTCGCCAGTAACCAGAACCACCATAGGCATTACCGGCTACGCTTTGCGCTTCAAGCATGGCCACGCGACCGGTGCCAGCAGGCCAACCGGCAAAGGGTGTTGAATTTACTGCTCTCAGATACGCGGCTTGAGTGTAGGAATTCCAGTTAGCAAAGTTCCTTCTGACTGTCAAAACAATATCTGGAAACTCTGCTTTAACTCCTCGGATTCGTTCACCGGCTTTTGTTTGAATTCGCTTTCCGTGAATGTCTTCGTCAATTTCCTGTTCTGCCAACTGACCTCTCCAATCAACTGTTGGTGGGGTTGTCAATGGGTTGTTGACGTTCCGGCCTGGTGCGACCTCGCCCCGATATTCAACGGTTGCAATGGTCATAATTGGCGAAACTTGATCCATTCGAGCCCGGCCAGCCAATACAAAATTGGTGCCAGGATAAACGGCCCCAACTTCTGGAAGTCCGGGAGCAAAATACTTATCAAGCTCCTTAGTTCCGACGTCATGCAATATTTGGTATGACTCGGTGAACATTACATCAATTCGCCGGAAGTTGTCCTGGGAGTCGGCACTAGATCCAGCTCGGCTCCACATCAGTAACGCGGGTTGTACAGCCATCTTGATTCCTTTCTTGTAATTCGGTGTAACGATGTGTTAGTAAGTTGCAGGATGGTAAGCGTTTCGCCTGTTCTCTTCGTCCTGAATTTGCTGGATTCGGATTAGTAGCGATCGCGTGAGAAGAATCTTTACACGATCAAATTCGGCCGCTTGTATCTCTGGTGACTCAGTGTGGTCATATTTCAAAGTCCGGCTTTGTGTGACTTGTGGGAACGATGCCAGCCTCGCATCAATAAATATCTGGACTAGTTCGTCAATAATTTTAACGTTCTCGGCAATATCAATAAGATTTAAGTTTTTCATTTTTATGTTTTGATGTTGTTTAGTTCTTGTTTGTGACTTGAAACGTAGTTCCTAATTTTTTGAATCGATGCCTCAGCTCGTCGCTTAATGTCTGGCATTCGCTCCATGATTTCTTGACATTGCTCTTTTGTTTTTCCCTCAGGATCCGTTGCCTCAAATTCGTCCATGATGCCAACAAATTCATTAAGCAGGTTTTGACGTTCATCTTTTAAATGCGGATAGCCGTTGAGAATTAGTAAACGCAAACACTTAATGACTACACTAACGCTAGTTTCAAATCGATCTGGGCTCATGGATAGGTCCAGCTTCCTACGGGTACGATTGCGACAGCTCGGTCCTCAGCAGACCTTGGAGGTAATGGGTTTTCAGCAAGCTTGACCAACTTGTCCATTTGATCAGCTATGTGTTTTGCATAGTCAGCAATTTTCCGTTCTGGTGACTCAACAGTATCGCCACGGACCATAATCCGAGACTCAAAAGCCCCAAGAGCTTTAATCTGTTGATCTTGAAGGTTGAGATCCTCTGTTTGTTTCAGCATAAGATTGACCTTCGTTTCAATCGGGTTCGTCCTATACCTCATTCGGTCCGTTACCGCATCCATTCGTCTTTGGAACTTCTCATCGAATTCACTTGTGATGCCCCAGGCGTAATCATTCATCATTGCTTCTGTTGCTTTTTCTAGCTCGGAAACAGCTCTCTCACCAACTTCCGGAAGGGCTTCGGTTGCAGACTCAAATCCCCGAAAGAGATTCTCACCCATCGTGTTGCCCATTTCCCAAACGAACTGATCAAAGCCCTGATCCTTCCATCCACCCATGATGTAATCAATCGTCAGCTTAAATGCGTTGGCAATATTCTGATTGAAGTTACTCCAAACATATGCAGCCGAAATCACCATGTCTTGAAGAATGTTGACGAATTGTCTCGCAAACCAAATGGTGTAGGCGGGAATGACCTCGGCGAACGTATGCTGAACTATCGATTCGATGCGAATGAATGAAAGCAAGAAACTTGATGACACAAGATCGAGAACGTCTGTCAGTCGGTGCAATGTAGTCTCGACGAAAGTAAAAGATCCGACGATTCCTTCAGCCATCTGCTTAGAGTTGTTTTCAACGTCTACTGACATTTCTGCAAAGTAGGTTCGGAAATCATCGATCGCGGGTATTAAAGCTTGATTGATGACCTCGACAACAACTACCAGGCCTTCCAGTGCCAACTGCTTGAAAGGTGCCACCATTTGGCCAATAGTTGTCGAAAGATTCTCAGCTTCGACCGACAACCTAGCAAAAATATCAAGCGCACTATTCGCCTTTTGCGTCTGGCCTTCTATACCCTGACTAGCGAATGCTGAAACAGCGGCAAGCTTATCCGATTCGGAAGTAAGATCCCGCATTCCGGGGATAAGATACTCAAGAGCCCCGAAAGAACCTTCGGTTGCGGCCCGCACCTTTTGAAACGCTTCCGAAAGTGGGATTTCTAAGGCATAAGAGAGGCCTACAGTAGCTCGTGTAACTTCGTCAATCTGAGATGGATCGAATGACTCCTGGGCGGATCGCATTACTTGGCGGATCTGACCTTCATCAATGTTGGTTGCCAGTTCGATTTGACGCGCACTACCCTTTAGCGTGTCATTGAGCCGTTTTTCCATTTCCAGCTTGAGAAACTTGTCGGCAGATTCATTCAAGTAGGTGAACATTGATTCACCGGCTTTGACAGCTGCATAAGCTCCGGCCAGGGCAGCGAGAGCCCCAGTTACTCCACCCAGTGACAACTGCAGTGAGCTTGATTTCTTATTGACTGAATCCATCGAGTCACCAAGTTGCTTGGTCGACTCATTGAATTGATTTAGGATCTTTGTCGCTTCATCGCGAGCGCGAATCACAAATTCCATGCTTTCCGACATTTGTTTGACTCCTTCAGTGGGGGATGTTTATTTTGTTGCGATCGCGATCAGCAGCTGACCGTCGACGATCATGTACGGGATATCCAGTGCGATCGTGGCAGAGATACAGTCGCCTATTGTTGCTGCGTCAATTGTAGCGTTAACAAGTCGGTGGACATGAGAAATAGGTGCACTAATCTGTTCAGATCGCGGCATCGCCTCGAGAACTTTTCGGACCTTGTGTGCGATCAGGAAATCCGGTGGGGGGCCGATAAAACGTTGTTCAGTGAATAGCCCCTCCGAGTCGAAGTAGATCTTCCGTTTCCCATCCAGGATGAAAGGGTATCGGCCTCGGAGGTCGTTCGCATCGACGACGAAGTCGCCAGCACATGGGTGCACTGGTTGCCGGCCGTCGATCCGCTCCAAGAATGCTCGGTGCCACTTACGGGAAACGTTCAGATTGCAGTTTACCGAGCCCCATACCGGATTTACCGTGAGACCAGCAGCGAACGCGGCCGCGATCATCGAACCATTGCTGATGTAATCAAACAATCTGGATCGTGTCAGATCGTGCTTGAGTCGATACGACGAAATCCAAGGCCTCTGGATCCGCGGCACAACTTGCAACGTATCGGCCAAGCTCGCCACGACACTGGCGTCCGGTGCTTCGCGAATGAGTTTCTTGCCGGTCAAGAGTCCGTCGCGATCCACGAACAACACGTCACCACTCGGCGCGACGATTCGCGGATAGGGGCAGGCCTCATCCGTCAGCATTGAATCGCGAACGGATGAGAATGGTTGGCCCTGGTAGACGTTAGACGTTTCGGTCCTAACTTTGTGAATGGTCATTGGAAAAAACCTTACGAATGGGAATTGGAGAACTAGCAGCGACACATTCACTGCTTGAAACGCAACTTGGGGGGGCGGTTGTGGATGAACAAACTCGATTCGAGTCGCACAAGAATTTTGAAAAATCGAATTTCAGAAAATCGAAATTGCAAATTTGAAAAACGAAAAATGAAATTTGAGATCTGGACCGGAAAGGCTTCCGTCCCCCATTTCGCATTCTTCGTCCTCTGCGTCCCCCCATTCCACCAATGAAAACATTGGTTAAAACGCATTTTTTGACGTCGGGGGACGCAGGGTGCGCTACTTTCTCTATGTAACCGGTCCGTAGGTTTATTCTCCCTACTCTCTCTACTGATTTACCGCCTATTAAATCTCTTCTATCTACTTTCTTATTTCTTTCGTCCCCTTCGTCCCCTAAAAGAAAAAGAAGGAAGAAAGATAAGGAAATAGAAGGATTTGGAAGGAAAACGGGGGACGCAGGGGGGACGGAAAGCCACGAAAAGGGGACGCTGGACAGGAAATGGGGGACGCTAAGCATTTCTTCTCGCCTCCGTTTTCAATTTTTCCAATTCCAAAACTTGTTCTGTTTTTCGTTTTTCAATTTTCAAATCAAGATCTTTGCAGGTTTCTGCAGAGTCGCTGTTTTCAGAAATGGCAAGGAAGGACCTGCCATGCTTCCGAGACGGGTTTCTTTGGAGACGTGTAAGCAGTCCGCATCCAATCAAGCGATCGCACAGCTGGGCAGCGGAACGACCGTTGAATCGCTCTCCTTGAGCCTGGGAGACCATTTCGGCCAGAGTGTCGAGTTGGACAATGACTCGATAGGGCGGCTTGTATTCGTAGCTCTCGAGCCAACTGTCGACCGTCGCTTGAATCGTGTTAGCTGACTCGGCATCGCCATCATTGATTTGTTCGCGGAATGCAAGAAGCTCGGCAACAGTGGTTGGATCTTCAAGTCGACTAAGGATCTCCTTTTGCCAGATCGCATGTCGGCTATAAAGGGGAAACTCCTTTGTTGGTAACGAGAAGAATCTCTTCACATCGGCAATCACATCCCAGTGGTGATTCTCAATAAACGATTGAACCTCGTTTATCCAGTTTGGTTTTCTCTCTGGTTGCTTTAGCGTGATCGACACCAACCTCTGCGCCATGTCGCGACTAAAAGTCGCTGAATTGAATGTGACGAACAGAACGTATCTGTTTGGACGATCGCAGTTGCCAAAATACATCCGATGACCTGACAAGCTTGTCGACGTCATAAGTGCTTCGATAGTAGCCGACGAAAACAAATTGGTTTTGATGTTGTCGAGCAAGATCGAGCGACAACTGGAATCACCATTCAGAAGTCGCTTCATGATCTCATCACGCTTGGCTGTTTGGTCAAAATCGATCGATCCGCCAGTCAGCTTAGTGATCAAATTTACAGCGGTCGTTTTCCCACTTCCCTGACCTTGCAACGAGCCGAAATGGAATCCAGGTCGGTGACCTAACGGACCTCCCCAGAACGTTGTAGCGATCGCAGCTCGCAACAGTTCTCTATCCATGGGGGTCGCTGGTGAGAAGTAGTCTAAAAACTTTTCTAAGTGCTCTCCGGATCCTTCCTTGATCTCTTGATGGACATAGTAAGTCCTCGGCATAGCTGGGAAATGTGGATAAAGCTCCACGCTGTCAAATGATTCGAGAGCGCTGGAGTGACATAGAGAATCAAAAAACTCATCTCGAGAAACGAAACTAGGACCGGTTTTCCAAGTGACATTAAAGCGTTCACGGATCCACCCGAATAATTGAGAGTGCTTGCGAAATGACCTATAGTTTCCAGCGTCAATCGTGAACAGTTCGCCAGCGTTTCTCTTGGGGAAACCTTGATTGAGCTTGATAATTGTTTGGACGATCTTTGGCAAAGATTCAGCCACCTCTTTGACTTCCTCGACACCATTGGCATCTTTAACTCTTTCCAGCTTGAAGTTGCGAATGACGCGACTGTTTCGAATCTCTTCGTCATACTTTTTTGCGTCAAAAAGTTCACTCCCTTCTGCGATCGCAACAAGCTTTTCAAAAGTACCGCCTTCGACGTAGAAGTCTCGTAAGTCCTTGCCCTTTTTTTCAACGATCTCAAATGGAAGTAAGACGTTGCGAGTGGGAGCAATATCCGAGAGCTTTCGACACCACCGGCCGGCCCCAACTTGTCCAGCGGAATCTGCATCGTGAACGACCCAACACTCTTCTGGCTTGAGTGCTTCAAGCATCGGAATGAACCAGGGGGACACCTTTCTGTCTGATGTGGCTCCATCAGAGTTAGACCATATCAAGAAACGCTTTCCGTTTCTTGGAGTCGCCTCGGTGACACTGGCAAGAAAATCACTAGCGCCTTCAACCTTAATGCAAATCAGATTTGGAGTGAGCTTGCCAGCAGTAAGCAGTTCGCGGTCTTCGAGTGTTAAAAAAACGCCGTTTCGATCGTATGGGGAATCTTGCGAAACTTTCGAGTAGACTACCTTACCCGAGACTGGATTCCCCATCTTGCGTTTACTCTTGTCAAACGTCGCTGGATGCTTCGAACCTGTTACTGGAAAGATGTTCCAGTTGCAGAGAGACAAATTGCGATGACCGTAAATTGGCAGCCCAAAGACTCCCCAAGAAGACCTAAGTCCCCTTGGATACCAGGTTGCGTACTTTATGCCAGCCAGTTCAAACGCTTCCGGTTTTAATGGGGGCTTTCTGGACAAAAATTGCAACTGAAGTTTGTGAGGAACTTCTGGCTTGATATCCAGTTTCACAGGCTTGTGGACGCAGTAACCATCCGACGCGATTTCTTCACGTTTCAGCGGACTGTCGGAATACTTAGGTGCACTTATCTGTTTTATTGAATTAGAATTCAGGGTGGAAGCCTGTTCCGTCATTCCTGACGAGTTCTGTTCCGTTTCACTTCCACCCTGAATGTTTTCAATTGCCGAATCGGCAAGATCAATAGTTATGTTTGACTTAATGCATTCCATCGCGATAATTCATTGTGCATGAGAACTAACAAGTCGCTTGAAGCAACTTGGAAACGTTGGGTCAAGTCGGTTGGGGATGCCGGCTTGACCCTTTTTTTATTGGCCGATCTCGCTTCTAAATCTCAAGATCTGCCACTGTTGCCGCTTCGACCTTGGCCCTGCGAGTCGGCATGGATCCCACAGCCCTGGAAGCGACCTGTTCAGCTTGGAGTCTCTTGGCCTCTGAATCCTTATCTGATGCGTCTACCACTTCAGCAGGTGCAACCGTTGGCTCGCTTGGCAGCTCGGTGGGCAGCGGTTCAAGATCCCGACCGACTAGCGCATGCTCAAGGTTTCTACGTTGAACTTCAAGTTGCAGATCGAGAAGCCTTCCTTCGTGGTAGTTGCGTTGCAGCTCAGCGATTACTTCAGGAAGCCTTGCTTCAAGCTTTTTTCGGTCCGCAGGTAATAGTTCGCCACCACCGGACATTGTCATGTTGCGATGCAATGACTGCTTGATGTAATTAAGTTCTTTCCTGCCAGATTCCTCAGATGCAAGTTGAGCTTTCTTCTTTTCGATGACGCGATCGTAAACGCCTTTTTCTGACCTATACTCTTCAGATGGTTGGTATCTTTCTAACATCCTCTGGGCGCCCATAGCGTCTTCAAGCTCGTATCGCGTCTGTCGAGCTTTTCGATCAAGACGAACATACTCGTCTTCCATCTCCTTTTCTGTTTTCTTCCAATGCTCCTTGTAAGCGTTTCTCTCCTGAAGTTCTTGCTGTTCACGCATTTTCAGGAACGGAATCTGAGCAGTTTTTCGTGACCATTCAGGCGACGAAAAGTGTATCTCAATCTCGTTTTGTAGACGTTCTGGCGTCCATTCAGAATCTTTCAACAGTCGAGCAATCTTTTCAGAATTGACTTCGCGACTCTCCCGACGGGCGGATTTGATTTCGGCAGTAATCTCTTTACGAGCATCCTGTTTAATTCGCTCGGAAGCTTCCGTAATGCTATTTGCGATGTTGCTCGCGATTTTCACGCTGGTTTGAGACAATAAACTCATATGACAATTCCTTGAGGAAGTTAGATTTTGATTTGGAAAAACTGGGCGTGTCCTGGGCACCAGGGAGGGAATACTTACCGAACGTTCGCAGCTGCGACGAGCTTACGACGAACGTTTGGATATTTCTTGGCGACGATGCAAGCGGCACGAATAGCATCGCACTTAGATCGCTTCATCTCCGAGCGGATGTTCTGTTGCCAGAGGGACTGCAAAGCCTTCAGCTCCTCCTCTGGGTCTTCTGATTTGGATCGCTTGGACTTCGCCTTTCGCTTGGTGACAGGCTGTTCCACCTCATCATCATCAAGATCTTCATCGAGTTCTTCGTCATCGATCTCGGTGTCATCCGAATCAAGATCTTCTTCAAGATCCTCATCCTGGACCTTCTTCTTGGGGTTGGCAGCTCGGACAACTGCAGCGCGAAGTTCTGGATGCAGCTTCGACGCTAAAGACGCAGCTCTGATTGGATCCCCCTTCGCAGCTGGCAGTTGATCGCGAATTGCTTTCTGCCAGTCGGCTCTTGCCTCGGATAGACTCATATTCTTCTTCATTGGAATTCCCTTTCACGGAATTGGTTGATATGTGGGACAAGTGATTCCTGCCCCTAAATGTGTTGTTATGTCAATTCGAGCTTCGAATTGACTTGGTCGAGAACTATCTGGAATCCGCGTACAACGCCGCGTTCCCAAGCTTCGATCTTTAATGGTGTGACCAGTTGTGTAGTCGGTTCATAAAGCATGTTGACGATGCTTGGCGGTACGTCGGTACTTAGGAAGACGTACAAATCGAACCCCTCTTCGTCGAAATCAGCAGCTTCGACAACTCGGTCCAAATCTGCGTAGGTCATGTGCTCCTTCGAAAATTCGATGCCAGCTTCGACCCCTTGCTCCTTGATCGCTGCCAGGTGCTCTCGACCCTGGGAAACAAGTCGGCCGATGGTTTTCTCATTGGCAATTACTATGCCCATGTTCATATCCTTACTGAGAAGATAAAGAGACTCATCGAGACCGATGAGTCGGAAGATACGCCAGGCCAATTAGCCTTGGCAAAGATGCTCAACGTTGTTGCCGCGATCGATTCGACTCGCTGCGAACATGGCGTCAATGTCGGCGCTGTCGATCCGAACTAAACGACCGACCTTGCTTGCCGGAAGCTCCCCTTGAGAGATGAGGTTGCGAACATGGACTTTCGAACAGTTCAGAACCTTTGCCGTTTGCTCAATGGAGAGTTTTTCCGAGACGATTTGATGCTTCATTTGTTGATCCCCTTATTGGAAATGCTGACTAAGGCGGTGTGCCTTCGATGTCAACAAATGTTAGGGATCAAGCAGGTTCAATCTACATGCTTCGCAACAGGTGGGAATCTTGGTGGGGCAAAATAGGTGGGAGAGTTTTCGTTGCTACTGAGTAAACCAGATGCTAAGGAGTGCAATCAAAAAATCTCGTTTTTTTCTTTAGGTGGGAAAGTTGGTGGGAGAGTTGGCCCTGGTTTCCACTACCTATTTTTGATCTTTCCAAGCTAAGAACTGGATCATGAAGTCGCAGAACTCAACGGGGCTTGAAGTAAAACTGCTCGTGCGTTGCCTTCGATAGACCTCTTCGAGATTCCCAAGCTTTCGACCAAACTGCTTTGTTAGTGCTTCCTCACTCATGCTTGGCGGAAGAGTGCCTAAGTTCTTTTGATGCAGCTCTTTTGCAGACTCTTCTCGGCTGCGATTCCCGTTATCAGGTTTTTGATTTACGTAATGAACAATTCCACATTGAATCCATTCAGACTGTTTAGACCAGTTTTTACGAAACCTCTGGAAGTGATCTTCGAGAGATTTGTCGAATGGTTTAGGTTTGTTTTCAAGCCTCGATTCTATGGCTACTGCTACTCCTTCGAAACCCGCTGCAATGTACGCCATGCGATCTGGATCAAACACCGGTCCAGCATAGTCATAGAAGATGGGTATGAAGCGAGATTCAGCATTGAACTCGCCCGGGATGTAGGTCTTGGCGTCCAGCAAATCGGGCGATGTATCGACGTCGACTAGGATCTCTTGGAAGTCGCGAACGTAATGTTCCGTCTGATAACCGACCGCGATGTCCATCTTCTTACCAAAGGGAATATCGGCTAACTCTGGAAGCAAACCGAGACTGACAGCTTCCTCGAAATGATGTTCGATTGTCAAAAGATAATCGGATGAGATGTGAGAAGTTGCAGATTCGAATCTTCTCGCATGAGCATAAAAACGCTTCACCAATACGCTAGCGCGTTCCCTGACCGATACTTCGCTCGGCATGAGCATAACAGACTCCTTGTGTGATCAAAGGTTGGTTGCCAGCCCTCTGCCCACAAGGAGTGCAAAGCAGAATGCTGGCAACCATTCGGGACCGTCGCCCCTACCTAAATTTGTATCATCCGTCGACGACACAGAACAAAATCGTACCGGATCCGATCGAATCGGAAAATCAAAAAATTTGCGTGCGAAAAAATCTCGCAACGAAAACGAAAATTCGAAAAACGAGAATTGTAAAAAATCTCTGTTTTCAATTCTAAATTTGTAAAAAATCTCAATTGTGAGACAAAATGTCACAGTTTTTTCATAAACCTAACTCTTTCGACGAAACGCGAGCCTATGCGACCGCATCGATTTAGGCAAAGGCTGGAAGGGACCCAGACTTGCAAGCGTAGGCGTTAGTTTCGGTGCCTCTCGCGTCGATTTAGACCCTACCCCCTATCGTTTGTTGCTCAGCTTGGCGGATGCGTTAAACGTGATTTTAGGGGCTCTTTGTGATGTGGAATTAACCTTGGTAGTCGTTTTTTGTGCTCAAAAACATAATTGGATTGAGTGCCAGGCCTTCAGGCCGTGTCTCTGGATCCAGCGACGATCTATCGAGCGACAACCGATCGCTTTAAGGAAAAAAAGAGGCGATAGGTTTCTCACCCACTACCGCCCCCCATGCCAAAGCGTTGACGATGTGACCTTACGCCACCGCTTTGGCAAATTTTGTTGATAGAATCGGCTCGGATTGTTGCGACTCGATCAGTCCTTGGTCAGCTGCGAATCGTGCCAGGCCTCGCATGGCTTCCAATCGCAGCGATCGAGCCTTGGCCGATGCCAATTCACCTTTGACTCGAGCCATGAAGAGAGCGATGGTATCGACGTCCAGATCGTTCAGATTTGGTGTACGTTGAAGCATCTCTTCGAGAACGAAGATTGCGTCGCGATACGCTTCGACCGTCGAGTCTGACATGACCATGCCGTATCGACCGACATACATCTCCAATAGCTCAATAAGGCTCATCTCCTCGCGTTGTTGCTGCATTCGATTCGCCTGGTTGACTCTCATGCCAAGCCACTTGTGCAACTTCTCGGAATCCTCGATCGATAGGCCAGCTGCGTCGATCATCAATTGGATATCTCTCAGTTCCATGATTACTCAACCTCGCTTTCGATTTGCAAGCGGCTGATTTCTGGGTGGGTCTCGGTGATCGAATCCCAGCGATCCTGAAACGATCCTTGCTGCAACGCTGCAGATATATGTTCGTCAATCCACTCACCACAAGATGCTTCAACAAACTGTTGCTTTTCGTCGTAACCTACCGCAGCTCGGAGGTGACAAGCGACGATACCGAGTTCGGTCGGATCTTTAACTAGACCTCGATCAATGGCATCAGCAGCATTTCGGAAAAACGCCGCCAGCATCGCTCGGTCGTTCTCGGTAAAAATTCGTTCTAGCTTTGACATGATAAAAACCCTTGTTGTCTGTTGGGGATGTAAAGCTTGGCGATGTAACAGACCGACACCGCTTCGCTGGGCTGCCAGGGGAAAAAGAATCCCTCGGCTTGTGCGGTGTTATTTGGGCTTTCTGGGATGACTCGTTGTCGCTGCGACCTCGGATCGCTTCCGACGTCTACGCTTGGGCCCGGTGCCGACGTCGACAATCTGGGCAATCATGGCTCGTTGAGTGCTTGTGTATCGTGTCCACCGTTTGGCCAGGCGGGTGACAATGCGTGTCAGCTCAGGATCCGAGATGCGAACGACCAATTCGTCGTTGGAGTGGGCGGTGCTATGAAGAGACTTGCCGGTGATTGAGCAAATTTGAGGTTTCGTGCCGACTGCTTCGGAATTTGCTTCGGGTCGAATTTTTACGCAAATTCCCTGGGAATCTGAGCCTTTTCGAGTCCAATATCGTCCACTAATAAAAAACCAGGGTTTACCTGGGGTTCTTCATTGAGGGATTTTCTTTTCCCCCAAAAGCTCTCAGCCCCACACCACTCGGCGCTCTTGTTACAATAATTGCCGGCTTAGGCGAATAGGTCGAATGAGTCCTGTAGGACCTATATGTTCCATTGGTCCTATGCGCCCTTTTTTCTTTAGGAGTTACACCACGAATGGTTTTACTCCAACGCACGGCCGTCACGAGGATCTGCTGTCCTTTCGCAAAGCTCGCATTGTGTACGACTGTACTATTCGCTTCGGTGCACGCTTTCTCGATCAACGTGACCGCACCTTGGACCAGATGGTGCAGGCAGCGCGGTCAGGAAAACAAAACATCCTAGAAAGCTGCATGGCCTGTGCTACTTCCAAAGAAACAGAGATCAAACTGGTCAATGTGGCTCGAGCTAGCTTGGAAGAATTGTTAGAAGACTACCGCGATTTTCTATGAACTCGGGGGCATCCTCTTTGGGAAAAGGATTCCCGCAAAGCCTCGTTCGTTCGAAAACTGGGGGCAAAGAAAGATTTGCCCTTTGAGATCTATAGGACCTATATTGATACTCGTTCCGGCGACATTGTCACTAACGTTCTGGTCTGCCTGATTCATCAGTCTAACTACCTTCTCGACCAACAAATCCGAGCTTTGGAAAAGGCCTTTCTCGCCGAAGGTGGCTTGCGCGATCGCATGACCCGCGCCCGCTTGGAAGCCCGCCGCGAACAGCAAAAAAGGTCCGCAATAATCCACTCTTACTAGACTGCACGTTGGTTTTCGGTCCAGCAGGAGCTTTTTAAAAGCAAGTTAAATAAGCCTGGCTAATCTAGTCGTTTTTGGCCAGAATTTTTGGACTTTCACTAAAGGCGACTTACTTTTTTGAGCCCCAAGCTCGGCACGGCTCAAATGGTTCACAGCCCCGAACCTTTAGTTTGAGTCGCGGCAAGCCCTCAACCAGGCCGAGCTACATTCCATAAACCCTTTTGTAGAAGGCCCCCTTTCAATGAAGATTCAGTCTCTTCTTCGTTCGGCTATTGCAGCCGCTCTCGTTTGTTCCCCTACTCTATTGATGGCTCAAACCGGCAATCAAGGCTTCACGGTTGTCGTGCCTCAAAGCCTTAGCATCACCGCTCCCACGGCTGTTAGTCTGACTCACGATCAATCCGATAATCCTCAAGCGTTTCCCGATCAAGCGTGGGTGGTTCGCGGCAATGTTCGAAATGGCGTGACCGTCACGTTTGCAACCGCAGCTCCTTTCGTTCACTCAGAAGACAACACGTTCAAGCGAAACGCAAAGTTGGAGCTAGCTGTCGGGACCACCCAAGGTCCAGCGGCATGGCAAATTGACACTGCCTCCGATACTACCGATTTTGCCGCCAACGACAACATTGCACAAGTCGGTGCATCCAGCAACGGTGTTGGCCGTGCGAATTTGAATCTCAAGGTAACATTCGTCACAGAAGATTTCAGCTTATTTGCTGCTGGTAACTACGTCACTACCGTAACCGGTACCATAGCTGCTAAGTAATTGGCTTCAATCGAAAAGCTAGCAAACAGAAAGTGCTATATTGCACTTTCTGTTTTGCTAGCGATGAGCGTGTTCTGCAGATGACCAAAAGCGATGTTGTTGCGGTTTACCGCAATTTGTAAAAACCGCGTACGATCCCGCTTGTCACCGCATCTTGAATTCGCTTTCCATGCCTCGTAGCACCCAGAAATCTACTTTGTACTGCATCCATGACTGGGCTAGGCATTGCCGACGGGTCACGTACGTAGTAGCTCTCGTATTGGTCTCAGGCGTTGGCTGTGTTTCACCGAAAAAGGTAGAGCGCAAAACGATTGAACAGTTGTATAAAGAAGCAATTAAGGAGTCGATCGATCGCCCCCCTGTGATCCAACCAGCGACGATCAATTCGAGGTTGAGCGGAGAACCATCACCTCCGTCTGGAAGTTATCTGGCTTCGGCAACAACCCCGTTTAATCCTGTGTCTTCACAAATATCGCAAGCGTCATGGCAAGTTGTCGACGCGGGTCGCGATCCTTTGGATGAGCGGATATCGGAGATTTTCGAACAAACGGACATTCAAGAAGCTTTATCAATCTTATCCACCGCGGCCAAGCAATCGATCATAGTAGATGATTCCGTTGGTGGAATAACGAGCGCTCAAATCGAAAACGACTCATTTGAGCAGGCACTTGAGAAAGTGCTGATGCCTTTAGGTCTGGTCTACGCCAAACGTGGTGATAAGTACATTGTATCGACGGGAACACCTGATTCACCCTTGTTCTCACAGGTGGCTGATCGGTTTCAGTATCAGCCTCAGAATCACTCGGCTCAGTCACTTGTGGGTCTGCTACCTCCTCGATACAAACCTTATTATCAAGTTTCGAATGATCGAGACATGATTGTCATAGAGGCCCACTCCACAAAGGCTAAGGAGATCCTCGAACGTTTGGAGGAGTTGGATCAGCCCGTTCCACAAGTGGAATTAGAGGCGATCGTTTGCGTGACGTCTCCCGATAAAGGGTTCCGCTTTGGGCTCGATTGGGGGCATGTCGTCGGAGTTCAAGGCCTTGATAGTTTGAAAGCCGGCATGACTGGCTTATCCTTTAGTGGCACTGCTAGTCGCGAAGGATTACGCGATACGTTTGCCGATTTTGCGGTGACCTCAGCGTTCGTTCGGCTGCTCGCTCAAGAGGGTTACATCACCATTCGAGCTGCACCGCGTGTCACCACAAAGGATGGAGAAAAAGCGCAAATTTCTATAAGTCGCGAAACCTTTTTCAGTTTGCAACCCGCTAATAGTAATCTATTGTTCCGGCAAGATGTACAGAAAGTTGAGTCTGGTATATCGCTCGATATCATACCCAGAGTTTATGGTGATATGGTTTCTTGTCGTATCGCCAAAGCCGAGGTCAGCGAAGATATTCGAACTCAAGATTCACGTACAGAGTTAACAACCAATCCCTTCCCAATCATCAATCGTAGACAAGTTTCGACGGATGTTGTGGTAAGAGATGGGCACACTGTGGTCATTGGAGGACTTGTCCAAAGGCAGACTGTGGATCGAGTCAACCGAATTCCTGGATTGAGTCGAATACCTTTGCTGGGAAAATTATTTCAGACAGTCGAGAAGCAAGAGCAAGATGCCGAGGTGGCGATTTTTATCTCACCACGGATCGTGCCCGCGGAATCACCTACAGTCAATACAAATTATCGGGCGCAGTCTTCGTCGCTGTTGCCTATCCCCATGAATCCCTAACCACTCCACCCTATAATTCAGGACTTCAATAAGTTCGTACTCATTATGGTCTATAAACCTGAGATTCGGCGCCATAGTTTCGCTATTATCCTTTGCGTTTTGATTGCTTGTGTGGGGCTTGGTGCAAACGCGTTCGCACAACAAGATCCAAATAAAACGAAACAATCGGGAACTCCTGGCCAGATCTCGGTTGAGGAAACGTTTGCGCCCTCGTTTCAGATCGAGCCACTTTCCCATCGAATTTCCGGTAGAACTGGAGATGCACTCCCCTTTACCTTTGATTTAAACGCGGAATTCGACGGCGAAATCGAGGTCATGCCAATGGGGTTGAGGCAAGAATTATCTGGGCAGATTCTTCATGACGTCGACGCAAAAACGGCAGACTTCGTTACGCTAATCACTCCAACCAAATTGCAACTTTCCGCAAACAAAGCTGCGACGATCGAGGGCTTTGTCAGATTACCAAAATCGGATGCAAAGCATCACTCTGTCGGCATTCTGGTTCGAGATTTAGGACGCGATCCTGGACTAACGACCAAGCGTGCTGCCGACGGTTCTATTACAACTCAGGCAGCTGTGAAGTTTATGACGCAATACGTATTGCGACTTGATCTAGACTTGGAATCGGCTCGAGGCGAGGGTGCGCAACAGTTACGATTGGAACCACCTAGGTTGATATCCCAAGATGGACGCCCTCGGTTTCAATTGGTTCTTTCTAATCCAACCGATTCTACATTCGAGTTTGAGGCGCGAGCCAGAATTCGTTCTTCGCCAAGTGATCGTTCGAACAAGCCACTGCGTTTAGCACTCCCTATTCGATCCGATATTGAAGACGAGTCTCGATACATCTGCCGTATTCTACCGCAATCCAAAGTCAGACTGGAAGAGTTTCTCCCCGAGGCTATTGCAAGCGGAACTTATGAAGTCGATATAGAGATTCTGGTCGGTGACAAAGCTGTTGTGAAAAAGGAGTTTCCACTCCCTGTTGATGCGAGAGAGTTTCCGGCGCAAGAAGTCCTTATCGCACAGGTTGGTGAAGATGTTCAAGTGTCGCCCGCCCAAATCGAACTTTCCCAGATTCGAGGGGGAAATCGGAGGGTTACCGTCCTTTTGAAAAACAGTGGCCCTCACACAAAGTCGGTAAAGTTAGTTCCAAAATCTGAAAGCGGATTAGAGTTGGGGGAAATATCGGTCCAACCCGGGGAAGTGAGTTTGGCACCTGGTGCATCTCGCAAGATCTCGTTGACGCTAAAAGGACAACCTCAATCGTCTGAGAGTATTCGCTTTGGTTTTCTACATGTTGAATCGACCTCTACTAAATCGGCCGAGGTGGAACATAAGAAGCTACCGCTCGCGATGGTCTTGAAAAAGCTTCCGTCTTCAGAACTAGAAATCGCCCCTTTGGTTTGGGATGGCTCGGGAGAGAAGGTTGGTTTCCGTACCAAAATTTCGCATTCTAGTGTTGGTCATATCCCAATCGACGCTCGACTGTCTATTCTCTCTGAATCGGGCTATCGGGCTGCCGTACTCGGTGGGTTCGGAAAGTGGGCGATGCCGAATTCCACATTCCCCATTTTCTTCCCCATTGAGAACCCATTAAGCCCGGGTGAATACACGTTACGTTGCGAAGTTAAGAGTCCTGACGGTCCACCAAGAACCTACGATCAAAAGATCACTGTGACCGATCTAGATAACGCAAAAAGTGCAAGGTGATCGCTTCTGTTTCTACTTTCCAGGTAGAGTTATAACCATTGTCGACCTAGGTGTGCTAAAAACTTCCAAGATGGGGAGCGTTCGCTCTCATTTTCATGCACGGCGCTTCGCGTTTCGTCGCTTGAACCACCATATTGCAGCAGCACCTGCACTCAAGAGTATTCCGCTCGCGGGCTCGGGAACCGCGGAAAATGACTCGACGGAAACTCGATAGTGTGAAAAATTTCCACTCCCATCTCCTACGGAACGGAATAGTAGAAACTTATCTTCTTCCCAGGGGAGCAAGTGAGCGTTGGGGAAGCCAGGCTGCGAGCTTGTGGTCGATATGACTCCACCCTGTGCTTGGCCAGCCGGTCTTCCAATCGCATCGTCAATTGTAAAATATTGTAAGCTGTCTCGGATGCCTACTGTGGCATCAATATTACCAGCAGAGAATCCTGCGAATCCGAATACAATGTCATCCCTTCTGAATTGAAAATTAGACAGGACGGTGTCTGCCTCAAACCAGACCGTTTGAAAGCTTCGTGCAAATTGATTGGTAATAGTATCACCAGCCGAAAAGTCATTGAGCAGAAATACCTGTGACCAAGTTGCGGCAACGTATTGCCCCGGCTTGTTTGAGAAAAAGATTCCTTGTTGTGGCCCTGCTCCGTCTGCATCGGAAAGCACGTAGATGTCGTCCCAAAAACCTGCGATTCGAGGTGCCGAATTTGTTGCGAATGACTCGGAGAAGAAATCATTGCCGGATATATTACTCTGACTCAAGTATCCGTTTTCAGCCAGCCAGATGCTCGAAACGTTTTGCCCAAAGAAACGGCCACCAAATCCGCTTAGATTGACCTCTACTGCACCATCTCCACTGATCGTTTGCTTGGTTCCAAGCTCATTTGTTCCAAGGATTAAGCCACCAAGAGTTCGTGAATTAAGTGCATTTAGAAGGATTGCAAGACCCGTTGCCAATACTACAAAGCCCCGGCGAAATGCTCCATGATATTTCCAAAGTTCCATCATGCGTTAGATTCCCTTCTATTGAGCAGTCTCCAAAATTGATTCGCGCAAATGGGCACGCGCGACGCTAGCACTGGGTGGTTATCCAATTCCTTTCAAAGCGGAAAAATTCGCCTGTAGAAATCCGTTAAGGCCGCGGCAATCATGCCTTGGCAGTAACGTATTCCTTGATGCAAGATAAACCCTAGATGTAGCTCTCGTTGCGGTAGATCATAGATAAATTAGACGGTCGATCAACTACACCAAAAAAAATCTTGCGTAAATGGAGAGTGGATCTTTAGAACATTCGTAACGCTATCATTTTCCCCAGTTCCAGATCGTGATGGTCCATTGCAGTACGCTGGCGATGGAGACCCAAGCGAGGTAAGGGATTTGGGCGATCGCCAGCCATTTGGAATGAGACCATATAGCTGCCATGCTCCAGAGAATAGTTCCCCACACGATCACAATGTCGATCGATGCCAAGGGAAGATTTCTCATTCGGAACTGAATCGGTGTGAAGATTAGATTGGCAACTAAATTGATGATAAACGGTAAGGCGATCATCCAACTCAACTTATTGCGGATCGCTTGAACGATCACGTAGCCAAAGATAAGCAGAATCACGGGATAAAGAATCTGCCAAATGAGGCCGATCGTCCGAGGCTGTGGCGTCCAGCTGGGCTTTACGAGCGAGTTGTACCAATCGACCCATGGAATTTCCATTATGGTGGCTTCCTGTGATGAAGTGCGTTTAGCCGTGATTCGCGAAACACGGAATGACGTCAACTTAATCTGCTATGGCTGCCTCTGTCGAGAGGAAACGAGATTCGGTGACTCTACCAGGACTCGCTGGTCTGATCTTTCAATTCTAGTTGGTAGACATCGCTCGGCAGCAGACTGCTTCCGATGCGGCAAATGAAATCGCTTGTTGGCGGCGAGTCAAAGAGCGATTTGATTTCTTCAGTCCTAATGTCGGTACGAGGGATCATTCGAGCCAGTTGATCCGACATTTGGTGAATAGCTGTCTCGTCATCTTGATCGATCGAGATGTCTTTACGGAGCGAAACGATCAGTGAATCATCTACGGCAACAGGCAGTGGATCGCTGGACAGTATTGCCGATTGACTCAGAATGGTTTCGGATTGGCGGTTTTCGAGTTCGTCCGCTGTGCCTGGAAGGAATTTCTCAAGTGGTCCCAATTTAACATTCAATATTTTAGCTAAAAAGTCGTATGCCGATGGTCGTTAACAACGAAGGATTTCGAGGTGGCCGTCAAGGAAGACGAAGCAAACCGAGTAATCCTGTCTTGAGAAAGTACGGATTTAAAAATTTTTTGTGAGGGTTAGTAATTGTCCATGGGCAAGAAATCGGTTTTTGCGCCAGGACTCGCTTTGTGTTATGCTTTTCTTGTCAGACTGGTGTTGTAGCAGAGGATCGTGTGACGAATGACAGAATACGATGATCCTTGGAAGGAGGTTCTGGATGCCTATCTAAAGGGCTTCCTTGAACTTTGCTTGCCCGATATTCACAACGGGATTGATTGGAGCAGTCCGATCGAAAATCACGAACAAGAGTTGCCACACTTGTTTCCTAAAAGTGTGACTCCGGGTCGGGTTGCTGACAAACTTTTTCGAGCTCAATTCCGTGGCCATGCTTTGCCAACGTGGTTCTTGATTCACACGGAGGTTCAAGTCACCAGGCAGTCTGATTTCGCAGAAAGAATGTTCACCTGTTACTACCGTATTTTGGATCGCTTCCAAGAGCCCGTCGTATGTATCGGAGTATTGGGCGACGACTCAAAGTCTTGGCGACCTAGTAGTTGGCAAGTTGATACGCTGGGCTGTAAGCTGCATTTTTCCTATCCGACTGTGAAGCTTCAGGATTTCGCGAATCAAATCGAAGAGCTCAAGGAATCGACGAATCCATTTGCGACTGTGATTGCGGCCCATTTGCGAGCTCAAGGTACCTCTAACTCGCCAGACACCCGATTTCGCTTTAAGATTGAGTTGGCTCGTAGTCTTTATGAAAAGTTGTGGCCAGCGGATCAAGTGAGGAGTCTGTTTCGTTTTATCGACTGGGTGATGGACTTGCCCGTCGATTTTGAGTTACAATTTAGATATGCGGTGCAGCAAATCGAAAAGGAGAAAAACATGCCATACGTAACTTCCATCGAGAGAATCGCCAAAGGTGAAGGAAAAGCCGAGGGGAAAGCGGAAGGTAAGGCGGAGGGAAAAGCGGAAGGTAAGATTCAACTTCTGCAGGAATTACTCGGTTTGAGAGTGATGACCGACGATGAGTTTGAGTCAATGAGCCCACAGCAGTTAGCGGAGTTGCTGGTATCGCTGCGTCAACAATTCGACGCGCGTTAGGACAGTTTCAATTAGCCATCACGGCAAACAAGCCAATGTTTTTCCACTCAATCGTTCAAGCGTTTTTACTCCCAAAGCCCTGCAAGTTCTTCGCGCAGTCGTTTGAGCACTCGACCGCGAGCAAGATATACCGCGTTCACCGTGATGCCTAACTCAGACGCAATTTCTGAAGCAGGTCGCTCCAATACGACACTTTCCCAGCATGCTCGCCAAGTTGTTTCTGCAAACGAGTCTCGCATCACTTGCAACGCTTGCCTGGCGACATAGGCTATGTAACCATGATCGGTAAGTAGCTGCAAAGAATCTTCTGCTACCTTTTCAGCGATATTGACGGAACTGGCTTCTGGTGTTTGCGAATTAGGTCGCGGCATTTATCAATCGTCACGGTGCGTAGCCATTTGCAAAAGCTGCGTGGCCTTTCGGTGGCTGGCCACGAAGACCGATCCAACAACACCGCAAAAACATCCTGGCAGACATCGAACCTTAGATTGGATTCGATTCCCATTCGTTTGATCCAATTCGAACTTGTGAAGTCAAAAACAATAGACTGCAGATGAAACTAGCACAATTGATTGGCGTGCCAATTTCGTATCAGTGAGCCATGAAAAGCACAATTCAGGAGATGGGGTGTGTCAGATCTGCTCGCCAAAACTCAAGTGAAATAGTGTTGTAGTTTTGTAAGCGTGTAGCTTAGGTGTGGTACGATAGACATGGCTGGCGTCATAATCGTTGCTTTGGAAAGCAGACTCGTGTGAGCAAGCCTGCCTTGTAATGGGTCTCCTTTAAAGTACTTACAATGAATACTAGTTACAAAATGCTTTGGTACACACTCGTTACCATTGCTTTATTTTTATTGGAGTCGAATGCCAGCGACAACTATGCTAGGGCCGTTTGTCGCGACGAAACGCAATACGAGAGCCATAGTCGATGTGTTATCGTCGAGCTGTTTGTCGATCAAACTAGACTCCTCGATCAGCAGTTGGAAAGTCGAGTTCGAGAATTCGCCCGCGAGCGGGGTGGGATCCTAATAGCTGTTCGCAAACTTCAGGATGGAATGGCGGGTAAGGATCGGCTGGCACAAATCACGAGTCATTTCAACATAGAGTCAACCGACAAGCCATTACTTTATTGTTTGAATGAAGTAATCTACGGTAAGGAAACAGTCGCAGACTATCAAAATGCTCTCGAACATACCATGAAAGTCGAAGTGTTCGTACGTACTGGCTGCTCTCGATGCGATGCGTTAAAGCGATTTCTTCCTTCCTATCTCAAGAGCTTCCCTGCATTCAAAGTTGTTTATCGAGATATCACGTTAGACTCGTCAGCTATAAAAGAAATGAATCAGTTGGTCGCCGAATACAAGCGAACGGCGACAAGCGTTCCTGTCATCCATTTCTGTAAAGAGCTATCGATTGGTTTTATAAATGAGCAAACTAGTCAGAAGCAGTTGGATGAACTGCTTAAAAAATGGACCAAGGCATGCCCGCTGCCAAAGAAAACTATGATTGAGCCTGAGCAACAAAAGCAGCTCAAGCCGGATGAGTCTTCCAATACACTATTTCCTAGATGGAAATTCGATGGTCGCGTTGAACGAAATACGATGGGGCTTCAGCAGAAAGTATTAGTGACTACTGGGTGGTCGCTTGCACCGTTTCGTGAGTCACTTAAGTTGCCTATTTCGACTATAGCTATCTTGAATACGCTACAGAACCAACCGCCCGAGCAGTTTGATGAACTGGAAATCGATGACCAAGAACTCATGTTGCCGCTGGATGATTCCATGGCTCATGGAGCTAACGAGAAGGAAACCGGCTCCATTCCCAGTCCGGACGATCGAAACTCTATCGAGGTACCATGGTTCGGAAGCCTTAACGTAACAGACTTAGGCATGCCGCTATTTACGGTTGCGGTAGGCTTGGTGGACGGGTTCAACCCGTGTGCTATGTGGATATTGCTCTTTCTGCTCTCGATCTTAGTTAATCTTAAAGATCGATTCAGAATTATTCTCATTGCTGGCATCTTCGTTTTGATTAGTGGATTAGCATACTATGCCTTTATGGCTGCTTGGCTGAATGTGTTTCTTTTTATAGGACTGCTACGTCCTATTCAAGTTGCTCTTGGCTTTTTAGCACTGCTGGTTGGGGGAATTCACATCAAGGACTTCTTTGCATTTAAAAAGGGTGTGTCACTTTCAATACCGGAATCAGCCAAGCCGAGCATCTATCAGCGGGCCCGTGACGTTGTGACAGCTCAGAATTTGCTGGGAGCATTAATTGGTGTGACAATTCTGGCAATTCTTGTAAATATGGTCGAATTGCTTTGCACTGCAGGTTTACCAGCCTTGTATACAAGTGTGCTTACTTTGCAAAAATTGCCCAGTTGGCAAAACTATGCCTATCTAGGATTGTATATCGTAGCCTACATGTTCGATGATACCCTGATGGTCGTGATCGTTGTTTGGACTATGAAGAAAACTAAGATGCAAGAGAATCAAGGGAGATGGCTAAAGTTAGTGAGCGGAATCGTGATCGTAGTGATTGGCTTAGTCATGCTGATAAATCCAGAAATCCTCTATTAGCGAACCAGTGTCTTTCGGCTAAGCTGAGCCGTTGGTATTCAGATATTAAAGCTTGCATGCAAACGGTATTTGCGTCGTTAACTCTCATGTACTGTTTTATCTTGCTTGAAAATCGTACAATATGCACCTCGCCGAAGTTGGACTGCTCCCCGATACACTTCGATTCCTCCCTGCTACATCGAGATGACTGTGTTAAAGAGATTGCGTTATCATTGGATTCACTTCGTTTGCACAGTTTTTCTAACTGGTTTTTGTTCGGCATCGATGATTTTTCAGGCAACAGACGACCTCGTTATAGAAGATTTTGAGAAAGAGAACTATGCGTTATGGAAAGTTGAAGGGGAGGCATTTGGTGCTGGTCCCGCCAAAGGAACGTTGCCAGGTCAAATGCACGTAGACGGATTTCTAGGGCAGCAGCTTGTTAATTCGTTCGTCAATGGCGATAACTCGACCGGATCGTTGACCTCACCAGCATTTCGAATCGAACGCAATTTTATCTCTTTCTTAATTGGCGGGGGAAAGAACCAAGAACAGTTGGCTCTTCAGTTAGTGATCGATAGTCGAGTCGTTCGTTCCGCCACCGGCTTGAACGACACTCCCGGTGGCAGCGAGCGTCTTGAATTGCAGTACTGGGATGTTTCCGAGTTCAAAGGCCAATCTGGAACGCTTCGCATTATCGACCAAGCGAAGGGGAGTTGGGGGCATATCAACGTCGATCACATTATTCAATCCAACGCCAAGCCCAAGGGTTTTGTTCAAAACTCGGAAAGAATAATCGAAGTAACGTCGCGATACATTCATTTTCCAATCAAAAATGGTGCACCGAAGCGAGTCGTCAGTTTAATGGTGGATAACAAACTCATTGTTCGCAACGATATTGAGCTTGCAGATGCGACACCAGACTGGTGGGCACCGATGGATGTTTCTCAGTGGCATGGCAAAAATGTCACGGTCAGAGTGGACAAACTTCATGAAGATTCCAGTGCACTCAGTAGCATGAAGCTTAGCGATAAGATCATTGACGACGAGTCAATGTATCGAGAAGCAATGCGAGGGCAGTTCCACTTTTCACCCAAACGTGGTTGGAACAACGATCCCAATGGATGTGTTTTCTACAATGGGGAATACCATCTTTTCTTTCAGCACAATCCCTATGGATGGGCATGGGGGAACATGCATTGGGGGCATGCGGTCAGTAAAGATCTCGTGCGTTGGGAAGAGTTAGGTGACAAGCTATTACCCGATGAGATGGGCCCGATGTTTAGTGGCAGTGCCGTGGTCGATTGGAACAATTCGAGTGGCTTTGGCAAAGACGGTAAACCGCCGTTAGTGCTGTTCTACACAGCAGCCGGTAACCCAACGACGCAGTGTATGGCTTACAGTACCGACGGCAGAAACTTTACCAAGTACAGCAATAACCCCATCGTTAAAGAAGTGACCGGTGGAAACCGCGACCCCAAGGTTATCTGGCACGAACCGTCCAGGCGATGGGTTATGGTGCTTTATGTTGAGTGGGAAAAGAAACACACCGTGCATTTTTTTACTTCGGAAAACTTGAAAGATTGGACGCTCGCCAGCATCGTAAACGGTGACGCACCGGGTGGCGGATTTTTATATGAATGCCCCGACTTTTTTGAACTAGCTGTTGACGGTGATGCTTCCAGAAAAAAGTGGGTTCTCTTAGGTGCAAATAGCGATTACGCAATCGGTGATTTTGATGGAAAGAGATTTCTACCCGATGCGACACGTCTCAAAGGGCAACGAGGTAGAGGTTTTTACGCAGCACAATCGTTTAGCGACGTACCTGATGGACGTCGAATCTTTATTGGTTGGTGGCAAACAGAAACCAAAGACATGCCCTTTAATCAGAGCATGACAGTTCCTCTTGAGCTGGCGCTGAAACAAACAGATGATGGGCCGCGTTTGACCTTTGCTCCTGCCAAAGATCTGCAAAGCTTGAGAGCCCATACTCATGAGGTGGTATCGTCGGCGACTAAGGAGCTAATCCAGTCTCCAGACTCACCAAATCCGTTGAGGGATGTCTCGGCTGAGCTCGTGGAATTGGAGATCGAGTTCAAACCAGATGTCGCCAAGAGAGTTCTGATCAACGTTCGAGGTGTAGAGATCGTATATCATACCGATAAACAAGAGATCGAATTGGCTGGTCATCGAGCGAGTGCCCCTTTAGTGAATGGCAAGCAGCGACTGATCATACTTTGCGATCGAACGGGAATCGAGTTGTTCGCTAGTGAAGGACTCTGTTACGTGCCTCAGCCTGTCAACGTTGATCCCTCGAATAGGCAGATTGTCGTGTCGTCGCAGGATGGCAATGCGATCATAACCTCATTAAAGTTGCATGAGTTACAATCGGCGTGGAACGCAAGATAGGGGTGGTTGGAAGTTCAATAATTGGAGAGAACTGCAGCGTGATTTTGACGGACCAAAACGCAAAGCGAAAGCTTGCCTCAAGATATCAAGATAGTCTACTCGCAGACGTGATCCCATTCTGGTTGCGGCATGGTATCGACCGTGAACATGGTGGTTATATAACCGCTTTAAATCGAGATGGAACCGTCATTGACACCGATAAATCGATTTGGTTTCAAGGTCGAGGGGCTTGGATGTTTGCCACGCTTTATAACACTGTGGAAAAACGAACCGAGTGGCTGGAAGCTGCCCGGAGTGGTATCGAGTTCTTACGATGTCATGGAAGTGATTCTGATGGCAAACTCTACTTTACGGTGACGCGAGATGGGAAACCGCTTCGCATGAGGCGTTACGTCTACAGCGAGTCCTTTGCGTCGATTGCTAATGCTACCTACTCGCGAGCCGCGAATGATGATAGAGCAGAGAGTGATGCGTTGCGTTACTTCGCCAATTATTTACGCTATTCATTTGATGGAGATCTTATACCAGCTAAAATCGATCCATCAACGAGGGGTACTCGGGGTATTGGACCATTGATGATCACTATCGCGACGGCTCAAGAATTGCGAGTCAATTTGGGTGATCGCATGGTCAATGATCGGACTTGCACAGAGTGGATCGATTGGGCCATTGAGACGATCGAACGATACTTTGTAAAAGCCGATTTGGGTGTGGTCATGGAAACGGTCGGGCTCAACGGCGAGATCATTGATCATTTCGATGGGCGTCTACTCAATCCAGGGCACGCCATCGAATGCGCTTGGTTTATCATGCACGAAGGTAAGCTACGGAACGATCAGCGACTGATTGGTCTCGGGTTACGCATGTTAGATTGGATGTGGAGCCGTGGTTGGGATGAAGAGTACGGAGGCTTGTTCTATTTTCGGGATCTGCGCAATCTTCCCATCCAAGAGTACTGGCACGATATGAAGTTCTGGTGGCCTCATTGCGAAGCGATCATTGCAACCAGTTTAGCTTGGTCGCTAACCAAGGACGATCGATACGCTGGTTGGCATGAGCTGGTTCATGATTGGAGTTTTAAGAACTTTCCGGATGCTGAGCATGGCGAGTGGTATGGATATCTGCATCGCGACGGGCGAATCTCAAGTCAGCTTAAAGGCAATATGTGGAAAGGCCCATTTCATTTGCCTCGAATGCTTTGGTATTGTTGGAAGCTACTATCGGATGACACGCCTGTGAGTTGCCAAGTTAATTGTTTGAAGAGTGGTGGCGCGAGGGATTAAGTCATGCAAGAATCAGATAGATCACTTCCGGGGCTAGCGTGGCTTTTGGTTGTATTATTGATGCCGGTCGCCCTACTTAATTATCTTGATCGGCAGATGTTAGCCTCCATGCAGACCTCTGTGATGGAGTCGATCCCTAGTCTTGGAGAAGCAAAAAACAAAGAGGCGTTATGGGGGTTCATGCTGGGGCAATTCAAGTGGTTTTATGCCGTATGTAGTTTAATTGGAGGTTATATTGCGGATCGGTTTAGTCGTAGGTTGACTATCTGCGGAAGTTTGTTTGTGTGGTCCGCTGTTACTTGGTGGACGGGCCAAGTTACGACTTATACGGAATTACTTTGGGCGCGTTCACTCATGGGGATCAGTGAGGCGTTCTACATTCCCGCAGCCTTAGCATTGATTACCGATTATCATCCCGGGGAGACACGTTCGCGTGCGGTGGGGTTACACCAATTAGCTATTTATCTTGGGGTGATCACGGGTGGTTTTGGCGGGTATGTGGCGTCCAACCCCGCCTACGGGTGGAGATTCGCGTTTTCTATTTGTGGCGGTATTGGCATGCTCTATGCGATCCCTCTCGTTGTATTACTGCGCGATGCGCCGAAGCTGGCGGTGTCGAAATCGAGCTCATCGGTTCAGGTCGGAGCATCGCGATCGCCCTGGAGTGTATTAACTGAGTTGTTGGGAAATCGGTCGTTTCTATTACTAGTTCTGTATTTTACATTGCCGGCGATGGCTGGCTGGGTTGTTCGGGACTGGATGCCCTCCATTCTCAAGAAGCAATATGATATTGGCCAAGGGCAAGCGGGGGTGGCGGCAACGCTGTACTGGCAAATCGCCGCGATTGTAGGTGTAATCGTTGGGGGAGGGATTGCGGACCGCTGGATGCGTTCCAATCCGCGAGGACGGATCTACGTAAGTGCGATTGGTATGGTGTTGATTGTGTTTTCGATATTTGGAGTAGGATTTGCGAGCACGTTGATTGCTTCGATCGGGTGTTTGATCGTGTTTGGTTTGGGGTGGGGGTTTTTCGATTGCAACAATATGCCTATCTTGTCGCAGCTCGTTCGTCCACAATTTCGTGCATCGGGATACGGTATTATGAACTTTGTGAGTATAAGCGCTGGCGGGCTGGCAGATTGGGGGTTTGGTGTCATGCGAGACCAAAATGTACCACTTCAGATTATCTTTAGTGGCTTTGCAACGCTCGCAATCATCTCGGTTTTACTGGTTCTAATGATTCGCCCCCGTCCAGAACTTTCTGGTGTAGCAAAAACTGTGCAGGAGTAATTCTTGAATACAAGACTATTTGGTAGCAAGCTAAAAGGTTTGGTGGCAGCGACCCATACTCCATTTTCAGCGGATGGCGCACTGAATCTCGATGTAATCGAAAAGCAAGCGGAGCATTTACTGCGCAGCGGGGTCCACGCAGTATTTGTAGGGGGCAGCACAGGCGAAAGCCATTCGCTGATGGTCGATGAACGTTTAGCTTTAGTAAATCGATGGAGTGATGTAGTTAAATCAACGAATCAGCTATTGATTGTACATGTGGGCAGCAATTGCTTGTCCGATGCTAAGATCATGGCCGCCCACGCACAAAGCTGCGGAGCTGTTGCGATTTCGGCCTTGGCGCCTAGTTATTTCAAACCGAAATCAATTCGTTGTTTAATCGATTGCTGTGCTGAGATTGCCGGGGCGGCCCCGAGTCTGCCGTTTTACTTTTATGATATACCTGTGTTAACCGGTGTGTCGTTCTCTATGCCTGATTTTCTGCAGCTTGCACCAGAACGAATTTCGAATCTAGTCGGTTTGAAGTTCACCAATCCTGACCTTATGGCTTACCAAAAATGCCTGCGGGTCGCGGGTGGGCGTTTCGATATTCCCTGGGGAATCGATGAATACTTGGTGGCCGCGCTAGCATGCGGCGCGATTGGTGGTGTCGGAAGTAGTTACAATTTCGCGGCTCCCGTCTACAATCGCCTTATTCAAGCTTTTGAAAATGGCGATGTGCATGCAGCACGTGAAGAACAATTTCGATCCGTTCAATTGATTGATTTATTGGCGAGTTACGGTTATATGGGAGCAGCGAAATCGCTCATGGGGTTCTTGGGGGTTGATGTTGGCCAACCGCGGCTTCCGAATAGTCCCTTGACCGGTGATGAGCAGAATGAGTTACGAGCAAGATTAGAGCAGCTAGGATTCTTTGACTGGATACTCGGGTAGTTTCAAAAGGCATGCATGTTTTCACCGATTCTAGCGATCATCATTGGTTTAGCAGCACTCGTTTGGGGGGCGGATCGCTTTGTACTTGGCGCTGCCGCAACTGCCAAATACTTTCGTGTGCCTCCCCTGCTAATCGGAATGCTGATTGTTGGCTTCGGAACATCGGCGCCGGAATTATTGGTATCGGGTATCGCCGCTTATCAGGGGAATTCTGGCTTGGCATTGGGAAATGCCTACGGTTCTAACATAACCAATATTGCGCTCATATTGGGATTAACGGCATTTATCAGTCCTATTGCGGTTCAATCGAAAGTTCTTCGTGTTGAGTTGCCGATTCTCACGTTTGTTACTCTCGGAGCGGTCTGGCAGCTTATGGATGGCCAAGTGTCGAGGATAGATGCCGTCGTACTGTTGATCGTTTTCGCCATTCTTATCGGTTGGTCCATTTGGACCAGTGCTAGGCGATCCAAAGACGCATTGGGTGAGGAAATCGAGGCGGAATTAACAACTCACGCGATGCCAGTCCGAGCTGCGATTGTGTGGCTGATTGTCGGCCTCGCAATCTTAATTGTAAGTTCCCGAGCGTTAGTGTGGGGGGCCGTTGAGATAGCCACATCCGTGGGCGTAAGTGACCTTATTATCGGCTTGACCATCTTAGCAGTCGGCACGTCCTTGCCTGAACTCGCGTCTTCGTTGATCGCCGCCAAACGTGGAGAGCATGACATTGCACTAGGCAACGTTCTCGGTTCTAACTTGTTTAATACCTTGGCTGTGGTTGGTATAGCGGGAATCATACGATCTGTTGATTGCGATCGAAACCTTTTGGTACGAGATATTCCCGTGATGGTGGGGCTCACCGTCGTGCTTTTCGTTTTCGGTTATGGCTTTCGCGGGCAAGGCCGTATCAACCGTCTGGAGGGATTAATACTACTTTTGTCCTTCATCGTTTATAGTACGTATCTAGTATGGTCTGAATTGAAAGTGCTCCAAGCAACGTCCGCGGTTTCAGGCTTGATGATCGCAGTTTGATTACGTTAATTCCTGTAGAAGTCGATCCACTCAAGCTTGAGAGAGCGAGGGTTTGATTCCAAGGTTTTTGCAGGAAGCTTGATCTCGAAGTAACCGTCTGCGAGGGGGATACTTTTGGTCGGTTTGCCATCGCGATCGAGCAGTCGAATCTCCATCCAGAATGGACTTTTCGAGTCGAGAGGACGATCTTCCTTCTCGTTTAGCCATTGACGAACTTCTGTAGATGAGCTCGAAACGGATAGATTTACGGTCTTGCCCTCGGTCTGCAGCTTGAAACTTTCTAGCCCATGTAATCGCAAATGCAAAGAGATATTTGCGGGCCACTTATCAGTAATTCGAGTGATGTTTGCGTGGCTGATACCTGAGGGGCTTTGAACGATGAATATCGTTTGTGATTCAAGTTGCTTAATCTCGACTTGATCGTCCGACTTTTTGGTAGTTACCTCAAATTTTGTGGCACCATCGGTTAGTAGACAGGCGAATAAAGTCAAAGTCAGTTTCAGTGTCGCAAGTGTTATCATGGCCCGTAAGACATTAGTTCGATGGCTCTGCGATACAATAAATGCGTTTGTCG
This sequence comes from Pirellula sp., assembly GCA_046318795.1. Lineage (GTDB taxonomy): Bacteria > Planctomycetota > Planctomycetia > Pirellulales > Pirellulaceae > JBKCUI01. The sequence goes on from JBKCTT010000154.1 coordinate 75,322, forward strand.
GTTCTCAAGTAGAGCTTGCCATCGGAGATAGCTGGGGTCGCAAGACTCATATCGTCAGCCTCTAACGCGTTTTGAGATATCAACTCGAGCGAATCTTCCCCATCTCTAATGTCAAAGACGAAGGTCACTCCGTCTTCGTTCAAGCAGTAAAGTTTCTTGCCCGCTGACCATGGGGATGCGGTAAAGGAGCGGCCATCCGGTATTCGTTGATCGGCGACGATCTTTGACCCATCTTTCAAGTTAAATCCTGCAAGTGTTCCTCGATCATACAGGACAAACAATTTTTCTGCGACAGCGATGGTAGAGGGATTGTATGGTGCAGATCTCGGTTGTGACCACACGACAAATTCATTTGCAATTTCTTCACCGGAAACACTGATATCTCCAGAGGCACCTGGGCGAATCGCGTAGATCGGGCGTTTCGAGTCTAATACGTAACCAGAGCTTATGATAAGTGTGTCGTCGATTGAGTAGGGAGTGGCAATTGTGATACTCGACATTCCTTGCAATGACCAAAGTTCGTTGCCATCCAAATCGTAGGATCGCACTCCTTTGGTTCCAGCGGTAACAAGCTCTGTTCTAAGGGAATTAGTCCAGATAAACGGTGTCGACCAATTGCTTTTTTCGTCTCGCTCCTTGCGCCATATTTCCTGGCCGGTACCTTTGTCTAAAGCCAATAGATAAGAGTCTTTCTCATTGTCGTTGACGAGGAAAAGTTTGTTGCCATGCAGGATAGGCGATGAGGCAGTTCCCCAGCCTGCTCGCATCGGGTTGCCCACTAACTCTTTTCGCCAAACTTCGTTGCCTAACAAGTCAAAGCAAAAAACTCCTACATTGCCAAAGTAGACAAAAACGTTTTTCCCATCTGACACCGGCGTTTCGGATGCGTAGCTATTCTTGATGTGAATTGGAAACTCAGGTACGCCCTGTTTTACCATACGCTCCCAAATGAGTGTGCCGGTCGTCGCATCTAGGCAAATCACCAGCCAGCGATGGTCGGATTGAGGAGGTTTCGATCTGTCACCACCGAAATAGAGCCCCTTTTTTGCTTCTTCGCTTACGGATGAGTTAACAACGGTTGTCAAGATAACGTTGTTGTTAACGACGATCGGAGAAGACCAACCGCGACCGGGTAAGTCTGTTTTCCACAGAACATTCTCCGTCGCAGTCCACTTAGTCGGAATCGACTGCTGGGCAATGCCGCGAGAACCAGATCCGCGAAACGATAGCCAGTTTTCTTGCGAGAATGAGTGACACGTTACAATTACAGACAGAAATACAGAACCGAGAACATTGCCTGCTCGCATATGCGAATTCACTTAAACTAAATACGAACGATTCATCAATCGGACTCAGCTTCCAATAAATGGTTGTCCTGGTCCGCTGCCGGGTTGGCCGTTGTAGGCAGGCATGTTATTGTAACCAGGCGCTGGAGCCATGCCAGCGGGATAGGTTCCGCCGGGTGCGTTAACAGGTGAACCGATAGGTGCGCCCGTGTTAGGCACCATTGGGGCCGCCGCACTAGTTCCGGGGTAAACTCCGCCAGGTTGAAACGTTCCCGGAGCCACGTATTGTGGCTGAGGAGCATAGGGATATGCATTATAAGGATAGCATGGCTGTCCGTTATATCCGCTGGTATTCGCACAGCCGGACAGTATGCTAAACCCCATCGCCATCGATAACGCAATACCGCATACTTTATTTCCCTGGCTCCTAAAGCGGCTGCCAGTCAGCAATCTTGATTTCACCAGTAACGTTGCAGTTCGCCCCAAGACATTTCCTGTATGTTTCATCATCAACGTATCTTCCTCATGCAAACTACACACCAGCATATCTGGAACAAGGTAATAGGAAAATTTCCAAACAAAGGCTAGACCGTTACTACATTTCGAACCTAGAACTTTAGGAAAAGTACAGCCAAGGGACCTTAGGCAGCTTGTTCGTGAGCCGATTTGTTTTGCGTTGCTAATTGACCCGCTCGTATGTCGTAGACATCGTCTGCGATTTTTAGGAGTGCCTCGCGGTGGGTTACGATGATAATCGTCATCGTCCCTTTCATTGCTTGCAATGTTTCGCGAATTTGGACTTCGCTCGTTAAATCGATCTGGCTCGTGGATTCGTCTAGAATCAAAATTTCGGGCTTTCGAAGGATCGCGCGAGCCAACGCAATTCGTTGGCGTTGGCCACCACTTAGTTTTTGGCCATTTGTACCTACGATAGTCTCGTAGCCATCTGATAGGGAATTAATGATAAAGTCATGGGCATGGGCGAGTTTAGCTGCTTCTAAAATCTCTTCTCTGGTTGCGTTTGGTGAGCCGTATTGGATATTCTCCAGTACAGATCGATTGAATAGCTCCGCGTTTTGACTGACCAGTGTGATACGTTTGCGAATATCGTCGAATGATAAGTCACGAAGATCAACTCCGCCCAGTGTAATGCGGCCTTGTGTTGGATCATAGAACCGACATAAGAGTTGAATCAAAGTCGACTTACCCGAACCGTTGTGTCCGAGTATCGCTACTGTATTGCCAAAGGGAATCGACAAAGAGACATCTTTAAGTATCGACGTACCAGTCTGGTATTCGAAACTTAGATGCTCGACGGTTAATTCATGTTTACTTCCAGCTAACAAAGTAGGATTGGCAGGCTCTACTACACGTGTGGAGTGCTCCAGTATTCCATAGAGTACATTGGCTGCCATGCTACCATTTTGAATCGCAACTGAAACTCCCGATAGTCGTCTCAGTGGATCGCTGGCGCCAATTAGGAGGCCGAAAAAGATAAGTAGATCGGTAATCGTTAGGGGTGTATCTCGGATCTTAAGAAAGAGTAGGTGTGTCTCTTTGTTGACAACCAAATACGCTCCAGCGCAAACCGTAATTCCCACCATGGTTACGCCGATGAGCTCGGTAAACGGTCGGCTCAATCCGGAAAAGAAAATCATTTTCAGATGGGCTCGCTGCATTTGGTCCGTTTGACCTGCAAACCGTTTTCGTTCGCTTTCCTGCATCGAATACGCTTGGACTGTAAAGATATTACTAAACGCCTCCAGCATGACTTCGTGGAACCTTGCATTTCGTCGCAAAATTGTCGAAGCAACGGCTCGAATTCTTTTGTTGAAGTAGACAATGATGACGATTAAGGCTGGTGCCAAAATAATGGAGAGAGCCAGCAGTCTCCATGAAATGAAGCATGCAAATGCTAGGCAAGCGACAATACGTAGGGGCTCGCGAATCGCTGCTCCAAACAAAGACATCAAACCAGTCGTTAGGTTGTCGGCTGCTACGGTTATGCTAGACACTAAGCCACTTGTACCAACGCTTTGGTAGGAGTCTTTATCCATGACGAGGGCCTTATCAAAGACTTTTTGACGCAATCGCTTGACCAAGGTCGATGAAACATAGCCAAGAATCATGTCACTGGTGAGCATCAGGACATGTTTAATTAGCGTCGTCACCACCAAGACTGCCATGATAAGGCAGATCGTTTGAAAAGCGTCAGCCGGAAGCAATCGGTGTGCCCAATGTCTTTGCCACGCGGTCCAGGCGAGAGCTCGTTGCTTCTCCTCGCGACGCTGGCGTAAATCGATCAATTCCAGTTCGCCGCGTTGATCCTTAGCGTTGTTAGTCTCTAATTCGTCGATTCGCCGCGTCAGTTTATCGAGTTCCGCCTGGGTATCCGCATGATTTTTATCAAGCCAACTTTGGACTGATTCATTTCTTAGGGTGATTTCGATGACCGGATAAAGGGCTCCGATATTCGAGCCCCAGAGCAAAGCGATACCCAACGAGCAGATTGTGGCTAGCAGAATAAGCGGAGCGAGATGAGAAGCATCCCGAATCGCCTTCCCAAAATTTTGCATGACTCTTGAACGTGTTCGCGGAAAAAACCATATTCTTCAAAATGCGGAAATAGCGAATTCGGGGGCTCCAGGGAAGATCGATTCTGAAACGAAGAAAGCTAGCAATACTCGAAGGGCTAGGTCGCTTTCTTGACCATGAGAACGCTGCAGGTTGCAGTGTGGAGAATATGACGAGCGACACTGCCGATTAATATTCTTTGGATCGCTGAACGTCCTTTATCACCGATGACGAGTAGCGAGCTACTGTGGCGGTCCGCAAAACCGACGATCGTCGAGGCTGCTGTGGACGATTCAACAACGTGTGTGTCGACATTATGGTAGTGCTGGCGAAACGCTTTAGAAATTTCGTCGAGCTGCAATTTTTGCTCTTGGACGTGCTTGGAGTCGTAGACAATCTCTTCGGAAAGATCCCGTGGACGTGGAAGTACGGACAAAATAGATATTCGTGAATCGGGCGTAAGCTTCCATGTCTTAAGGTAATCGAGAGCTGCTTTGGCCGAATCAGAGCCATCCCACGCTACTGTTACATGAGGCGAATATTCGATGTTCTCGGGGTGTTTCGCAGGTCGGACAACAAGCACCGATGCCTTGCAGTGAGACACGACCGAGTCACTCGTGCTGCCCAGGAGAAGTCGAGATACGAACCCTGCACCCCGAGCTCCGACGACCAACAGATCGGTAGGATTTCTTTCCGTCCACTCTATAATTTCATTCGCCGCATGACCGGATCGCTCGACCAACTTGGCGGTCCTGCCATGATTCTTCAAAGAAGTCTCGGCGGCAGCAAAAGCTTCTAATGCGACTTGATTTTGGAGCTTCTCGACGCTTTGGCGCATCTCTTTGTTCAAGATGCCGTAGGGTTGTACATCATCGACAATGAGCACAGTGATATCGTGAGGAATGCTTGCGCTAAGGCGGCAATACTCGTTCACGGCATCCAGTGATGCTGGGGAACCGTCGGTCGCTATTAATACCTTCATTGTGCTTCTTCTGAGTTAGAGGGCCAATAACCATGCGGATAGCGGTGCATTCTGTCACGGTTTTCAAAGCGAGTATCCTTTTGCGTGCCATATTGGCACGGCAGCAGTGTTGAATTGGCTCAGCGGTCTTGAGGTTAGCACGCTTTTCCAACATTCCCAGGCTGGAAATCGCCGCAAAAACAGTAACGAAGACCACAACCTATCTTTTAACAGCTAATCGAAGCAAGTCTTGGACCAAACCGGTCTGTTGGGAATTCCGGCTAGCCCATAGCGGTGGGGAGCTTGTTTTAATCTGCGGATCGAACTTGCAATTCGAGTTTCCAGGACTGGTCGGTTCTGGATGATTTGCAGAAAAGCTCCAGGATACCAAGTTCAGTAACTCGACTTTCGAACTTAACCGGGACAAGCCCCGGCGAGTCGGTCGCTGCGAGTTCTGTTTCCATGGGGGGCGTTTCGGTCAGTTCGTTGTCATCCCATTCCTTGAGCAATTGTCCAGGCTTATCAGTCGTTCTGGTGGTACTGGAGAAGAATCGGAATCTGGCTCGTTTGCCCGTTCTCAATCCGACCTCTTTGTTGCCAATGACGCACTCTGTTCCTTCTTCCATGCCATGAGGGACGACGCACAACGCGTGTAGCGGTCTGGGAATTCCTGGTATCGCTGGTCCGGTAGATTCGATCCCTATGTAGTAACTCCTCGCCGTGCCTCCCCGGATTCGGATTCCGCCATGGTCTTTAGCCCAAAGATAATAAACGGATCCGCATGCGACCGCTTGGTCCAAGTCGTCGATACCCCCTAAGACCGTGAGAGAGTCTTGAGAAGTTTGATTCCAACTGCCGATGGTATGCACCAGTCGATCGCGAAATGATGTTGCATTAAAGACGCCGCCATTGAACAGCAAATGGGAGATGCGCTGATTCGGTGTTTTATGCAGATGGTCACCAAGAAAGGCTGCAACATGTTTAGTAATTGCAGAATCTGGTTCAAAGGGGAGCCCGATTTCTTGAAACCCAGTATCCCCCGATTCGATTGGGCGATCGTGAAGCGAGACAACAGGGAAAAAGCCATCCACCAATGTTGATTCCACGATTGCCCGGTCTAGATCAACAGAAATCGTTCCACCGATCAGTTTGCTACCGCGTCCAAGAATGTTAAGCGGGACGCTGTTAGGGGCCTTTGCACTCAGTAGAGATTCTTTCGCGAGTCGGCAAGAGTGCCAAAGCGAAGTGGATTGCCAAGCGTTCAGTTTGTGTCCTTTGGATGCGAACAACTGAGACGCGACGTGGGCTAGAGTCAAATCCATGTTGTCTCCGCCGATCAGTAAATGTTTTCCAACGGCTAATCGACTCAGTTCCAGTTCTCCCTGTTCCTCGGTTACTTGGACTAAAGTCAAGTCTGTCGTGCCACCTCCAACGTCACATACGAGCAGTGTGTCGTGTCGCTTAAGTTGCTTTCTCCAAGCGTCTCCCTGAGCGTGAATCCAGTTGTAAAGCGCTGCCTGAGGTTCTTCTAGGAATACAAAGTCTTCGGGGAAGCCTGCTGTTATAGCAGCGTGTTTGGTGAGTTCTCGTGCATCGAGATCGAACGACGCGGGTACGGTCAGCACAATCCGCTGTTCGGAAAAGGGTGCATCGGAGAACTGCTGCTCCCAAGCATCCACTAGATGCATCAGATACGCCGTTGTGGCATCCAAGGGGGACAATCTCAATTCTGGAGACTCGTTTTCAAAGGGAAGCAGCGGGCTGGTGCGATCGACGGTGCCATGGCATAACCAGCTTTTGGCTGCAGCGATGACTCGATCTGGCTGCTCGCTGGCAATCCGACGTGCGTATTCTCCAACAACTCCATACGGGGAGCGAAAGCCATCGATGGTAAAGGCTGGATCGAGTGCGCCCTCGAAACGAAGCAAAAAAGATGGCAACGAGAGCCGGCGTTCCACGGTTCCCGGGGCGGTTATTTGTGGGATAGGAAGAACCGCAATCATTGCTTCCGATTCGTCGGCCGGAGCGAAGGCGAGTACCGAGTTGGTGGTGCCGAGATCGATACCGATGTGATATTTGGCTGTCATTGCTGTAGTTGCTTGAGAAAATGAACCCTAGTGCGGCTCATTATGGCATGACCGACGATGTGAGCAACGCCAACGCTTCGTGTTCACCAGGGCCGGCGGTTTTATTGATAATTACGCAATGCTTTTCCCATTCCTCTTGCCAAATCGCGGGATCGATCATGTGCCGCCTGCTGACTAAGATCGCTAATTCCAGAAGTGAATGTTTGGCACGATTCCAACCCCAAAACACGCCCAGTGTTCCCTGCTTGACGACCAGACACGTCCCTTCGGCCCGGGGAGTGGAGGTGTCCCATTTCGTAATTTGCAATGCATAATAACGGTGGCAACTTTCCAAAACCCAACCAACTTCCGGATCGTGATAAGCACGTCTGGCTTTCTCAATGTGCTCTCGCCACTTGGATTCTGTTTCGGATCGGCGTTCTTGGCTGGGACCTAGGGCCGAGTTCTGGCTAGACGAGAGCTGCTGATTACCATATCCGAGTACGGTTGCCGTCAAAAGAAAAGCGTCATCGGTAATATGAAAGACAGCACGACCTGTTCGATGAAGATTTGCGAACGTGGTTGACGTCTGAAACGGATAGAGGGTCCAATTGCGGAAAGCCTCGTCTACATGCGGGCCTATTGGTGCCGCATGCATTTCCCCGTTTTCGTCTTCTGTAGTTATAATTCCTTCCACAATCATTCCAGTAGTTTATCACGAAACTGGAATTAACGAACCCGTAAACCACCTCTGGCAAAACTACTGATGAGCTCCGATTCTAAACGCTCGAGTTACAGATATTTGAGCGTCGATCCGTTTGAGAGTCGAAACGCTTTTTTGCATCTCCCCAGGGCCGAACTCGAAGCCTACCAGCTCACGCGGCTGAACGAACTCCTAAAAGAGATCCTGCCACAAAATGACTACTATCGAAACAAGTTTGGATGTTCGACCCTTCGGTTGGATGAATTGAGTCAATGGCAGGAGTTTCCGCTGTCTTCAAAAACCGATTGGTTGTCAAACGAAGAGGACGGCGTGGCGGTGCATCATACGTACCGTGGTGAAAAAGCGCAGGCACTTTACCATCGCTATCATCGAACGAGTGGTACACATGGTCGCCCTATGGTGATTCAGGATACGAAAGAGGATTGGGGATGGTGGACCAATACGTGGCAATACGTTCTTGATGCATGCCAAATCGAAAGCCGGGATCGCATTTTGATGGCGTTTTCCTTTGGACCATTTATCGGATTCTGGAGTGCCCACGATGCATGTCTTAAACGAGATTGTCTTGTCATACCATCGGGAGGAATGTCAACGGTAGCTCGCCTTGACATGATTCGAACCGCATCGCCAACGGTACTTTTTGCGACGCCGAGCTACGCGTTGCATTTAGCCCAAGCTGCCCGAGAGCGCGGCCAGTCTCTCGAAAACAGTTCGATTCGAATCGTGTTTGTTGCAGGAGAGCCAGGTGGATCCATTCCTTCGGTGCGAAAACAGATTGAGCAAAGTTTTGGGGCCACCGTGATGGATCATGCTGGGGCAACGGAGATTGGCCCGTGGGGGTTCGGTGCATCAGATGGTTCGGGATTACATATTATTGAATCGGAGTTCATCGCTGAATTTCTGCCGATAGAAAATCGAAACGGTTTGGGAGTAAACGAAGACTACCGAGAATTGGTGCTGACATCGCTCGGGCGCGTTGGTGCGCCGGTGCTTAGATATCGAACTGGCGATATCGTTTGTCCTCGATTCGACTCCCATTCTGGGGTTAACTTCGTTCAGCTCGAGGGAGGGATTCTAGGACGAGCGGATGATATGTTTGTTGTAAGAGGTGTTAATCTATTTCCCTCGAGCATTGAGGCGATTTTAGGGCAATTTGCATCGGTTCGAAATTTCCGTATCAATCTAGCGAAGCAAGGGGCCTTGGACGAAGTTTCTCTCGAACTCGATGTCGACTCGGATCAGGTTTCCGCGATCGAAGAGGCGCTACAGGTCCAATTGGGATTGAGAATCGGCGTTCAAGTCGTTTCACCCGGTAGTTTGCCAGCCTTAGACGGAAAAGCAAAGCGAGTCCGACGATTAGGGTAGGTATAAAACCTGAACATCAGTAGCTTGAATTTCATTCTCCTACTGAGATAAGCTCAGTGATGAGCCAATGGAAAATTCGGTGCAACCAAGTGCTCGAAAAAGGTATCTAGATGGCTCATTTGGGAATCAATCGGGACAATCGAAAATCCGGGCGGCAGTATTTCTGACTTGGGCTAACTCTTACTCTGTGAACTAATCGATTGGTCGTCTGGTATTTGTGGCGTCTTCGCGCGAGAACCAAAATCCGGATATGGCAGAATTATCGAATGCAGAAAAATGAGTGTCGTATCTTTCTGCGTTCGATTTTTCTGCCCTCAAAAGGACAGTACAGACAAGAGGTTGGCACTGTTTGTTCTCTTCAGCTATCGAACCAGCGAGAGGCTGGGAACACTAATCCTCACTAATCTCGAAGCTCGGTGGCAGGTGGCTATGTAGGCCGTAAAAAACTAAGTAGGCCGCTACAAGGCTCGGCACAGTTACGGTAAGAGGTTATTGAGATTCAACCCTAAACCGATCAGTCATCTAGCCCTGGCGTGCTGTGCCGTAACGTGCACTCGTTTGGCTACTCGTTGTCAGCAACGTCCTTTTTCGTAGTCTTCTTTTTGGCGGCCTTCTTTTTGGTAGCTTTTTTAGCTGCTGCTTTCTTAGGTGCAGCCTTTTTAGCTGTCTTGGTTGCCTTTTTGGTCGTTTTCTTAGCGGCCTTGGTCTTCTTTTTGGATGGTCCTGCGGCGGCGCGAGCTGCTAAAAGCTCTAACGCTTGCTCCATCGTAAAGTCTTCGCCACTGGCATCTTTAGGAAGTGAAGCATTGGTTTCACCATCGGTGACATAAAGTCCGTAACGACCATCGCGAAGCTCAATCTTTTTGCCCGTCACAGGGGATTCGTCATAGGTCTTTAGAGGCGCCGCTGCGACACCACGACCGCGGCCCGGTGCTTTCGGTTGAGCAAGAATCGCGAGCGCTTCTTCTAGCGTCACCGTTAGCAAGCTTACATCGGCAGGGAGAGACCGGGATTCCGTTCCATGCTTTAGGAACGGTCCAAAACGTCCTTGTGTGGCGACGATTACTTCGCCTGACTCGGGATGTACACCGAGCGTTCTAGGCAGTGACAGCAATTGAACCGCGGTTGCCAAATCGAGCGACTCTGGCGACATGCCTCTAAGTAAAGAAGCATTTTTCTTTTCCTCATCGTCGGGCAATCCCATTTGTACGTAAGGGCCAAAACGTCCCTGTTTGATGTAGATCGGCTTTTGGTTCTCTGGGTGGTACCCAAGAGGCTCTTCGCTGATCTGCTGCTTTTGAAGAAGTTCCTCAGCCGTCGCGATCGTGAGTTCATCCGGTGCCATGCTATCAGGAATACTGGCTCGTTGCTCACCTCGCTCAATATACGGTCCGTACCTACCAACACGTACCATGATGGGGCTTGTGGTTTCAGGTGTTTCGCCAGACGTGTCTATCAACGGATAGGAACAAGCGATACGAGGATCGATCTCGGCAACTTTTTGTTCGAGCAAGGGCTTTAATCCTACCCCACCTGGGGCCAAGTTCTCTTCGATGGCATCGTTGCCAAAATAGAATTCCTGCAAGTAAGCAAGATTCTCTCGTTCGTTACGGCTGATCTGGTCGAGATAGTCCTCCATTTCCGCAGTGAATTGGTAATCCACTAGCGAGGAGAAATGTTCCTCCATTAATCGGATAACAGCAAACGCTGTCCAGCTAGGAACGAGAGCGTTGCCTTTTTTGAACACATAGTCGCGCCGAAGTATGGTGTCGATGATGGACGCATAAGTACTGGGCCGACCGATGCCACGTTCTTCGAGGCCCTGTGTAAGGGAGGCTTCGGTGAAACGAGCAGGAGGTTGTGTCGTGTGAGACAGAAAGTCTAGCGCTTTCAGACCGAGCGGATCGTCGGACTTCATCGCAGGAAGAAGTCTCTCTTTTTCTGCGAGTTCTGCAGCAGGATCGTCGCTACCTTCTACGTAGGCTCGAAGGAAACCTTCGAATTCAATCGTTGTCCCTGTCGCTTGGAATAGGGCATCGTCTGCTTGGATCGTTGCGACCACTCGACGTTTTCGTGCATCGGCCATTTGTGATGCAATGGTACGTTTCCAGATCAGGTCAAAAAGTCGGAACTGATCGTAGCTTAGTTCGCCACGCAAGGCTTCTGGTAGTTGGAATGGGTGACCGGCGGGGCGAATCGCTTCGTGGGCTTCTTGCGCGTTCTTGACCTTGGTCGCGTAGGTTCTTTCCTGGCCGTAGAGAAATGCTTCACCGTATTGAGATCGCACCAAATCGCGAGCGGCGTTCACCGCCTCCTTGGACAAGGTCGTCGAGTCCGTACGCATATAGGTGATATAACCGTTTTCGTACAAGCTCTGTGCGAGACGCATCGTATCTTTTGCGGTCAATCCGAGCTTTCGGTTGGCCTCTTGTTGCATCGTGCTCGTGGTGAACGGAGCTTTGGGTCTTTCGGTGTACGGTTTCACCTCTACGCTAACAACTCGGAAGTTGGCTTTTTGCAAGCGATCGCGCAGCGAGGTCGCTTGGGCTTCGTCGAGGAGGAGAAGTCGCTCGTCCTTTAATCGTCCTGTTGCTGGATCGAAGTCTTTGCCAGCGGGGATTTTGCGATCGTTAACGCTAACCAAAGCAGCAGTAAAGGTCTCGCCTTGATTGGTCTTGAGAGATGCTTCAAGGTCGAAGTAGGTCGCAGAGCGAAACGCCATTCTTTCGCGTTCTCTCTGAACAATTAACCGAACTGCCACGCTCTGAACACGGCCTGCCGAGAGGCCAGGCCTAACCTTTTTCCAGAGCAACGGAGAAACGTCATAACCGTACAAACGATCGAGAATACGTCGAGTTTCCTGGGCTTTGACTAGACCGTCATCAATGGACCGAGTCGACTGGAGAGCTGTTTGAATGGCCTCTTTAGTGATTTCATGGAACACCATGCGGTGGACCGGAACCTTGGGCTTTAGAACCTCCTTAAGGTGCCAGGAAATCGCCTCTCCCTCGCGGTCTTCGTCCGTCGCCAGATAGAGATCTTTGGCGTCTTTTAGGGCTGATTTCAAGAAAGTGATGTGTTTTTTCTTATCAGAGGGAATCACATAGAGGGGCTCGAAACCTTCGTCGACGTTAACGCCCAGGGATGCCCATGGTTGCCCCTTGAATTCGGCGGGCACCTCTTTCGCACCGCCAGGCAAATCACGGATGTGCCCGATGGAGGCCTCAACTTGGAAACCACTGCCCAGATACTTCGCAATCGTCTTTGCTTTGGCCGGGGATTCGACGATTACAAGGGATTTCTTTTCGCCCATACTAACGATGATATTGTTGTGGTTTCAAACAAAGAATATAGCTGATGTTCGTAGTAACGTTCCGTCAGCCCCTACAAAAGGGGTTTTGGCCTGAGCTCGTGGCATTTGTCAAGCCCCCCTAACTCATTTAGTTAGGGTGCAATTGCATCAGAACTCGGAAACCCTACAATCCTTCATCCCTCCGTTTTCTGGAGAGATAACCGATTTTTCGTGGCGATCACAGGATATACCCCGGTATGGCAAGTCCGTTCGAAATTTTCCGAAAGAACCAACGCATTTTAATGGCTGGGGCTGTTCTCCTGGCAATGTTTGCCTTCGTGATCGCTCCCATGTTCGACACCATGCGAGGTGGTTCGGGCGGTGCTGGTTCACGCTCAAACCCAATAATTGCAGCTTGGAAAGGTGGGGCCATCAGCAATGAACAGGCTCAAATGGATGGTTTGGATTTGCAAATCGCAAACCGTTTCTTGAGCGAATTGGCTCGGGCCGTCATGCAAAAAGGTGGTATGCCTCAAGTCCCGGACTTTCGTCCAGATTTGACGTCGCTCGGCATCACCCAAGATGTTGATATTCGGATGGCAGCGTTCCGCAGAATGCTGATTACCGAAGCTCAAAACATGGGAATTCGGTTTGACGATGAATCTGTAAAAGTTTTTTTAGAAAAATTTGTAAACGGAAAATTGGGTGGCGAAGCGATTGTTGCCATCCTGAAGCAATCTACGGAACGCCGAATGAGCATGACTTACTTTAACCGAGTCATGCGTGATGAATTGGCTTTCCAACATGTGCTGCGGCTGGCTAACGCCGGGATGTTTTTCCAAGACCTTCGAGATTCTCGTTCCATTGCCGAACCAGTGCTTGTCTCCCCATCGAAGAATTGGAGGGAGTTTCTAAAGCTTCGAAAAGAAGCAAAAATTCAGGCATATCCGATTTATGTCAAAGATTTGCTAGCAGAAGTGACCACCACCCCGTCCGATAAGGAACTGAAGGATCTTTACGCTAAAGGTAAGGACATTGTTCGGACGGTGAGCACTCTGGATTCCGAACCTGCTTTTATGACCCCACCCAAGGCTGATATCGAATTTCTAACAATCGATACCGAAGCGGTGATCGTCGCGGAAATGGCCAAGATACCCGAGGAAGAGCTTCGCAAAGAATACGAGCGACGCGTCGCTGATAAGCAGTTCCAGGTTCCGATCGAGGCACCTAAGTCTGATACCACCGAATTGCCACTGCCTGAGACGACCCCGGTTACCCCGACAGAAACCCCTGCGACCGCCGGGGATGCGCCGGCAAATGCGCCTGCGACCACGGAACCTCCTGCACAAGCTCCACCAACTACCGAACCAACTGCCTCGACACCGCCGGCAACCGAGCCCCCTGCTACGACACCACCAGCTACAGAGCCCCCTGCTACGACACCACCTGCTACGACACCACCAGCTACTGAGCCACCAGCTACTGAGCCTCCAGCTACTGAGCCTCCAGCTACTGAGCCTCCAGCTACTGAGCCACCAGCTACTGAGCCTCCAGCTACTGAGCCACCAGCTACTGAGCCTCCAGTAGGATCGGGAGATGGACCTGGGAAACAATCGAGTTTGCAGCTGAGTCGCGATTCGGTGCGTTTAGTCTCTTATCAAGAGCCTGCTACGCAGCCACCTGCTGTAGAACCACCTGCTACGCAGCCTCCCGTTTTAGAACCACCTGCTACACAGCCGCCACCTGCAACCGATCCGGTCACTGCGCCGCCCGCGGATCCTGCGAATCCTTTACGCAATGAAACAACCGCTACGCCTGTACCTCCCCCGGCAGACGAGACGAAACCAGTCACTGACGTAACGCCGGTTGCTGCACCGGCCACTGAAGCTATGCCAACGCAAGCGGAGGGTACTAATCCTGTGCTTCCCGGGTTGTCAATCGGTGATCAGGCTGTTACCAACGCGGAAGGTCAAGGGACCGAAGCTGCTGTGGTTCCGATGCGAACCAAGACTTTTGATGAAGTCAAAGACCAAATCGCACGAGAGATGGCGACCGCTACGGCGCTTGCTCTCGTTCGTGAAAAAATGGACCAAGCCTTTAGCGTTATGACAATTTACAGCAGCGAACTGGAGGGCTACAGAAGAGCTCAAGAAGAAAAGCTGAAAGGCTTTGAAATGCCGGTACGCCCAGATCTTAGAGTCATCGCCGATGAGCTCGGTCTTGATTACGGTACTACTGGATTAGTGGATTCCAATACTGTCCAGCTTATGCCGATCGGCCAATCTTTTGTTAGTCAAGGGATGCGAGCACAGCCTATGCCTTTGAGGCTCTACATTGATGCAACCCAAGGTCCTGGCGCCGAGTTTGTTCCGCTTACTTCAGATGGAGGTGGTTCAACTGGTTCGCGTTTTGCGTTTTGGAAAACCAAAGTCGAATCATCCGTGGTCCCATCCTTTGAAACGGTGAAAGACCAAGTGGTCGAGGTATGGAAACTGCAACAAGCAATCAAGCTCGCAGAAAGCAAGGCCAAAGAACTAGCAACCCAGGTGGGTACTGGAAACCTAGTCGATGCTTTACCCTCCGAAGACCAAAAGAAATTGGTCGTGGAGCCTGCACCGTTTACGGCCATGAATCCGATTTATCCGCAGTTTATGCAAATTGACGAAGTCAGCCGGGTGGATCCACTTCTTCCCGTTGATGGCGTTTTTATGGATGGCGTTTTTTCTACTAAGGTTGGGGAAACGGTCGCTGTTCCAGATCGACGACGTTCCGTGTTTTACGTCGTAAAAGTTCTGGAAATGTCGCCACCCAACGAAGAGTTACTCACCAGGTTTATGACAAATCCGTCGGAGACGGTGAATACGTTGGGTTATCGCGACTTTCAGCAAGCGAGGAGCTCGCTTTTTGAATCTCTGGAAAAGCGACTTGATTTCCGCCTTTATTAGATCGAGATTGTCATGTCTCACACGATGGTGATTTTTGGGGCTTCCGGTGACCTTACCAGCCGGAAGCTGATTCCCGCACTGTATCGCCAATTCTGTCGAGGCAGATTGCCAACACCGACCCGAATCGTCGGCGTTTCTCGAAGTCCATTCACGTCGGAACAATGGCGTGAACAGTTAGCACAAACCACGGAAAAGTTTGTTAAGGATGATTTCGACCTCAACGCTTGGAATGGGTTTGCAGAGCAAATCTTTTATCAAGCGGGCGATATCGAAAATGAACAAGACTTTCATCGTCTCGCTCAAGTGCTTCAAGAGGTAGAGGCTGGACAAAAAACCGATCGCGTCTATTACCTATCTACCATGCCGCAACTTTATGCTCATGCGATTACGCAAATGGGCAAGGCTGGACTACACGTTGACACTAATGGTGCACGGCGCGTCGTTATCGAAAAACCATTCGGTACCGATCTTCAATCGGCCCAAAAGCTAAACGTCGAAATCCACCAAACGTTCCGCGAAGATCAAATTTATCGAATCGACCATTATCTCGGTAAAGAGACGGTTCAGAACATGTTGGCTTTGAGGTTCGGCAACACCATCTTCGAACCACTATGGAATCGAAACTACATCGACCACGTTCAAATCACCGTTGCCGAAGAAGTGAAGGTGGGACGTCGCGGCGGATACTATGACAAAGCGGGTATCCTTCGCGACATGTTCCAAAACCACATCTTTCAATTGATGATGGTCACAGCGATGGAGGCACCCGTCCGGTACACTGGCGAGTTTGTTCGTGACGAAAAGGTTAAAGTCCTTCAAGCCATCCGACCTTACAAAGGAGGAGACTTTGCGCAGAATGGTGTCCGCGGTCAATACGTCGGCTACGGAGAGGAAGAGGGAATTCCTGATGATAGCCAAACGGAAACCTTTGCTGTTTTAAAGTTCTATCTAGAT
Organism: Pirellula sp.; assembly: GCA_046318795.1. GTDB lineage: Bacteria > Planctomycetota > Planctomycetia > Pirellulales > Pirellulaceae > JBKCUI01. Next base: position 91,489 of record JBKCTT010000154.1, read on the forward strand.
AACTGGCGTTGGAGAGGCGTGCCGTTCTATCTGCGCAGTGGCAAGGCGATGTCGTGCCGTACAACGCAAATCGTAATTCAATTCCGAGAGCCACCTCACATGCTCTTTGGCAATGAGAAGACTTGCAAACCAGATGCGAACCGCTTGGTGATTCAAATCCAACCCGCCGAAGGGATGCAATTGCATTTCCAATCAAAAGTTCCCGACTCCGATATGAAGCTCCGGTTGAGCGAATTGGATTTTCGATTCGATTCCAGCGGTAAAGAACTACCCGACGCTTACCAGCGACTGCTTCTCGACGCTCTACTCGGCGATCCAGGTTTGTTCGCGCGCAGCGACGAAGTCGAACAAGCATGGCGAATCATTGATCCGATTATTGCTGCGTGGAAAAGCCCTGCGGCGCCAACACTACATCCGTATGAACCTGGTCTTTGGGGACCGATTCAAAGCTCGGAATGGATGGAAGAACAAGGGCGATCGTGGTTCGATGTTTGCCCGATCATCTAGTCCCGATCATTTAGTACGTGTCGATTGCCGTTAAGCAAGTTAAGCAATCGACTCTCCGTGTTCAACGAAAGCCACTCGCAATGAAGTTCGCCAGGATCATTTTAGGATTGTCTTTGACTCCTTTGTGCACTCCAGGATTGGCAGACAACAAGAAACCGCCCTATAACGGTACGATCTTTATCAATGGAGACATCGTTACCGAAAAGGATGAATCGGTCTTCGAAAGACTCGAAGCCAAAGGGACCGACAAGCGACGCATGTTCGATCGGCGTGTCAATAAGTTTATCGAGAACGAGCCCTTCCTTTTCGATGCTTACTACTCTGATGGTCTCAAAATTGAGATACAAGTTAACAGTGAGTTCGAATCGAGCGATAAAGCTGCAGCGATAGCGGAAGAGTACGCCAAGGAGTACGGACGGCTACCCAAATGTTTGCGAGTGAATGTACGAACGAGTTGGATACATCCCGGCAAGCAGTTGTTCGGTGGGGGCAATGAGAATTTGCTAGTTCATGTCGAACAAACCGCCGAGTATCGCACGCAAGGAATCCTCGAAGAGACCCTCATACACGAAGCGACTCATACCTCGTTAGATCCAATTTACACTCGCCATCCTGATTGGGTTAAAGCCCAGCAATCCGATCCAACCGCTATATCCACTTATGCCAAAGATCATCCCAATCGCGAGGACTTGGCTGAAACGTTTTTGCTTTGGTTCGCCATTCGGCATAGGCGGGATCGCTTGACGGCAGAGCAGATTGAAACGATAGAAAAATCGATCCCTGCGCGGTTAGCGTTCTTCGATGGTCAGCAATTGAATCTGTCGCCACTAGTGAAATAGCTAGTGGCGCGATTTGGTGACGATATCGATCCCAACCCGCAACGTAAGCGAGGGATATTGTCCCACGCTCACGGGCTTATTGTTTTAGTCGGTACTGGATGTTCAGCGAACGTAAAATGGGCAGTCCTGTCCTTTTAATGGCGTTGACATCGGACAAGAGTGTCCAATCTACTTTTAAAGCAACAAGCCCGTGCGCGTGGGTTATTGTCCCTGCAAAATCCCTTGCTTACGCTGGGGGTTATGATCAACATCAACTCCAAGTTACGGCACTAATTATCGGTGCATCGCGGTGTTGTGTTTTGCTTTATCCGCTGTTCATCTGTTGTGAAGCGACGAGCTTTAGTTTGAGATTGGCAAGTTCACCACGCAAGTTTTGATTCTCGAACTGTAGTTCGAATCACTTGCTGAACAAAGTCTTCGCTTTAGATCGATCCAATGCGGTTGCATCGGTCAAGTCGCGCAGAAGTTCTTCGAGCTCCTTTTCTAGGTCATCAAGTTCCGATTTGGATGATTTCACTTTGGATTCGGTTTCGAGAATTATCTGCTTCAAGGATTGCTCGACTTCTTTGAGATTTGCATTTTCCCTAACAGCGGACGAACGGTTAACATTCCACTCGTCGGTTTCAAAAGGAATAGGATTTTCTTGGATCTCTTGTTCGTTCAGAAAACCTGGAATTGGTTCTTTCGCGTCACGGACCGAAAGAACTCCCTTCTTTCCATCGATCGTAATCGTTCTCGCTTGATCCATACCGATAAAAGTCGATGCAGTGCGGCCCGTCAATTCGTAAAGCATGTTCGCCATCCGCCAGCCTTGTTCGCTTTTCCATGAGGTAGCGTAACCCCATGGATTATTCGCCGATGTTGTTGATGTTTCGTTGAAATACGAGGAGACGATTAAGGGTGTCTTGGTTGAGTTGCCGTCGATCGAAGCACGTTGTACGTAGTATCCCGTCTCGATGACCAACTTAATGTTTTCAGGTTGTTCAAATCGAACGCGCCAGAACGTTGAGCTGTAAGCGGATACGACAATGATGGATGGCTTATCCAAACCCTTGACCGTAACAAATACCTCGTTATTCGAATCCCGCTTGTTTGCTTGTGGGGAATAGATGCCGACGACATGCATGGGGCAATCATCGAGATCGTATTTCTGCAGCCCCGCATTGTTAAGCACAGCCTGAGATTTTTCCTTGCGCATGGCTGCGGCTAGCAACGGGTTTCGCCTTGCTTTTTGTTTTTCGATTTCTTCTCGAATCGCTATCAATTGCTGGAGTCGCTTTGTTTCATTTCCAAGATTGTTTTCGGCAGTTTTAAAGTCTAACTCCGAAACAGTTCTACCTCTTAACTTTTCCTTGGCGGAAAACTCTAAGCGACTTTGTACGGCTAGTGCCTCGGCTTCGGTTACCAGCAACTCCACTTTCTTCAACGCCAGCTTCATATCTAGATCATCATCATTTACTTTTATGTCAGGAAAAACGTCGTATCGACCGCTCTCCGCGTTGTTTTGGTCAGCAACATCACTCTGACCGAGCAACGCAGAGCCTTGGAGAAATAGCAGCACAACAAAGGGGGAGATAATCACGTTTCGCATAGGATTGCCTCCGATTTTATTGATGGTATTTAGGTGTTGAAGATCAGTACTGACGAAGCATTCGTAAACGATTACGCTTATTCCAATTCGTTCAACAATTGGTCCACTTCGAGATGCACGTCATCGAGTGACTCATTGATCGATGATGCCGACGGTGGCCGCCCCAGGTTTAGTGAGTTCAAATTGATTGAACGAATACGGTCATAAGCAAACCATGTGGTTAGCAACAAAGCTAACGAGATAGAAAGCATTCCTGCGGCGATACTTTTTCTTCGTTGTGAACTCGCAGGCCGATAGGATTTCGGTGGCGGCGATTCGGACGGATTCTGTAGGTGCGCCAACCATTGATGTAGAAGTTCAGAGAGTTCGTTGGCACAGGCAAAGCGTTCGGTTGGATTCTTTCGTAGCAGTTTCATGGCGATCTCTTCAAGCCAGAGAGGGACATCGCTATTGATAGTCCGAAGGGATCGGGGTTCGTCATTGACGATGCGATGCAGAACCCCCATGGTCGAATCTGCTCGAGATGGGCTGCGACCGCTTAGCACAAAGTAGATGACGCAACCGAGAATGGCCAAATCGCTGCGCTGATCAATATCGATGCCTCTTGCTTGTTCGGGAGACATGTACTGCGGTGTCCCAGCGATGATGCCACTACGGGTTCGGCTTGCATCATCTGCTGCGCGGGCCAATCCAAAGTCGGTTAACTGGACTCGCTCGATCCCTTGGCCCAAGAGAATATTGCCTGGCTTTATGTCGCTATGAATCAGGCCTTGTGCTTGAGCGGCTGCTAAGCCTTCAGCAATTTGGGTCGCGATACGAACCGTTTCGAGAATAGATAAGCAGGCGGTTCTGCATACCCGCTATTGCAGACTTTCCCCTTCGACAACTGGCATTACTAAGTATGGGATGCCGTCGCATTCATCGACGGTAAGGATTGTAATGACATTGGGATGAACCACACCGAAGCTGATTGTTACTCGGTTTGGCGGGAAATTCTAAGAATATTGGTTTTTTGGAGATCAGGGCTCATGGAAGACCCTGTTTTAGGACGGCATACTGTGAAAAAGAGTATTTTTCCAAAAGGTCGTTTCGCGTCCGATAATTGTACGGTAAGCAAGTTAGATTCATACCAAAGTTGAACCTGAAGAACTGTTTTGTAAATGATCGCCTCGAATCAAACGACACCTAAAATGACGTCCGAAGAAAAGAGCGACTATGAAAAACAGAGTCATCGAGGGCAAGCTCACGAGGCGATACGTCATGTAGTAGCCTGGTACTGCACGTTGCAAGCCGTAGCAGTTCTCATTTGGTGGATTCTGCTTTACTTGTTTCCCAATAGTCAGATTTATTTTTGGCCCGAGAAACTTGGGAGATCTTCTTTACATGTACTCATGTGTGGTGATCTTTTGATCTACTGTGGTGTAGGGATAGCTGTTGTATGGTTAGCTCGTCGCCATTGGGACAAAATGCGGCTAGGTCTTTGGGCCATGTTTGGGGGAATTTCCTATGCAACAAGTCTATCGTTGTCCGCCTCTTTCATGACCGGTGAAGCAGTTGTGGGTGCCACCCTTATGGGAATGTCCTGGCTGGGATTTCTACATCTTGTTGCGGCCGAGTACTTTTCTCGAAGCGACAAGTTGCCATTTGTATTTCGTAATGCCGAGGATCGTTCGCGCAAACGGAATCTTCTAGTTACGGCATCTCAGATATTGGTGTTCTGGCCTTTGATCTTAGGACTCTTTCCGTGGCTCATAGCAAAATTGCAGTCAGCAGCATTGATCCCTTTTTATCAAACAACGTGGACCATGGTGCTAGGATTACTTCTATTCGTAGTCGCATCGGTGATTAATCTACATACGGCCTGGACGATGGCGAGCTATGGTGCAGGGACACCATTTCCGTATGACAAAACAAACAAATTGGTGAGCCGAGGTCTTTACAGATGGATTCGGAATCCGATGGCGGTTACTGGTCTTGCACAGGGAGTCAGTATTGGCATCGCATATGGCTCGCTTTTTGTTTTGATTTATGTCCTATGTGGAGGATTGATTTGGCACTTCTTAGTTCGACCCATTGAAGAAGAGATGCTCGCAGAGCAATTCGGGGCGGAGTATTGCGTGTATAAACAACAAGTCGGGCTTTGGGTGCCAAAATTTCGCGTAGGCGATTCTAGCGGAATATGAACCGACATTGTTTTTCTTCATCGATTCCTAATGTGGCATTAACCTTTTATTCATCGTTTCTAAACACAAATCGCAGGTTGTTCATCTACTATGTGCAACCCAGACGGATCCAGCGGACCGACGTGCAAAATGGTTGCAGTGTTGGGTAGAGAAGCTTCGCGAGATCCAGAGAGTTTTTTTGAGGTTTTTGCTGTGAAGAAATTGATGCGTCGGCGTGGGTTCACGCTGGTAGAATTGCTCGTGGTTATCGCGATCATCGGAATTTTGGTTGGTTTGCTTTTGCCTGCAGTTCAAGCCGCTCGTGAAGCCGCTCGAAGAATGCAGTGCGGCAACAACATGAAGCAAATGGGACTCGCTGTCCACAACTTTGAAAGTGCGTACAAGGTATTGCCTCACCCAGGTCAGTGCGACAGCACTGGTGGAGCAGCGACTGTTTACATGACCCAGTCGACCCCTACATTGATGCTTCCTTATTTGGAGCAAATCAATGTTTACAACTTGATGGACCACTCGTTGACCTACGCTCAGATGGCAGCAACTCCATACGGTTATAACGTCACCGTATTGCACCCCCGTTCACAAGGCGCTGTCTACAACGACCCTAACTTCCCGAACACAGTTTTGGCTGCAAAGACTCAGATTCCAACTTACGTTTGCCCTAGCACGCCGATTTCTGGCGAAACACGTGCACCAGATGGATATGGTACATGGGACTACATGTTCATCTCGGTTTGCGACGTAGAAGAAGATTCATCCCAAGGCGTACCTGGAACTAGACCAACCGTCGCCGCTCGTAGAGTCGCTATGACGCAACAAGGGTTCCTGTCTTGTAACAGAGGCTGGGGATTTGGAAGCGTAACCGATGGTACCAGCAATACCCTATGTATCATTGAAGATGCGGGCCGAGCCCACCCCAACGCAGGTTCTTGGGGGTCTCTGTCGACTCGTCCGTCTCCGATCGCCGCCGATAGCGTTGAGTGGTCTGGTGGTGCAACTGGTGGACGACGAATGTACGCCTGGGCAGATCCTGACTCTGGTGCAAATGGTCTTTCCGGCCCGAGTAATGCGATCGCCCCAGCGTCCCGAGTTGTTCGCATCAACCAAAACAAGATTCCTTTGGGCGGTCCGGTTGAGTGCCGCTGGAGAAACAATAACTGCGGTCCGAACGATGAGCCATTCGGTTTCCACACCGGCGGAGTCAATGCAACTATGGGTGACGGATCGGTCCGATTCATCAGCGATAGCATTGATTGGCGAACCCTCAAATCGTTGGCAGCTTCGCAAGACGGTTTGGTTATCTCAGGCGAATTCTAAGCGAGGGATGTTACTTTGATTCGATACGTATTAATAACTGTAGCACTCCTTTCGCTCGCTGGCTGCGGAGGAGTTACGGTTAACAAAAACCCTCAGCAGTCGGAAGTAACGGTTAACGTTACGACCAAAGGTCAACCGGTCGATGACGTCAAACTAGTGATGCTAGCTGTTGACGACAAAGGAGGCGGGCAAGCAGAAGGGGTTGTAACCAAGGGCAAAGCAAAGCTCACGGTTTATCCTGGCAAGTACACCTATTATGTCGAGGCGGGAAAGACTGAGACCTCGTTCTCAAAGATCCCATCAGCTTACCATCAAGGGGCGATGGACCGTACCGTCGAGATTCAAGGTGTTTCCGATTTAGAACTGAAGCTGGATTAAACGACTGGCTAGGTTTTGCGTAAGGTTCAAAGCCTAGGCAGATTATGTAAACGAAATAAAACGCTCGCCGATAGGCGAGCGTTTTTTTTGCTAGCGTTCGGATATGTCTATGAAGATTTTATAGCCTCGCACGCAGTGGCTTGTTGCCCAAACGGTATGATGGTCACTCTTGACCGACTCGGCCCGTCAATAAACGCTCGAGAGTGACCCTTTTTATCTTTCGCATATCATCGAATTTCGATTTACGCCACAGGCACTCTCCATTCGGCTGGGATTTCGAGTATTCTCCGATCGCCGTTGTCTTTAAGTTGCGTTCGGAGATTTAGGCAATCTGAAAACGTAATTCAGCAAAGGCACGGAGTGCGACCGATATTTTCCTGAACCGAGAAATCGGTTATTGAAAGGGTATACCGTTCGAAAAAGTTCTTGGGAAGGGAATCCCGTATGTACCGCAGAAATTGGTTGTTTGGTTGTGGCGTATTGCTAGCAAGCGGGGCTTGCGGCTGCCGCGGTTACCAATTTGGGCATGTTGTGAAGCCTGACGCCGCTAATTTGGTCGGCAGTCACAAAGCCGGGTCCGAGGTTTACGACCCGCTTGTCGATGAGGCAGTGGCAAAACTCTTAGCGAGGCAACAAGAGGTAACGCCAGACACTCCGATTGGTCCCGATGGAAATCCGTTACCTAAGACGGTCTTTTTTGTTGGCGTCGAGAACAAAAGTGCGGAAGATATCGGCGACTTTAAGGACCAACTCTACCAGCAAATTGACTCACAGTTGTTGCGGTCCCCGTCTTTTCGTCCCATCACGCGACGAATGTTGGATGCTGCTCTGTTCGAAACAAGATTGCGGCCCGATTCCCTTTATATTCCAGACAACATGCGTATGCTAATGGCTGTTTTGGAGCGTGATGGTGCCCCGGTCGACTATTTGCTATACGCAGTCTTAACGAGTGGAACGACCACTAGGAATTCCTCGACTCAGCGAAATCACACGCTTACGCTCGAGTTGGTGAACGTTCATTCTGGCGTTGCTGACAAAGAATCGGCGGAAGTTCGCAAGGGATACCACAAGACTGCGATGGGGTCTGCCTGGAACTACAATCCATTCAAGCGTTGATCGAATGATCATCAAAAGACAGGATGAGCATCATTGGCTCAATTGCCAGCGATGCACGATTGAACCAGTGGCTAATGCATCGCCGAATCAAGTCACATGTTTCTGTCGATTGCATTGGGCGGGATTGTTGATGTTAGGGCTGTTATGCTTGGGTGGATGCATGACCCATGCCAAGCGAGTTGCTACCTCGAGGAATCTGTTTTATAGCGGACGGATGGAAGAGTGCCGAAGTAGCCTCGAAAAACTATCGTCACCGCTGAGGCACGATCGAGATGTTGTGCAACTCGATTTGGCGATGGCAACACTGCTTGATGGCGAAGCCAAGAAGGCTGAGTTGCTTTTAAAAGAGACCCGGGATCGCTTCTATCATCTCGAAAAAGAATCGATGGCAGAAAAGGCAATCTCGATGTGGACCGATGATAAGGCGCGTGCCTATGCGGGCGAGTCTTACGAAAAGATCCTTATTCATGCGTTTTTAGCGTTGGCTAATCTAATGCATGATGGTGGAGATGCAGAGAGCCATACTCTGCAGTTGCAAGCGACCCATGAACGACTCACTCAGAAAATCAATGAGAAGAGTCAATCAAAGTTGACTTACCAGCCACTGCCGTTCGGATTTTATTTGCGAGGCTTACTTCGCGAAGCTACGCTTCGAGACTACGATGACGCCGCGAGAAACTACAATGCGGCTCGTGATTTACTACCTCATTGCACGCCATTACAGTGGGATTGCAACCGAGCTGTGAGTGGGGTTCATTCACAACCAGGGCACGGAGTTATCTATGTGTTAGCGCTCGTTGGTAAGGGCCCTTATAAAGTCGAAGTCACCGAAGAACCAACTAGTGACGCGTTGCTGATTGCCGACCGTATCATTTCGGCATTAGGGCCATATCATTTGCCCCCTACGATTGCTCCGATCAAGATCCCGGATATCGCAATACCCAACAACGACTTAGATTCTGTCGCCGTTTCTGTAAACGGTGCCTATATGGGACCTACTTTCTGCGTCGCCAATGTCCGCAATCTGGCGCTCGAAACCTATCGTGCGGAGAAGAATGAGATCTTGGCGAGGGCCGTTGCACGGCGAGTCATTAAGAAAGCAACGGTTGTTGCTGCGAAAGAGAACATCGGTGGCGATGGACTAACTAGGTTGGGTATGGATCTGGCGGGAGTTGCATGGGAAGCGGTGGAGTCTGCTGACACCAGGTGCTGGGGGTTACTGCCCAGTGAGATTCAAATCCTACGCGTTGAAGCAGAAAAAGGGATCGCCACACTGGACTTAGCACCAGTATGGGGCGGTCGCCAGGTGGGGCCTCGAAGGACAGTTAACGTAGATGTGCATGACGGAGCTAATAGCTACGTTTTAGCTTGGTTCCCCGACGCACGATCACCCGGGCAAGTGATAAAGAGTCAGGGACGTACCTTAAATGAAACATCGCCGCATTAAGCGGCGATGTGATCTTAATTCCGATTGGATTCAGGCCTTTCCTAACTCCAATATTAGGTGGGGTCGTCCTTCATCGTTGCGAAGAATTCATCGATGGAGTCAAGGAATCTTGGAGTGGGGTCCGCAGGTGGAGCACTCATGTTCACACGAGTCCATGTTAGTTCGTTTTCGCGTGCTAGAATTCTTAATAGCATTCCACCTGTCGTCGGGTCGATAACTCGCCTGAACTGATTTCGTCCAACACTAGTCGTGTAGACTTCACCGTTAGCTCGGATCGTCGTGATGTAAGCGGTGCGTGCATCGCTAGATAGAACCACTTCGTGGAACATGTCATCTGTGAACCCGCCGCGAGCAACGGTCCAGAGCGATGTTCCGTCGGCCCCAATCGCAGCGACGAATCCATCATTCCTCATACCCTCGTCTGTTTGATAGTAGCTTGATGACAGATACTCAAGCTGCGATCCAAGTCCGGCGACAGAACCGTAGACAGCGAAATCGTAGATCACATCGACATCACCAGGTGCCTGAATGGTGCGGGTGAAGTGGTTTGCTGCGACGGAATCAATCGTCATTCCAGGTACGACAAACATGACGGTATAGGTGCCAGGAGGTAACAGCTCAAAGCTGTAATAACCTTCCACATCGGTGACTTCGTGGCGCCAAGTCGATTGGGCCGGTCGGTTCGCCATGGTGCCTTCGAACAGGTAGACATCGACGCCCGAAATGAACAACTCGCCATCATCCATCGCGTTGTTGCGGTTTGCATCTTCGTCGATCCATACTTGACCGCTGAAGGAGCTCGGAATGAATGGCAGAACGGTCAAATTGACTGTGGCAGTCGATTGCCGCGGAGCGGCTACGCCGTTCGTGGTTCCGTTATCTTCAATCGTATAGGTGAACGAATCCGGGCCGTTCGCACCAAGCGGAGCTGTGTAGATAATGGAGACGCCGTCTGAGCCGACAACAGGTTGTACACCGTTCGTCGATGCGCTTACTGCAACGATTCGCAGCGTTTGGTTCGATTCGTTTGGTGCGCCGCGTGACATCGCTGCGAGTTCAGCACTCAAATCAAGGACTGTTCGCACGCTCGCAAAGATACCACCGCGGGATACGTTAGTTGCGACAGGTGCATCGTTCACTTCCGATACATTGACTGTTACTGTGCCCAACGCTGTGAGTGGGGTCGTAGCATTATCCCGGATTCGATACGTGAAGGTATCAACTCCAAAGAAGTTTGCGGCTGGTGTGTAAACGACATTCGTGCCAACAATGGCTAGGGTGCCTCCCTGAGCCGATGTCGTAGCAGGTAGTCCGTCAAAGGTTACTGTCTGACTCAGCAGTTCCTTTTCGTTAATTGGACCTGGCAAATCGTTGGCGATAATGTTAGCAATCGCGTAGTTGCTGGCCGTGTCTTCGACCGCAGTAAAGCTCTTGTTAACAGTGACAGGAGCATCGTTGACAGGTGTTACATTAATACGGATGACCGATGTGGATGTAAGT
>JBKCTT010000155.1:0-35072 GCA_046318795.1 Pirellula sp.
CCGGGGGCTGAAACTCGCTACTTTACGAACGTAGATTCCACAGAATTGAACAAATTGATAGATGAGTATCGCCAGAAAAATTGGAAGCCAATTCGCTTGAGCCAACACTTGGTCGAAGATTCTCCTAGATTCTTCGTCTTGTTCCGGGATAACCCGCATCAGATTCCGTGGGAGTTTAGCGACCGAATCGCTGAAGCGGAATTTGACAAGCTTGTTGAATCGAAAAAATCAGAAGGGCTAGTTCCCGCTCAGTTCTGTTCCGAGGTAGACGAGAATGGAGTTTGGTATCGTGTGATTTGGATGGGAACCAAGTAACCGGTGGCAACATCGTAACCACGGCCAACATTTCCTGATCAAGATCTAATACAATTTGTTTACCGAGTTGTGAATCAGGCTGCAAATCGCGTTATGATTCCCATCCAAACATCCTCCCAACTTTACTCACTGGTGCACTATGAACTTCACCGTTTTGCCGCGTTCTATTACCAAGATCTTTCTAACTTCACTTTTCACAGCCAGTATCCTCTCGAATTTGGCATTCGCTCAGCGAGAGGTTAAACAGTCGGAACTCTCTCCCGTCAAACTCTTTGAGGTCGATCGCTACAGTGAGGGGGTCGTGTTTGATCGAGATGGTCACGGGTACATATCTTGGGATAAAACGATTACGAAATTCACACTCAAGGGTGAAACAACAACTTTTGCCGTCACCGGTGCACCGAATGGTCATAAAATATTAGCAGATGGGACTCATCTCGTGTGCGATGCCAGTCAACATGCTGTTCTCAAACTCGACGCCAGCGGTAAGATGCTGGAGCCAGCATCCAAATCGTGTAACGGCAAACCGCTTCGAGGCCCCAACGATTTGACTTTAGATCCCGCTGGTGGTTTTTACTTTACCGATCCTGGTGAGTCGAGTGCCGAGAATCCTATTGGAACCGTGCATTATGTCGATCCCGCTGGTGTAACGCACTTGGTAGCAGACAAACTGGCGTTCCCGAACGGAATCGTTCTAACCGAGGATGGCAAAACGTTGTTAGTGGCAGAAAGCCAACGCAATCGTGTTCTAGCCTACCCCGTCGTGAGCCCAGGCAAAGTCGGAGCGATGTCGGTATTCGCTGATCTTCCTAAAAGCGCGTCGGGTAAATGGGAAGACAATCAACCTGACGGGATGTGTCTCGATGCACAAGGGAACCTTTATGTGGCTCATTATGGCATGAAACAGGTTCAAGTCCTCGATCCAAAGGGAAAGCTGATAGGACAGTATGACGGTGGTAATCAACTGACGAGCAATGTGGCCTTTGGAGGCCCGCAGCGCGATCAACTCTTCGTAACGGGCAGTATTAAGTTCGATGGTACGCCAGGCGCTGTCTTTCGACTCGACATCAAAACGGTTGGTCGGCCCGTGTTGCCACAAAAGTAATCGACCTCGAGCCGTAACTTGGCAATCATATCGATCACAATCCGAGTGTAATCTCGCGACTGGAATCGAAACGGGATAGTTAGCGACCGTAGAATGGGCACTCCTGCCCGTTCGTAAATTGGGCACTCCTGACGCGCCCGGCAAAAGTCCCAACACCTCACTACCTAGCACATCATGCAGTAGCAGCAGATGGCCAGTCCCTACAGTATGTTGTACAGGCAAATGTACTAAAAACACTTGTGTCGGGCGCGTCACTCCTGCCCGTTTCATGGCGCAGAAGTCGGACATGAGTGTCCAATCTACTTTTAAAGCAACAAGCCCTCACGCTGCGGGTTTTGAAGTTGCGCAGTAACTGGTCTTCGGGCCAAAGGCCTTACGTTTGCCTAGCCCAGGCAGAAGGCCAGGCTAGGTAAACGAACTGGGCTTTGCACCTAAATCCAAAATAGCGCAACTTCAAAAAGCGTCAACGCAGGATCGCTGGGCGTGCGGTTAAGCTAAGAAAGTTTGTGAGTAGCTTCAAGCCGTTGCCTTGGCTCTTCTCTGGGTGGAATTGCGTTGCCATCATGTTGCCGACGCGGACCGCTGCGCAAAAACTGTGGCCGTACTCGCAATATAACCAAACACAACTCGGATCGTCCGGTACTACATAATAGCTGTGTACGAAATAAAAGAACGCTTGATCGCCAATACCTTGTAGCATCTCGTCATCGTGTTTGGTCGAGCAAACTTGATTCCAACCCATGTGCGGTATCTTGCGATGTTCCAACTCTGGATGACCTTCGTTGCGAAATCGAATGACTCGACCAGGCAATATCGATAATCCCTCGTGCCGACCACCTTCTTCGCTGTAATCAAACAGCAATTGCATTCCAAGGCAGATGCCTAGAAACGGACGATCGGAACGAATCCAATCCTTGATCCACGGAACAAGATTGCGTTGTTTAAGTTCCCGAATCGCATCACCTATGGCACCAACGCCCGGCAAAATCAAATGAGACGCTTTGTCTAACTCAGATGGATCGCTTGACACGATTGCTGTGGCACCGATCTTTTCAATCGCCTTCGCAACGCTACGAAGGTTTCCCATTTGATAATCAATGATACCGACCGTTAAGCTCATATTCTCTTCTTGTTTGTTTTAGGCGATTAAATCGGTTAACGCGCCGTCGCCGCAAAACTCTGGGTTCCCAAACGACTTGACCGGAATTCCCATCGCCTCGCTGAAACTCATTAACAGCCTATTGTGGGGTGCATCTCGGTAATCCAAAGCTCGACCCATTTTGAAGCCACATCCCTCGCCCACTAAAACGAATGGAATATTGTTTCTGGTGTGCGAGTTTCCTTTTCCTAATTCATTGGTCCAGACCAACGTGGTATTATCGAGCAACGATCCGCTTCCGTCTGGTTCAGGCGTCTCGGCCAATCGCTTGGTCAAATACGCAACTTGCTCGCAATACCAGGTGTTTATCTTGATTAGCTTCTCGTAGGCATCTTCGTTCGAATCGGGTTCGTGGGACAAGTGATGATGTCCTTCGGAGATATCCAGCCATCGCATTTTGGGCTCGCCCACCGAATTGGTGATTTGGAATGTTGCGACCCGGGCAAAGTCGGCCACGAAGCTGCTGACCATCATGTCCATCTGCATTTTGCTAATCTGAGGCATGTTGTCGTTCACTTCGTCGACGTTGGCTGGCAAAACAGGAACGGCATGGCCCACCGTCTTGGTTTTTTCCTTGAGTTCATTTTCCATTTGAAGCTCTGTTTCCAACTCGCGAACCATTTCTAAATGGCTTTGCAATATGCGACGATCTTCGACACTGACCATTTGCTCGACCCGTTTAAAGTCTGCCACGAGATCATCTAAGACACTGCCGAGCAGTTCTCGGTTCTTAGTTTGGCCATAAAGTTTATCAAACATTTGGTAGGGGTTATCGATCGGAGCGACGGGTTGATTCGGTCCGGAGTACGATAGCCGGGTCCACGTGTCGGCGCGTTTGGGGACCATGACACCAAATTCTAGGGAACCGAATCGTGTCTGAGTTTCCGGGTTCGCTTGGAGATGATTTTTTATGTGCTGATCGATGGAGATCCCTTTGGACCAACCGGCGGGAGTATCCGAGCCTCCTTGGACGTCACCCGGAAACAATTCGATGCCTGTCAACAAGCAACCGATGCCCCGCATGTGCCCATCGCCGTCTCCGTTGATTTTGTTACAAACTCCATGCAATGTGAGCATTCGGTTTTTGAAATCTGCAAGGGGCTGCAAGATTCGTTTGATATCAAAATCACTACCGAGCGTGTCGGGCCAAAAATGCTTGGGGACAACGCCGTTGGGACTGAAGATGAAAACTAGGCGTTTTTTCTTGGGGGTGCCTAAAGCGGCAGCCCAGCCCAGGCTAGGCAAGTTTAATAGATAGTTGGCCGCGGCCGCGCTGACGCCAGTTTTAAGAAGGAACTCACGTCGTGAAGAAATGGACTTCATTGCGTTTCCTCGTTTTGGGAAGGTGGGTTGTTAGGAGGGGAAGTAACCGGTGGGGCGGGTGTCGATGCAATCACCGCGATGTCTGCGATTAATCGCCGCATATTGTATCCGCTCGCGACGAAGCTTTCAGCTAGTTTTTCTGACTTTTCCAGCCCAAAAGCTGCGGGTGGCTGCTTCACAAAGTACTGAAACGCGCGGTTTACGAAAGATTGAACGGTATCGGGGGATTTGGCGAGATAATCCGCCAAGTCGGCGGCATTGGTAAACGCGACCCTCGCATCGTCCCGACTTAGATAGCCTCCGCTCGTATCAAGGGGTTTTTCTCGTTCCGCGGTTCGGAATCGCCCAACAGCGTCATAGCTTTCCAGAACGAACCCTAACGAATTGATCTTGGAGTGGCAAGCTTGGCAGTTTTGAGGGCTGGTCTGTAGGTTCACCCGCTCCCGAGTCGTTAGATCGGGATGTAAATCGGGACTGAGTGGTGCAAACGCATCCATCGGTGGTCGAAGCGTTCGGCCCAATACGAAGCGGATCAGGAAGATGCCACGGTGGATGGGGGATGTCGTGTCGTGATAAGCGAGCCTACTCATTAGATACGGGTGAGTCAAAACACCATGACGATTTGGATCCCCCTGGGCCGTACGATAAAGTCCTGGTTTGTCTTCCGATGGTTTCCACGACTCGCCATAAAAACTCTCGATTCGTTTGGTTGTATAGCTCCAGTCGGCCGTCAAAAGCTGCCGGAAATCGGATCCTTCACTGGTGATGCATTCGTTGATGAATGCATCGAGGGAGGAACGAAGGTCTTGAGTCAGTGCGCCGTCGAAGCCGGGATAGAGCTTTTCATCTTTTGCCATATCTTTGGTCTGCGTTAGATTCAGCCACTCGACGATCAGTCCTCGGAGTTTGTTTGTTCCTCGATCGTCAGTCATTAATCGATTTGCCGCCGATCGAATCTGTTCCTGGGTTGTCAGTTCACCCTTTTCGATTTGCTTGAGCAGCCAATCATCAGAGGGGAGAGAGTCATGGAGAATCAACGAGAGTCTGTTTGCTGATTGCTGGGATGGCGAGCTTTGAGCATCGAGAAGCGGATAAAGGAATCGCGGCGACTTAAGACCGAGCAACATGACTTTGCGGATAGCCTCGGAATCGTCTTCGGTTTCATTCAATTGCTGGTCAACATAAACGTTTGCCGTCTCATCGGTCAAACCACCTCGGAAGGCCACTTGCAGGAGATCTCGTAGCATTGCCTTTAGTGCAGCCCGACCCTCGACCCCTTCTTCTTTCTTTTTCTTGCTATAGCGGGGGTAGATTTCTTCCGAAACGATATCGGCAAACTCGATGGATGCCTTGGTGATCGACTGATCCCAATCGCGGTTGACGGATATGCCTCTTTCGTAACCGTAAGTTCGATCGTCAGGTGGTAGTTCTGTTTGCAAAGAGAATACACCTGGCCCAGAGTTCGGCAGCAAATTCTGTTTGGGGATGATCTCTTCAACGCCACCAGGGGGAACCCAGGAAAGCGAGACCACGGCCGGCGGCAATTCCGTTTTTCGTTTGCGTTGAATAAAGTCAATTTTGAAGGGATACGAACGGCCGCCGACTAGATAAATACGTTCTCGGAACTCGGTTTTATCGCCTGATTGAACATGGTTGTCGATGAACAGTCGGCCGATCTTCCCAAAGTCCATTTTGAACGAGCAAGTGCTACGCATAACAATTTCGTACACGCCTGAGCGGTCGACTTTAAGGGAACCCTCCCAATAGATATAAAACGAATCGGCTTCGATTCCTTCTCCAGGGCTGTTGCGTCCAAAGTCGAATTGAATCGTATCGTCGCGACGTTCGATTTTTAGTTGTTCTTTATTCCACCGATCACCGGCAAAGTAGAGTCCCTTGACACCGCGTTCAGCGTTGGGGCCAGCTCGCCAATCGAATTTGCCGTACAAATCCGCTAAGCTTTGACGTAGCTGTTCGGCTGTTAGTCTCGAGAATGCTGATTTCGGCGGCGACAAACGTCGCTGAGCCTCCTCGCTGTAGAATGCGTCGTTGATATAAAGTGCGACGGCTCGCGCATCCTCGCCAACACAGGAAGACGGATCCCCCTCTGGCATCGTCTCGTCAATAGTCTTGGTCAACTCGCTAATCGTGGCATCGCCGATGAGCGCTTCTGGGTAGCTTCCCGAGACCCCTTCACCCTTTTCGCCATGACAGGAGCTACATTGCTCGCGGTAAATTTGTCCACCACGCGCGATCAGTTGGCTTTTGGAATCTGGGTCTAGTTGCTCCTGAGCAAAGATGGCAGCTGAGTTCAGCAATCCGGAAATGAGAGATACACGAATGAGGTTCAAGCAAATGGTGAGCATCCGCTTGGAGCTGCCTTTAGAATGGTCGCTAGTGCCAAGACTAAGTACCGAAGATTGCTTGAAAACGCAAACTGTGGTTGTCGCAATGCTCATATCAGCATCTCGCTTTTAAAGAATCAACGTCTGCCAGTCGAGGCAAACAAGTCCAGCTTTTCTTAAATGGGCCGTCTCAGTAGATTTCATTTTCTAAAACGAATCTGCCAAAACTGTGTTGCAATCCAAGGGGTGTTGCAATTCGGTAGGAATCTGTCTCGTTTCGAGACAAACGTGATACGGCGGGATTGGGGCATGGCCCACAACGACTAATAGTGTAGCCAACCTAGGAATTCCAGAAAATGCAAATTCCCTTGATTTGCAAAGCAACACTTCGTTTTTCTAGACTAGTCATGCATTTTTTACAATAAATGACAGCGACGGATGGAATCACTGTTCGGGACTTTGCATCCATGGACGAGGAAACCGGATTCCAGGATAGGGAGGTCTTATGGACGAGGTCGAATTTTGTCCATTTGCGGGTCAAACGGCTGTTCTTGGCAACAATGGGGCCAATGACGCCGGTTTTGGCCCGACAGTTGCAGTTCTATTGGAACCTGTGATCCGTTACGGAAAAGGCACCCCATCGTTAAGCATTGAGCGAACCGACGGTCAACTCAATGCGTCTACGAAAGAAGAGATTTCAAATTTTTTCAGGGGGAATGGACCGAACGAGTCACTTGGTTGTGCGATTGTTATCAGTACCAACGGTTTGAAGCCAACGGTGCTACGAACTATCCGATTGATACGAGTACTTTAGGCTCAATGAGTGAGCTAAGTCCTTACAGCGACGTCGAGCACAGCGGTTGGGAACCGCACGGATCGAAAGAGACCGACAACGCAGCAGGGAGCAGAAACTATGAACAATGACTACCGAATCGTTTTACTTCGCGAACTACGTGACCAGCAAATCAAATTCACTCCACGAGGGAAGCGGATTGAGCAAGCGGATCGCGCGGAGAAACTTTTGTCAGAGATTGACCCGGCACGTGAGTACCCCTTCGACTTTTTGTTTTATCGCGTCACGGACGTACGACCAGACAGTACGGGATATCGCTTAGTCAAAGGGACCGACGCTGTTCACGATCTGCGTTTGTTCGTGGAGGATATCACCGACTCCATGAACTTGCGACTCGACGAAGCTTCCGAGCCCGTCCATACCGTTGAGGATCTTAGCAAGATGTTCAACGTTTCGACGAAGACTATTTCACGCTGGCGTGATCAAGGTCTCGTGTCGCGACGGTTTTTGACCGAGGGACGCAAACGAGTTGGTTTTTTGCATTCGAGCGTTGAGCGGTTTGTGTCCCAAAACAAATCCCGCGTAAAACGAGGAGAGCGATTTAGCCAGCTGTCGGATGCTGAACGAGACGACATCATCGATCGCGCCCGGAGAATCGCATCCATTGGAGCCAATCTTTCCGAGGTTGCCCGTACTGTTGCGAGGGAAGTCGGACGAAGCACCGAAACCATTCGTTACACCATCAAAAAATTTGACCAACAACACCCGACCATGGCTGTATTCCCAGAACAAAGAGACGTTCTGTCTGAGGAAGATAAACGAGCAATCTATCAACAACACCATCGAGGAGTTTCGACCGTGATACTTGCAAAACGATACCGACGGACTCGCGGCAGCATTATTCGTATCCTCAATGAGCAACGTGCTGCCAAGATCATGGAATTGCCTCTCGATTACATCCCGAACGAGATTTTCGAATCCGAAAATCTCGTTGAGGAAATCATGGGGCCAATGCCTATTGCAAGTGAACCAGTTCGCAAGATGAAGTCGCCAAGCGGACTCCCCGCATACCTGGCTTCGCTTTACGAAAATCCATTGCTGACCCGTGAGCAAGAGTACCACCTGTTCCGAAAGATGAACTACCTCAAGCACAAGGCCTCGAAACTACGAGACAGCTTGAACTTAAAAGCACCCATTATTTCGGTCATGGAGCAAATCGAGAGTTTGTATGAGCAATCGGTTGACATGAAAAACCAAATTGTTCAAGCAAACTTGAGATTGGTAGTCTCGATTGCCAAGCGTCACATGGCTCCCAATGATGATTTCTTTGGACTCATCAGTGATGGAAACATGTCACTCATTCGCGCTGTCGAGAAATTCGATTACTCCCGTGGTAACAAGTTTAGCACGTATGCATCGTGGGCTATTATGAAGAACTTTGCCCGGACAATTCCAGGCGAATTCAAGCACCAAGATCGATTCAGAACCAGCTCGGAAGAAGTGTTTGACTTGCAACAAGATTCGCGAGCCGACCATTTTGCTGCTGAACTCGATCAAGCGACCCGAGCGGATCAAATCCAAAAAATCCTGCATAAGCTTGATCAACGTGAGCAGCAAATTATCGTTCGCCGGTTTGGACTCGATCATCGTTTCGAACCTCTCACGCTTAAAGAGGTAGGCGAAGCGATGGGGGTTACCAAGGAACGAGTGCGACAAATCGAAGCCCGTGCGTTGAACAAGCTTCGAGCTGCTGCAAGCGAAGCAAAAATCGACGCCCCCGAGTGATAGGGTTGTATCAAGTCAACAAAATCGACGAGCCAAAGTAGTATTGCCCCCTACTTTGGCTCGTTTCGTTTAATCTCCTCTTGAATGCCTCGTCCGATCGCCTTGATTTATTCAATGTTGCGGATTCCGGTGCGTCTTGATTTACGGCACATTTTCCAGTCGCATTCTGCGGCGGGCTCTCGGGAATGCTATATTGGAACGGCGTCGGTTTCGAACCAACCCTTAAAAACTTATCCCATGCGATTTGGTGCCTTCATTCTTATCTTAGCGGTCTGCCTCTTTTCGGAGAGAGTGGTCCAGACCTTTGCACAAGATGCTATCCCAACGGTGAATGAGGCCCGCGAGTTTCTTCGCAAAGGGGATTACGATCGATGCATCGAGGTGGCTCAGAGTCAAGTCGATCGCAAGGTCTGGAATGAACGCTGGCCCGAGTTGCTCCTCGAGGCACAGTTGATACGCGGCCAATACGAAGGAGCCTATGCGAATTGGCTCAAGGCCATCGAACAGTTCCCGGTGAGCCTCCGATTACGCCTGCAGGGCATTGAGGTATGCCGCTTCAACAATCTCGATGCCAAAGCTCGTGAACAAATAGAGTTAATCGATGAAATGCTCAGTCGCATGCCGGCCCGCTACACTGGTTCCACTGAGTTGATACCTCTCGGCGAGTACTTTCTTCTTGTTGGGGAAGATCCTAAAGAGGTTCTCAAAAGCTGTTTTGATCAAGCGCTCAAGATCAATCCTTCATTAACGGCAGCTCATGTGGCAACCGCTCGTATGGCTCTTTCCAAAAACGATTTCAAGGTAGCAGCACAAGCCACCGAGAAAGCACTCAAGCAAGACCCAGCCGATCCCGAGATTTTTTACTTGGACTTTATGGCTTGGCGATCATCGGATCCAACACGGGCCACCGCGAGCTTGGCAAGATCACTAGATCTAAATCCCAATTTTGTTCCTAGCATTCTCTCCATGGTGGAATCTAGGATGAATGAAGAACAATACGCGGAAGCGGAGGAGCTTCTCAAGTCGATCGAAAAAATCAACTCGAGACACCCTAAGCTATGGTCACTGCGTGCAGCCATCGCTCATCTCGAGGGAAGATACGAGCAGGAAGGCGAGTGTCGAGCCCAAGCTCTCAAGACGTGGGCACTCAATCCGGACGTCGATCATCTCATCGGTAAACACTTGGCCCTCCATTATCGCTTTGTCGAGTCGATCACGTACCAGAAACGATCCCTAACCATGGATGCTGGCTACGTTCCCGCTATGGGGCAGTTAGCCCAGGATCAATTGCGAGCGGGACAAAATGACGAGGGCTGGACTATGGTCGAACAAGTCCGAAAGAAGGATCCTTATGATGTTACGATCTATAACCTTAAACAACTGCAACAACGACTCGACAGCCTCGAAACCTTAAAAGCTCCCGGCTTTATCATTCGTATGGATAAGAAAGAGGCCAAGATCTATGGTCCAGAAGCTATCTCGCTTTTGTCTGAAGCACGCGACGTGCTAACGAAGAAGTATAGCGTCACCCTCGAGGAGCCAATCTATGTCGAGATCTTTCCTAAACAAAAGGACTTTGCCATTCGGACTTTCGGTCTGCCCGGCGGCGAAGGTTTTCTTGGCGTCTGCTTTGGTCGATTGATCACCGCGAATTCTCCTGCTGCTCTCCAAGTGAAATCGAATTGGAAGTCGGTGCTTTGGCATGAGTATTGTCACGTCGTGACGCTCAACAAAACGAAAAACAAAATGCCACGCTGGCTTTCCGAGGGGCTTTCTGTCTATGAAGAGCGACAGAGAGACAACCGTTGGGGGCAATCCATGGATCCAACCTTTCGAGAGATGATTCTCAGCGATGAAGACTTTATTCCCGCCAGCCAATTGAGCAGCGGATTCTTGAAACCCAAGACTCCGATGCATCTTCAATTTGCGTACTATGAGTCATCCCTGGCTGTGGAGTACATGATTGAATCGCACGGTATGACTGCTATGTTGCGATTGCTCGATGATTTAGCTTTGGGGATTCCCACCAAAGATGCCTTGTTGCGTATGGTCGGTTCGTTGGAAACTCTCGATGCTGGCTTTGAACAATACGCACGTAAGAAAGCCAATGAGTTTGGGGCGGGCGTGGACTGGTCAAAACCTAACGCCGAGACAGCCCTGCAATGGGAAACGGAGCATCCGGAAGCGTATGCACTGACTCTAAAACGTACGGCCGAAGCGGTGAGACAAAAGAAGTGGGATGAGGTAATCCTCTTAGCGGAAAAACTCAAGTCGGCTTGGCCCCAAGATAGTCGCGACGATGGATGTTATGCATTGTTGGCGACCGCTTATCGTGAAATGGGAAAACTGAAGGAAGAACGAGCGTCGCTGGTGAGCTTGATACAGCATGCTGGCGCACCGTTTGATGCATTAGCCCGGTTGATTACGATCGATAAGGAACGAGAGGACTGGCAGTCGATCGCTCAATGGACCGAGATCCAGCACGCGATTCAACCCATGCGATTCGACGTTCAGGAAGCCCGTGCATTGTCTAACGAACAGATTGATGCACATGAGCAAGCTTTGCATGCGTGGACGGCCTGCTACGAACTAGATCCAACCGATCCGGCTATGATCAATTACAAAATAGCTTTTAACCTATCGAAACTCGGGCGTCTGGATGAAGCACGGTCGAGGGTCTTGATGGCATTGGAAGAGACGCCGCGATTCTTGGATGCATTGCGACTGTTGAAGGAGATTAAGAACAAGCAGTCCGAGCAAACCAATTCAAAGAGCGTGGAATCGGAGGGACAAACGCGATGAGTCGATGGATACGACCGAGATGGTTGGTCATGTGTTGCCTTTTGACTTTGAGCATGGCGACGATTGCGGCCGGCTACCAAAGACGTTGGCGTCAAGACTGGCGATCGGTTGGCCGCCAAGGAGTACCAACCTGGGAGGTCGAAAAACCATTTGCGAAGGATGTCTTTACTTTTGCCCGAGTAAAGTACAACTCGTATGGATATCGAGATAAGTGGGCCATAGACTTTCGCGATAGCGATCTCAACTTTTCGCTTCGTCTGCAACAGATGACGACTATAAAGGTCAATCCCGAGCCAGTTGTAGTCGAACTCACCGATCCCAACCTATTTGATTATCCATTTCTCTATATGATCGAGCCCGGAGAATTGTTTTTCTCACCCGAAGAGGCCAAAGCTTTGCGGCAGTATCTCCTGAACGGTGGCTTCATGATGGTCGACGATTTTTGGGGGGACGAAGAGTACAACAATTTTGCCAGCCAGATGAAAATGGTTTTTCCAGAGCTTGAACCTGAGGTTGTTCCCCTCGAGCACGATATCTTTCAGTGTGTCTATTCTCTTAAAGAGAAACCACAAATTCCATCGGTTGGCATTGCCCAGCGCGGGGCACCATACGGTATCACCTGGGAATCAAGATACGGTTCCGATACGTCCAAAGCTAACTATCGTGCGATCTATGACAAAGCGGGACGGATCATGGTCTTCATCTGCCACAATACCGATTTGGGGGATGGCTGGGAACAAGAGGGTGTTGACCCGTGGTATTTTGAAAACTTCTCCGTGAAGAAAGCCTACCCGATGGGGATCAACATCGCGACCTACGCCATGACTCATTAAGTCAAAATTTTGCTAACCTTTAACAGCGTAATCCTAACGTTAACGAATAAGAAAGTTGCACCTTGAGCTCGTTTCAAATCACCACCGAAGAAGAAGAGGCACTCGTTCACCAAATTCGACAAGGTCGAGATCGAATCGCGAAGGAACTGTCAAAAACTATTGTTGGCCAAAAGGAGGTGATTGAGCAACTTCTTATCTGCTTGTTCGCCGGTACGCACTGTTTGATCACCGGCGCACCGGGGTTGGCCAAGACATTGTTGGTTAGAAGCGTCTCCCAAGTCTTCCATCTCGATTTTCGTCGCATTCAATTCACGCCCGATTTGATGCCAGCCGACATCACTGGGACCGAAATCCTGGAAGAAGAAGAGGGCAAACGCGTGATGAAATTTGTACCGGGGCCCGTGTTTGCTAATGTGATTCTGGCGGATGAAATCAATCGAACGCCACCTAAAACGCAAGCTGCCTTATTAGAAGCCATGCAAGAGCATCAGGTGACGGCAGCTGGGCGTCGCTATGCGTTACCCGAGCCCTTTTTTGTACTGGCGACACAAAACCCTATCGAAATGGAGGGAACCTACCCGCTCCCTGAAGCGCAGCTGGACCGTTTTATGTTCAATGTGCTAATCGATTACTTGCCTTTCGAGGATGAGTTGCAAGTTGTTTTGGATACGACAAGTAAACGTCCCGAACCGATTGAACCACTATTCTCAGGTGATGACATTCTTAAGTTTCACGAGATGGTGCGGCGCATGCCGATCGCGAGAGAAGTCGCTGGATATGCGGTCAAACTGGTCAATGCCAGCCGACCTGGGCGAGAGGGCGCACCTGATTTCGTGAATCAATGGGTAAGTTGGGGTGCTGGTTTGAGAGCGGCGCAAATGCTGGTGCTTGGAGCCAAAGCGAGGGCACTCATCGCAGGGCAGAGTCATGTGTCCAATGACGATATTCGAGCATTGGTACATCCCGTGTTGCGGCATCGGATTGTACTTAGTTACAAAGCCGAGGCCGAGGGCGTCTCGATGGAACAATGCATCTCCCGCCTCATTAACGAAGTTCGCTAGTACCCCAAACTACGGACGAGTTGCTGTGTAGCCGTCCGCTTGAATGGGGACCGGAACGTTAAGATAAAACGCGACCTCGTCGATGCCATCCCCATCGAAGTCTCCGGCGATAACTTCATCACCTTCACCTTCGATTTCGAAGACCTTGTCCGCTGCATCCATCTCACCGTTGCCGTTGCTGTCAACGATCAGTTTGCTGCCCCGAACAACCGCAATCTCGTCGATCCCATCTCCGTCAAAATCTCCGACAACCGGAATATCTCCCGCTCGCCCAAACTCGTAGTAACTGTCCTGCTCGGTAAAGCGGCCATCACCGTTGGAATCCAATGACCACTGACCACCATTAAACAATCCTACCGTCGAGATTCCATCCCCATTGAAGTCACCCACTACCGGCGTATCGTTGTCTGTTCCGTATTGGAAGACGTGATCAACCTCATCGGTTCGAGGTGTTCCATCGACACTTCGTTGCATCAATCTCTCCCTCACCGATCCCTTAGGAGGAGGCAAGTTCTTTGGCTTGGTGAGGTGTTGGTTGGTTGCATCGGGAATGCCGGGTTCGTTGAGCAAGATATCTTCAGGAGCGGTCCAGGAGTTTCCATAGATGCCCACATCGTCTTTTCCATCGCCGTCCCAATCCCCAACGAGTGGTCGATCACCCTTTTCGCCAAGGTTGATCCACATATCACCATCGTCCCAAACGCCGTTACCGTTGATATCGATTAGCCATTCGCCATCTTTAAAGAGTGCGATTTCATCTCGACCGTCGCCGTTGAAATCACCAGCCAACTGCTTGGCCCCCAAAACACTGAAAGCCTCGCGTGTCATACGAACTTTGTTCGTAGAAACGAATGTCCAACGTCCGCGATCGATGGAATCAATGGTCCATTGGATAGGATTCAAAACGACAGCGGAATCTTTTACGCGATCACGACTAACGATTTTGTCTTTGTTATAACCGCGAGGTTGCCCAGCATTGATAATGCTAAGTTGCCAAGAAAACTCTTCCGTATAACCTCCGATTGGTTCGATTGGTTTGCCCGCAATCATCGGTGGCATGACGATGTATCGATTAATGGGTGCCGGATAGGTTCCGAAGGTAATCAGAGGCTCTGGTGGCGTGGGCCGCGGTGGCAACGGGGGAACCGGCGGTTCCTCTGGAGGTGGTGGTACGTCTTTGAGAACTTTCACTTCGCTAAAATTGTTTTCGATGGATCTCGAGCCTGCGTTCAGGTTAATCATCAAA
The DNA here is from genome assembly GCA_046318795.1 of Pirellula sp. Taxonomy (GTDB): domain Bacteria; phylum Planctomycetota; class Planctomycetia; order Pirellulales; family Pirellulaceae; genus JBKCUI01. The sequence goes on from JBKCTT010000155.1 coordinate 14,768, forward strand.
ATCGCGTCGTTATTCGGATCGGTCTCGGCCGTAGTTGTGAGGGTCGAAAGGAATCCGAGCATCAAAGGGTCCATGTCGAACCATGGATTAACTGCAAAGCTGCCTACGCTGGAACCAGGTTGATCAATAGCATCAAAGTAGCCCGTGGGGTGAATTTGGTAAACATGATAGGCACCAGGTCGCAACCCTTTGAACTCATAGTAGCCGTTTGTATCAGTAACGATCTCAATAAATTCACCAGAGTAAACGCCTGGTAACGCATTGATCGACGGGATCTGCTGCCCCGTCAATGTTCTTAGCTGCATTCGAACACCCGGTATGGCGATGCTCGATGGGCCACGGATACCTGTCTTGTAATCTTGTAAATTGAGAGGCGGAGCACCATCGGGTGTTACAATCACATCGCCGTCCTGAAAAACAAATCCTGCAATTTCGGCAGGTGGGACTTCGCAGAAGTTTAATTGACCTTGGCTCTGTCCCGAAACCAATCGAACTTCACGAATAAGATCGGCTTGATCGGTGAGTGCAACTCCCAAGGGAGCCATTTGGCCGCCGTGGAAGTAACCGACCGGTTGCGTCTCGCGGACTGTATAGACTCCAGGAGTTAAGTTATCGAATCGATAGTTACCGTTTGCATCGGTCAAGGTTGTGGCTATGACTTGACCGGTAGAGTTTAGAAGCTCAATCTTAACCCCAGCGATAGGGGCTTCGCCTGGATCACGGACACAATCGCCGTCGACGTCTTCGTGTACCAGACCTTCTAACATGCTTGGCAGGATTTCACCAAAATCATAATCAACACCTTGTTGTCCTGAAGTGATCGCGATTGAGCGAATCGTATCATTTCCGTCCAGAGCACCAATGATTTGGCCGTTGATCGAGCCAACACGGTCTTTGCCGTCCAGGTAGCCTGCAGGAGTGGTCTCAACAACGGAGTAGGTTCCAGGCAATAAACCAGTGAAGCTATAGCGTCCGAGGGCATCCGTTTGCCTTTCGGTGACAGTTCCATCCGCCGAGATTAATCTCACAACTGCACTAGGAAGCCCGATTTCGCTCGACTGCATGATTCCGTCATCATTGGCATCGTGGTACACGGTGCCGGAAATAGAGCCAGGAAGAAGTTCGCCGAAATTGTATTCGACGCCATCTTCATTTCCGTCAAGTCGGATATCCGAAAACAAATCGTTCGAGGCCGTACCTCGCGGTTGTCCGTTAACGCGGCCTAGTGAATCCTTCCCATCGATGTAACCGGATGGTTGACTTTGGACGACTCGGTAGACGCCTGGAGGCGAGCCAACGAGTTCATACGATCCGTCTGCTGCAGTGCGAACAGTCCGAGAAATGGGTGCGCCAATAGTGGTGATGGAAACGATTTGTATATCGACCCCGCCAATCCCTTCTTCGCCAGATTCTTTGATTCCATTGTTATTCCGATCGTGGTATACAAAACCGGATATCTCAACTGGTTGTGCTTCTGCAAAGTCAAGATTGGTGCCGTGAGTGTCTCCCAATGGTATCTCAATGTCGATCAATATATCTTTGTCGTTCGCAACCGTTTTACCGAGAGGCCCTGTCCCTTGCAGAAGACCTGGAATCGCTCCTACGCTAAAAAAATCGGTTGGCTGGCTTTCACGAATCTGATACCTACCAGGCATTAAGCCGAGCGAAGTCCCAAACGAATATCGCCCTGCAGCATCCGTTCGAGTTTGATGCCCCGTGGAAACATACTGCCCATTTTCAAACCGGAACAGTGTGAGTAATAAATTGCCGATGCCAACCTCACCGTTCTCCCGAACAAGATTGAGATTGTTATCGACGAAAACATTTCCCGATAGCGAAATCGGCTTGGGTGTTTGAACTGTTTGAACCGCAGTCCCCGTCGTTCGGTCTCGCAATCCGTTATCGTTGTCGCGTGGGAGATCTAGTCCAGAAGGAATGAGTTGCGCATCGTACTCATTTAGGTAGAGCGTATTGGCTACCGCATCCTGGTAATGGGGTGCAGTAAATGAAGCTGTGAGTCGTGAGCGAGCAAACTCGACACCCGATACAATAGGGTCGACATCGAGATTAAAGGCCGGGATATCGTTAGGATTGTCGAGAAACTGAACCTCATCCACATCAATTGTGAATTCGAAGATATCGCCTGCACTGAAGTTGTCAAAGGTGATAACTAATTGTTTGCCACCATCGACCACCTCGGCACGTACATTGGATTCGGAGAATTTGGCATTGGGGACCACTCGGAAAGGATGATGTTCATCCGCCCCTCGCCCGCCAGCCGCTGTATCAAAAAACAAATCTCCACGCGACCACCCAGTCGGTAATTGGTCGGTATCGATGACAATTTTAGTTAACTTGGTGTTGGCTGCCCCACCTTTAAACTGGATAAGAAATCGGTCTGGATGTATGTCTGATCCAGCATCCTCTTCAATAAATACCCCCCCAATCCAAAGTGGATCCGCATTAAACAGATTTCGTGCTTCAAGCGATTCCACGAGCGATCTACGTACGTAGTCTCTGCCTCGCATGGGATTTGCTCCCCGCGCAGAGCTAATGCGAGCCCCAGTGGTTGGAGTGTCATGACAGAACGGAGCCCGCACGGTCAAGTATTTTTTCCATTGATCAATGCGTCGTTTCCAAGACACGATATCGATCCTCGGTAGGTCGCTAGGAATAGGTGCGGTGATGGTGTATGTTTATTTAATAGGTCTACTAACGAGGATACCTGGCTTCTCCAAAGCGCCAGAGTCCTCGAATTGAGCAGCAACGGGGTGGTGGTAGCGTTTTAGTTCGTCACACTCTTTAGTGGCTCGCTCTACGTTCCATATCCGAATCGTGGTATCGAAACTAGACGAAACTAAAACTTCGCCTCTGGCGTGCAACAATGTGATGGTGCCATCGTGCCCAATAAGTTTCGCATTACAATAACCCGACTTCGCATCCAAAATGCGAATCGTGTTGTCCGCGCCACCGACAGCCAATTGATTGACGTCAATGGCGGCTAATCCAAATAGCTTCCCACCCGGAAAATCGAGGGTTGAAATGATGGCTTTCGATTTTGTATCGTATTGAATCAAACGGCGATCCTCGCCGACCGACAGCAACGTCTGTTGATCGTTTAGAAAATGAAGAGAGCGAATTCTTTGGAAGTGAGCTGGCGACAAAGCGTACAACTCAATTTTATCTTCGAGTACCCGGTAAAGCCTAAGCACCCCATCCCGCCCGCCGTATGCTAGCATTTTGAGCTCGGGTGAATACTGAATTGTTCTCAGATCTCGGCAGTCCGCTTGGTGGTCTACTTTCGGTTGGCTCTGGGAAATATCCCAGCGGTAAACGTTCGCGTCGAAGCCAACGGCGTACAGAATCGAATCGTCAATGAAGCAGATATCGTGAAGCGCGTGTGTGACTTGCGTGGAAGCAACGGGCCTTTTTTCCAGGACATCAAAGACGACGATCTTGCCATCGTTGCCACAGGATGCCATCAGGTTTCCGGAGGGAGAAAAACGAACAGACCGAACCCAGTCAGAGTGACATTGCCACGTCTGTCGGGATACAGGCGTCGACTCGGCAGAGCGATCGGCTCTAGCGACGTTTCCTCTGAAACTCGAATCGCTGCTGCTACTCATCGTGGCAAAGGAGAGAGTTGAAGTCTCAGACGATAGCTTGCTCAGTTCCAACAGGCGAACGGCGTGGTCATCCCCAGCGGCTGCCAAATAACGACCATCGGGTGACAGTTCCATTGCAGTAACGACTGGTCGATCAGTATTTCCGGGTAGGATTTCCATTTGAAGGATTTCCGGTCCCATCATTTCAGCAGTGTGCCCCCTCAGCTCAGCAGAGTTGCTATCCTCATTTCCATCGCTCGAGCCCTGTGTAAATCCGGCCTGGGTAAATCCGTGTGGAGCATAGATTGCTAAGATCAGCAATCCTCCGAGTAGCGCGGCAATTCTTAGAATCGGATTACTGGGAATTGTGAGAGGGGCGGTCGCTATAGAGAGTCCAGATAGGGAACGCCGAGAGGTCCATGGCGAGCCGCCTGGATTTTTTGTTAGGCTGTTCACTGGTAAATCCTCCATGCAATCCATCCAGATAGCGAGTAACGCTAGCAGAAACGATCCTTCGCGGCTGCCGACTATGCGTCTCGTCAGCTATCGACACCCCAGAGAGTAATCCTTAGGAGGAGTTGGTAAAATAAGTAAAAAGCTCCGGTCAAGTTGAGTTTGCTGCTCTGATTGTGCCGATCCCATCGATCGGATGTCCTCCCAATCGAAAAAATGCTTGACAGACCGACTAGTCGGTCTGTAGTATTGAGGAATGAATGCCGCAAATGTTATGGAAGTTAGGTCTCAGATTCTCGACGCTGTCGAAGCGGTTGTGGTGGAATATGGAGTGGGGAAGTTAACCCTCGAGGTGGTCGCGAGGCATGCCGGACTTAGCAAAAGCGGTCTCCTGCACCACTTTCCTAGCAAAGAGTTATTGATCGATGCACTTGTTGCCCGCACTGTAGAGTGCTGGCGCGAGTCCATGCACCGAACGATTGCGGAGCAATCTCCAGGCATGTTTCCGACGGTTCGCGGCGTAATCAGTTGCTGCCTGGGGGAAGCGACCGAATGGAATGATCAGCTCAGGCGGACATCGACCGCACTCCTTTCTGTGATGGTTCATGGTTCAGGCAAAGACACTCCGTTGCACGTCTACTACAGACAATTGCTCAGTCAGATGAAAGAGGAGATGGGGGATTCTGCGATGGCGGACCTAGTCCTGGCCGTTATCGACGGGATCTGGTTGCGTTGGGTTACACATTTAGCTCCCATCGATGCAGATCGAATCCTCCTGATTCGAGAGTTGCTACAAAAACTCTTAGTATCACAAAACCAGCCGCATCATGCTAGTTAGTCCATTTTGATTGTTCGCTACGGTGCATTCTCCTGTTCGAAAGCTCCGTTTAAAAATGGTTAGACAATCCGTCTAGCAAACTCGTTTCACTAAAGAATACCCTAGATTAATCAAGAGCTTGTTCATCGTGACGAATTCCAAACCTGCGAAATGGGTAGTTCCGTTATTTGGTTCGCTCGCTGTGTTGATCGGAATTGGCGTAGTCGGATATGGCTTGTTCGCAATCAAGCAGTATCAATTCGCTCAAATGGCAGCGCAGGAGTCGCCTCCAGAGGCCCCCAGCTTTGTGGAAATAGCCACTGCACACTCAGTCTCCTTTCGTTCCACATCGGCTGCGATCGGCACCATTATCGCGCCTCGATCGATTCTCTTGAGCAATGAAGTGCCGGGAACTGTTGTTTCCACTACACTAACTCCCGGCGCTGTCGTCGAAGCTGGAACAGTTCTTTTACAACTTGATATTAGCATCGAGCAAGCTCAATTGGATAGTGCTCAAGCGGCAGCGAGTATTGCTCGCTCCCGATTCGAGCGCACCCGCGAGGCGTTTCAGAGTCGCGCCCTTTCGGAATTAGAACTGGAAGAGGCTCAAACCCAAGTTCTGCAAGCTGAGGCGAGAGTCGCAGAGCTGCGTGCTGTGATAGCCAAGAAGACTTTGGTTACCCCCTTTAAAGCGAGGATCGGACTCTCGGATACACACGAAGGCCAGTATCTTCCTTCGGGAACGCAGATTACTTCACTGCAAAGTGTCGAGGATTACATGTTCGTCGACTTTACCATTCCGCAGAGTGTTGCACCCTCATTACAGCCTGGACAAGTTATCAGTCTCATCGCCCAAGATTTACCTCTCAACGCGACAATTCTCGCTTTGGATTCTAGAACCGATAAGCTGACGCGAAACGTGATGGTTCGTGCAAGAATTAACAATGCCCCCCCTTACATTCAGCCTGGAGACAGTGTTCGTGTGCAAATCGAGTACGGCGACGAAATCCAGGCAGTCGCTATTCCTGCAGAGGCTCTCCGTCGTACGCCGGAGGGAGCGCTCGCCTTTGTCGCAGAAGATGACGGTAAAGGACAGCTTCGAGCCAAACAACGTATGGTTCAAGTGATCAAATCGATCGGCAATGAAGTCGCTTTGCTGAGCGGCGTTAAGTCGGGAGAACGCGTGGTCACTATCGGCTCTTTCAAATTGATGCCCGACAGTTTGTTAGCAGAATCGGTCGTAGATTCTAAATCGGTAAAGTCCGCACCGCAAAACAAATAGAAAACGAACGATGAAAGCTATTACCGATATCTTTATCAAACGGCCTGTCCTGGCCATTGTTCTCAATCTGATGATAGTGCTCATTGGATTGCGGGGAATGTTCTCACTGCCAGTACAGCAATACCCTAAGCTTGAAAGCACCTCGATCGTAATAACGACGATCTATATTGGTGCTTCGGCTGAAACGGTGAGAGGGTTTTTAACAACCCCGATCGAACAAGCGGTCTCGTCCATCGCGGGTATCGACTACATCGAGTCAGAGTCAACGGCGGGTGTTAGTAAAATTACAGTCCGATTGAAGCTGAATCACAACAGCACGACTGCCTTAGCGGAAATCAGCGCCAGGCTTCAACAGGTCAGGCGAGAACTCCCCACCGAAGCGGAACCTCCACAGGTTGAGCTCAATAGGGCTGATCGACCTTATGCTTCATTCTATCTGAGCTTTACTTCGAATGATCTCAATGTTTCTCAGCTAACCGATTGGCTTATCCGAAACATCCAACCCCAGCTGAAAACACTGCCCGGTGTTCAGAGAATCGGAATTGAAGCAGGACAGTTGCCCGCCATGAGGATTTGGATTTCTCCTGAGCGACTTTCCGAAGTGAACTTAACACCAGGGGACATCTTCAGTGCGCTGCGACGCAACAACTATCTTGCTGCTATTGGCCGTATCAAAAGCGAAACGGTCCAAATCGATCTTTTGACGAACACCGACTTGAAAACCCCCGAAGAGTTCCAAGAGCTCATTGTTTCACAAAGGAACGATGCCACCATACGGCTTGGGGACGTTGCTAAAGTCGAACTAGGTTCTGAAGAGCCAATGATGAACGCAATCTATGGCGGTAAGCCTGCCGTCTATGTTTCCGTATGGCCATTACCGGGAAGCAACGAAATTGAAGTTGCCCATAATCTTCGGGCTGAAATGGCGAGGCTAAAAGAAACGTTACCTACTAATATCGATATGCAACTAGCCTTTGATGCAACGATGTTTATGGAGAATGCGATCAACGAGATCTCTAAGACGCTAGTGGAAACCATCATCATCGTTGGAATTGTTGTTTTTCTGTTTATGGGGTCGCTCCGTACTGCCATTGTACCGTTGATCGCCATGCCGGTTTCCCTGATCGGTGCGGTATTGATCATGTTGATCATGGGTTTCTCTCTTAATCTTCTGACTCTGTTGGCCATTGTGTTATCGGTTGGGCTCGTGGTCGATGATGCAATTGTAGTCGTCGAGAATATACAACGACATGTGCAAGAAGGGATGACGCGGATTCAAGCTGCATTGGTCGGAGCACGTGAACTGGTTGGACCCATCATCGCGATGACGATTACCCTCGCGACTGTCTATGCACCGATCGGAATGCAAAGCGGTTTAACCGGCATGCTCTTCAAGGAGTTTGCATTTACCCTCGCATCAGCGGTACTCGTATCAGGTGTAGTTGCCGTAACGCTATCACCGGTCATGAGTGCTTATATGATTAGTCCCTCTGGTAAAGAAGGGTTTTTAACACGTTTGGTTAACCGGCAATTCGAGCGTTTGCAGTCACTTTATGGCTCGGTATTGGGAATCATCATTCAAGTGAGATGGGGGATCCTGCTGGGCACCATTCTTATCGCTGTAGCTGCGGCTCCTCTATACTTGTTGAGTGGTAAAGAATTGGCGCCTGTGGAAGACCAAAGTGCAATCGCCGTGATGTTACAAGCGGCACCCGACTCGACCCTGGCGGCATCAACGGAGGCTACGTTATCGCTTGCTGATTCATTTGGAAGTTTACCTGAGACAAAATACATGTGGGCTTTGGCCAACGCGGGTGGTGGCTTCGGTGGCGTCATTACCAAAGACTTTAAAGAGCGGGATCGTACGACTATGGCTATGGTTCCAGACGTCATGGGAATAGCCATGCAGAACCCCGGCTTAAAAGCTTTTCCCGTCGTCGTTCCACCACTACCCGGCGCAGGTAACTACGGTGTCGAAATTTTGCTCAAGAGTGATGCACCACCTGAAGAGCTCGTGAAAATGTCTCAGAGAATCGTCGAAAAGGCGATGGGTACAGGCATGTTTATGTTTGCCGACACCGACCTCAAGTTCGATTTGCCCCAAGCTCGCGTTATCGTAGATCGTGAGAAAGTGGCTGACCTCGGTATGGATTTAGCTAGTGTTGCTCAAGAGTTAGGGGTTCTCCTAGGCGGAGGTTATGTCAATCGCTTTAACTACTTTAATCGATCCTACCAAGTGATCCCGCAGTTAGCTGAAGAGGAGCGAAAGTCGATCTCATCGCTCATGGATTTAAAGATACGAACACCGAGTGGAGAGTTGATTCCTGTTTCGAGCTTTGCGTCAATTGAACCCACGACTGCACCTAGGTCGCTCAAGCGTTTTCAGCAGCAAGCCGCGATCCAGATTTTTGGTGAGCCTCTACCGATCCCCATGCTGACCAAAGAGTCGTGCCTCAGTAAAATGGAAGATATCATTCGAGAGGTGGCTGGAGAGTCCGTTTCGATAGACTACGGGGGGGAATCGAGGCAGATTCGCAACGAAGGGTCATCGTTAACGGTGACGCTAGGTTTTGCGCTCGTGTTAATCTATCTCGTTCTTTCCGCACAGTTTCATTCTTTTCGAGATCCGCTTATCGTCCTCTTGGGCTCGGTTCCCTTAGCGATTTCAGGAGCGTTGGCTTTGACTTTCTTAGGTTTGACCACAATCAACATCTATTCACAAGTTGGGTTGATTACGTTGGTGGGACTAGTTGCCAAGAACGGTATTCTCATCGTTGAGTTTGCGAACCATCTTCAGGAGAAGGGAGCAAGCAAGCTAGCTGCAATCTTAGAGGCATCAAAAACACGATTGCGACCTGTATTGATTACCTCAGCGGCTACCGTTTTAGGACACTTTCCTTTAGTGATCGTTGAGGGACCAGGAGCGATGGCTCGGAATAGCATCGGGATCGTCTTGGTCGCTGGTATGTTGATCGGCACATTTTTCACGTTGTTCGTCGTGCCAGCCCTGTACGTGATCTTCGCGGCCTCCCACAAATTAGACCCTATCACCGAGGTCTAAACGAAGACTAATCAGCCATAGTAGATCAATTGTCCTCAATTGATTCGACAACATAGTAGATCAATTGTCCTCAATTGATTCGACAGACAGTAGATCAATTGTCCTCAATTGATTAGTCAGACAGTAGATCAATTGTCCTCAATTGATTAGTCAGACAGTAGATCAATTGTCCTCAATTGATTAACACGCCGGAGATCCTCAAACCTGCTGTTTAGGCCTGAGTCAGAACAACGCATGCCGTAACGTTCGCGGAGCCTCGTTACGGTCTACAACTCGTTACAGTACACTGCTATGTATTAAGCCCCTCTTCGTCCATCTCCTTTAACTCCTCGATCCAGACGCGAATATCATTATCGTATTCGCTGGCTAAATTACTAAGCACTAATTGACGATGGAACGAGGCAGCACCCTCCTGTTGGAGTTCAGCTGCTTCGGCGCTTGGAAACCTTCTCGCTGGATCGGGAGAAATGAGTCCGCGACAGAAATTCATCAAGTGACCATTGCAGCTAACTTCAGGTGGCAGCAACTCAGGCAGCCTCGAGGAAAGCGTTCTCTTCTGTTCCAGCAATTCTTTATAAGAGTCTGTTTCGGAGAAACATGGTTGACCAGACAGCAGTTCCACAAGTACATAACCGAGACTTGCAAGATCGCTTCGCGGGGAAATCGAGTTGCTTTCCAAGACTTCGGGAGCAGCATAAACGGGCGTACAAGTGAACAGATTAGGTTGGTTACTAGCGTCAAAAGCGGATCCAATATCGATCAGTTTGGCATGGCCGCTTCGTTTAATCATGATGTTAGAGGGTTTGATGTCTCCGTGCACAATGTTTTCGCGATGTAAAGCAGCCAGCGCGGCCAAACAGTCTCGAACGACAGCGACGGCGACCCCCGCTTTCAGGCGCGCATGGGTTGGACCGGCTGTTGCGATTACATTATTGATATAGTCCCATCGGCGTTGAGGAACACGACCACGAATTCTTCCTAATCGCTCGGAACGTAGCAATTCTTTCAAGTCGTAACCGTCGATCCATTCCATAATGAGAATTCGGATGCGGTGACGATCGATAAAGTCATGAACGCTTAGAACCCCTTCATGTTGAATTCGAGCTACGGAAGAGGCGACCATGCTGATGCGTTGCATGGCTTCGTGATACTCCGCTTGTGTCGAGAATCGTTCTGGGGAGAAAACCTTCATCGCCACAGGCAATGCAAAACCGTCAGCACCTTTGCGTTCAGAAAGAAATACAATTCCTTGGCCCCCTTTTCCGAGGATCCGGTCCAAACGATGATAGCTCATCCACTGCAATTTACGTGATTCCAATAAATTCACATACTTGGCCAACAAGTCTGGATTGGATTCGCCGGAGGGATTGCCTCCGAGTGTCCGGGAATGTAGATCACCGGCAAAAGTCGTCGTCTGCATACTGTCGTCCGTGGGAGGAGAAATGGCATCCGTGAGAGGAGTCGGGCCGGCGGCTGGGCTGTCTCGTTCGAAGCAGTGGTGGCGTCGGCCCATACCATTATAGCCTAACTTATTCAAAAACCGTCAGTCCATCGCATATAAAATTGGCTCCCGATTAGAAACGACTGATAAGACCTCCCGCGAAAGGAAAGGATAACGGTTAGACTCCCGGGTACGCCTAGAATACGTACAATCATGGTGGTTGTTGCCGACTGGGTACACAGAACAAAGGTCCTTTTGGTGACAACCTCCATGCCTCGATGGTGTCGCCAGCTTCCTAGGATTTGATGTGATTAATAAGCCATCTATATTTTCGAATGGTACCTCTTTCGCTCTGAACTGTTGCTGCATCGCAGCGATCGTGGTGGCTGTCGGGCAGAATTCGAGGCGATGTGAGGCTCAGAATCCACCTACCTATGGCTTGGCTATAGAGTATGTGCATCCCGACAAAGTTTATGTTCAATCGTTAATTCAGTCCGGGCTTCATGATCTGGCTCTCCAATATGTTGAGTCTCGTCTTGGAGATCGAGGAGAATCAAATGCTCAGCTTTCTAACGTGGCTGCGCAGTGGCTGATGTTAAGGGCTGAAATCCATGCCGCCATCGTTAGTTCCAAAATCAGTCAGCAGTTCGATTCCCCGGCTCTACTGTCTGAGAAACTAGTGGAGATTCGCAACCAATTATTGCCTGTTTCTGCGGATCCGCGAACTCCGTGGCTCGAATGGAAGGCTCTATGGTGTCGCTGGTTTGTCGTGCGTAATGCGACTTCATTACACATGGCCGCGCCGACGCGCACCATACTTCGAGAATGGTGCTTAAGCGAATTACGCGATGCGATCGACAAAACCGATCGACTTATCGATGCGATTAAATCGATTCCCACAAAAGATTTGCCTCAGTCAAAACCAGACGGACTCGATGCCTCGCAGGTTACAGCCCTACTAGCGGATTCGTTTTTGTTGAAATGCGACTTTATCGCGTTGCGTGCGGCCAGTTATCCCGCTGGATCCGACGATAGAATCGCGGCAGGAACTCAAATCCAATCCACTCTCGACGAAGCAGAACTGCGAATTGCTAGGGACTGGAATGATCGTGATAAACTACTCATCGCTCGTGCTAAGAGCCAGATCTTTTTGAATTTGCCCAAGCAGTCAGCGGAGATTATCGATGGTCTACTCAAAGCAGGAAAACTCAGCCAACCAGACATTATGCTGCCAGCTGCTGCCATCGCTGCCGAGTCGTATCGAATGATGAACAATGTATCTCTCTCGGAGGAATGGTTGCAACGTGCAGGTGGTTGGCGTTCTAGCCCGGTCTTGGCGATCGAACATTTTACCAACCTGCTGGCTAGTTCCAACAATAGTGAGCTCACGAAAAACCAACTGGAACAAGCTCTGACAACCAAAAAGGAAATCGCAACTCTCTTTGGTAGGTATTGGGAAAGTCGAGCCGATGCTATCATGTTATCGAGACAACCGAATGGAATCTCGGACACAACCAACACTGTTGATCTATCACTCGAGTTAGTGCGTACCGAGGTCCGACAACTGCTGCTTGCCAAGAGACCACTCGACGCGATCGATAAAATGGCTCAAGCGGAGTTTGCTCTCGCCGAACGAAACGCTACAAGCGATGCCTTAGCGCTCGCCATGCAAAGCGCCGCCATCTGGGGCTTGCAAAAGGACTATCTTAATGCAGCCAACGAGTTTCATCGAGCTGCGATGTCTTATCCGAAAGAATCGCAATCGGCAGAGGCTGCCCTGAATGCCGTCGCCATGTTACGAGAGCAACTCAAAACGCTCTCCGAATCCATAAGCGACCCCGAAAAGAAGGAGAACGTGGCACAGGTCTTATCGCTTCGAAAGCAGTATCTGCGCGATATCAGTAATATGTGGCCTAGCAGCTCGCAGGCAGATACCGCCACTTCTGAGCTGGAGGTGGCCCTAATCGTTGATGGCAAATTAGTCGAAATCGCAGATCTGTGGTTGTCTCGCTTGGAGAAGATCGAACCGCAAACAATCGATCCACGCAAAATTCAACTCTACTACCACCGTGCTGCCACATGGCTCGGCTTGATTGCGGCACTCGGTTCCTCTCCATGGTTGGAAAGCAGTTTAATACCTGCCGATTCGCTCCCTGCCTTGCCCTCCAAGTTTGAGCGATTGTACAATCTGGCCCGCACGCACGCGTTAAACATTTCTTCCGAAGATTTACTTGGACGGATTTTTCAAAGAGTAGGATGGGAACCTATCTTGCCAGTGGAGTTGCCGAGCTGGGGAGATGAAGCTCCTCTCTTGAGACTCGTGCAGCGCTGGACTCAATGTGAAATGGCTCTTCAAAACGCATTGCTTCTTGCGGTTCAGCCTGCTGCCGATACCTCGGGACTTAGAGAAATACTGAAGCAATCGGCGACACTCAGAGGCTCACCAGATTTGCATCTCCTCGGGCCTAAGCTAACAGTGAATTTCCAAAATCATATCGATTATTACACGATTGCGAGCAAGTTTCTTGGCGGACAGCGGGAGGGCTTGGTTGATGAATTAAAGAATAAAGAAATGCTATCGCCACGCGATCCGTGGTGGATTTATAAGACAGCTCGTCTCTTAGCAACACAACCCGATTTGCGAGATTCAGCGTTGGAACGATACCGGCGGCTCGCATCGGGCTTTCGGGAAGGTAGCGACGCTTGGCTAGATTGTCGTGCACGCAGCATTAATGTCTTAATGCTGCAAAATAAGCGAGATGAAGCTAAGCAACTCGCTGATCTCATAACAAGCCTCTACGCCGAGCTGCCCGAAGCTTGGAAGCAACGCCTAATACCGCGATAGGTTGCGTATCTTCCTGCGTTCGATATTTCTGCTAAATCCGCCTCACACGGATTTGATTTCAAATGATCGTCTTAGCCAACGTCGGTGGAGGCATCCGCGTTCGTCAAAGATGCAACGGCTCCAATTTCGGCAGCGGAATCGTTTGCTGGAGGATTTACAACTGATTCGGTCAGCGCTGGATCGATATGATCATACTCCGTGCGATCGACTTCTCGCCTTAAGATTATGTAGATCGAGGCCGCGGCACTCCAAAAGAAGCTTATCGAAAAGCCTCCGAGCAGTAGGTTTGGAATCCCTTCCAGTAGTATCGACTGGGTCGCTACCATGTCATGCGATGCCCCGATGTCAAAACCTGTCACCATGAGTGACTTGCCAACCCACAAAATGGCACCGAATATCTCGCTTGCGGCGAAACTAAGGAATTGGAATGCAGTAATCAAAAGAATAAAGACCAAGGGACGTTGAAAAACATATGCGGCCGATCGAGAGACGCCATCAAACGCATCTGCCTTGCGCTCCGTTACGATAGCACACACCGACAGCGGAAAGCCCAAGAGTGTAATGGCAGAAACCCATGCCACGGCCAATACGGCCAGCATGGTAGGAACCAATAGTAGAAATGCAATAACGACTCCGATCCACGGTAATCGCGACACGAATCCTATCAGTATGGGCAAGATCAATACAAAGACCAGCGCACACGCAGGCATCGCAAGCGACCATGCGATCGACTGCAGTCTCTTGATAACAATTTGAAAAGTGTGCATCCAGGGCATGGTCGTCTGCGTGCCACACTCCACAACCGTTCGTCGAGTAAGGCACCCACCAATAAAGCCCCAAATGCCGATCTGGCAAATTAAGTAGGCCAAAGCCATCGCAGAAACTCGCAATGTAGGTTGCTCAAGCCACACTGACACGGGTGCTAAAAAATAGCCCCAAACACTTAACAAAGTTGGTGCACCGTATTGTTCGGATGATGCGATGGGTGCTACAGAAAGCGTTCTCGGTTCCATAGCAGCATGCATGGCGACCGATGGTAGTTCGGGTTGGAATACCCAAAACAGTGTTGCTGAGCAAAGATACGATAGAAGCAGCCCAAGGCAGCATAGCATTATGTGCGAAGCTCGCCATGATACGTTCAGTACCGGGTTTATGGCTCTCCACCACGGGGCGGCGCGGTACCAATCGATCGCTACGCTCGGGGTTCCAACACTGTTGGCTGGAAAATCGTTAGGCAGCTGGTTGTGATTACTCATAGTGGTTGCTCAAGTTCTTCGCGAGGCGTCAGCGACTTGTTTTGTTTAATCAAATCTCCACTCTCGCGGCGGAGGTGGTGGGGCTGGTTCCTGTTCGTCTTCCTCTTCCGAGCTACCGGCTGGGATTCCAATCTCTTCCGACATCCAACGGTTCAAATCCGCCAATCTACACCGCTTGGAACAAAACGGCATATCCGGAGGCAAAGGATCAATACGGAATTTTTTTCCGCATGTAGGACAAGAACCGGTGGGTGATGGTGAACTCATAGAAGAGACAGAATACCCCATGGACTGGCTAATTGGAAAGTGGGTTTCCCCATACTCCGACCGGTTCTGTTGCAATCACCCTAGGTCTTCCTGAAATTTTTGCGAATAGCAACGTGCACGACCTACTGGAATCGGGAGTCGTCTGCAGTTCCCTTCGAACTTTGTCCAAATCGATTGTTACACCCCGACTTTTGAGTTCCCAATGTCCTACGCTAGCTGACCGGGCGTAAGCTCTTAGCTTTTTGGAATCCATCGACAAGACGTTCAGTACGCGAAACCAACGAACCATCCCATGCGGGATACAATCGTCCGCCGTGAAGTAACCACCAGCTGAGTCGAGCATTTTACATCCGATCCTAGATGCGAAAACGGCTGAAACTCGAGCTGCACGAATGGCGGGATCGTAGTCCGCGACATAAATCCCGGGCTCCGTTGCATAGCATGGCTCCTCTAGGGGGGCATTCTGGTCTCCCTGGTCAAATATCTCGTGAACCCATTCACCCCTAGAGTGAGCACTCACGACGATCGACCCATTGGGCCATCGATCTAACCTCCAAAGCCAACGTTGCTGCCGAACCGATCGATCTCTGGAAAGAAAGCGAACGACGTCCGGTGCATCCTCCAGTTCATTCCAATCCGTGGCAGGCGCAACTTTGACCGATGCACCTGTAGAGCTAGCTATTAGAGAACGGACAATAGCCCAACTCGGCTGGAGCCCTTCGATTGCCGTTATTCTCTTTCCGGTTGTGCGTCGATCAGGATCGATATGGAGATATTCAGGCGGTTGCAATTGAAGATCTTCCGCCGATTCGCACCGAGCCTCAATCCCTTGGCAGTGAAGCCTGGCATTTGCCTTCAACAGAGCAACGGAAATGGGTGACTGATCGATGGCTCGCACTGCATGGCCACACGCTTCTAGTGCCAATGTATCGGCTCCCGCTCCTGAGCAAACATCGACAATGTTTGAATGCGAGGGAAAGTCTTTGGCCGTTTCTTCGGCGCACCATGCGTCGCTCGCTTGCTCTAATAGCGTACGAGTCCAAAACCATTGCAAGTGATCTGGGAATTTAGTCTTCGCGACGTGCGATAGTTCCCACTGTTCCTTGAGCAATGTCTCGCACCGTTTTTTATCTACTCGATGGGCCAGTTCGCTGGCCAGAACTTCTAGGCCATGACCTGTTGAATGCATCATCTTCCACAAAGCAATCGCTTGTTCAGACGCTAGCCATTCATAATCAGATTCCCGCAACATCAAAAGGTCATCGATTCTAGCTAAGCAAGGCGCACACGCGCACTACAATGCGACTTTACCGGTGCCGTCACCAAAGATGGTATCTTCAATCCCCACATGTTCCAACATGGTGGTAAACAGGTTGTTCATCGGAGTGTATTCTGAAAACTCCAATAATCGGCCGGTCTGAATTCCCCGTCCGCCCCGTCCTGCTAACAATGCTGGCAAGTTGTGATGGTCGTGGCGATTACCATCCGAGATGCAGCCGCCATACACGATCAAAGAGTTATCTAGCAATGATGATCCGTCGGCATCCTTGGTCTCTCGCATCTTAGTCAAGAAGTAAGAAAACTGCTCTGAATAATACGTGTCAATCTTGGCAATCTTGTCGACTTTATCCTGCTTGCTTTCGTGGTGCGACAGATCATGGTGACCTTCTTTGACCTCGATCATTGGAAAGGTCCGATTGCTGCCTTCGTTTGCGAGCATAAAGGTTGCAATGCGAGTGGAATCAGTTTGAAATGCGAGGATCATCAAGTCATACATTAATCTGATATGCTCGGTAATGTTCTCGGGCTTAGCGGATGGAGCAGTGGTTCCGTCCGGCAATCGAGGTGGAGTCGAAAACTGATTGAGTCTGTATTCGATCTCGCGAATGCTGACGAAGTACTCGTCCAGCTTGCGCCGATCTTCTTGACCAGCAACACGCTCGAGATGTTGCCGTTGCTCACTCACAAAATCCAGAATGCTGCGTTGCATTAACTTCTCTTTTTCGTTGACCTTTTCTTCTGATCCGCCAAAGAGTCGATGAAAGGCCTTTTGAGGATTGATCTCTTTGCCCATCGGTAAAGTTGCGGATCTCCAAGAGATGTTATTGGAATAAGCACACGCATAGCCAGAGTCGCAGGATCCTGCATCTCGGCCTTCTTCGGTACCGAGCTCTAGTGATGGTAACCTGGTAAGGCGGCCCACTTTTTCGGCTGCAATTTGATCCGCGCTTTGACCCACTCGAATCTTCGAACCAGCAGTCTTATAGGGGTGTGCTCCCGTCAAAAATGCGGCTGCACTCCGCGCGTGGTCGCCTGGTCCATCCCCAAGGGACTGCGCGTTGACCTGAGCCAATCCTTTGAGCACATTAAAGTCGTTTCGATTGGCAGCCAGAGGCGCCAAGCTAGGAGAAAATTCCCAGTCTGTCCCACTGCCCTTTGGTAGCCAGCGATCGTAATTGGTGCCGTTAGGAAAAAAGACCCACGCGAGCCTGACCGGTGCTGATACCATTTCCGATGCAACTAATGGAGTGTTGGTCATCATTTGCAACGATGGCAAAGCGAGCGATACCCCCATAGCTCGGAGCATTGTGCGTCGATCGATACGTCGAATGGTCGAGGAAGAATCCAGTCGGAAATTATTCATGGCTTGGGACCTCGTTCGGTGGGACAGGGGGAAGGGAAACTAGGGGGGATATACTTGGCTTTTGGAGGAATGCATCGCTCAAACAAATCGATTCTACCAAGGACCGAAACGACCGGTTGTGGCCATTAGTATAAGCAATTATCCGTTCCAGGACGCAACGATCCGGACGTTGAATTCCTCGTCCCATCGCGTAGATAAACATGCGTTTGGCGAGATTTTCAAGAACCTGATCGGTTTTGGTGCTGAGAATGGTTACCAATTCGGTGGGAGTTTGGAAAACGCTGCCATCCACTAACTCCCCTTTAGCGTCGATGGGAACTCCATCCTCATTGTCTCTCCATCGTCCAATTGCATCAAAATTCTCCAAGCCTAACCCAATCGGATCCATGATTTTGTGACAACCCGCGCAGCTTGGATTGCTACGATGAATTTCCAGGCTCTCACGAAGCGTCGCCTTTTCGTCAGCTTTGGCTTCTTCTAGCGAAGGAACATTGGGGGGGGCGGATGGCGGTGGATCCCCGAGCAAGTTTTCCAGTACCCACTTGCCCCGTTTGACCGGTGAGGATCGAGTAGGATTTGAGGTTAGGGCAAGAACTGCGGCATGGGTAAGAATCCCTTTTCTGTTCTCAGGAAGCGACACGCGAATCCAATCGTCCTCTTTTTCATAGCGACGAGTTCGACGCTTTCCATCGTTGGCTTTTCGGTTTTGGGTATACATTTCAGCGGGGTCACGCCCCTCATATTGCAAGCCATAGAACTCGGCTAATCGTGGATTCACAAATGTGTAGCTGGCCGTGAGAAGATCATCGATGGTTCCCTTTTCGAGCAACTGGGCACAGAACATCTGTGTCTCTTTAATCAGCGAAGCACGCAGTCGATCGTTCCAGCCTACAAATTTGTTTTGGTCGATATCGATCTTGTTCAAATTTCGTAAACCGAGCCACTGGCCAAAGAACCCGTCCACCAACGCGGAGGAACGCGGGTTGTCGAGCATCCGTGAAATCTGTTGCCTAAGGACATCCTCGTTGCGTAAACGTCCTTGGTCTGCTAAGCCTCTTAGTTCATCATCTGGCATCGTTGACCAAAGGAAATACGATAGTCGAACCGCTAGAGCATGATCATCGATGGAACCATCTTTTGTTGTGTTCTCGGAACGATAAAGGAACTGAGGGGAAACCAAGGTAGCCTGCAAGCCAAATCGTAGAGATTCCAGGTATGAGTAACCTGCCTTTTGTGCTCGATCGCAAACCATAACTACCGCTTCAATTTCTTCCGTTGATACAGGTCGGCGATAGGCCCGGGGAAGAAATGACTCAAATACGCGTCGAGCCGCCTGCTGGGGGCCAATCGGTGTACCATCAGGCGCATCAGCTTGTTCAGGATAGGCAATAACGAGCTTTTCGTGGATATAAGTGAAGGCCGGTTGCCCGTCTTGAGGCCCCTTGAAACGAACAGAATCTACAAACAATCGACGGTTTGAATCCGCCTTCTTGTCCGGGTTCTCGTCATTCAAATACTCGATCGTTAACTTGTTGTGCCCGTAAATTGCGTCGATCTGAAAGTCAAAGGATTTAGTATCTGTATTGACATCTAATTCGCGGATCGTTTCTCCATTGCACCGAATAACGACGTAAGCTTTGTCGGGCTGCCTATCACCGAATCGCATGCGAACCGTCACATCGTATGTTCCCGCAGCGAGAAATGGTTCGACCGTTTGCGTTTCTCCATAGGGTGTCGCAATGCCATCAAAGACCTGATTCCGCATTTTTTTGCGATCGGTCTCAATGACGCGATTCGCAATCAATGATGCCGCTTGCATGTACTTTTCGAGCATGATCGGCGGTAACGTTAACACCTCACCTTGATTATCAAAACCATTACCGACATCATCGGAAAGAAAACCGATATCCTCCGAGGGACTAAAATCGATCCCGAGTAGATCGCGAATTGTGTTGTCATATTCGATTCGATTGAGTCGACGAAGTGTAACCGTGGGGGTCGGGATCTCGCAATTGCAGTCGATCTCATGCAATGCAGAATCGATCCAGTTCACCAATCGAGCGCGATCCGCAGACTCTAACTTTGAATCCTCAGGAGGGGGCATAGCATCCGCTCGTATTACTCCTCGAACTTGTTCCCA
Organism: Pirellula sp.; assembly: GCA_046318795.1. GTDB lineage: Bacteria > Planctomycetota > Planctomycetia > Pirellulales > Pirellulaceae > JBKCUI01. Next base: position 34,579 of record JBKCTT010000155.1, read on the forward strand.
GGAACTTTCATGTTCTCGGATCCGATCGATGCTAACGTAATCCTCGAGGTTGACCCCCGCCTCGTTTGCACCGCCCATGTGACAATCACCACAATGCGTTTTCAAAAGTGGTCGGATTTCCTCGGTGAATTCACGTTGCAAACGTTCATCCAATGATTCTTGCGATGCGTTGGAAGCTCCGATGAGCGGGAACGCAAACAATGTCATGAATGTCGCGGGGATGCAAATCTGTGCGAGAAGTTGTGAAGCAAACACTCTCTTGAATTCTGTCTGGGAGGGAGGTATTTAGGGTGGGAGGCGTTTGGACCACCCCCCATTATACCCACCCGTCTAGCAAACGTCCAAGTGCACAAATCCAAGGAAAAAGCAGAACCATTGTCCTCAATTGTTCGAGAACAAAGTAGAACATTTGTCCTCAAATGTTCGAGCATGCCGGTGAAGACTCTAAAGTCAGCAACGGTGAGAGAAATTATTTCTGGCGGGCGACTGGTGAC
>JBKCTT010000156.1:0-10487 GCA_046318795.1 Pirellula sp.
AAGTTCGCGATCCAGTTCACGGTCCACTCGATAAAGGACAATCGAAGCGTAACCATTCCAGCGATCCGCCTCACCAGCAAAGAAATCGCAAACTGGCTACCGTAGTCGATCAAGCTGAAAAGACACCTCACAAAAGCGGGAGATCAACCTCCCGCTTCTCTTTCGTGTCGCGCGAATAAATAGTTTTATAGCTTTTACGACCGATTAGGCAATCAATCTGATTTAACTTGAATGGTATTGTTCAACGGTGTAATGTTCGGGGTAGTTGATCTCTTTTTGATCTGCGTGCTGCTCCGCTCAGTATGGCAATCTCGCTAATTCGTGTTGAAATAGTCATTTAATAGGGTTGAAGATGAATCATTGGAAGGTTAGTCATTGCATTCTCTCGTTCTAATTAGGAGCGACAGCAGCAAGTCGACCGCGGACCTTTTGCAAAAACTGGTTTGCATTCTCGACGTGGACGAGATCCGATTGGTCTCTCATTTCGAAACTGCTAAGTTTGGTTTCCGCATCAGCAAGCGCATCGCGGGCTTGGGTCAGTTGGTTGTTCGCCAAGTGCCATAATGCTACTTGCCCTAGAACTCGCACATGCGAGAGCTCATAGCCGACGAATTTCTTGCCTCTGCCGATGAGTTGTTGAAGCACAATTCGATATTGCTGCAAATGATGCAGTACGTCATCCCGATTGAGTTCAACCGCAGCATCAATCTTTGATTCCCAAGCTCTCACACTTTGTTCTATCAGAGTGTCTGTATCTTCGATCTTAGCCCCGTAGGTTTCGCATACCTTGAGGGCGTTATCTGCACAACGTTCCGCTTCAACATAGTTCTTTTGCGCCAGTTCGATCTGCGCCAGATGAACCCACGAGGCAAGCGATTGTCTTTGGTAGTGAGGACGATCTGGGTACCGCTCCGCGAGTTGTTCGCAAATCCGAATCGCCTCAGCGAGGTTTTTTCTTTCGTCTTCAATGGATATGAAGCTGTCCGATCCCGACTGAAGATTGAGAAATCCCGCTTTGGCTTCGAGATAGTCAGGGTTTTGGTCAGACAGTTTTAGGGCTTTCTCCAAATACTCTGCGGCTAGGTTGGCAGCTAGTTTCTTCTCGCCAGGATCATAAAGTGTCCTCATCGACCAAAGCCGATTGACGAATACCGAATACGCATACTCGCCGCTATTAGGGAAATCTTTGGCTAAGCTTGTCGCGACCAGAAATTGCTTTTCTCGATACTGATTGGCAAGTTCCCGTTGCAGCGAATTCTCTGCGGCATTGGCCGCATAATGATATGCAATGCTAAGCTCCCTGCGACTCGATTCATCGAATCGACGCTTTTCTGCAAATGACTCGTAGAAGGGAAGCGTTTTTTGGTGTAGTTCAAGCCTCTTTTCCTGAGACTGCGGAACATAGCGAAGTGTTCCTTCAGCAACTTTACGTGTGATCGAGACCGCCGAAAGGGCAAACTCAATATTCTGTTCCGCTAGTTGATTTGCCTTTTCAATTTCCTGGTTTTTAACTTGAAGCTGCTTGAGTTGCTGCCGATTAGTCAGGTATTGCCACGTCACAACGTTTACGAACACCAGGGTTCCAAGGCTGAGCGTGATGGCCGCGGCGGCGAGTGCTCGATTACGCCGCGCCCATTTCCCAATAGCTCCCAGTGTGCCTATTGGGCGTGCTCGGATGGGCCGGTTTTCGAGCCAAGCGACGAGATCTTGTGCGATTTCCGAAACCGTATCGTATCGTTGGCTTCGGTCTTTGGCTAAACACTTCAACACGATCGCCTCTAGCCCGCGATCGATTTTGTATCTTGAATTTCTAAGAGGAGGAGGGTCCGCGAAGGCAACTTTTTGCAGAACCTCCAGTTTTGTCTCACCGGTAAAGGGACAATGACCGACGAGTAATTCGTAAATGATAACCCCTAAGGAAAAAACATCTGATGCAATGCCCGCACGAGAACTATTACCGAGGGCTTGTTCAGGAGACATGTAACGAACAGTACCAATAATTGGTGCCACGCCGCTCCAATCGGACTCTTCTTTAGCCAGTATATCCTTTGCAAGTCCGAAATCGGTCACCCAGGTTTTGGGCAAGGTATTGCTGTTTGGTGATGCCGAATGAGTAAGAATATTGGACGGCTTTAGGTCGCGATGGAGGATTCCTACTTGATGAGCGCTGTGGATCGCATCAAGTATGGGAAGCATGAGATTAATCGCATCTCTTGGCGATAATGTTGACTTAAGTTTAGCAACATAATCCGCAAGATTCGGTCCATCTGCATACGCCATGACGATGTAGGGAATATCATGCAATTGCCCCACATCATATACAGGAACGATTCCCTCAAACTGGCAACGTGCCAACGATCTCGCTTCCCATTCGAAGCGAGAGCAAGCCGACGTCGAGAAGCGAATACTGGGACGAAGCATTTTTATTGCAACGGTGCGTCGCAAGCTCGGATCGGTGGCGCGAAAAACGATCCCAAACGCGCCGACCCCAATGAGTGACACCTCTTCAAATCTTGCCGCGAACGGTGATGCCTGATTACTTGTGGAATCGAACAGTCTCGTGCAGACGTCGATGTCGGATTGCAGATCCGCGTCGTCACCTCCCAAGTCCGTATCGGGATACCGGTCCATGGAGGGGTGATCGATCCAAAATTGAACGGCCGCAATGGCTCTTTCGTCGTTGGGTTTGCTCATGTTCCTTAGTGTAAATACGGACCATCGATCTCGTATCGCTTTCGAGAGAAGTATTTTCTCGCCACTCTGTTATCTAAGCGACTATTCCGCCAAAAGCGAACAACAGAAGCGGAGAAAAACTTAAATCCGAACACAAGAAACGGCACGAATCGGATTAACTTTCTCTTGCAACACCACGGATGCGGTTTTCAGAAGGCAGCTGGAGACCGTTTTTTAGGATTACAAGAGATTTCGCATTTTTTTCGACAACTTCCGTTCGGTGCGGACAGTCCTCAACGCTCGAACTACCGGAGCGGTTCAGTTTTATTCACATCCTTTATTACCTTAAGACACAACAGGAGGTCATGATGCAGAGCTTTTGGAAGTATAGAAAACTTGTGCTGCTATTTGCGATTATTTGCGTAGATGGCGTTTCCTCTGCCAATGCGGACTTGCTTATATTTGGAGCTTCTATGGCGAGGACTGAAGATCAATTTCGAAATCAATTTAGAGAGGAGAGATATCTGGCAGCAACAAGTGGAGATCTGTCGTTACAGGTTCCGAACCCTGTAGGTACGACTTCGCAAGTCTTTACGTGGAGTAACTCCGGAAACATAACAGATATTGCGTGGAGCTATAACACCACTACCTTCGGTCCTGTTGGAGTTGCATGGGAGCATTACCTCGGATTCGAAGTTTGGGCGACCGCGGGAACGGAAATCAAAATAGAATATTTACAAGGTAGCATCACCACTTACAACGCGTCACATATTTTAATGGGGAGTCCGGGAAACGCACCATGGACCTTTACGCAAACAATAGATCCGGATCCGAATCGCGAGAGAATATTTGAGGGGCGACAGTACTTTCGACACGACTTGGGGTTTGCCCCTACCAGAGTCCATGCGTGGAATGGCGGTGGAGGGATTGATCCCAACTTGGGTCGTTCGCATGCTGGAGGAACTTTTCAGTTTCGAGTTACGAACCTCAGCGCGGTCCCTGAGCCATCTTCTCTGATGCTGGTTGGACTCGTTAGCCTGACGGCTTTGGGGGCTAGACGTAGATTTAGATTTACTAAATCAGTCACTTCCGATTCTTGTTCAACTCCAATCGAACAACCGTCCAATTAATCGTGATGGAATGGCAGAAGTGCCGAGGTGCCTCAAAGCTGTTTTTGAACGACGCGTCGTAGGTGTTCCATCGAACGAATGGCGAGCGACCTTAATCGTTTTCGCTTGATCGTTAACAACCCTGTTACCCCGCCTTATTAACACTGTTTTTGGTATATCTTCTCGCCCGAAGTAAGGATGATTTTGTGAGCGGAATTCAACGCATTTTTTCAGTCAACGAGTGGGGTCGATTGCGGGAAATCATTATTGGAAATCCCGATCAAGCGTGGCTCCCCAGCATGAACGACCTTTCCCAGAGAAACTTCGATCGACTAGAGGAGCACGAGTGCATTGGCATGGTAGGAAAGCCTATGCCCGAATGGGTGATTGAGCAAACCGCAGAGGACATCGAGGGGCTCGCCAATACCCTCAAGAGTTTTGATGTTAAAACACATTTTGCTGATAGCCTCGATGGGAGCCAACCTGTCGTGACTCCTTACTGGACCGCTGAACAAGAGAGCTTTATTAACATTCGCGACATTACCTTGATCTATGGAGATTTGGTAATCGATTCCCCCACGCCTACACGAGGTCGACAATTCGAGACTCTCGCTGTCAGGAGACTATTTTCTCAGGCGAAAAAGAATGGTGTGGAATTTCACCACATCGCCCCGCCTAGACCGCAGCTTCTAGACGATTGTTACGATCTCGCGCGACCACAGGGCCTAAACGAAACAGAACCATTGTTTGATGCGGCGAACTGCGTTCGCCTCGGGTCGGACATCATCATCGATATAAACAATACCGCCAATTCGTGCGGTGCTGATTGGCTACAGAGGAATTTGGATTCATTTTTCGGTACGAGAAAAGTCACCGTTCATAAAGTCTCTTTCTCGCCAGACCACATTGATGTCGTCATCGTACCATTGCGAGAGGGGCAGCTACTCTACAATCCAAAGTATGTTCATCCGGATCAACTGCCTGAAGCAGTTTCCAATTGGGATCTCATAGAGGCCCCACCGATGATCAGTCAGCCGTTTTTCTCTGGAACTCCAAAAGCTTCTGACTGGATAGGCCTCAACCTGCTCGTGCTCGATGGAGAGTCTAAGTGCGTGATTGTCGAAAAGGAGCAAACGCACTTGATAAAACTTTTGGATCGACTCGGCTACCAGACCGTGCCAGTACGCTGGAGGCATGGAAGAACCTGGGGAGGTGCGTTTCATTGCGTCACATTAGATGTGTGTCGCGATGGATCGCTTTAATGGCTTTGGAATCTCAACCGGTCCTGTTTTTGAGGAGCTCAGGAATTGAAGATACACTCGTATGTTTCCCCAAAATGTCGTATAGGTCAAAGCTCCTTCGACCGAAATGGACTATTCGCCGAGCAGTCAATTGAAAAAGGGGAGATTGTAGCGATTTGGGGTGGCCAAGTTTTTTCAGAAGAAGAATGCTACCAACTCAGTGCGCATAGTTCATACTTCGAGACACACACGGTTTCTGTTTATTGGGGAATGTATTATGGATCCTATGCGCACGAGGTCCGTGATGACTCGGAATTAATAAACCATAGCTGTAATCCTAACGTTGGAGTCATCGGCCAGATTCTTCTTGTTGCTCGACGATTCATTCACGAAGGAGAAGAACTGACATTTGACTACGATACTACCGAGGTCTCGGCGACTCCCTTTCTTTGCAATTGTGGAAACTCTCAATGCAGAAAATCTATCGAAGGGAACCAGAGATTGCCTTTAGACTATTTCAAAGCGAACAGCCCCTATCTCTCCTGGTATGTATCAAGGGCAGTTCCGCTCACGAGAGCTTCCCAAGGTTTTGGTGATCTGAGTGTGATTCCGAGCACTCGGAGAACTCGAGCACACTCATGGCTATCCTCAAAATGCACCGTGCATCGATCGGGTATCGATCAACTCGGAGTCTTTGCTACGGACTCAATTAAAGCAAATGAACTGGTTGCGATTTTAGGTGGACGAATCTACTCTTCCGAAGAATTGAATGGATTATCGGAAATAGTACCCCACATGAAATCCTTTTCCATACAGGTTGCCGACGGGTATCATCTTGCATCGAACAGCTTTACAACGATTGACGATGCGTCAAGATTCAACCACAGCTGCGAACCCAATGTAGGCGTTAAGGGGCAGGTTGTACTTTTGGCTCGTCGAGATGTTCGAGCTGGCGAAGAGCTGACGATCGATTACGAAACGACTCAGACAGATATGATTCCATTTTCTTGCCAGTGTCAATCCATTAATTGTAGAGGTAAGATAACGGGCGACGCATGGGAACAAGAGCCATTTATCGCGAACCACATTGATTGGCTTTCGTGGTACATTTTGCAACGAGTCGATTTGAAAGCAGAACGATTTGTTTGACTTCCCCGTTTGGCTAATCCTTGCACTCGCCAGTCCACTCTGCTGGGCGATTGTGCATATCCTCGATTCCTATTGCGTGAAAAATGTCTTCACGCAACCGTGGGTGGGAACCGCTACCAGCTCCCTAACCATGCTCGCACTGCTACCATTCTGGTGCCTTGGATTTTTGTTTGCGGACCTCAAGGGCGTTACTCCAGACATAGTAGTTGAGTGCGTATTGGCCGGAGCCGTATTCGTCATCAGTCAAGCAACCTATTTCCAGGCGCTCGCCAAGAGTGAACCAGGGATTGTTGCCGCATACTGGAATTTGCTGCCAGTGATCTTGCTCGTATCCAGTTTCTTTTGGACTGGTCAACGGCTATCGTCGGAAAGTTATCTAGGCAGTTTAATCCTAGTCGGCTCTTCGGTAACATTCTGTTTGGTTGATACGAATTCATCCTACCGATGGACTACTTTTTGCTTGATGTTCGTCGGATCATGGCTACAAGCGATTTACTTCTGGTTGATTGAACACATATTTCGCCAATGTGCGGTTTTCCCAGCTTTCATTACGATTATGGTTTCTATGATCGTTTTTGGATTTATCCCCCTGCTTTTTCGCCCTGGTAGAAAAGAGATGAGTCTCAATTGTCCCCGCATAAAATCAGCTTTGGTCTTCCTCATTTTGATTGAAGTGGCGAATCTTCTGGCTGTCGCCTCAAGTCAATATGCGGTTGAGGCGGGCCCGGCTCCGCTTGTCGCAACTGTCGAAGCGTCGTTACCTGCCTTTACGTTGGGGCTGTCCGTACTTCTTTATTTGTCGTTTGGAAAGTTTGGCGATCCAAAGTCTTTCGAACACATTTCAACCAAGCTATCGCTGACTCTTTTAATGCTCATTGGAATCTGGCTGATCTCGAGGTGAGATTGATGGTCAATGAAACAGTAATTCAAAAGCAAGAGATACTGACCTACGGTATTAAAGGGGGCAACAGAGCTTTCTTCGGTGTTCGAGTATATGCCTAATTTGATCAGTTCGAAGTCTGTACACCTCTTGATTGGCTTCAATCATTCACATGTATAGTAAAAAGATCACCGCAAGTCGTCGCGGCTTCGAGATTAGTATCCATCTCATTTCTACTATCTAAGCGAGTATTCCACCAAAAGCGAACAACCGAAGCGGAGAAAAACTTAATCCGAACACGAAGTATGGCAAGAATGCAACTAATTTTCAGAACGCCTTTCAAATGAAGCTCCCACCTGGAGAGGTTCAGCGAGACGTTCTAAAAAGTGCTTTTCTCACAGATCTACACTTTATAAACAATCCGCGAACTATTGTTCGGATAGAAGAGGTTTTGCCGCTCAGTTGAGAGTGTGGACACATTTCCGTCTTTGTTTTCAGCTCAGCCATGCTTTCGAGGAATTTATTCAATGAATAATAAGTTACTGCTTTTGTTTGTCTCTGTCGTGACTTTTCTCGCCACCTTAAGTTCACGTGCATCCGCAGATTTGAGCTACGATGTTGCGGCTGACTTTTCGTTCAGCAACAATCCGAATGGGGCCTGGACTTACGGATGGGCCTCGTCTGTTGGAGGAGCGTTCACACTAAGCGTGGACAAACGGATATTCGATGGTGGTTTGCAACAATGGATGGGAAATCCCAATAGCGAACCCGAAGTCTATGGACATCCGAGTGTATTCTTTAATCCGAATTCTTCACCTACAGGCAATGGATACTTCGTACCAGTAAACGGCGTTGCATTCCACCCAGGCCTTGACGGTGCACATACAGCCATCAAATGGACAGCTCAGATATCCGGATCTTATAACCTCTACTCTGAGTTCACTAAACTTCATTTTGGCTCGACAAGTATACATGTCTTCAAAAACAACTCAGAATTGTTTACAGGAATCACAGGAGATTCTCCCTTGACCTTCGATGCACAACTCGATCTGCTAGCGGGAGACACCTTCACTTTCATGGCGGGATCTGGACTCGACGGATACTACGGAGATTCCACGGGAGTCGTCGCAAGAATTACCGCAGTACCAGAACCTACAAGCATGACAATTGTATTCCTAAGCATATTAGGTGGATTACTACATCGTTGCAAACGAACCGCAAACGCAACCAGCACTTCTAATCACAGTTGAATTCCGATCAAACTTAGAACAAAGTAGCCGCGATGGAATGGTAACAGATTCAGAATAGATTAAAGCTGTTTTTGAACGACGCGTCGTAGGTGTTCCATCGAACGAACGGCGAGCATTCGAACAGCGTCTTCCGACCTGTTCACTTTCGCGGCAATGTCGCCGTACGTCATCCCCTCAATAAAGTGCCAATTGATAATTTCACGATGCGGAGAGCGAAGCTCACAAAGAGCAGACCGTAACTCCTCCATTGTCTCGATGCGCATAAATTGCTCCGACACCGAATGACGTCGATCGAGAATTTCATCCGATTCAAGCGGACATTCGCGAAGCGTATCCCGTTTGCTTGTCCGCAAGAAGTGTCTCGTGGCATCGCACAAGTTGTTTTTCAGCGTTTGCACGATCCAACCCACTGAAGCAGAGCGTTTTTCCATGGCAGGAATCGTCGATGCCGATTGAATATCGACCACCGTTTGCTGAACAATGTCCGAGGCCCCTATCTTACCTCGGAGCTTAGTGGGTAGTCCGGCCATGGCAAGTTTGTGCAGAAATGGACGAATCTCTTCCGCCAAAAGCAATAATCTCTCGCGATCACTCAAGATGCAACCAATACCTTTCTAATCCTACAGCAGATCGGCTGAAGTAATCTCCCCGCGAACTATCTCCGTTCGACAACCCTCCGCATTGTAGTACGGACTAATGCCTGCCGCCAATTACTTTCAAATCAAAAAGCCGACCAGCTCACAAAACTTCTTATGGTCGGAAAAGTAAGGATGTGCAAAATCCCTGCAAATCGATCCCATGCAGCGGTCTTTGCTCCGTCATGGCTTGATGTTCAACTAAGTAGAGCAAACTCCGGTGGGAGCATGACTGACTAGCAACAAACGGCGAACGCCCTCTGCCGCCTCATTCTTCTTCGGCTGGCCTGCGGCCAGCCGAAGAAGAATGAGGCGGCAGGCTCATGTAGCCGCTCAGTCGTAGCTCCCCTGGCACAGGGCCAGGGGTGGCTTAAAGCCGAAAGTAGTCCGGGCCCTCAAAGCAATGGCTAGGTGAACGAAATGGGCTTTGCCCCTAAATAAGCATTAGCCGCAGAGGCGTTAGCCCACGGTTATGGACTATAATCGGTCGCTAGCGAGCCCACGGCTGATTAAAGCAACATGCCCTTACGCGTCAGGTTTTGATCAACATCAACTCCAAGCTGCGGTATTAGTTATAATCCGCTTGCTAACGACTCAACGGGGGAGTCGATCTTCAATCCCATACACGAGTGGCAGAACTATATGCAATCCAAAGCATCTACGGTGGACCAATACATCGAGGAACTTACCTCTGATCGTCAAGAAGCGATCTCTGCGGTTCGCAAAGTCATTCTCAAAAACATCGATCCTTCGTTCCAAGAGACCATGCAGTATGGGATGATCGGTTACTCGGTACCTCATTCCCTCTACCCCGCGGGTTACCACTGCGACCCGAAACAGCCACTCCCTTTTGCCGGCTTGGCGTCGCAAAAGAACTACATGTCGCTGTATTTAATCTCGGCTTACAACGATACGGAGTTTGACAGTTGGATCCGGAAAGCCTTTGAAAAAGTAGGCAAGAAGCTAGATATGGGCAAATGTTGCATCCGGTTCAAAAAACTGGAGGACCTACCCATGGAAATTGTCGCAGAAGCATTTCGTCGTGTTCGATGCTCACAGTTTGTTGAAAGCTATGAAGCTTTTCTCGCGGAGCATCGATCTTCCAAACCAACAACAAAAAAGACGACCAAAACTAGTACGAAAAAAACCACTACAAAAAAGGCTACCACCAAGAAAGTAAGCTCAGCGAAAAAAGTCGCCACACCCAAAAAGACAACGCGAGCCTCAGCAAAGGCCTCAGCAAAAGTAACGGCGAAAACAAAAACAGCCGCCACTAAAAAGAAATCTTCCGCTAAGAGATCTCCTAAGTAGTTCGATTCAGCCCAACCGAACATTAACCTTCAACATGCCCTTGCACTTATCACGGTGCAAAGGGCTTAATCTCAACATCGTTCTTTTGCGGCGCGCCCGGCGTGCTGCGTCCTAGGCTTTTGTAATCCTCCAGAAGGCTCTTCAGTTCCTCAACGATTTCTGGTTTGTCTGCAAAGCGATTGTGACGCTGAGCAAGATCCTCCCGCAACTGGAATAGCTCGCCTCCCATATCATGTGCA
>JBKCTT010000157.1:0-17704 GCA_046318795.1 Pirellula sp.
ATCCTAGGTCGCTTCGATAACGACGAAGATCTCGATGCCGTTGTGGCCAATAAATCGACCGATCAATTGACCTTGTTAGTGAACAACGGCAGCGGAGTCTTTACCAAGGGTGCATCGTTCTCCTCAGGCGGCAAGAACCCAACCGCCCTAGTAACTGGCCTCTTCAACAACGATACCATTCCCGACATCGCCGTCACCAACTACGGTACCCATCCGACCGGCGGCGATTTCGGAAACGTCGCGGTGCTACTAGGGCGCGGTGACGGAACATTCCATCCGGCTGTCCCCTATACCGTGGGCTTTGGACCAATCAGCATCGCATCCGGGGACTTTAACGGTGATGGATTCGTCGATCTGGTTTCCGCCAACTTCCTTGCCAATACCGCTAGTGTCCTCCTAGGATCAAGCTCAGGCTCCTTTACCGTTGTCACCGAGGCTCTCGGGGGCGGCCAAGGCCCCCTACAAGTCTCCACGGGAGACATCGAAGGGGATGGGGACCTGGATGTCCTGGTTACCAATCTGCTCTCTCAATCCATCTCCGTGATTCGCAATCGACGCAGCCAAGGGGGAACGGGCTTCGAACCAGCCGAGAGCTTCGGAGTAGCCGAGTTCCAAACCTCGCCGCGTCTCGCCTTCGCGAACGCCGACTTCGACCGCAACACCACTACCGATATCGCGTTGGTGAACAGCCTTTCGGATTCGCTCAAGATCCTGCGCAATAACCTCGTCAACGGTGCCCACCGGATTCAACTCACAGGAGTGGAGACCGTTTCGGCACTTAATTTCGGCACACGGCCCGATGTGTTGCTCCCAACCATGAACCCGATCCCCAATCCAGAATCGATTGTGGAAGATGCTCCACAACAGATCGTACCCCTCAGCGGGATCGCTTTGGGACGAACCGGTGGGCCTGCTTTGCGCATCACCGCAACCAGCAGTGACGCGAATGTCATTCCCAATCCCACGATTAACTACGTGGCGGGCCAAGCCACAGGCGAAGTGCGATTTACCCCCAGTGCCAATCGATCAGGCCAAGTGACCGTGACCGTAACGGCTCGCGATGCAGGGGCCGATCGAGTCATGGACACACCCGATGATGGGGTCCTGTCCCGTTTGTTCACCGTTACCGTCAAGCCCGTGAACGACCCACCGTCGTTTACCGTTCCTCGCATTTTTAATCTTTTAGAAGATTCAGCAGCCCAAACATTGGTCGGGTTCGCCACAAGTATTAGCGCAGGTCCCTTTGAGACACAAACCTTATCCACCTTTACCGTTTCCAACGATCGGCCTGCGTTATTCGCGGTGCCCCCCAGCATTGATGCCAGCGGCACGCTTCGGTTCACCCCCGCTAGCAATGCGGTCGGAACCGCAGTCGTCTCGGTCACCCTCACGGATAATGGGGATACCGCGTATGGAGGCAGTAATTTACGAACCGATACCTTCTTAATCGCCATCGATGCTGTAAACGATGCGCCAAGCATCACCATCGGAGGCAATCAGACCGTACAAGTCGCCGCGAATCGCCAAACACTGAGCAATTTCGCCACCGGATTCAATCCCGGGGGGGGCAGCGACGAAGCCTCGCAATCGATCGCCGGATTCGTTGTCACGATCGATAAACCCGAACTGTTCTCAGAACTACCTGCGATTTCCAGCACGGGGACTTTAACTTATACCCCATCGGCCACCAGAACAGGAACTGCCATTGTTACCGTGCGCGTACGAGATAGTGGGGGATCACTCAACTCAGGAATCGATCTCTCCGCAGCCAGCACCTTTAACATCGTCGTATCCCCTCTTCCCGATACGACTCCCCCTAATCCGGTACTGACCACAACCGCTGCCGCAATCGGGAATAGTCGCTCCTTGGACGTCGGTATCGATTTTGGAGAAGTCGTTACTGGTTTCACCCTTTCTGACTTTGTACTCGTCAACGCCACGGTCTCAGAGCTAGTCGATCTCGGCATGGGACGCTACAGCGTTCGAGTGACCGCCGTCAATGACGGACAACTCTCCGTGTCGCTGCCAGCCGCCGCTGTGCGTGACTCTGCCAACAACAACAGCTTAGTCTCCAACGTTCTTTCAAGAACCGTCGATACCGTTGTTCCCACCGCCGTATTATCTACAACCGAGCCCAATCCGACCACGCGGAGCTCGTTCCCCTTTACGATTCAGTTCTCGGAGCCGGTTATCGGCTTCGAGATCAGCGATTTAGTATTACTCAATGCCACGGTTAGCAACTGGGCAGAACCCACACCGGGCCGATTCACCGCAACCCTCAACGCAACAACCGATGGAGCCGTTTTAGTCGGCTTCTCCAGTGGTGCGGCCCGAGATGCGGCAGGGAATTTTAATAGTACACCCACCCCGCTCATCGTCTCAGTGAATACAGGAGCCGCGAATTACAAGCCCCTCTTGTCCACCACGGAGCCAGCCATCACTTCCAACAAGAATTGGACCGCAGTGATCGATTTCGGACGAGTGGTCACTGGATTCGAAGCAAACGACCTGGTTTTAACCAACGCTACCGCAACGATAACCTCGTTGGGATCCAGCCGTTTCCAAATCAATGTCACCTCGGTCAACGAAGGTGCCGTGACCATCCAGCTTCCTGCCGATCGCGTGCGAGATACCAACAATCACCCCAATCAAGCGTCCGATCCCCTCACATTGCAATTCGTTGATACGACCAATAGTGACTTCGGAGATGCCCCGTTACCGTATCCCACCCGATTGCAAGAGAATGGCGCGTACCACAAGCGAACAACGCTATTCCTAGGAACCAGTGTCGACGCCGAATCCAACGGACAGCCTAGCGCCCTGGCTAATGGAGACGACTCCACAGGTAGCGATGACGAAGACGGCGTCACGTGGGGCACCACTTTGATGGTCAGTCCCTTGGTATCGACGACCGCCAGCGTCGTAGTCACCTCGTCCGGAGCAGGCTTCCTGGATGCTTGGATCGACTACAATCAAGACGGAGACTGGTCCGATCCGGGCGAACAGATCGCCAACAAGGTTGCTGTTGCATCCGGCAAGAACGCCGTTTCGTTTACCATTCCGAGCACCGCATTGGTCGGAGCCACCTTTGCACGGTTCCGCGTAAGCAGTGTCGGCGGTTTAGATCCTACGGGCAAAGCGAATGACGGAGAAGTAGAAGATTACCAAGTCAGCTTGGTTGGAGGCGCCAACAAAGTACTCGATATCCGGCTCAGTGAACTAGCTCAATACGCGTTTACGGTCACCAATGGTTCGTTAGTCGTCACGACGGGAACCAAGACGATTTGGACCGCGCCGCTAAGTGAACTAGGTAGCGTCAACGCCTGGGACGCGGTAGGACAAAAGCAATTGGCTTGGTCTCCTGTTTCCGCGTTACCAGGGGTGATGGAGGTATCTTCAGCACCGTGGCAAGTGAATCTCGTTGCATCGGGGAATATAGCGATTGGAACACTTTCTAGTGCGTTAACGGGTGTCAATACAATAGATTTGCGAGCCGCGAATCGGCAGACCCTTGTGTTCCAGCAACGGGACATTGAAGCCATCAATACCGACATGAAGCTACGCATCAGGATGGGAGCCGATGATGTTTTGCAAACCAGTTCGGCATGGCGGGTTGGAGCAGGTCGCGTCGAGGGTGGGCTTTGGATACAATCCTTTGTCTCGGGAGCGAGCACGATTGAGGTACAAGATGCGTTAGCATGGCGTAATAGTGTCTCCCAGTTTGATATGGATGGGGACAGTACGGTATCGCCGCTGGATGTATTGCACTTGGTGAATGCGATCAACAATGGAACGTTTGGGGACGGGAACTTACCGGTTCGTAACGCGACTCATCCGGCTGGATTCTTCGATGTGGACGGTGATTCGCGAGTCTCGCCGCTGGACGTTTTAGGCTTGATCAACGTCATCAACAATCAGAGCGCTGGCGAGGGAGAGTCATCTGACGTGGAGACGATTGATCGCATCATGATGATCGACCTCGACGACGTCTTGGGCAAACGACAAAGAGGAATTCGAATCTAATATGCCAGATATACGTCAAGCCGCGCAGTGGCTAGTTGAGAAAAAGCTCGTTGCAATGGAAGCAATATCTGAATGGATTAGCAAATCGAAACCTACAAACTGCAGCGATTGGCTTGACGAACAAGTTAAATTAGGCCGAATACCCAAATCGGCAGCAGAGGAATGCAAAAATGCAATAAGCAGTTCGCTGGATGAAACCTCGGACTCAGCGGAGGGACTTAGCCTAGATGAAACGACCTCGATTGTTCATGTGGAAGAGTCTGCTGCAACAGATCTTTTTTTGCAACATGATTCTGAGCAATCCACCATGGTGCGGAACGAGCACCATTCTGGCTCCAGTGGTTCATCGCTTAACTTGACTACGGGCGACTCGACACGATTCAAAATCCGACGTCAGTTTGCGCAAGGTGGTTTAGGGGTTATTTATCTAGCTCGCGACAACCAATTTCAAAGGGACGTCGCCTTAAAGCAAATTCGTGACGACAGAAACGAACACATCGTTGTAAGCGATAAATTTCTATTCGAGGCCGAAGTAACTGGGCAGCTCGAACATCCCGGTATCGTACCCGTCTATTCGATGGGTCTTACTCCTGAGGGTAAACCATACTACGCAATGCGATTCATTCGCGGCATCGAGTTAAAAGCTGCGATTCGAGAACTGCATGAATCGAAAGGAAAAAAGCAGCTAGACTACTACGGAGTCGAGTTTCGTTCGTTGCTCCAACGATTTATATCAGTATGTCAGACCATTGCTTATGCACACAAGCGAGGTGTACTACATCGCGATTTGAAACCCGCCAACATTATGCTTGGACCATACGGGGAAACGCTTGTCGTAGACTGGGGATTGGCCAGACCATTACAGACGCAACCGGCGGAAGAGATTGACTTAAGCGATTCTCAAACTCAGTATACGACTACTCCAATCAAATTGAGGCTGAGCAAAGCCCGTTCTGAGACACAACATGGTTCTTTTAGCGGAACCGCAGCCTATGCGCCTCCCGAACAACTACTTGGTGAATTAGATAGATTAGGATTTGAGACTGACGTTTATAGTCTTGGTGCAATTCTGTTTGAGTTGCTGACGAATGAACCATCGGTCCGAGGAAAATTCAGTTCACTCAAAGAGATCGTCGAGTACATACGCACGGATCCGGGACTGGATCCCCGCACTATTGTGCCATCAATCCCACGCCCATTGGCGATGATCTGCCGTAAATCGCTCTCTTTTCGGAAAGAAGATCGATACACCACTCCCATGGACTTGGCATCGGATATTGAACGATGGTTAGCAGACGAGCGGGTCAAGGCGATTGGCACATTGGAGACACCCTTTGAATTGGCCGCTAGACTGTTACGTCGATACAAAAGTTGGACACTATCGATTGCTACGGCGTTGATTATAACGATAGTTGTTACGGCAACCGGCGCGATACTGATCAACCAAAGCCGTATTCGAGAGAAACAGGCAAAGAATGAAGCTCAAGCGAACAAGAAGGACGCGGTAGATAGAATCGCTATTGCGAGAAATGCCATAGACAATCTTTTGATTTACAGCACCGAGCTTCTTGATGAACAACCGGCTGCAAAGCAATTACAGATTCGCCTCACGGAAGCTGCGGAAGCGGACTACGCTCGTCTTAGCGAAGGGGTCTCCAACGATAAAGAATTGGAACTCGAGAGAATTCGTGCATTAGTACGACTCGCGGATCTAGACCATATGCAATTCAAATATGAGTCGGCACAGGAAAAGTACAAAGAAGCAATCGAGAAGCTAGAACAGGATTCGCCCAAGAAAGAACCGCAACCTTCTGAATACTTCGAGTGGATGCTGGAAAAGGGTAAGACTATTGCTCGCATAGCGTTAGCCATGGACCTCGAAGACAAGTACACCGAATCAAAAAAGCAGTTCGAGCGCTCCATCGAACTTCTTCGAAGGATCGCACAAGAGGCAGACGACAAAGATTACCCAATTTTGGTGTTATCACGAACGCTTGCCCAGTATGGTGACCTTCTCGTTCGTGTAGGTGATGTTGATTTAGCTATAAACTCGCTAAGAGAATCCATAGATCTACAAAAGGTACAGTCGACACATCCGCAAACTCGTCGAACACGTTGGACAACGCAACGAAGCTTATCGCAGGCGTTGAGTCTACTGGGTAAACGAAAAGAAGCTTTCGACATGTGCCGAGATATTTTAACTCAGATGGAGTCATCAAGCGATAAACAAGCGAGAGAAGAACGTGAACGAAGGGCTAGTCTTTACTTCACGATGGCGAACCTGCACAGAGGAGATGGTCGATATCTGGATGCAATTGATTACCTTCAACAAGCTTATGTTGTTTATATTCAGTTATCTGAAGAATCTCCTGATGACCCTCGCTATTTATTGAATAGAGACATGTCATCCCTGGATATAGGCTTGATTTGGATTGATCTCGGACAACCGACTCCTGCACGCCCACTATTCGAACAGAGTGTCGCTTCGCTAGTAAAATTATCCAATACTTATCCACTTGTAAACGCATACAAAGAATCGTTAGCATCTGCTTTAAGTGGTCTGGGACGGGTCGAGATGCTGCAAAACGTCGATGGAACCATCGCCCTCCAGTATTTTGACGATACGAAGGCGATAGCAACTTTGCTCGCAGATCCAAGTGAGGATGATGCTGCTAATCCATATTGGAGACTTCTTGCAGCCGCATACTGCCAGCATTCCACTGCATTAGCACGAGTGGGAAAATGGGAACTAATGGATATAGACTATACCGAATCCATGAAGTATTTCCAAAAACTAATTCTGCAGTTTCCACAGGACTCGACTCTGGTCTTCTCTCGCATTCAGGCAAATTGGTCACAGGGTTGGGAGCGGAGAAATGGTCAGAGGGAGGATGCCGACAAGTTCTTTACTAAATCGATAGACGAGCTGGAGAGACTTGTAAACTCTCCAAACAATCAAGAAGAATATGAACATAGACTCGCCCATTACCTGCTTCGATATCCGAATCGGAAAGAGGAAAGCCTCAAGCTCGCGGAGAGCTATGCACGGTCAGCAGTTCAAAAACAGCCTAACGATTTTCGATACGCACTCACTCTTGCCGAAGCGCAGGCTTGGTTGGGACTCAAGGAGAAAGCGATCGAAACCATGTCGACCCTGAAGCGGCCAGAATACGAGTCGATCGAGTGGTATGCAACACAAGCCGTCGTGTTTGCAGCCAGCGATCGAATCGACGAGGCAAAGTCGGAACTGGCTTCGGCTCAACGATTGCGAGACGAAATGCGTCCCTATGATTGGGAGCTGAATCATTTCTTGGTACAGATACAAGCTCAGATAGATCAATCCCGATAAGACGTTCTGCAGTAAACGGACAGCGGCGTCTTCATTAACCAGGGCATACTAATAAGTAATCGTCGTACTTACGTAGAAGTTCGCTCCCGGCTGGAAGATCGACAAGCCGTTGTTGGTACGGAAATCTAAGTGCTCACGATATTTCTTATCAAACATGTTTTCGATACCGGTCGCGATCGTCAGGTTCTCCCAACGTTGTGGTTGAAAGACAGCCCGCGTATCCCAAACGGTAAATCCTCCGGTCGGGGTTTCGAGTAGGCTAGTAGCCACTCGATCTTGTCCGTTGACTATACGTGCTGACGTTTCAATGTTCCAGGCTGCCGTTGGCGATCGGCCTTGGAACCGCATACCAGCCCGCATCTCCAATGGTGAGATACCGGGAAGGGGTTCGGAATCGCTGGCTGCTACGCCACTGAATGACCCTCTCGAAAGGCCGTCAATCTTATCGCTGGCGACGAACGCGTTACCATTGCTTGTGGCAAAATTCCCGTTCCGCGTTCTATCTCGACCGTCGACAATGCGAACAGTACAAAACGGCGATGCAGGCCCGTTAGGGAATAACTCACCAAACCATTCGCCTCCCAAAAAGGTAGCCAGGTCTGTGTTAACGAACCGCAAACTGACTTGCCCAACTTCACCAGCGGGTGGAACAATGGTCACTTGGGTGTTTTCGTAAGTGATATAGTCCAATCCCCATGCATGGAAAACTCGGAATCCCGTTTTCACTCGATCCGTAAGATATTCTGTTCCCCAATCGATTTGAAATAGCTTTTCCTTTTTCAGGCGAGGATCTCCCGTCACATTGTTCAATCCGTTTTGAAGTAAAAGCATAAAGGGCTGTGCGGCATACAATTCCGTCAAATTGGGAGCTCTTTCGGCATAGCCGAATCGAAGCGTATTCGTGATATCAGCAGTGACTTGTGTTGTTAGAGATGTGAATCCACTAACAAGTCCAAAGTTTCTTTGATAGTCGTCGGTGCCAACGATATTCTGGTAGCTAGCTGGGAAGAACCCCAACCCAACCGGTGCAACATTTTGATTTTCCTCGGTAATATCTGTACCTACGTAGTCGACTCGACCACCGTATTGCACTTGAGAATTCTCGGTAATCTGGTTTTTGTACTCGAAAAGCAGGCCGGGGTTTACAGAATACGACCGAGGTATTGGTGAGTTTCTGTTAACGTATGGGAGCGGAAAACCAAGAGTTGTCCCGCTCGATATTTCATTAAGCTCCTGTTTAATGAACCTTAGGTCATGACCAAGGAGAAACTCGTATCCATCGTCTTCCATTTTGCCAACGTAATGTTTTCGGCTGTAGCCCGTCGAAAGGGATTCCACATCGGTGAAACCGACGTAGTTTATTAGATCAAGCACCGGAAAGAACTGTCGCTTACGCTCGTTTTGAGCGTTCCCCACGAAATCGGTTTGATTGAACCAGATTTGATTCGTGATTTGATCCCAACCTGCGTACCCGTCTGACGTATGGCGAATCGAAGTCCCAATGGTTTGGAGGTTATCGATATCGAACACGTAACCAGGGAAAACCAAGTCTTGTTGATCAAGGTAAATGAGTCCAACCTCTAGTGAATTACCTTTCCAATCCCTTCCGAATGCGGCCAAGTACTCTTGAGAAGAATAACTACTTGGGATTAACTCGCGATCACCTGCGTAGTAATCATCACCAAATCGATTGATGTATTGGAACCTTGCTCCCCAATCCTCACCACCACCGTATACACCTTGTTGGCCTAAGAATTGGTTTCCATTAACTTTATATTCAGCTCCAGAGCTTCCGTGCCATTGAGATCGATCCGTGTATCGAGGTGATTCGAGAAGACGCACATCGGTAAACCCGAAGCCAGGTCCGTACAAGGCCGAATAGGGTCCAGGAATGATTGTCACGGAATCGATTTGTCTTGAATCGAATTTACTCAGAATCGTGTCCAAATCAGATCGAGCGGGAACCCAATGGGATCCAGATGCAGCCAGAGCGCCTGCTCGCGAGCCACGAATTCGAGGATCGCTGACCACGGGAGTTTTGGCTTGAACACTTGTGCTCAGAGCGGCTTTGGACTTCTTGATCAAACTTCCCACGTCGCTTGAGGATAGCGGTAAAGCTTCTTGACCTACAACTTTATCCGTTGTTGGGAAAGAGATAGAACCATTCCGCGACGCAGATGCATTGGCACCAGCGTCTAATCTTAGGCCAGAGCGTGCTGCTGGATTCAAGACAGGACTCAACGAGTTATTTCGTGGTTCGACCAATGGGGTGGGCTGAAAATACCGAACAGGAATGGCTTCGACAGCATCCTGCTCTGAATCGTTTTTCTCGTCTGCCTCCGTATTCCCTGGCTCTTCGCTGGCGGTCGACGTTGGCTGCCCCATGCAAATGGCATTCGTTGCCACAAGATGCATCGCAATCAATGTGGTCAGCAATATCGATCTGGTGTTCACAGGTGTCAGGGCCTTTAGCGTTCAAACCGATAGATAACTTTTCCCCAGTCCTCACTATCGGTAAAACCGGCAAATTTACCCACATTGTGTCGCTACGCTCCGGATATTCCACCCAATCGACGCCAAGCTTCAAGGCGATGCAAACCTCCCGTCTTACCTTTTTCGCCTAACCGCATGAATGGGTTTAGGCCAGATTACAGTACATAACATTTGATGACCCCGAACTCCCTACTATTCCTACAATCCCTACACCCAACCAAAACTCGTAGCATCATCCTTTGTTTTTCACAACACCTTTAACGGCACTACAAAACTAAGCTAAATGCCTAGTGTAGGGCAACTCGTCATAGCTCAGCTCATATCCTTGGTTATCGTATCGTGAAAATCGTCAAATCACCCTGTAAAATGTTATTGCGGTTAGACGCCTTGGCAGTCGCAGCTTGGATCAGCGTCGGGCTTCTGATGCTAGCACAGATCCCTATGAAAATTTACTCCGGACAGCAAATGATCTGGCCTATCGGTACGATCGGCCTAGCTTCATGCCTTGCACTTTCAGAACTTCGTCGTCGACGGGCAGAAGATAAAGTTCACTCCCTTCAGGCTGAATCAACAACGGACCCTCTCACCGGAGTCGGCAATCGTCGCTGGTTAGATGCCGAATTGAAACAGCGAATGGCTCAGCTAAGACGACAAAACGCTCCCTTTTCGGCATTATTACTCGATATTGATCATTTCAAATCGGTCAATGACAGCCTTGGACATGATGCAGGCGACGCGATTCTCGTTGGAGTTGCTAAGGAATTGCGGACCATGCTTCGCGACATGGATGTTTTGTGTCGTATTGGAGGAGAGGAATTCGTTGTCGTACTGCCAGGAACCGAATCAGAGGCGGCATCGCTCGCATGCGAAAGATTGCGCAAAGCAATAGAGGGCGCGAAATTTCAGTTCAACGATAAAGTAATTCCCGTGACC
Source organism: Pirellula sp. (assembly GCA_046318795.1). Classification (GTDB taxonomy): domain Bacteria; phylum Planctomycetota; class Planctomycetia; order Pirellulales; family Pirellulaceae; genus JBKCUI01. Next base: position 10,799 of record JBKCTT010000157.1, read on the forward strand.
ATTAGTATTGGGCTCACGACGGCTATTCCTTCGGACACGCAAGAGTCGTTGCTCAAGCGAGCAGACGAGGCATTGTACGCAGCCAAACGTTCCGGCCGAAATCGTTGTTTCATCATGAAGCGTTATGCGTCCTGTTGTAATGATGTACTAGATTCTCCCGTTAAAAACCTTGAATCGCTCGAAACAGTAATAGCCCCCTTCTAAGCACGCAAGCTTGCAGAGAATGAGAAAAACTCATTACCCACCAACGCAGGAAAGAATTCCGACTCATCGAAGAATCGATGGGGCGAAACTTATCTTTCAGTAATGCGGAGGTCGGTCGTCGGCTAGAGTCCTGGGACTACGGTCGGACTCAATAAGTCCTTGAAGACTAGAATTGAGTTTCCCAACTGATTGCCTCAAAAGCTCGATCTCCTTCTGTTGATTAAATACCACCAAGCTCAGCTCATCATAGGATTTCTGCAAATGAGTGAGCACAAACTCCAGGTTTTGTAATCGTTTCGGGTCATCCGTCGACATATTCGCCTTTCGTACGAAGGTGCTATTTTTTTTAAGACTGAAAACTTAGCCGAAACGGGCCTACCAAGCAATTGACCTTCACGCGACCTAAGGCCCATCAATTGCTGGTCACGGCAATCGGTTTGAGTTAAACTGAGGGTCCCTCCGACGCCCTTCCTCACCACAATCCTCGCGGAACTCTCATCGCATGAAAGCCAAATCAATCCTGCTCACCACGCTGGCATTGCTTCACGTTTCTGCAGCAACCTCATTCGGCCAAGACTCATGGCACTGGACCTCTAAAAAACTTAGCCCACTGTTTTGGGCCGAAGGTGGCACCGCTGCCGATCTCGATGGCGACAAACATATGGATATCATCGCCGGCCCAAAAGTCTTCTTTGGCCCTGACTACACGGTTCAAAAGGATTTGGTGGATTGCAAACCCTATTCCATCATAGGATACTCGCAATTCTTTTTTGCCTTTGATTGCGACGTTGATAAGGACTCTCTCGTAGACGTGGTCATTGTTGGTTTCCCCGGCCAAGAAGCTTATTGGTGCAAAAACCCCGGCGGTGCCAAAGCGAGAACAGAAACGTGGTCACGACATGTGATCCTCGCACAAGTGGACAATGAGTCTCCTATGCTCACCGATATAACCGGCGATGGAATTCCAGAACTAGTTTGTTGCAACAGCGGATGCTTCGGCTTCGCGGAGATTCCATCCATTCCACAAGGTCCGTGGACTTTTACGCCAGTCAGTACCAATAACGGTTATCAACGATTTACCCATGGCATTGGTGTCGGCGACGTCAACGACGATGGTCGACTCGATGTGATGTCGAAAGATGGCTGGTGGGAGCATCCGGAAAAGCGAACCAGCGAGCCATGGACCTTTCATGCTTATCAATTTTCCGAACCAGGCGGTGCACAGATGTATGCCGTCGATCTCGATGGGGACGGCAAAACCGAGGTCATTACCTCGCTTGCAGCACACGGCTTCGGATTGGCAGTCTATAAAAAAAGTAAAACCAATCCAAACGAGTGGAACCGTATCGACATTATGACCGAGAAAGCCGAAACCTCCCCAACAGGGTTGGCAGTTTCGCAGCTTCACGCAATCGACATGGCCGACATGGATGGCGATGGAAAACTGGATATCGTTACTGGTAAACGATTTTGGGCTCACAACGGTAGCGACCGTGGTGAAAACGAACCCGCAATGCTTGTTTGGTTTAAAGCAGTCGCGTCACCCAGCGGCCTCCGGTTCATTCCGAATGTCGTCGATACGGACTCTGGAGTCGGAACACAAATAACGGTCAAAGATCTAAATGACGATGGGAAAAAAGATATCGTCTCGGTCAGCAAACGTGGGGTGCACCTGCTTGTTCAAAATCCAGGCGACGCTCCCTCCGAGCCCGCTCTTGGTGTCGCGGAAATATCGATCGCCATCATTGATACACTGGCCGGCTTCCGCCCTGCCTGGGCTGATGACAAACCGATGAACGTAGATTTCGAAGCTGGCGATTTGAGACACTGGTCGCAAACCGGTGCTGCCTTCTTCAATCAACCAATTCGAGGCGATGCGGTTGCAGCCCGCAGAAATGATATGACCAGTGCTCACCAAGGTGATTTCTGGATCGGCTCGTATGAAGTCGCTGGTGATATCGCATTGGGGACACTAACGAGCGAACCATTTAAACTCTCGCATCCATGGGTCTCGTTCCTTCAGGGAGGAGGCTCGGGCTCGGCGACTAAAGTCGATATCATCGATTCCGAGTCCGGTGAAGTCATCGCAACCTCACGAGGCGCGAATAACGAAGCCATGAAGCGAGCTGTTCTCAACTTGGAACGAGCCAAAGGCAAAACCGTTCGCATCCGCCTAACTGACAATAGCAAAGACGGATGGGGCCACATCAACTTTGATGACTTCCGATTGCACGCGACTGAACCCGCGGTCCCGGATAATGAGCGACTTCCCGCATTCGATCAAATAAGCTTTCGATCGCTATCTCCCGACAAAGCCGCTGAAGAAATGACTTTGCCCGAAGGCTTTCGCGCCCAAGTTATCGCGTCCGAGCCAGCTGTCCGACAACCGATCGCCATGACGATCGATCACAAAGGTCGCGTTTGGGTGGCCGAAGCTTATCAATATCCGATTCGAGCGAAAGGTGATGTTGGTAAAGACCGCGTGCTCATTTTCGAAGACACGAATGCCGACGGAACGTTGGACTCCTCCAAAGTCTTCGCCGACAATCTGAATCTCGTTAGTGGCATCGAAGTCGGCTTTGGCGGTTTATGGGTGGGAGCTGCTCCTTACATGCTGTTTATCCCCGATGAAAACGGGGACGATGTTCCAGACGGGCCCGCACGCAAAGTGCTCGATGGTTGGGGGTTGCAGGATACTCACGAAACATTGAACAGCTTTATCTGGGGGCCAGATGGTTGGCTCTACGGTTGCCATGGCGTATTCACTCATTCCAATGTTCGCGTTCTCAAGAAGGATGGTAGTGTGACCGATGGCACGCCCATTAACGCTGGGATTTGGAGATACCATCCACTGAGCGAAACGTTTGAAGTGTTCGCCCATGGTACCAGCAACCCCTGGGGGGTCGATTTCAATGATACGGGAGATGCGTTCCTCACCGCGTGCGTTATACCACACTTGTATCACGTGATACCGATGGCTCGCTATCAGCGACAAGCGGGTCAGCACTTTAATCCATACACCTACGCGGATATTGGAACCATCGCTAAGCATCGCCATTGGCTGGGCGATAATCCTCACGCTGGCAATAACCGCAGCGATAGTGCCGGCGGTGGGCATGCGCACAGCGGTGCCATGATTTATCTAGGGGGTAGTTGGCCAGAGAAGTATCGCAATCAGATCTTTATGAATAACATCCACGGCGCTCGCTTGAACCAAGATCAACTAGCCCGTAGCGGTAGTGGATACTCCGGTGACCGTGCTCCAGATTTCTTGCTCACCAACGATCAAAGCAGTCAGATCCTTTATTTTCGATCCGGCCCTGATGGACAAGTGATCGCGATCGATTGGTACGATGCTCATCAATGCCATACCAATGACCCAGCCAATCATGATCAGAGCAATGGCCGCATCTATCGCATCGCCTACAACAACGCGAAACCAGTTCAAGTTGATCTCTCCAAATCGACTGACTCACAGTTGGTCGCTTATCAATCGGATAAAAATGATTGGTACGTTCGAACCGCTCGCCGCCTACTTATGGAGCGAGCCAGCGCGGGTAAGCTGGCAGCTTCTACCGTCGGTGAGCTGCGAAAGCTTCTCGATCAACCCGCGGGACGAATCAAGCTACGTGGGTTGTGGGCCTTGGCGGCTTGCCAAAGGCTCTCCGCATCCGACCTGGAAAAAGCTATGCGAGATTCGGACGAGCACGTTCGAGGCTGGGCTGTTCGATTGCTCGTTCAGCCAACATCGACGACCAATTCTGCTGACTATACGAAGCTACTCAATGCGGGTGCACTGGCCAAGCTGGCTGCGACGGAAAAGTCCGCGTTAGTCCGACTCGAGCTGGCTTCCGCTGCTCAACGCATCGAGCCCAAACTTTCGCTTGGAATCGTAACCTCCTTGATCACACACGACGAAGATAGCAATGACCATAATCAACCGTTGATGGTTTGGTACGCCGTATCTCGATTGCTGGAGACTATTCCAGCCGAGATGATTGCCCAACTGAATCGCAATCAAATCCCAATCGTAGGTGAGTTTGCTGCTCGGCAAATCGCCCAGGTTTGGCTGGCCGAAGCCAACGATGCACGAAGCGCGAGCCTCGTACAATTTATGACCACCGCAGCATCCACAAAAGATTCTGCTCAATCGACTCGCATGTTGGATTCCATTTTGAGGTCGCTCGAAGGCAAACGAACCACCGACGCCCCTAAGGGTTGGGAATCAGTTTCAAAGCTGCTCATCAACCATCGCGACAGCAATGTCAGAATGCGAGGAGCTCAGCTCGCGAGCAAGTTTAACGACGCGGCCGCTTTGGATACATTGCGAACTTTGGTACAAAATAAGAAGAACGATGCGAACGAACGAGTGTCGGCGTTGAATATTCTCAAACAAGTTCAAGCAGCTGGCCTTAAGGAAATCGGTTTCGAACTGCTCAATGAACCGGAGATAAGATCTGCGGCCGTATCGGCCATTGCAGATTCTCTCGATGAAGCGAGTGCAAACAAGCTTGTTGCGTTAGCGTCGAAATGGGAGTCTTCGGCTGATCGCAGAGGGGTTATGTTCGCTTTATTGCGTCGAAGCGGAACGACCAGCGTCTTGCTAAACGCCATCGAATCTAAGACCTTCAGCCCAGCGGAACTCACGGCTGACATGGTGCAACAAATCCAGAGACTCGGTGAACCGAGCTTGATGGAAAAGGTAACTCAAGTTTGGGGCAATGTGCGTACGCTCGACCAAGACAAGCAGAAAGCGGTACTTGCTATTAAGAAGATCGTTGAAAGTGACAAACCCGAGATCGATCTCCAAGCAGGTCAAGCAGTCTTCAAGAAGATTTGCGGACAATGTCACGTGCTGTTTGGCGAGGGAGGCAAGATTGGTCCTGAGCTAACGGGCTCCAATCGCCGCGATATCAATTATCTGCTTGAGAATATCATGGATCCATCCGCGGTCATGGCTAAAGAGTACCAACCGTGGATCGTTCGAACCGTCGACGATCAAGTCTTCACAGGACTTTTGCGAGAAGCGACTGAGTCATCAATACGGCTTCAGACCGCCACCGAAGAAGTAGTTATCTACACCCAGGACATCGACGAAAAGAAGCAAAGTGAGCAGTCCATGATGCCAGCCGACTTGCTTAGCCCGCTATCCGAAGCGGAGATAAAGGCTTTGTTCGATTACTTAAGATCGAGCGGTGCCAAGTAACAAAGCAAAGTAACAAGAAGGGGAACTTGAACCTTTTTTCGAAGATTTCGAAAATGTTTTGCTGCCTGAATTAGCTAGTCCACGCGATTTACCAATTGAGCGTTGAATCGCGTTGCTGGATTCGTTATTCGAGTTATCGAGAAAGCTTGTCGATGCGACGAGCTCGAGTTCAGTATTTGGCGGATCATAACATCATGGTTAGCTATCAAAGCTCTCTTGTTCAGTTCCTGAGGCGTTTTAGTTGTTCGTTTTCCGGAAGGCATCTCGTCCAACAGAGTCGACGACTAAGCATCTCGACATGCGGTTTGGGAATCATGGTGTTATCCGGATGTGCCGGCGTGAATGGGCTTTCCAATGGATTGGGAATCAATTCTGCCAGTCGAGTGCCACCGCCCGCGACCGGCTCGTTTGCGATCCCTAACTCCTACACCAATGGAGCAGCAGGCACGGGAGGGCTTTCAGGCAATACTCCCCCCAGCATAGGACCATCGAGCCCAACTCTAGGAGCTTTGCAGACCAACAACATCGGCTCGGGCGTTGCTTATGGCGATCAAGTTCTCTCGAGTGTCAATCGCATTCAATCCCGTATCCAAGACACCTCGAATCAAGTGCGCGATGGAGTCGTGAGAACCACGGACGCATTGAATTCACGAGTGGAACAAGCAAGCTCGAAAGTAAACCGTATTGGCGAAGGGGTCGTTCAGGCTGGAGCAATTCTTTCCGAATCATTCGAAGAGGAGAGCAGCATGCCTGCCCCGAGTGTTTCCTCGTCGGGTGTCACGCAAGATCCGAACGCGAGTTGGCGTAATCCCACGACGGTGAAATAAGCACTCTAGCTAGCAGCGCGGCGAATTCGATCCATGAGCGCCGTACCTAGACCGGTATGTTCGACGACCTCACAACAAACCAATTCAACGTCTTTGGCATCCGCCTTGCGAAAGTAATTAAATAGCTCGTAAGCGTACAGCTCGACGCTTTCGCAAACGAGTGTTCGTTCGTAAAGCTCGCTGTCTCGGGGAGAGTTGATGCCGATGTACCACGCGCGACTTCGCGGTTCACTGGGGCTTCGAGGCCATGGTTGATCCTGGCTAATCAATGCGACTCGCGCTCGTGGTTTGTAGTGTTGGTGGCGTAGCCCAGGCGAGTTTAGTAACTCGCTGACGGTCGGGGTGTTATTGCTTGAATACGGCAAAGTCCCAGGATGAACAGTGCAGATTTGTTCGTGAGAGATTGAACCGGGTCTTAAGATACGAGGCTGAGATCCAGTTAAATCTAGTACCGTACTTTCGAGACCTACCGAACATGGTGGTCCGCATACGATTCCCTCGATTCGCCCGTCTAGATCTTGCTGTACGGCTTGCCAAGTTGTGGAGCTAGGAGAACCTGACCGATTTGCACTCGGTGCAGCGATTGGTTTATTGGCGTGCTGCAATATCTCCTTCGTCCATTCGTGAGCCGGCATGCGTACTGCGACCGTGTCCATGCCCGCAGTAACA
>JBKCTT010000158.1:0-43112 GCA_046318795.1 Pirellula sp.
TCTTGATCATGTCGATGTCCTTGATCGTGATCATTCCCGTTAGTTTGTATTCATCGTCAACCAGTAAAAGTTTCTCCACCTTTTTATCCGTTAAAATTCGCTCAGCTTCCGTAAGCGTTACATTCCCCTGCGCCGTAACCAGATTCTCTTTGGTCATGACGTCAGATATGAGAAGATCGGAAGACTCGAGAAACTTTAAGTCGCGCCGGGTTAATATCCCGACCAATCTTCCCGATTTTTCTACGATCGGAACCCCAGAGACATTCTGCTTTCTCATTAATTCCTGGGCCTGAGAAACGCTATCACTCGGGAGCAAGGTGACAGGATCTGGAATGATGCCATTCGCTGATCGCTTTACTTTAGTGACCTCTTCCGCCTGTGCGTCGATCGACATGTTTTTGTGAATCACACCCAGACCACCCACCTTACCCAAAGCGATCGCCATCTCGCTCTCGGTAACTGTGTCCATCGGCGAAGAAAGAAGCGGGCAGTGAAGCGTTATTCGTTTGGTTAGCTGAGTACTGACGTCAACCGTGGTGGGGAGCACCTCTGAATATCGTGGTTCCAAGAGAACGTCATCGAAAGTGATGCCTTTGTACGCTAGCTTGTCGTCCATCGTGTTTCCTCGCTCTTGGAGATCGCGCCTGAGGTGTGGGAAACCGTTAGATTATTGCACTCAATGTCCGTTTTGATAAGGGGCCGTGATCAAACCATTCAATGCTATCTTTCCGTGACCGAAACTTATTGCAACTATCTGCTTTACATTCCGGCGAACCCGTGCATACTTGTCGGCCATCAGGGACCGTTTTCCGAGGCTTGCTCGAAACCGTGGTCGCTTGTCAATTCATTGGTCGGCTAACTTACCCCTAGGCCGATCGGACTTGTCCTTTTCTCAGTGCTCGAGAGTGAACTGCTTATGGCTTTGCCTTGGACATCTCGGCTTTCTGTCGCAGAAGTCTCGACCTATCGCTGGAGTTTCGAGGAAGATGTGCTCCGATACAAATCCCATGGATTTGAGGCCTTGGGGGTTTGGCGGATGAAGCTAGCCGACTACGGAGAGGCCAAAGCCGCAGAGTTCTTGCAAGAAAACGGGATTAGGGTTTCTTCCCTGAACTGGGCCGGTGGATTTACTGGAAATGACGGCCGCTCGTTTCGAGATGCTATGCACGATGCACTCGATGCAATTGAATCTGCGGCTGCACTGAAAGCAGACTCTTTAGTCATCCTCTCTGGCGGAAGATCCGGGCATACTCGCAATCACGCCAAACGCCTGTTGATGCAAGCACTTAAGGATCTTGCTGAAGCCGCTAGGGCTGTCGGTGTTCAATTAGCTGTTGAGCCTATGCACATTGGCTGTGCCCAAGACTTTACCTTTTTGACCTCCATACCAGACACGCTCGACATAATCGCCAAGCTGGGCCAAACCAACCTAGGGATCGTTTTTGATTGCTACCATTTAGCTCACGATGAAAATGTGCTGAATTGGTTGCCCTCGCTAGCTCCCATGATTCGCTTGGTGCAATTGGGAGATGCCAAAGGGGCGCCCGTCGGAGAGCAGAACCGTTGTATGTTTGGGGAGGGGAATTTACCCTTTTCGAGTGTAATCCAAACGTTGGAGTCATGCGGCTACACCGGGTTTTACGAGGTGGAGCTCGTGGGGGAAGATGTGGAGCACTATGGATACGATAGACTGCTCAAAGAATCGTTTGATCGGCTTCACCGGATTCGGTCCTGAGTGACTCGTCATTCATTTCGAGCCAATATCTACGCTGTCGCTGTCTACGATGTCACTGCGGTCCACTTTAAGCCTCCTAGTTCCGCAACTCGGAGTTGATGTTGACCAAAATCCGACGCTTAAGCAGGGGAATTCCCCGAGACATTGTCCCTTGCTTACGGGCTTGCTGCTTTAATTGCTTACTTGAAAAATAAGCATCAGCCGCAGAACGCTAGCACACGGTTAACGTACAATAACCGGACGCTATCGCGTTACGGCTGATTAAAGCAACACGCCCTCACGTGGGGGGGTATTTCGGCGGTTATCCAGTCAGGGTTATCTCCGAGTTGTGGCACTAATGAATTGACCTTAAAACGAAAAAAGGGAACTGTTTTCGCAGTTCCCCTCTTGAGATTATCGGTGCATTCAAGCCGGCTTAGCTGGCTGCTGGAACAACCCAAACCTTGACTTCTGTGGAGATTTCTTGGTGAAGTTGGACTTTGACGGTGTAAAGTCCGAGTTCCTTGAGAACACCTTGTAATTTGATTTGGTCTGCAATGATGTTGAAGCCGTTTGCCTTAAGTGCGGCAACGATTTCCGTGGCTCCTACGCTACCGTACAAGTGACCTTCTTCGTTTGCGTTTGCTTCGATGTTGAGGGATTGCTTGGAAAGTTCGACTGCGAGATCGCGGAGCGAAGCAAGTCTCTTTTGCTCGATCTCAGCAAGCTTAGCTTTATGCTTCTCAACCATGCGCTTGTGGTGCTCGGTCGAGATGATAGCTAGACCTTGAGGCAACAAGAAATTGTTGGCATACCCAGCTTTAACTTCGACTACTTCGCCGGACTTACCAAGATGCTCAACATTTTGAATAAGCATCAACTGAATTCCGCCGTTCGGTCCCTTTGGAAGTCTGGGAAACGTAGGGACTCGCATCTTTCGTGCTGGCATTTTGAATCGTATTGGTTATCAAAAGTTTAGGTGACTGAAAAATTTAATTAGAACGGCATATCTTCCGCGACGAATGCATCGTCGCCTACCTCGGAAACATGCATGCTCATGTTAGGATCCGAGTCCGAAAATCGTTGTGGAGCGCTTTGCGGCTTTTGTGATGGCCCTTTGCCTTCACCCTTAGCCCCAATCAGCTGCATTCGATCGACGATCACGTAGAGTTTGCTACGCTTTTGTCCATCTTTTTCCCAACGATCTTGCTTCATGCGGCCCTCGATAAAAATCGGGGAGCCTTTGCTTAGGTATTCGGAGACGACCTCTGCGGTCCTGCCGAAAAAAGTGACGTCGATAAAACTGGTTTCATCTACCCACTCGCCCGCAGCATTCTTTCTCTTTTCGTTGACAGCGACCGCGTTTTCGCAGATCGCTACCCTGCTATTCGTGTAACGCAGTTCGATGTCTCGAACTAAATTACCAAGGAGAATGACCCTGTTGTAACTAGCCATGCTGAACACTCCTCATTGTACATCTTGAATGGCGTCAAGATGCAAAACTGGACGCTAGTGAAGAGGAGTATCTTACTCTTCCTCGACTTCGATTTCTTCGTCGTCGACATCCGAGCCAACGCCAACCGCTTGTAATTTCTTTGCATCAATAGGAATAACGACCTTTTCTTGTGCGTGTGCAACCAACGCATCGATCAATCGTTCGTCAACCTTGATAAACATGAACCGCAACAAGCTCTCGTTGAGCTGACATGCGCGATTCAACTCTTTGAGCTTCAATGTATCGAGCTTGATGTACGTGAGCCAGTAAGTTCCTTTTTGGTGCCCTTTGATGGGATACGCCAGTCTCTGCTCAGCCCACAATCGACTCACAAGAATCTCACCACCGAGATCGGTAATCATCGATTGAAGATTCGCAGCGACGCCACCCGGATCCCGAGCATAGTGATTGCTGTCGAACAAAAAGAAACACTCGTAATTTCCGGTAGCCAAGTTTCAAACTCCTACGCTTTTTCGTCTCGCCGTGAATGATTTCAATTAAGGTTGCTCCGAATTCGAAAGCTGCCCGCTCCCTTCCGAAGCATCAGCTTTTCGTTTCGGTTTTTGTTTTTGCGGGGCCGTGGGGTCAGCATTGAATTCACTCATTGCCTTTTCGATCCCAACTGCCAACCATCTTCGGACTGCCAAGACGGACCGCTCAAGACTAATCTTAACCGATTCCATCTCAGATGTCGTAAATTTGCTGAGGACATAGTCAGCCGTTTCCCAGTGGACTGGAGTTGGGTCAATACCAATCCGAAGTCTCGGGATGTCCTGCGTACCAGCACAGCGAAGGATGTCATCCAGTCCCTTCTGGCCGCCGCTCGAACCCGATTTCCGTAACCGAAGCTTGCCTAGAGGCAAACTCAGGTCATCGCAAATCACCAAAACGTTCTTCGGTTCTACGCGGTAGAATCTCATGAACTGGCTTACGCACCGCCCACTCTGATTCATGTAGGTCAAAGGCCAAATAAGCCGAACATCACGTCCGTCCAACTGACATTTAACAAACTGCCCTTCAAACTTGCTCTGCAGCGACGGGGATCCCTGATGGGACGGGGCGCCTAGCTGCGAATGCAGGTAATTCAAGCACTCAAATCCAATGTTGTGGCGAGTCCAATTGTACTTGGACCCTGGGTTTCCAAGTCCCACCACCATGAAAATACCAGTGGAAGACTCGTCAACTGAACCCATTTATCGTCTACTTTGTTTTCAACACTAACCTTTGTTTCAAACTCGCCTCGCGAGAAACCATACAGTCCGCACAGCTTACCCGCTCTACCAAAAAAGCCACCGCAATCGACCGCGTGTCGCGATCAAAGCAATCGAGCATATCAGGTCGCTGCTCCGGCAACTGCTACGACCTGGGCAATGACCACCGAATCTACAGTGACCGGCGTCGCCCCCTCAGGCAATACCAAGTCGTTCATGTGAATCGCCTGACCAATCTGCAATTGGCTAATATCACATACCAAAAATTCGGGAATACTCGATGCCGGACACCGGATCGTCACTTGGTGAGTCACAAATCGCAATTGCCCCGCTGCAGTCAATGCCCCCGGTGCCTCACCTGCCAAATGTACCGGCAAGGTGACATCTACTGCTTCTGTTTGGGAGACGCGAGCAAAGTCAACGTGGATAATGTAGTCACCCATGCTGCTCCACTGAACTGACTTCAAAAGTGCCGAATCCGTCACAGCACCGGTCAAGTTTACCAGCTTTGTTCCGTGTTTGATCAGCTTGTTGATGGTGTCCAGTGATACCGTCAAACAGACATTTTCCTCACCGTGGCCATAAAGGATCGCTGGAATGCTGCCACTTTCACGAATTTTGATCATCGCACGCGTGCCACGCGCCTCGCGATTCGCCACTTCGATTGTTTCGATCATTGCCTAAATATTTCTAAAACGGTTTTACGGTGCCAAGCGGAGCGAATCGCCCGCGGGGTAGCCTGTTTTTTCGGTCTTTCGACAGACTTTCCATTTTTCGGAAGCCCAGGAGTATGACGAAAACTGAGATTGATGCAAGTCCAAAAGTACTTGTCGATTTCGAGTAGTCCCTTATGCTTTCGTCATGGCAAAAAAACAAATTGAATTCGACGTCATTGAACCCATCGGTGCTCGAGTCCTGGTTAGAAAGGACGAACCAAAACGAGAAACCAAAGGTGGGATTGCGCTCCCAGATGCGGCTGAGATCCCAACGATCACCGGCAGGATCGTTACCATTAGTCGCCAGGTTGAACACGATGAGGATGTGCCCCTAAAGCAATATGACAAGGTTCTTTTTCACCCGAAAAGCGCCATCCCTGTCGATTTTGAAGCCGACAACCAGCTCTATGTTGTTCCAGTCGAGGATATTGTGGCTGTGTTTCGACGCAAATTGCCCTCAGCTAGCGCAAAAGAGGAATAATCGTCAGCCAGCAATTTCTCGCTTCGCCGGCAACGAAAGGAAACCGCCCTCTATTGCTATTCGGCATCGGATTTGCCTCGATTCTCCTGATTCGAGTAAAATTCAATCGTAACCATACACCTTAAACATTCCCGATCCGGAGTCGCTTCATGGAAATTAGCCAACGCAGTTGCTCCACGGGGGGAGGGCATCTGAGCCCACAGGTTCCGCTGGCTCATTTTTTGTTGAGCTGGTTCAAATGCTCGATCGCACTGGCTGTGTGCTTTCTTGTTTTTCATGGATTGTGCTGCCTAAACTTCGTTCTCGCGTTGCAACCGCCCGGCGAAGATTCGCCCTCCTCAAAGGTTGTTCGAATAACTTATGCAACACCGCAAGGCACGGCTTCGAAAACAGGTGAACTCGTTATCGAGAGGCCCGGGCTGGGATACTTGCTCCTAAATGGCGACGGTGCTTTGGAGGTGGTTAGCCCCGATCAATTCGAGTCGCTCGAAGAGCTTAGTGAACCTCTCGTTATCACTCCCCCCAACGAATTAGGCGAAAAAATTCTTGGCGAGATGCCTGTCGGGAGCAAATTCTTTTCCACAGACCATTACGTGGTTTGCTACAACACGACCGAAACTTATGCGCGATGGAATGCTAGTCTCTATGAGAAACGACTGGCTGGATTCCTTAAGTTCTGGCAATCCAAAGGGCTCAAGCTTCAAAAACCCAGATTCCCCTTGGTTGCTATGATTTTCGCCACCAAAGAGGACTACGTGGCCTATGCAAAACAAGACTTCGAAGGGTCTGAAGGGACTTTTGGATACTATCACCAGTCAAAAAACCGGCTTGCTTCCTATGATCTTACTGGAGTCGAAGGGGTGTTACCCTCTGGTGTCAAAGTCAATCGAGATGCTTTGCTTACCACGATACTGTCTCGCCCCGAAGCGGAGCGAACGGTTTCTACGGTGATCCATGAGGCCTCCCACCAGATGGCCTTTAACTGTGGTTTGCAAACACGACTCGGCGATAATCCACTCTGGCTAAGCGAGGGAATTGCAACCTTTTTCGAAACACCAGCCGGTATTGGTAAGTTGAATACGTTTAACTACTCTAACTTGATGCAAACCCTGCCAGCAAGGAGGCCTGACGCGCTCGCAACATTGTTAATCGACGACTCGCGGCTCAGGAATGGAGAAACGACAACGATTGCTTATGCGGAATCCTGGGGACTGTTTCACTTTCTGGTTAACTCAAACCCCAAAGCGATGGTCAAATATCTGACTTTGGTTCGCAAGCTTCCGATCGGTGCACCTGCAGACTCTAAAGAGCGTCTTGCGCTCTTTCGAGCATGCTTCGGAGAAGATCTAGAAAAGATGGAACGCGATTTTTTGAAGCATATTCGCAAGATTCGATGATCAGACGCCGCCACCAACGCGACGGTCAACGATCTCTCTTAGAATAAGCATCACTGCAGCGATTTGTTCATCTGTTCCAACGCTTATGCGCAGCCCATCCATCCAAGAGGGGTAGTTCATGTAACGAACTAAAATGCCACGCTGTTTGAGCTCCTCGTAAATGGGCTTTGCAGCAAGTTTCGTATGGGTGCACCAAACAAAGTTGGCGTGCGAGTCGATAACGGAGAAGCCGATCGATCTCAGTTCGCCGGTCATAAGTTCCCTGGTTCGAATCACCTTGGCGACATTCTCCTTCAGCCATGATTGGTCCGATATAGCTGCCGTCGCTCCAGATATGGAAAGCATATCCGTGTTATAGGAATCCTTCACCTTGCGGAGCATGGATACGATTTCGGGGTTTGCCACCAAGTATCCGAAACGCAGACCGGCCAGGGCATAGGATTTGCTAAGTGTTCTGGTTACGATAATCTTCGGATTGTCAGCGACCAATCTGACTGCGCTGGTCGGAGCGAAGTCGACATAGGCTTCGTCGACGATCACAGGACACGCCAATTCGTCTGCCAATCTAAGTATCTGCTTGTGTGTGATAAGCGTACCAGTGGGGCTGTTGGGATTCGGGATATATACCAATCGCAAATCTTGAGAGCTTTGGAAGAACTCGTCACTCAGTTCAAAATTACGATTGAGGGGTACTTCTTCAAAGCGAGCTCCCTGCAATTCGGCTAAGGTTCGATAAAGTACATAACTAGGACTTGGGAACCTGATTTTCTGTCCCGGCCCAACAAAAGCTCGCGTAAGAATTGTCAAGCAATCGTCGCTTCCGTTGCCACATAAAATCATATCGGGATCTACTTTTAAGACCCCTGCCGCTGCGATGCGAAAAGCTGTGCCCAAAGGATCGGGATACCGCTCCAAACGACTTGCAGCAGCGGCAATGGCCTCCGCTACCTTAGAAGACGGCGGATAAGGATTTTCGTTAGTGTTAAGCTTGATTGCCTTTCCCGTTTGCGGTTGCTCGCCAGGGATGTAAGGACTCATGGCGATGACTTCAGGCCGAAACATTCTTTGAATATCCAAGGGATCACGTGGTTAGATTACGCTAGGGGCAGGCGACAACTCGGAATCATAAGCTAGTCAAAGACATCTTAGATGCCGAATAACGCCGGAAGAGACTCCATCCTACCGCATCTATCTATCTTCGTCTAACGACGAACCCAGCCTTCAGAACCGGGCAGAGGGCTGGCCATTAACGATGGTGATGAAAATTCCTCGGGCGTGGGTTCCGTCAGGGGTTTCACGGGGTCCGAAAGGTGTGCAAATGACATGTCGAGCATGGACTGCAAACGGGCGACTTCAGGTATCTCTGCATTGCTCGATCGCACCTTGCCTAGAGTTATTCGGGCTGCAACTAGCTCTCCTATGCGATGCTGGGCGTGAACGATCTGAAGCTGTTTCTGAACGTCATCAACCGGTAACCGTTCCGATGCCTTGGCAAGTGTCGACGCAGCTTCCTGTGTTCGTCCGAGATCTGCTAATGCCAGACCGCGATACAGTAGGGCTTCTGGATCATGGCTGGCCGTGTTGTGTAAATCAACCATGCGATCCAAAACGGCTAGCGATCGTTGCGGCTTTCCTAAGGTACGGTACACCTCTGCCAGCTGTAGCTGAACGTCTGGATAGTCGCTTTGAATCAACAACGCTCTCTGGTAACAATTTCGAGCTTTATCCCACTCTCTTTGGGCTTGATGTACACTACCTCTCAATGCCCATGCTGCCGGATTCTTATGGTTGTTGGACAACACGGCATTGGCGGCGGATTCTGCTTCCGCATAATTTCCTTGGGTCAGAAGCATTTCGCCGAACTGGACTAAATACTGCGGGTTATCACCAGAGAGTCGTATGGCCTCTCTCATATGATCAATGGCTTTCGTGTGATCGCCGCGATTCCAAAGTGTCGTTGCATATCCCCAGTGAGCTCTCTCGTCCATGGGCGATTGCTTTATCGCCTCCGAAAATAGTAGCTCGGCATCCTGCGCTCGGGACCGTTGCAATGCATCGGCACCTCGCAATGACAGCTGTCGTGCATGAACTAATTGTTTGTTCTCGGTTCGATTCCGAAGAATCCTGCACCCCATAGAACTCAATAGCGATGTCAAAACAAGGCAGAAAACGAAACAGCTGTAAAAAAAAGAAAGCCAACTCCTTTCTCTGGAACTGTTCGTGGTTATCTGATCAACTAGGTACAAACTAATGATTCCCTGTTCTGTTCTTACACTCCTCCACCAGATACCTCATAACAATCATATGGGGAGGGAATCAAGGTAAACCAGTTAAGATAGGGGTAATAGCTCGAGAAATCACCGATCAGGGACATCGCATAATCCGTTTTGCATGCAAAAGAAAATGGCAGCTGCTATCAAGTCGGCCGTTGTACCCGGATTCGCTAACTGTTTTTCTTCACTATTCCGCTTCTCGCGCATCCAGTGGTCCATCTCGCTCCATCGGGCCTGCCAATCGCCCTCGCTCGACTGTGCCCGCAATATCTCTCTGCATTGATTCATAACCAATTGAGCAAGTTCGATTCCCGATTTCCTCGCGATTAAACTGTCAACGCGTCCTGCTAAGACTTCAATCTGTAATCGTTGTACAACACGATTGAATACTGTCGCAGCTAGTTGGGTAGAGTCTATTCCTTCCCCATGCCCATCTCGTTGCTGTTCTTGAGCTGACGATTTTACAAGCTCGGTAATTCTTTGGGCTAACTGTGTCACTAACCCAAATTCACTGACGTATTGAAGGGCTACATCGTCATAACTGGACGCGAAACGCATGGCTTCGAGAAGCGAGGTAGGTGATGATTCGTGGACGTCCATCTGATCCGCTTTTCCCATCCCTCCCGGATTGGCCATGCGTATCGATTCATAAACCAAAGCGGTATCGCGGTCGTTCATGTTAGCAAGAACATGAGACATGGACTTTTTACTTTCTCCCGAAACGAGCAACGGCGCGAGTAGTAGAATCGTCCCCAAGCTAGTATTTTTTCCCGTCGATTCCATCATGGCCTGAACCATGTGCGAACAGTAGTAACCTACACCCCATCCATCGACGCTGCGATTGTTAGAGCGTTGTAATTGGTCGACAGCAGCCCCGATCGCTGATGCCGCTTTGCAGAATGTCTCGTAAGACATGTCGGCAAAATCCGCGCCGGGAAACACATTACCCAGTTTGGGCGCAGAACATTCTCGAACGATTGCGATACGAACTTGATCTCCAACCGTTCTCACTCTTGTGATTTCCTTTCCAATCTCATAATGCAGTTCGTAAACTAACGAACTAGAAAAGTGGCCATCACCGGATGGTGATCGCTAATGTCCCGCTCATTATGCGGCTTGGTGTACCGGGTGTCCCAATGGTCGAGATCAATTCCCTCGCCCCGGATATTGTGCTCACTCAGTACTTCGATCTTTTGAAAAATAATGCCGGGTCCCACCGTTTTCATCATGGCAGGGGATGCGAGAATTCGATCGAACTGTCGATCCAGTAATAAATGCGTTTTGCGTTTCTCTGCCGGCGCTCGTTCGAGCAAGTCTACTAAGTCATCTTTTGTGCTTGCAGTACTTCGCCCCATTATCCAGTGCATGCCATCACCCTCGGGGGTTACGCTGCCGGCGAGCTCCTCAACATTCATGTCACCTGCGATGATGACATTCTCACCCTGCTCGACTTGGCGTCGCACCCACTCGTGAGCTAATTTGCATTGTTTGATTCTGGGATCGGAAGCTTCCGCAGTTGCTCGAAGATGTATATTGAGCACGGTCAACGATTCCACTTGATCTCCAACTTGCCATTCAAAACGCCCGATCAAATGCTTCGAGAGATTGTAGTAGTCCCGACTTCGGAACATCTCATTGTTTTGTTCCCGCCTCGAAAACTCAACCAAGCCTGATTGATACAGTATCGCGACATCTTGTTCTGTCGAGCGATCGTTTCCATCAATAAAGGCCACTCGGTAGTTCACATTGTGCCGGTCTTTGAGGACGGCCGCAAGCTTATACATTACTTCTCGACCTTCGATTTCTTGAACCAGTAGAATCGTCGGCTTGAATTTAGCGATTGCTAATGCAGTGGTATTTAGCTTCCATAGCCATTCTTCTTGTGATGGAGAGGACTGTTCTTTAGCTACGTCGCTAAAATTGTCTCGAAGCTCATCATCAAAGAACCATTCTAAATTCCAAGTTGCAATCGTTAGTGGCTCGGGTGGCGAGTCGGCCCTCGCGATTGGCGTGTCAGCCCACGCGATGACAGGCGCCAGAAAAACAATAAGCCCTGAAAGAAACCACAAATTCGTTTTCAGGTTTCTCGATAACGCTCGCATTATGGTACCCGTGTCAATTTAACTATGGGGCGGCTTGGAAAGTGAAGGGGGATCCGAGCGAGGACTCTAGAATAGCTGTCGAGACCAGAGTGCCAAGGCTAATCCTGCAACAGAGGACGATTTGCCCTTTCTGCTCACAAACTATAAACTGCCCGGCACGAGATTGTGCTATCCTCCAGCAGTCCAGGCGACTGTCCCTCCCTGTACGTCTTTTCGCCCCCCAGAATGCTGCATGCCCCATTCCTTTTCTAATCAAAATCAACCTAAAATCGTTAATTACCGATTTACAAACATGACGACAAAATCCTTGATCTCAACCTCGGTTTCTTACACTCTGATTTTACTAGGGTTGTTATCCAGTGCAGCCAGAGTATCCCCTTGTATTGCGAGGCAAGATGACTCCACTCAGGACACTAAGAACTCACAGTCGCTCACCAATTTACGTGAGCTGAAAACCGTCGCAGAACAGACTTCCTATCAAGGTACCTCGGACGAATTTCAAGTTAAGGATTTTCTGGATCAGATCGATCTAGCGAGTAACTTTGTCTCTCGCGTTAAGCTTGGTTCCACAACCGAAGGCAGACCACTTGATGCGGTTGTCTTTGCAAAAGAAGGGGGTAACCCTCTTCCGCTTTCCAATTCTGATAAACGGCTTGTAATACTTATTCACGGGAACATACATAGTGGGGAATGTGACGGTAAAGAAGCCATCCTAGCTTTGATGCGAGATTGGCTATTGGATCCCGCTAAGCTAGCTCAAACTCTTGAGAAAACGGTGCTTGTCGTTCTCCCCAATTTTAATGCAGACGGAAATGCCCGCGTGGGTAAACTCCACCGCCCAGGCCAAGCGGGTCCTGACTTTGGTATGGGGGTACGCGAAAACCCGTTTGGACTGGACCTCAATCGCGACTTTATGAAACTCGATAGCGCCGAGGTGAGAAGTTTAGTACGAGCTCTCGACGCCTATGACGTGGATGTTCTCATCGATGCGCACACCACGAATGGATCACTTCATCAATATGATCTGACCTATGACTTACCTCATAACCCAGCCGCTAATCAAACCATAATCTCATGGATGCGCAAGGAATTTTTCCCAACAATTACGATGGATCTAGCGAAGCAAAACACTCCGATCTTCTATTACGGTAACTTCTCGCGGGATCACAAAAGCTGGGAGTCTTATGGGCATGAACCTCGATATAGTACCGAATATATGGGAGTTCGAGGTAAGATCGGTATCTTGGTAGAATCCTATTCCTATGCGACATATCAACGAAGAGTCGAGGCCTCCTACCAATTTATCGATGCATGTGTGAATCATCTTGCAAAAAACACAGAGAAGCTCGCGACCTGGCTCAATCCAGCCCCTTCTCGCCGGGAATCCATTCCGATTCAAGCAAAAATTGTTACAGAGCCAGGCACGTTTCTCGCGAAGGGCTACAGCTGGAAAGAACCTGCCAAAGAAAATGAGTCGCGGCCTCCATTTCCATCTCCTCGCGATAAAGATCGATTAGACCAACTGAACAAAGTTGACTACGAAGTCGCATTGGTCAATCGCGGCGAAGGTGTATTGCATGTTGCCGCGCCGACGTATTACTACATCCCTTTTGATGCGGCTTGGGCGGCCAGTCGGCTCCGGCTTCACGGGGTTCGCATGTCGGAAATTTCCGCTTCAGAAGCACAGAAACATTCAGCACAGTCGATATCCGCTACTGCTTACCGTATTCAGGCTGTTACGAAACTCACGCCTTATCAGATGCATACTCCGCAGAAGTTCGAAGTGAAGGAAGAGACGCTTGCGTGGAAATTGCAGCCAGGTTGGGTCGTTAATACCGATCAGCCTTTAGCCGTCCTCATCTCACATTTGCTTGAACCCCATGCAGACGACTCGTTGGCTGCATGGAATTTTTTTGATCCGGCTCTGCAAGCTAATGCGTTGTACCCAGTGCTGCGGTTAAATGCACTTCCCAATGGAACAGTTCTTAAACCGCTCCCCTCGTTGTCGATCGATGACCACAGACCCAGTGATGTAAAACGCGAAGAACTAACGATTGAGAAACTCTATGATCCCAATTCCAAAGTCTCGTTTGTAGGGGCAGTTGCACCACTGCCTCGTTGGATCCCTGGTAAATCGGAGTACGTTCAACAGCAACAAGGGCGTTGGTTTTCGGTCGATTGTCTGACTGGTGCTATGACTCCCTGGGATCTACCAAGTCGAATGGCTTCTGCTTTGTTAAAGCTTAATGCTTTCGAAGAAAAGGACGTGGCACGCTTCCGGAATTCCATTTCCGCTTTCGACCCATCCTTGGAATGTGCGGTCGTAAACCAGAAAAACGATCTCTACCTTTTTCAGGCCCAAGGCAATGCTGCACGTCAATTAACACACGATGCCAATGCTGCCGAGTCGGTCCCAACATTGAGTCCAGACGGGAAGTACGTTGCTTTCGTGCGCGACAACAATATTTGGATTGTGAACTGCGAATCAACGGAAATCCGACAAATGACGAAGGACGGCGCTCCTGACGTTCTCAATGGTTACCTAGATTGGGTGTACCAGGAAGAAGTCTATGGACGGGGTAATTTTAAAGCGTATTGGTGGAGTCCCGATGGCAAAAAAATCGCGTTCCTTAAACTTGACGAATCACCCGTTCCAAATTTTGTCATCAACGATTCTCTCTCCTTTGAGCAAAAAATTGAGAACATTCGCTACCCTAAAGCGGGGCAACCGAATCCATTCGTATCTTTGCATGTCCTTGATGTAGAGACGGGAGCGATCGATGACGTCCCATTGCCCGATTACCCAGCCGACGATCGACTTATCGTAAGAGTGGGATGGTCTAACGCGCAGCCCAGCGAAATGTTCTACCAAGTTCAAAATCGAATACAATCACGCCTCGATGTCTTGAGCTTTGATGTCTCGAGCAAGAAGAATCACCGATGGACACGCGAAGAATCGAACGCTTGGATCGATGTAATCGATGAGCCGCGTTTTGTAAATGCCGATCAATTCTTGTGGGTCAGTGATGCCGATTCAGGCCGACGACACTTGTTTTTTGTAAATAGGAACGGAGAACGCAAGCAACTTACCAAGGGGGAATGGGACGTCAAGGATGTGGTCTGGATGGCAGTTGACGGCTCACGCATTATTTTCACGGCGCATAAGTCATCGCCAGCTAATACGGATCTGCTCGTTTTGGATACCGCATCTGGCGACATTCAATATATCGAGACGAGACCTGGAGCCAATAACGCATCGGTGCACCCAAGCGGAGAGTATTTTGCACACACATGGAGCAATACGGAAAATCCACCAGAAATGTGGTTGCGTGATCGGGCGGGCAACAAACTTCGACGCCTGGACTCTCTGCAAAGTGACCGATTCGATTACGTCAAATCTAGTCCACCCGAGCAGATAACCGTAACAGCTCGCGATGGGTTCTCTATGCAGACTATGATCTATAAACCCACCGATTTCGAAGTGGGCAAAGCGACGAAAAAGTACCCCGTTCTAATTCATGTTTACGCTGGCCCGCAAGCTCCAACCGTTCAAAACTCATGGGTCAGACGAAGCGATTTGTGGCATAGGTATCTCGCAGAACAAGGCATCGTGGTCATGCTTTGCGATAACAGATCGTCGCTCGGTCGAGGCAACTCCGATACATGGAGCATCTACAAGAATTTGGGGGCTGTCGAGCTTCGAGATCTTGAGGATGCCGTCGGCTGGCTAAAGAGCCAGAATTGGGTAGACACAGATCGATTGGGAATCTGGGGATGGAGCTACGGCGGGTACTTTACCGCTTATGCCATGACTCATTCCAAGTTGTTTCGAGCGGGAATATCCGGTGCCCCAGTCACGGATTGGCGGAACTACGATTCCATCTATACAGAGCGATACATGTCAACTCCTCAGCTTAATCCTGACGGGTACCGAACAAGCTCTGTAGTGGAAGCTGCCAAGGATCTTCATGGTAGATTGATACTCATCCATGGTGAGATCGATGAAAACGTTCATATGACCAACTCGCTACAGTTTGTGCACGCGTTGCAACAAGCGAACAAATCCTTTGATCTTATGATTTATCCGAGCAATCGCCATGGCGTCACTGACTCCAAGCAGCAGTTTCACATGTACCAGATGATGACTAACTTCTTGAAGCGAGAACTCGTTACGCCGTAGCATAGCTAATACGGTTCATCTGATCTGGTATTTTTTATTTTACCAGTACTGTTATCGAAAGAGGGGCGTGTAACATGGGTGTCACGACCCCTTAGTTGTTGCTGGCTATACAAAAGATTGATGCTCGGCTCGGCACAAATGGTCGGCTCACCGATTGGTTTGAGGGGGTAGCCTCATAAACGGGGGGTATCTAGATGCGGGGTTGGAATACGGCCGTCATGCTAATTGCAGGAAATCGTACTTCTAGTTATGCCTCTTCTTTGGTGCTAGCTTTGTGCGATTCTCCCTGAAAGCCCCTAACCAATCCGCCTGAATCTTTACAACCTGCCCCTAAGATGCGAGTAAGGTCGGATCCCATTGTTGCAATTTGACAGAAGAAAATATCGTGCGGTGAACCAAGATTTGGCATCTTTTTTCGAAGTGTTTATTGAAAGAAAACAGGAGGCGAAAGCTCGAACGCGACTAAATTCGGTCGACAGTCGACGTTAAAGCACGTCACTCTTCCTAATCAAACGTACTCTTTCGAATCGCACACACTTTCGATACGATCATGAAAAAAACTACAAATAACATCATCGCAGCCCTGGTTTCTACCGCTGTTATTGGTGTAGCTATTGGGTATGGCATTACATTTTGGGAGCATTGGCGTGCAAACCAAAATGTTCTCAGTAGCAACAACTCCTCCCCAAACTCGACGCGGCCAGTTTCCGATACGCAGACTAGTACTGAGCCGGCGATACTGGAGGCACCTGCCAAATTAATTTTTATCGATGAAGCTGCCAGTTAGGTTCGCTTGAGAATATAGACGACATCTTCCGTCATAGAGTCGATCTCAATCGGTTCGTCAATGTCGTACTGGAAATCATAAGTTTCTTCGATTTGCCACTCTGGGACCTTTTTTAGCATGTTGGCAAACTGTCGATAGGTGTAGCTACGAAGCTCTAAACAATCATCGATTCGTGATACACCACTCGGCTTGTAAATGTCAAATCGCAAATTGTATCGTTCCATCCGATTCTTTCGATCTTTATCTCTTGGCCACATCGAGGTGTTAATCACAAGGTTGCCACGACGCGCACTCCAGTGCTCTTCGTCAGTTTGGGTGCCTTCGAGTGGCGTAAGATGGAACCCCAAAGCATAAATACCACCAGGTCGAATCGCCTCTGCCATAGCACGAAAATGAGCGACAGTTTGTTTCTCTGTCGCTAAATGCCGAAAGGAATTAATTGTATTGAACGCCGCATCATACTTCTTTTTCACATGAAAGTCGCACATGTCGGCAACGAATGCGGATTCCTTGAAACCATGTTTCGCAAGCCGCTTGTTGCAAAATTCGATCGCTTTCGCGTTTAGATCCAGACCCGCAGCATCGTAACCGGCTTTGGCCATCCGAAACAACAACCGTCCCGTTCCACACGCAGGCTCGAGAACGCGGCGAGTTTTCTTGGTAACATGCTTCTCGAAAACCGCTTCTAGAAATTTGAACTCCGCTACCCAATCGCTGGCGAAAATCAAGTCGTAGTAAACGGGATGGTTGTAAATGCTGTCGACGACGGTTTCCATGATTTTTCCCCGGATGATGCAACGATTTCACCAACAAGCGCTCGACTAAGAAGTCATGACGCAAACGCAAAATCGTACCAAGAATCAAATCATCCGCTACTTCAACAATTGTAGGATAAGTGGGTACTTCCAAAACTCGCCATTATTCGCCTTGATGGCTCCAATAATTGGATAGGCGACTCCTATAACCATCAACGCGATTCCTATGAAAATGCCGATAACGACAAACGTCAAAACGAACGCTATCGCGCTATAAATTAGTATCGATATTATGAAATTGACCACCATCTTGCCATGCTGGTCCAAGTCTGGAAATTGCTCCTTTTTGAGTTGCCAAATGAGGATGGGGGCAATCAAACCACCAAAAGGGACGACGTAACCTAAAAAAACGGATAAGTGCAAAAGCATCGCCCAAGTTCGTGATTCCATGATTATCCTCCCATTGATTAACCGGTTTGCTGACAGTCCAGAGTGCAACGACATCTTAGCATAGTTCTCACCCTATCTTTACTAGGCTTTGTTCGGCCTGAGACCGGGCGCTTTTTGAAGTTGCGCAGTAACTGATCTTTCGGGCCAAAGGCCTTGCGTTTGCCTAGCCAGAAGGCCTGGGAATTGAGAAAACGATGATGTTAGGGCCAAAGGTTCGGCCGTTTATGCGAGGGCTCGGACCTTAGTAAGGAACAAATGGTCAGTCCGTTGGCCCTTGAATAATCTTGGTGAATCGCGTTCCAGGTCCTCCAGGACTGACTAGGTAAACGAACTGGGCTTTGCCCCTAAATCCAGGATATCGCAACTTCAAAACGGGCGCTTCGGCCGATTTGTACCGTTGGTGAGACTGCGACTCGGTCCCTAATCACTCCACACACCGGACTCAATCAGTTGGCTTGTCGCTGTGCCCTCCCAGTCGCGGTTGGCGGCAGGAGAAGCAGGGCTCGGGTGCAAGATTCTCGATATCTGAAAATCAGTTTTACCCTTAGTAACCCTCTGTAAACATTCCTCAGCAAACGCCCCGACACCCACCAGGAACTCGGGCTTTATGGCGTCGATAATTTTCTTCAAATGCTCATCGCATTTTTCATTCAACTTCTCTGCATCATCTCGTTTAATTTTGTCCGGCGTGACGTTTCTCCCCCCATGATCCATAAAAACCAAGGGGCAATAGTTGGTCACAAAATGGCTTCGAAAGAAGTTTTGTGGCTTTTTGAATCTACGTTCGAATAAACCCCAGAGACGACGTCCAGAGACCTCGGACTTCGTGCACGCAAAGCCTTCAATGGGTCTCTTCGGGTGCTCGTTGGCCGGTTTCTGTACTTCGGTTTCGATTCGTAACCAATTTTTAACTGCAGCAATCTCACCAAACGGTACACCGGTCTGAGCCATTCCGTAGGGACCAGGGTTCATGCCCAGAAACAAGACACGGCAACTCGTTTTCGCATACTTCTGAATATAATTCTCATGGGATAACCAAGCATACTCTAACGGGTTATAAACCCATGCGACAGGGGCTTGAAAAGATAGTCGATTGCACTCGTTGCGAAGCCACGATGCGGCATCGAGAAGATTATCTACAAGCTTGCTCATGACGACAATTGCTACCTATGGCTTTAGAATCTTACGACCAAGTGTTGGATTGAATGGGGTCCAGTTGTCCTTCGTTCGATCTGATTCAATCATTCCGCGCGCGGAGCTCAACTTGGCATCCATCTCGTCGAGGTAGTGAAAGGCAAGGGCTTCTAGAGTCATAGGAACCTTGGGGCTACCATGTTCCAAACATCCATGATGACTCACGATAATGTGTTGCAGTTTCAGCACCTTGGATTGATCTATCGGAATACCCTTGGCTGTCAACGCGGCAACATGTCGATCGATCATTTGAACGCCTTGAACCAAATGGCCAAGCAATTGTCCGGCATCTGTGTATCCGAGCTCGCTGCCGAACGAGATTTCTTCAAGCTTGCCAATATCGTGTAACAGCGCGCCTGCTAAGATCGTATCTCGATCGATATCGCCATAATGAGTCGCTAGAAAGTCCGATAGCTTCATCAGGGAAACGACGTGTTCCAAAAGTCCACCTGGATAGGCATGGTGTGCTTTAATCCCCGCTGGAGCTTGTTTCAGGCAGGAGGCGATCGTGTCGTCGTTTATCAATGATTCACATAGCGGTTTTAGAGTGCTGCATTTGATTCGATTTATGTACTCAACAAGCTCTCTCCAAAGCGAATCAATGTCGACTCGTGTCGCAGCTTCAAAGTCGTCTAGGTTAACGCTGTTGGCTTCTATGTTTTGCATATTGCTGACGATGAGCTGCAATACGCCGTTGTGTAATTGAGATGCAGCCTGAATCCTAGCGAAACCACCTTTGGGGAACTTCTCGACTAACCGTTCGTCTGCGTTCCATCTCATTCCTGATATGGTACCCGTTCGATCTTGCAATTGCAGAAGCATGTAATGATTGCCTTGCCGGTTCGCCCGCAACTGTCGATCAACGATTCGAAAAATCTCGTCGACATGTTGCTGCGGTTGGATATCGGCGATGAATTGTCGAGACATAACGTACACTTTCTAGAGCTAGCTACTAGCGCTTGCGTAACTTCGCAAAGCGCGTAGAAAAACGAACCGACTGAAGAACAAAGAGAACACTGTCGCTGCAAGACTAAACAAAGCGAGTCCCCACTCCCAGTTTTGGGTTGGAACCACCGGTTGGGCTAACAATCTCGCAGGTACATTCACGACTACCAACACGGGAACCAAAAAGGTGAATAGATACCATAACGGTAGTCCCCAACCACCCTGGTAGATGTCAGCAGGGTAGCGAGAAAAGTTCGTAATATAGAACCAAAAGTCGTACAAGCTTTGATTACGACCCAACCAAATACTGGTCGCTGCTAGGCAAATCATCAAGCTGTACAACAAAACGACACCGCAGCCAATGTAGAGAACATATAAGCCAGCGATGTGCGGTTGCAGCGACCATGGGGGCTCCATGCGATTGCTCAGTTGCATTAAAGCATAAACGAGGATTATCGCGCCGAACAGAAAGTTGCTGAGCGCTGACCATTCCACCTTGCGAAACGAAACCAAGAACTGTGTGTCGATTGGCTTTAACAGCGCAAAATCGAGACCACCAGTTCTTATTAGCTCACTGAACTCCTGAGCATTTGGCATTAAGAAGGCTTGAATAAGGGAATTGATTAACCAAGTCGTAGCGAGGAAAACAAAAAATTCGTTTCGTCCCCAACCAGTATTTAACCCGATTGACTCCACGTGATGAAATACGATTAAATAAAATCCGAGATTCATCAGCAACCAGGACAGACTCGAAACGCAATCCAGAATAAAGTTGCTACGAAACGTCATGTCTCTAATAAGACTATTTCGAGCGAAAGCAAAGAAGATCAACAGATACTCATAAGTTCGAACGACTCGGCCACCGTCGCCACTCGCTCTCGAAAGACTCGCCGGTTGCACTTCAGCGTTGTTGTCTTCGTTACTCAATTGACGCACCCATGCATGAAAATCTCGTTCTGCCGGGACGCATGGAAGAGGTTGGGAAGTGTTAAATAAAAAAGGCTATGGAGAACCATAGCCTTTCTCGAATTCAACGTGAGATCTACTCTGCGGTTGGTGCAGTTTCACCGAACGAAGGTTTGGTCGACTTTGCAACAACTCGATCGTTCTTTCCAACAAATTCCAGAATCGCCCTGGTTCCGTTGTCGCCCAATCGTGGGGTGGCCAATCGCATGATGCGGGTGTAACCACCTGGACGATCGGTGAATCGTGGGGCAATTCGGTCAAACAAGATCTTCACTGCGTCCCGATCCTTTACGATCGAATAGATCTTGCGTCGCGCCATAACGCCAGGCGAACGGGCAGCAGCCCACTTTTGCCATTGCTCGCTACCCCGCCATTTCTTCCACTCTTCGCTACCCTTCTCCGCTGTGGTCGCAAACTCAACAGCCTTCTGGTCAGCGATCAAACCCTTCTTAGCAATCGTGATACACTTTTCAACTAGAGGCCGAATTTCCTTCGCCTTTTCCAAGGTCGTTATAATTCGACCAGGAACTTTGGGCGGATTTGGGTCCAAATCGGTGACCTCTCGCTCCGTCAAAATGATGGCGGTAACCATGTTCGAGAAGAGTGCCTTGCGGTGTGCAGGAGCACGACCCAAAACACGACCTTTTCTTCGGTGTCTCATGACAGTCTATCCAGTTTCAATTGATTGCTTAAATTGCTATTCGGGAACCATCTCCGCATCGGAGACGGACATAAAACTTAACGAATCGAGGAAGGAATTCGCATGCCGAGGTGCAAGCCCATCGATGCCAAAGTCTCACGAACTTCGCTGAGAGTCGTCTCCCCGAAGTTGCGAACTTCAAGAAGCTGATCTTCGGTTCGCTGAACCAAATCTCTTACCAATCGGATACCTTCGGATTCGAGGCAGTTGTTAGCTCGGACTGAAAGCTTAAGATCCATAACCCGCTGGTTGAGCTTAGCCTCCAGCTGCGCTTCGGCACTGCCAGGTCCACCACGAGCGGCGGCATGCACTTGTCGCCCGAGTTCGGACGATTGAACGAAAGGATTGAGGTGCTTGCGAAGAATCTTCGCACCTTCTACCAACGCCATTTCTGGATGAACCGATCCATCAGTCCAGATTTCTACGACCAATCGATCGTAATTAGTCTTCTGACCGACTCGGGTCTCTTCCACCGTGTATCGAACTCGGACCACCGGGCTGTACACCGCGTCCACAGGAATAATTCCAATCTCGTGGTCGCCCGCGCTGTGTTCCGTTCCTGGCACGTAGCCACGTCCGTTCTCCACAACCATTTCCATCATAAATGATGAGTCGGCTGTCAAGGTTGCCAACACGTGGTCTTTGTTGATGATCTCAACATCGGAGTCTGTCTGAATGTCGGCACCCGTGATGACGCCAGCTTTGTCGGCAGCAACAGTCAGGACGCGAGTGTTCTCACTATGGTTCTTAACGACCAAACTCTTTACGTTCAGTACGATCTCGGTCACGTCTTCCAGTACGCCTGGGATCGACGAGAACTCGTGCTGAGCGCCGCGAATTTTGATCTGGGTGACGGCGCTTCCTTCCAAGCTCGATAATAGAACTCTTCGCAAACTATTGCCAATCGTTGCGCCGAACCCCCTTTCGAAAGGCTCCGCTGTGAAACGACCATACGTAGGGCTGAGAGTTGAGCGATCAACGCTAACTTGGCTCGGTAATTCTAATCCACGCCAACGAACATGCATTCCAGAGGTACTCCAAA
This sequence comes from Pirellula sp., assembly GCA_046318795.1. Lineage (GTDB taxonomy): Bacteria > Planctomycetota > Planctomycetia > Pirellulales > Pirellulaceae > JBKCUI01. The sequence goes on from JBKCTT010000158.1 coordinate 22,409, forward strand.
AAAGGTAATGGTGGAAACCTTAAAACCGATACTAAACGCGACGCTTCTTGCGAGGTCGGCACCCGTTGTGAGGGATCGGCGTAATATCTTCGATTTGCTTGACGGAAATCCCAGCCGCTTGAATCGCCGTGATGGCCGATTCGCGTCCTGATCCAGGTCCATTAACTCGGACTTCGATTTCCTTCATGCCATACTTAATTGCCTTCTCGGCTGCTTGCTGGGCTGCCAACTGACCAGCGAATGGGGTGCTCTTTCGTGATCCCTTAAAACCACTCGTTCCAGCACTCGCCCAACAAAGCGTATCGCCCTTGGTGTCGGTAATGGTGACGTGAGTGTTGTTGAACGTCGCCTTGATGTGAGCGATACCTGCTGTGACGTTACGTCGGACTTTACGTCTTTTGTTTGCGTCCTTAGCGCCAGATTTTTGTTGCTGTTTGGCCACGGAAATTCCTTCGAATCACTAAACTAATCTTCAAGACCCACAAAATGTCGTGCTCAACGGGCCGAGATTTACACATCGAACCCGAGGCAAAAATAAAATATCCATACGGAACAGCCATCGAGCTACTCTCGGATGGCCTATCAGGACTACTTCAAGTCCTTTACGCCCTTCTTACCGGCGACCGTCTTTCTCGGACCCTTTCGAGTGCGAGCATTAGTACGAGTTCTTTGGCCGCGTACTGGCAAACCTGCTCGGTGACGTAGTCCTCGGTAACACTTCACTTCCCGCAGACGTCCAATACTCTGCGAAACTTGCCGACGAAGGGGACCCTCGACGGTGTAGTCACGCTCCAGAAGACTGGCTAGACGGCTCAATTCGTCTTCGTCCAACTCCTTGGCTTTCTTCGTCGGATCAATTTTGGTCGTTACTAAAACCTGACGCGCGACCGCAGGCCCAACACCGTATAGGTATTGCAGCGAATAAAGAACTTGCTTGTCGTTTGGAAGGTCAACACCGAGAAGACGCGGCATTCTAGCCCACTCCTAAAGGTAGTGATAATCACGAGTTACGTTGGTTTCGACTGGCCCCGATTAAAACGAAGCCGTGCAGTGCCGAAAACGGAAGCCCCAGAGTGTACTAAGGAGGGGCTCAATCTGGCAAGGCTTAAATTACCAGATTGGCACGCATTTTTCAGTACGACTCGGGTCGCGGTGGAAAACTACTCCGTTTTTTCCGCTTGCTTCTCCTCTTTAGGCATCACGAATCGTCCATGATCGGCTGCAAAATGGGCTGCTAAATAGAAAAGTCTGGCAGCGGAGACCAATTTCTTGTAATTGATGCGCTCCGGCTTGTCGGTCGGCTGGTGATAGTCGGGATGGAAGCCGCCAAACAAAAAGGCAACGGAAATTCCCCTCTTGTAGTAGTTGGCCTGGTCGCTTCTTCCGAAGACCCCCTCTTCGTCATATTCAAACGCGAAGTTGACGTGGTTGTTGGCCTTCTCAATGGCATCGTGCAGCGATAAATCCCCTTTCTTGCTCCCTACCAAGTGAAGGCTGTCTTCATTTTCTGACGCTGGCTCCTGAGGCTTTTCCTCATTTCTTCCCACCATGTCGATGTTTAGCATGCAAACCATGTCCTCGAACGGCAAAAGAGGGTTGTCGCAGTAGTAGGCCGAGCCAACCAGTCCGACTTCCTCCGCCGCAAACCAGGTGAACAAGACGCTTCGCTTGGGTCTGATCGGATTCTGACTCATCGCCTTGGCAATGTTCAGGATAGCAGTTGAACCGGAGCCATTGTCGTCCGCCCCGGGATACATGATGCCACCTTGATTCCCAAGGTGGTCCAAGTGAGCGCCGATGACGACATACTCATGTCGTAGATCTGGGTCTGAACCTGGAATCCAGGCCAGAACGTTCGGCACTGCAACAGGCTCATCCCGAATTCTTAGCTTTAATGTGATATCCGCTTCCGTCGCGCTGAGGCTAGTTGTGTCATCAGCGGAAATGTTGAGCCAATCCGGGGCCAAACCGCTTGCTTCGGCTATCTTCAAGGCTGCTTGCTTGGTGATGGTTCCTGATGTGCCTGTCGGATTGCTTTTGGGGCGGCGCAATTGAGGGGCGGAGGTTGGCGTGGTTTCGACAACCCGAAGGAACGCTGCAGGCCGTTGACGTCCGAGCATAAAGCTGGCTCGGCCTGCGTTCTGCTCGTCTGTTACACAGATGACGATTCTGTCTCGCAAGTTTTCTTCTAGCTTAGGCGCATTGCCAATCAGTTTCACAAATGAGAGTTTGCCCGCAATTTCCGCCTGGTTGATAAAGCGGTCGAGTCCGAATTCTGAGCCAGGAATCTTTAGGTCGCCCGGGCCAGCGATTTCTGACTGTGTCGCGTCAATCGTTTGTCGCGTGACTGGTAAGAATTGGAAATAGGTTCCTGCTTCCCCTTTAGGTTCCAATCCAAACTCAGCTACTTTTCCAGCAACCCAGTGCGCCGCTCGAACATATCCCAGTTGTCCCGTTCCGCGACCCTCGAATACAGGACCTGCCAAGATCCCCAGCCACTCTCGCGACTGCTCTTCGGACATCGCATGGTATCCGGCAGCTAAGTGTTCGGGCGGATCGATTGCACCGTTGTACTGAGAAAAAGCAACAGAACCGGCAGATGCGGCGGCAGTAAATAAGCAGCAGTGAATGGCTTTTCTAAGAAATGTCATGTGTAAACCACTATAGTAAGCAAAAAGTTGTAAAACAGCTAAGTCGCATCTTAAGCGTTCGCGATTGAAAATTCGATGCTTTACCGAAAATAATCAACCAATCCGATGCAGCGGAATGGATGCGTAATATCCAGGCGTCTCTTCGCATGATTCCGTGTACCGGAAATTCGCAAGGTTTGGGAAAGTTTCTGGTATGATTTCGCAGTCGCCGTAACAGCGAGACTTTTCTGCATTCACTTAGATGCTGCATGATATTTTTTAGGAACCTCGAGATGCGTTGGAAATTTCGCACCCGAATCGGTCAAACATTTTTGATGTCCTGTCTTTTAGGGGCTGCTTCGTTTTCGGGGCTGCCGCACGCGTCCAGCAAAGATTTTTTCGTCGTCATCGGCGGTGGTTTTAGCAGAGAGAGCAACCAAGCATCCCTCGAAGCGAATTTGATTTTCTTCCAAGAAGTATTAGCAGAACGCGGGCTCGACAAAAATAGACAGTTTTACTACTTCGCGGACGGAGATGATCCAGGCGAAGATTTGCAGATTGTTGCGCCGAAGCAAAAAGTAGAACACGAACTTTTCGATGTGATGCGGGGGATTCATCGCCAAGATCTCGAAGAAGTGGAATATCGAAATCACGAAGTAACAAACGTTGTCGGTCGAAGTAGTCCAGAGAATGTGAAAGAATGTTTGGAAAAGATTGCAACAGAAGCTGTCGCCGGTGACCGCATTGTTGTCTATATCACGGCTCACGGTGGCTCAGGGCCTCGCAAGTCGCCTCGTAATACGACGGTAATGGGTTGGGATAGGAGCTCGTTCTCCGTGTCGGACTTTTCAAAATGGCTCGGTGAAATACCTTCCGACGTTAGCTGTATCTCTATCATGGCGCAATGTTATTGCGGTGGCTTTGCGGATACGATTTTTGAACGAGGTAACGAGAAGAATGGTCTAGCGTCAAGGCTTCATGTGGGCTTTTTTGCGCAGCAGCATGATTTGCCAGCAGCGGGCTGCCGTCCAGATATCGAAAACGACGAGGAGTTCAGTAGTTACTTCTGGGGCGCCATGGTTGGGAAATCTCGTAACGGCGATCCGTTCGTCGGCGCGGATGAAAATGGAGATGGCAAGGTGTCGTTTGCCGAAGCCTATGCATTCACTGTAGTTTCTAGCCGTACGATTGATATCCCGCTTCGTTCTTCCGATCGATTGCTCAGGGTTTATAGTCGCCTCGATGTTTCCAAGCCGATTCATGAAGAAGTTAGTGTGAGCGATGACGCGAACGGCTTAGGGGACGAGAAAAGCGATGAGGCTGGGCATGAGAAATCCAGTCGTGATGACGAGGGCCGCGATGATGAGGGGACGGCCGAAAATCAATCGGATGACGCGACTTCCCGCTTGATTGCAAAGACTCCAGCCACGCTGAGCGGAGGGGTTTCTGACTTGTTGCAGGGGGCTAACCCAACAACAGCAAAAATCGCAATCTCCTTATTGAAACAACTCGGTGTGCCCGAGGACGCAGATGTATCTGAGGTTTATCGTAAACAAGAAGAGCTGGAGAACGTCGATCGCTCCTCTGGAGGACGAGGGCGAACGAGATGGCGATCCGGACGCCGTCAGCTTTTGAGTTTGATCGGGTCGCGTTGGGAGTTGCTGGCTGATCGTGATCGATGGCGCGATTATGTTGTTCAATTGCCCTCCGAGGAATGCGATTCGATCTTGAAAGAGATTCAAAATCTTGAAGGATTTGGAGACTATAAAAAAAATCGCGACGAGACTAAGTTGCGGATCGAAAAAACACAGGCCAATGAGTTGCAGCAGGTAGCGTTCAAACGACTGATCCATCATTTAGAGCTGTCCGTTCTTGAGAAGAATCTACCGTCATGCGCTACGGAAGAGGTGCAAGCTCGTTATCGAGCCATGATAGAATTAGAAAATCAATCTCTACGATAGAAATTTCTGTTCGCTCAAGCACCATGCGCGAAACTCAGCCAAAATCATTGCCGTAGCCCCCCATACGAAATGATGGTCGATAGCAAATCCAGGTGCCTCGATGGTGTTTGTCCCACGTTTGATGTTGCCGATGCGTACCGCATCACCATGAAGTAGTTCAGAAATGGGCAGCATGATTAGTTCCGCGACCTCGTCCGGGTTAGGTTTAAACTGAGGCACGGATGGAAATAGCCCTGCTACCGGTGTGACCCAATGTTTGCTGGCGTAGATATAAAGCGGACTCAGTTCACGAAGTGGTTGTAATTCGGCCGTGGTGCATCCTAACTCCTCTTCAAACTCTCGCGTCGCCGTCTGCCACGCTTGCTCGTTAGGTTCGGTTCGTCCTCCCGGCAGTGATATCTGTCCTGCGTGATCTGCCATTCGGCTCGATCTAAGAGTCAGCGGGATCAGCCAACCATGATTCGGATCGGGTACCAGGCTGACGAGGACGGCTGCATGGTGACTAAAAAATGGATGCGGGCCTCTATGGCGACCATAGGCATACCGAGGGGCCATGCGAGAAATGGCGGACTTGTACTGGGTCGTCATGCCAGGAATTACATCGAAGGGAAGCAAAAGCTTAGGGAACGTATGTCTGCCAAGAAAAATGCAAACCCCTCATTATACATTGCTTAACCTTCATCGGTAATGACAAAATCGCGAGTTCTTGGAAGCTTTTTTATGTTAAGAGAATAAGCAATTTCGCCTTGCCAAACCTCGTTGCATTCGACGAAACTAGTGGACTTGGTTTTTGCTGCCCCGTAACAGACGGAACGACATCGAATGACGAGTTTGGCTCAACTGGACCCTCCCAAGGCGACCGGATTGATTGTCCACATCCTTCAAGCTATCGCGCAGTTGGAGAAGAAGATTCGACCTCAGCAATTGCTGATGTCGCGTTACTACTCTACCAACGATTTGCCTAGGCTTAAACGAACGGATAATACGCTGCAATGGGACTTTGAACTCAATGGAGTATCACCCGTCCGCGGCAATTACAATACCAGCGTTCTGTTCGATCTCGATACGAAAAATTTATCCTTTGCCGTCGATGATCCATCCATTCGAGTTGTCAAGCAACTGAGTGCGGAGTGCTCCTGCGTCGAGGACGTAAAGCCCTGTGTTCACCAAATTTTTTGCTTGCATTACCTTCGTAGGCAACTTAGCCAGCGTTCTACCGAAGACGCGCTACATTGGATGGAGAGCTGCATAACCGACGGAAGGCATGCAGGGAAACGATTCGTTGAGTCACTTGATTATTTAAAGCCACCTGAAGCATCTTCGGCTTCCGATGACGAGGATGGCGAAACGTTCCAGCGAGAAAAGGTGACTCGTATTCAGTGGCGAATTTCGTTTACCAAGCATGCTATCCGAATCAATCCTTATCTCCAGACCATGCGGAAACGGGGGGGGTGGAACAAAGGACGCTTGGTTCGCGAAACGCTGGATACAGTCGATGAGAATACGCTGAATCATCCCTCGGACCGAATTCTCGTATTGCTACTACAAGCTGCCGAGGAATCGTACCGTGGTCAGACTCCCCGAATGATCCGGGAATGCTTTAAGCTTCTATCCGACCATCCAAACGTAACTCTAGATGATGAATTGCTAACGCCAATTCGCATACGCGAATGTGCGCTCGAAGTTCGAGTGGACGAAGAGGAGGAAACGTATCGCCCCAAAGTGTACCAAGGGGAGTTTCAAATCGTTTCCACTGCCGATGCGATTAACTATTCGATCGGTGCTATCAACAATAATGAATCTGTTTTGTTCCGTTTGGATCGAGATCAGCGTTGCATATTCGTTAGCTCGATGGATCAAAAGACCAAACGGCTCATAGAAGATTTGCAACAAGCAGAGCGACGCGAGGCGATTTTTGATCAAGAGACCGCGGAACGATTTGCAGACTTGTTAGCACGAGCTGCTGATCCGACCAAACTGCAGATCAGTTTGCCGGAGCGGCTCGCGGGTCCAGAGCAGCCGCTATTACCCAACATTGAAGTGCAGCTTTCTCCATTTGGTAAAGAGAGTTTGCTCGTTGCCTTGCGGGTGACTTGTGATGCAGTACCGGAACAGCCTGTGCCCGGAGCAGAGCCCGATCGATTGCGTGTCGCCACGGCAGCGGGTCGTTTTCAGTTGCTCCGAGCTTTAGAAGAAGAGGCGATGCGAGCGGATGAGTTAGCGGGCATCCTCGAGCTCGGCAAACTAACATATGAGAATTCGTATACGTGGGTTGCGGAAACCCCCGATGATGCACTGGATTTACTGCAAAGGATTCAGAATCTCGGTGATGCTGCTCCGTCAGTATGTTGGCCAAAGAGTCAACCGCTTCGGATTGTTGGCGAGATCACACCGCAGCGCTTACAAGTTCGTTTGACCAGTCAGAGAGATTGGTTCGGTGTTGAGGGCGTTGCTAAACTCGAAGGGCTGGAGCTGCCACTGGCTGAGTTGTTAGCCGCTTTAAAGGGTGGGCGACGATTTGTACCCCTCGGGGATGGTCAATTTGCCGTTATCTCGGAACAGCTTCGGCAAAGACTCAATAGCATCCAAGACGTTTCGCAAACCGATGGTGGCGTGATCAAACTCTCGCGTGCAGCGACTGCCGTTGTTGAAGAAGCACTGGGAACCGATATCACCTACGAATTAGATAGCTCATGGCGTGATGCGATCGATCGCTTGCAAACAGCTCGTACACTCAACCCACAAGTGCCATCGACATTGCAAGCCGATTTACGAGACTATCAGCGCTCTGGATATTGTTGGCTTAGCCGCTTAGCACACTGGGGCATCGGCGGTTGTTTGGCTGACGACATGGGTCTTGGTAAAACAGTCCAAACCCTCGGGATACTCTTGGACCGAGCAAAAAAGGGTCCTGCTCTAGTTATCGCTCCGACCAGCGTTGGTTCAAACTGGTTGCGTGAAACGGAAAAATTTGCTCCCTCGCTCAGCGCTAAGCTGTATCGAGATCACGATCGCCAAAGCTTGATCGATAGTGCCGGCCCTGGCGACATCATCATTACGAGCTACCAATTGCTACAGAGAGACGTAGAGCGATTCACGGCGAGATCGTGGTACACTCTGGTGCTTGACGAAGCTCAGTTTATCAAGAATTTCCAGACAAAAACCGCGCAAGCTGTTCGACAAATCGATTCGGACTGGCGAGTTGCTCTCTCGGGTACGCCTCTCGAAAATCACCTCGGTGAACTCTGGAGTTTGATGCGTACTGTGAGCCCCGGTTTGTTGGGCTCATGGGATCGGTTCCGCAAGAACTTTGCGGAACCCATCGAACGGCTTGGGGATCGAGATCGCTTGCAAGCGCTCGGACGGGTTGTTCGCCCCTTCATTTTGAGAAGAACAAAGAAGGAGGTTCTTTCGGAACTTCCTGAGCGAACAGAAGTTGTTCGATTTGCAGAACTCTCAGTATCGGAACGCAAGAAGTACGACGCTGCACGGTTGGCTGCCATAAGCGAAATCGCTAAGCCCGACGCACCGGAATCTGAAGCTCAAATGCGGATCAAGGTCCTGGCGTGGCTTACCCGATTGCGACAACTCTCGTGCCACCCTGCTTTGGTCGATAAACGCTGGACTGAAAGTTCGGCCAAACTGGATCTGTTCATGGAAATTGTCGAAGAACTGCGCGATGGTGAGCATCGCGCCTTGGTCTTCAGTCAATTCGTTCAACACCTGTCCCTCATTCGGGAGGCGCTGGACAAAGTCGGCATTAAGTATCAGTATCTCGATGGTTCGACTCCTGCTGCAAAACGCCAGGATGCTGTTGATCGCTTCCAAGCAGGAGAGGGGGATTTGTTCCTCATTTCTCTAAAGGCTGGTGGTACAGGTTTAAACCTGACGGCTGCCGATTATGTGATTCACATGGATCCATGGTGGAACCCTGCAGTCGAAGATCAAGCGACGGACCGAGCGCATCGAATCGGGCAGATGCGGGCGGTTACTGTTTATCGATTGGTTGCAAAAGATACGATCGAACAACAGATCCTAGCGTTGCATGCGGACAAGCGAGAATTGATCAGTGGCGTATTGGACGGTGCTGATCGTGCAGGCCGCATGTCGACTGACGAACTCGTAAGCTTGATCCGATTAAGCCAAGTCGAGACCTAGTGATCCCCAAGTAACTCGCATAATAGGCTTATACTAGCCTCTTGCCAAAAAGCGTTTTAATACCAGCCCGAAAACGCAAGTTTTGAAGTTGTGCTATTTTGGATTTAGGGGCAAAGCCTAGCTCGTTTACCTAGCCAGGTCTGGAGGGCCTGAACCGCTTTGGAAAAAGCCATCTCGACTCAACATAACGTGTTGAGTCGATCTAGAGATACATCTCCGGATCGTTCGTGTCTTCAGAATCGTATTGGATTTCGCCCACCGCATGGGGGTGATCAACGCGGGATGAAGAGGACGGGAGTTCTACGAAACGATAGCCATGTAACCAAAGCAATGGAATTCCCAAGGCGAAGCCACCCACCGGAGATAATGCAACGATCACGGGCAATGCGAGCAGTGAGGAAACGGACTGGAAGCCTGGGAAGATGCTCCCAAGTAATGAGAAATGTGATCCCCAGCTAGCGAAGAACCTCGAATAAACGACCACAACCAGAGAGACCACACCGAGGATCAACATTCCAGTCTTAGGACGACGCATTGTTGATGGAATAAGGAAAAACAGCCCAGCTACAGATAGCCCACAGATCAGGCGAAACAAAGGGGTTACTACGACGCTCTGAAAAAAGAGGAAAAGTCCCGCAGTGTTCGGCAGTCTTCCCCAACTCGCAGCTACCCAAATCATAATGATGAGCGTAGAGAAGATGGTCGTAAAAAGTAGGCCCTTCAAGACCGCGCGCCTCGCTTTTTTCTTGATGTCGATCGATGGGGTTGGGACAGAGTTGGTGGCATAGCTATTGGTCGCAATTAGCAACTTTTGTGACATTCTTATTGCGATCAGGACGCCTGCATACATCCAGTACAGATTGCAAAGCTCCAGCAAAATTAAGGGTGTAAAGAACATTAAGAAATCGAGAGAGAACAGGCCCGTTGCTGCGGCGTTCAAGTAAAGAGACCCCTGTTCCAAAAGCACGAGACTAAAGGCACAGAAAAAAATGGTGCCATTTGCTGACCAATTCGATTTCGGTAGAAGGGTAGCGCCCCACAAGCACAACCAAGCGAACAACCATTCTTTAATTCCTCGCAAAGCAATCCAATTTAAGTATGTTGCGAGCCAACCTAGTGAGGTGTAACCATACAACGCGGAAAACACGAACCAGAAAACCAGACAGGATGTGGCGATGATCAAAGTGACAATCATCGTTCGCTCGCCCGAAGCAGCATTGAATTTGCCAAAACTGCTCCGTGGTTTCATCTATCACATGCCATTGAAGTACGTTTTTTCGTTTTCTCGATTACAGAGACTAGGATTTATCGTCCCGATTCTGGAATTCATCGTCCGCTCCAGAATCATCCGGCGCTACTTCATCCCCATCCATCAATTCGGCGGAAAAATTGGCTTCAAAGTTTGCGATCTTGTCTCTTAAGATCCCAGCTTTTTCGTATTCCTCTTTTTTGATCGCAGCCTTCATCTCTTCTCGGAGTTCCGCCAACTGTCTCTGACGCTCGGGGGAGCCGCGACGATTCTTGGGTACCTTGCCTTTATGCTCCAACGCGCCGTGGATGTTGATCAACAAAGGTTCGAGGTCATCTTCGAACGCGACGTAGTCGTAAGCGCAACCCAGCCGTCCACCTTTGCGAAACTCGGCGAAAGTGATACCGCAAACTGGACAGGTCTTTTGGTCCGTCGCTGCCAACTCTTTGGTCGTGGCATCCATTTTTAGCTGCTGGGCGAGCATGTTGGACAGGGCGGTCGCGGGAGATGAACCGTTCCCATTTAAATATTCGCGTGCGTGATCCTCGCAGAGATGCAGAACTTTCGGACCATCAGAACCGGTCAGTTCCGTGATGTGAAAGGTGGCTGGCTTTTCGCAATGCTGACACTTCATACAGGAATTCTCTGGCTAGCAGTTCGCGTTCTTACTTAACAGTGGTAGTATAGACATCCTTCAACGATTGGGCGATGCTACCGAACCCTTCATTTTTCGCGATTTTGTGAGCAAGTACCTGGAGATGAGCGTTTTTCCAAACAAGCCGGAATTTCTGGCGGCCGCTGCTAAGTTCGATATGGTGCCGGTCTTCCGACGACTTTTGAGCGATCACCTGACTCCAGTTACCGCTTTCGAGCAACTCGACGACGGCGAAAGCTCCGCGTGCTTGTTCGAAAGTGTCGTGGGGGGCGAACGAATCGGCCGATACAGCTTTATCGCAATTGGACCAAGCACGCGAATGGTGGCCTGCCGCAACGAAGTCGAGTGGCATGAAAATGGCGTGGTGCAAAAATTTCAAGTCGAGGACCCTCTCGATTATCTTCAGCAGAAACTCACCGGCATCACGGTGGCCGACTTTAAAGAGTTACCACCCTTTGTAGGCGGTGCGATTGGTTTCGCCGGTTATGATGTGATCCGTTATGTTGAATCACTCCCCAACGCACCGACCGATGATCGCAAACTTCCCGATCTCGATTTTGGTTTCTATGATGAGCTTCTCGTCTTCGACAACGTCAATAAAACGGTCATGGTCGTTCGGCTGGTAAAAATTCCAAGCAGCCGCTCCGAAGATCAGTCTCTAGCCGCCTACAACCAAGCATGTGCAGATATTGAGACTACGGTGAATAAGCTACGGCAGCCCATCGCGTCGGTCGCCGTGGATGATATCGTACTTGGTACTCCAGTCACATTGGCTCCCAAATCCAATTTCTCAAAATCGGAATTCGAAGCGGCTGTAAACGCCTGTCGAGAATACATTCTAGCTGGGGATATCTTTCAAGTTGTACTGAGCCAACGTTTCGAAGTGGAATGCAGCAGTGATCCTTTGGAAATCTATCGTACGCTCCGAGTGGTAAATCCGAGCCCGTTTATGTTCTTCGTTCGCACTCCAGCATGCACCCTTATCGGCAGCAGTCCCGAAGTGATGGCGAGAGTTTTTGATCGAACCGTAACTGTAAGACCATTGGCGGGGACTCGCCCTCGTGGTAAGTCTCACGAAGAAGATCGAGAGCTTGCAGCCGAACTGCTGGCAGACCCCAAGGAACGAGCAGAGCATGTCATGCTCGTCGACTTAGGTCGCAACGATGTAGGTAGAGTTGCTGCGTTCGGCACGGTGGAACTCAACGATCTAATGGTGGTCGAACATTACTCCCACGTGATGCACATCTCCTCAAATGTGAGTGGTACGTTGAGAAATGGGTTAACGGCTATGGACGCCTTTAAATCATGCTTGCCTGCCGGAACTGTTAGCGGCGCCCCCAAGGTTCGAGCGATGGAAATCATCGATGAACTTGAACCGACCCGACGTGGACCTTATGCGGGAGCTGTCGGATATTTCGACTACCGAGGTAATATGGATACTTGCATCACTCTTCGAACAATGGTCATCTGTGGTGGAAAAATCTACATCCAGGCTGGCGCGGGATTGGTGGCAGATAGCGATCCCGAGAGTGAGTACGCGGAAACCGTTAACAAAGCCAAGGCTCTGCTAAGTGCAGTCGAAATTACCCAAAAACGTCATGATAGCCAACAATCGCAACGGTCATAAATTAAGTAATCATGCGATCTAATTTTCAATCCCAAGCAACTCCGGAAATACTCCTCGAACGAGCTCGGGTGCTGCGACTTGTTCGGCGTTTCTTTGACGATCGCGGTTTTGTTGAGGTTCAAACCCCGGTTCTATGTCGGGAAGCGGTTATCGATCGACATCTAGACCCGATTCCGGTTGCTATGAGACTCCCCGGTACTGAGTCGGAAACGTGGTATCTGCAAACTTCTCCAGAACAATCGATGAAACGACTGCTGGCATCAGGTCTTTCCAGTATTTATCAAATAGGACCGGTCTTCCGAGACGGAGAGTTGGGGCGATATCACAATCCAGAATTTACAATGCTGGAGTGGTACGAAATCGGAGCTGGGTACGAAGCCGGCCAGCATTTGCTTTGCGATCTGGTGGAGTTAATACTTGGTACAGACGGCACGGCGAGAATGACATTCGAAAGAGCATTCTTTCAAGGCACCGGTTTGTCACTTTATGAATCGTCTGTTGCCGATCTGGGACGATTCGCGGTAGACCGGAATCTCGTTCCATCGTGCGATTGGTCTGCGGACTGGGACGATTGGGTTAATCTTCTTTTTTCCGAATGTGTTCAATCCACACTCGGCCTCGAAGGCCCAGTTCTCATTACAAACTTTCCGGCCTCACAAGCTGCTTTGGCTGAGATTAGTCCTTCGGATCCTCGCACTGCAGAACGTTATGAACTTTTTTATCGCGGTGTCGAACTTGCAAACGGTTACCACGAATTGTTGGATGCGAACGTCCTGCGAGAGCGTGATCGAATCGCTAACGCGGCCAGAATTCAAGACGGAAAGTCTGCGTTGCCGGAGTGCTCCAAGCTGCTCGCAGCTATGGAGTTCGGCATACCCCCCTGCTCTGGCTGCGCACTCGGATTCGATCGATTAGTTATGCTGGTCTGCAATGTGCCAACACTCAAGGAAGTCGTTTCGTTCACCGCGGACAGGGCTTAGCGATTGAGGCTAGCAACAGGGCACGGCAGTAACGAATGCTAGGATTCCCATTTCTTCCAAGCCTTCTCGAAAATGTCGCCGTACTTGAGCTCCCCTCCTTGGTGCCCGACGATGCCAACGAGCAAGGCGAGTAGCATCGTACCCAGCAACCATGCATGTCGCATACCCTTCGATTCCCTTCGTAATGAGAAAATCGACAACAAGAACACGATCACACTGATCGGTGCGATGGACGTACCTAACCAACGATGACCAAAGAACGTGGTTTGATCGTGGCTAGCATTCTCAGGTAAGGCTTTGTTCCAAGCGGGGTAGCCTTGCAAATCCGCAAACCCCCAGCCCATAAGCACACTCGCAAAAGAGGCCAAAACACCAATCCATAACAAATGAAAAGCCATGCTTTCGCAACGCTTTCCGACGAAGTAAGAAAAGAACGCACAGAAGCCTGCTACCGCAAACAGTGCGATGGGAAAGTGAACGACCGCTGGATGGAAGTACCCCAGAGCAAGATAGAGACGACTGCTAGCGCTCGCCTTAACACTAGGTTCCGCTGGCGCTTGCTCGGGCGACTCCGATGCCGCTACCTTGCTCACTTTCGCACCTTCCGGCCAAACAGCACCTTCGTCAATCCATGTTTTGAGAATGGCAAGCTCTGCCGCGGGAAGTGGTCCGTCTGGTGGCATGACCAAACTCGATTCGGATACTTGTTTACTAGGTTGGAGCAAATAGTCGGTCCAAAGAGAACTGCCCGCTGCATCGCCAGGGCTGATAAAGCCGAGTGTTTGGTCCCGGTCCGTTATCAGAAAACCGTTCTTCGCTTCGTCTCCTTCGTGGCAACTCAAACACTTGGCTACGAATATCGGCGCAACGTCCCGATCAAAGTCTACGACCTTGACCGATTCCTGTGCTTGCAATCTGCCAGGGGATCCTAATGCCAACACTGTCATACCTAAAAGGACGGCCGCGCACAGCGTTGCATTGGTCGTCGGAGCGAGGCTTCTGGACTGCATAGGTATTCTTCGGTTGCCAATCGATTTAGAAACAATACGAATTAAGCTCATGTTGTTGTGGTGGGTGGGAGCGGGCGGTCATTATTCAATGGTTTTAGACTTCTTCTGTGTAAAAATCCATGAATAAAATTCCGGATTCGCATACGTCGTTGTCCAGCTGTCGTGCTCAGCGTCAGGATATTCGGTGTAGCGAATTTGTGCGCCTGTTTTCTTGATGGCCTCTACCATCTCTCGCGATCGACTGACTTTTACAACCGAGTCTTTCGCTCCATGAAAACACCAAATAGGCAATCCTGCAAATCGATTTACTGTGCTGGGGTCTCCACCACCGCAAATTGGCGCGGCGGCTGCAAAGAAACCCGGATAACGAGCTATCGCGTCCCAGGTTCCGTAACCGCCCATCGACAGGCCGGTTAACAAGATTCGATCGCTATCGACTCCTGCATTCTCAACCATTTCATCTATCAACTCCTTCAATGATTGCATGGAGTCACTCGCATTTTCTGGCAGCATGCTCGAGTCTTGACTCCAATCTGTATTGGACCATTTTGCCTCGGATGGACACTGCGGAATGAGAATGTAAGCGGGGTATTGTTTCCTACGATCCTCTTTGACAAACTCACGAGCTCCATGCTTGAGCGTAATGACGTTATCTGCGCCCCGTTCACCAGCTCCATGCAGAAACACCAGCAGCGGATATTTCTTGCCAAACTCGTATCCCATGGGTTTCAGGAGCCGATACTTGAGTGGCTTATTGTTTGTTCCGATATACTCTCTTGGCTCAAAGATCTTAGATAGTTCTTCAACCGTCAGCGGAGCGTTATCGTCTCCCAAGGAACTCGCAATAGGCACGGCAACGATGGCTCCGAATAAGAAAACAGGGCTGAGCAGACAGCAGCCCAACTTAGCGAAACGAGATAAGGCTCGAAACATGAAGAGATCACTTTGGCATAGGGAAGGTGGGATCGAATCTCGTCGTATCAACTGATCCGAATTACTTGGCGAGTGTGTTATCCAACGTAGGAAGGGCAGGCCTGCCCGTCAATGACTTGACTGTCCGTAAACAGAGTGCGAGTCGGCCAAGAGTGGCCAACCTACACCTAATTCAACCGCTTAATAAGCGAATGAATCCGGGAATCCGCACCCGCCAATTATAGTCCAACGTGGCCAGGGTACCAAATTAAGCCCGAAAAACCACTGTTTAGGCTTTATCGACCCATTCCGCCGGTGGTTCGATTTCGGCGGCCATCGGGGAGCCGCAATCTTTCCGACCACTACCCTCCAGA
Organism: Pirellula sp.; assembly: GCA_046318795.1. Taxonomy (GTDB): domain Bacteria; phylum Planctomycetota; class Planctomycetia; order Pirellulales; family Pirellulaceae; genus JBKCUI01. The sequence continues at coordinate 37,965 of JBKCTT010000158.1, forward strand.
CGACTAATCACCCGCACTTCCATGTCATGTTCACAAAGAATTTGGCAGCCTAATCGAACGCCGCTAACGCCTCGGTCTGCCAGAATTTGCTGCTCAGCTTTGGTCATTTTCGCGGGTTCTCCCGACACAAACTCAACTCGGCACGTGGTGCATCGTGCTTTGCCACCACACGCATGAAGATGGTCTATCCCTGCCTCGCGCATCGCTGCGGCTAGTCGTTTAGAGGAATCTACTTCGAACGTTCCAACACCTTCAACGGTCAACTTTGCCATCTATAACTATGCTTTCTTCATCGCGTAAAATAACTCAACCCGTAGAGTGGACCTCCAGGCCCGCTCCAAAAAACAAACGCCAAGTCCGCCAACTCTGAGCCGTTAGCTACCATTAGCCATCGAGTTAACCCAAGCCTCAATCTCATCGGCACTCATCCCGCCGACTTTCGTATCAATTTCCTTACCATCCTTAAAAAGAATCGTTTTTGGAATGGAGGATGCCTCGTATTGGCTCGCCAATTCCGGATTCGAATCGACATCAACATGCAGAACCGATGCTGCAAAGTTATTCGACTTTAACTTTTCCAATTCTTTGTCCATGTAAACGCATGGACCGCACCAAGTTGCCCCGAACTTAACGAGCGTCACCGGGTTGGATGCAATTGCCGATTGAAACTCCTCGTTGGATACCACAGGTCCTTGCTCTTTCATCGAGCCGGTCTCCGACAATTGTTTGGGGCGAACGAATACCACATATGCGGCGCCGATCACGGCGAGGAATGCGATGAACTTCAATAATGTTGACGATTCGGAATGCGACATGATTGTTTTGTACCTGTGTGGGCTAGATGAGTTGTGGGCTAGATGGCTTTAAAAAACACTCTTACTTTTGGGTTGCTTTGAGAAGAATCTCGCGAGTGACCTCATAGATTTTTAGTTGACGTGTCGCCAATTCTTCCATTTCTGCTTTCGATTCAGGATCGTCTACTTGACCCAGTGTGTCGTCCGCTTTGTTAAGCTGCTGAGCTAACGACTGGGTGCGCCGATTCACTCTTAACTGAAGAGTTTTAAGAAGCCGAAGCTCAGCTAGATTGTCTACTAAAGGCTGATCTTCCGAAGAGCCTTGTTGCCCCTGCTGGCCCGAAGCTTGTCGTTTATCGTCCTCTCGTTTTTTCTGGACCTGCTTGAGTGATTCCAGAAGTTCTTCTATCGAGAAAAGAATTTCATCTTCGATGGCTTGTACGGATGTCGAGACGTTTCCTTGCCCGAGCTTCTTGGCGACCGATTGTGCGTCTCGCACGATTTGATCTAGCGCTTCGGGAAAGGCGGTGCTAGAGCCCTCGTCTTGAAGTAAAAGTAATGCTCGCTGTCCCTCCATAACAACTTTGGATTGCTCGATCGCTAGCTTGTTGGCTTGGATGTCGAGCGTTCGATCGCGAGCGTCTCCCTCTAGTTTGTCGAGCCGACCCGTTTCCTCTCGAATCATTCGCTCTTGCTCGTTCATGCGGCGCAACCTCGATTCGAGATCGACCAAGGAACGTTCGATTTCTTCCTCGCGAATCTGCCTGAGAATCTTTTCCAGTTCCTCAACGGCCTCGCGGAGCTCGCGTTCAGCTTCCCGTTGTTCTTCGACCGCTTGCTCCCGATTCTCCTCGTCCATCTTTTGTTGAGCTTTTTGCATTCGCTGCTTAGCTTGCTGCACACGTTCTCTTGCATTTTCTTCGCGAGATTTCGGCTTCTCTGGTTTGCCTTGCGATGACTCTGACTCCGATCCGTCAGATTGCTGTGCTTGAGAGGAGTCGCTTGGCTTCTCCGGTGATTCGCCTTGTTTAGGATCCTGAGGTTTGGATTCTTTGCCTTTGTCGTCCTGGCTCTTATTATTTTCTGTTTTCTCAGGGGGATTTTTTTCATCCCCTTCTTTTTTGGGATCTGTTTCCTTTTCGGTTTGTTCGCCCGTTTTGTTCTCTTGTCCCGCTTCGTTGGGCTTGCTGTCGGAGCCTTCTTTGCCGGCCGGGTCTTTCGGGGCTTTCTGTTGGTCCCCTTCTTTGGGAGGTGTCATCGAATCAGAGCTTGGTTTCTTGTCTTCCGACGCTGGTTTGTCTTTTTCTTCCCCTTCGGACTTGGGATCTTTGAGATCGGTCTCGGTGGTCTCGAGTTGTTTCTCCAAGTTCTGTTGGTCTTGCTTGGCCTGCTTCAGATCTTGGCCTGATTCAGTTCTTCCTCGCACGGAGCGTTGCAGCGTTTCTATACGTTGCAGTTCTTTGAGAATGTCCTCAAGTCGAGCTCTTTCTTCTCGCACACGGGAACTGCGATTCTCACTTTGCAAAAGCTCTAACAGCTTTTTGAGGCTCTCTTGAGCAGACTCTTGCTCCTGGATGGCTTTGCTTAGTTGCCCCTTGGCTAACATCTCGCTTGCATTGAACAAACGTTGTCTCGTGCCAAGCTGTTTGCTTAGCTGAGCCGCTTGCATTAGCAACCCGGCGTGAGTTGGGTTGGAGGCAGCCTCCAGTTCGCTCATTCGCAGAAAAGTATCTTCGAGCTTTTGTAGCTTGAGCGTTAGATCCTTTTGTTTCCGCTCCAAATCGGCTGCTTCACTCGCAGCGGTTTTAGCTGGCGGGGCCGGTGGATTGGTCTGTGCGATTGCCAAGCTTGCACAACTATGCAGCAGAGCGATCGCTAACAGCAGCACGTGTATGACACGCGATCCAGAACGTATGGCGGAAAATGACTGGTTCATTTGAGGATATCCAATAGTTCTTTTCGTTCTCGCTCTTTCTTCAATCCTTTGGTTTCCTCGATCAAGCTGCCGTTGTCGTCGATGATGTCTCGCAACATATCGATGATGGCCGTTTGATCTTGGATCTCGAGCATGTCCGACAAGATCGCATTTAAGTCGACGATGATTTCGTTGTTCTTTTCGACCGAGGAACGAGTCAAACCATCGATGCGAGTCTGCTCGTCGGGTGATTTTGCAAAGAGCTTCTCCAGCTCGGCGATTTGTTTCGTAAACTCTGCCCACTTCGTGTCGAGCAGCGATCGAAGCGGCTGTTGAATCTTCTCTTGCCAACGAGTTCGACGATCCACACTCTCAACGCGATTGTTGATGAGCTCCTTGGCAATTTGTTGAATCTCTTTCTCAACACCATTTAGCTCTCCCTCGGACTTGGCCACTTGGCTGAGGGCTTGTTGCGAGCGAAGCAGCCGCAATCGATTAAACTTTGCGGCTTCTTCTTCCTGATTGACCACTGCGGACGGGTCGGTTGGATTGCTTTCGTTACCGGGTTCGCTCGTTGGCTTTCGTTCTAAAATCAGAAGCAAATCGCGGAGCTGTGTCATCTCGCCTATGATTTGTTCCAGCCTCTTTCTCATGGCTGCTTCTCTTCGATCGAGTAGCAGCAGTAATTCATCCGGCGTCACAACGCTCAACTGAATGAGACTTGATCGACCGACGTGAGCTTCTGGCGATAGGTTGTAGTAATCGCTGGCGGCTAGTGACAGGGCTAACGTCGACTTGGGCTTTAGAACCATCATCCCTGCATCTCGCAATTCTTTGCAATCAATCTGCGTCCGAATTTCTTCTGAGCCGCGAATGCTAACATCCGATCGCTTGGCCGCTTCCTCGCCGTTAACCAACTCCAGCCAAATTTCATTGACGTCGTATTCGTCTCGCACTTTTCCAACGATAGGTAACAACGCCATCTCCGTGATCGAGCTGCCGATACCGTCCAGAACCATGTCTACTTGTGGCGGATTGTCGACGATCGTCGAGATGATGTATTGCTGAACTCTATTGGAACAAACCCCTTTCTCGTCCCACAGCCGCATTTCGACAAGCAGATTGCCTTGCAGTGTTCCCACAGGAATCGAGAAAGTCTTCGCAGCTGATTCGAGGTTAATCGATTTCTCGATGGCGACCTTTTCGTCCCGATTCGTGCTGTCAATAATCACGTAATCGCAACGCCGAATTTCTTTGTTGGCCTGAACGCTTAATTGCACCGAAGACCCGAGTGGGATTCTGAGCCCGGTGCGATATTCCATCTGCTCCGTGCCGGTTCGGGATTGGGTCGAGCGTTGTAAATATTCGGGATAGGTTACATCTAAATTGAGGCCGGTAACCAAAGGAGGGTCAACGACCACGAGTTTGAGATCGCTCAATCGTGCATCGCCACCGAGAATGCTCATGGTGAGGGATTGGTTGAGGGATTCCAGCGGTGGGCCATCGAGCAGAAAATTTTGCTTGCGGTCCGCGACGTTCAGTCGACGCATGTTGGCCCGGCCTCGGTTTCCTTCTTCGTCGTAGTAATAGACGGTGCAGGATTCGGGAACCTTTTTGGCGTCGAGCGATGCGAAACTTTTGAGCTGCCCCGACTGACCGCGTGGATAGGACAGTTGGCCATTTTCGAAGCTCAGCAGATAACGGCTTCGGTTCTCAGCACCGGTAAAGGTCGGGACCTCGAACTCGATTCCCTCGATGCCAAGCGATACGTTCCTAGGCCACGGTTCGTTGGCCAATCCAAAAAAACGTTTCGACCAAAGATAGGTCCACTCCGGATTGAGCAAAAGCAACACGACCGATACCGCTAGAGTGCAGCCGAGCAGCACTAGCTGCAGTTGAAGCGGTCGCTTGAGTACTAGGTCCTCGACGTTGACCGACTCAATACCACGCAATGCGTTCTCTCGTGAGATAGCTAACAATCCAGGACGAGTCGGGTGATCGGCTACGCCATTGGCTTTGATGGATGGCTGGATCGACTGAACGGTTGTGATGAGGGAGCTCTTAAAGATCGGGTATTTGCGCTCGATCAGGAGGGCTAGTGCATGGTCGGACCAGCGCACGGCCCAGCGGCGGACAATGTACTGGTAGAAAAGATAAACGATGCCCGCTGCTAAAATGGCGAGCATGCACAGTCGGACCCAACGCGGGGATTCCGAAGCTCCGATCCAAGCGGGCAGGTAATCGATCCAGCCGCAAAGCCAGAAAAGGGTAACGGCCCACAAGGCGGAGAGAATCCCCGCCTGGAATAGGATGTAACGACCGAGCAAGGAACGAAGCTGGTCGAGGGTTTGTCGGATCGGCTGCGGTAAAGGAGCCGATCCGTGACTCTGATGGGATGGTTGTGCGTACGACATACCGTAATAGTACCCGATCCGCCCC